>JBBRWY010000007.1:0-83537 GCA_038248875.1 Treponematales bacterium
AATCATCGGTAGAATTATTTCTTCTGGAGTTTGCGGGAATACCCGCAAACATCCTATGAAGTAATCATCGGTAGAATTATTTCTTCTGGAGTTTGCGGGAATACCCGCAAACATCCTATGAAGTAATCATCGGTATCTTTTTTTAGTAAAGCCCGTCTGGTAGCAACCGGACGGGCTTTTTTTGCACTGATAATTTTGCTATCAGATGCATTCAGTAGTATCATTTTAGTATGCTTAGGAGGAACTAATGTCAGAACTGATCCAGAATTCCGAAAACCGCAAGAACGAACTGAAAGATATAATAAAGAGCCTCAATGCGGCCGGTGATCCTGCCGTTACGCGGAAAGCAATGAAAAAGCGTTTCGCCTCGATACTTAAAACGTTGAGTCCCGAAGAAATAGCCGAGGCCGAACAGGCGCTCATTGGCGAAGGCATGCCTGTCGAGGAAGTTCAGCGGCTCTGTGAGCTGCATGTTGATGCTTTCGAGGATACTCTTAAAAAGAATGCGGGCAAAGACAAGAATGCAATGAGGATATCAAAAACTCCCGGACATCCTATTGCCACCTATCGAGCAGAGAATGCAGCGCTTCGCGGAGAGGTGCGTCATTTTATGGGCGAACTCGGACGTACCAGATATTCATCCGACAGTGAATCGCTCCGCAGTGCATTTGAATCGGTATGTCTCGTAGAAATTCATTATGCGCGAAAGGAAAATCAACTGTTTCCGTATCTCGAGAATGCGGGCTTTACCGGCCCTTCCAAGGTAATGTGGGGCAAGCACAACGAGATTCGGGATATGATGCGCTCGTTCCGGACAGCACTCGACGCGGGTGATCTACCTTCCTGTAAACAACAAGGAAAAATCATGGCCAGAAGCCTCAAGCGAATGATATTCATGGAAGAAAAGATTCTCTTCCCGACCTCGCTGCGCAAACTTCCCGAAGCAATATGGATTTCAATTCGACGCGGAGAAGCAGCAATCGGATACGCATGGATCAAGCCGGGCAACCTCTGGGATCCGAATGTGGTGCACGCGCATACTGTGGATAATTCGTCTGTGCCGGAGGCTGGCAGCACAATTTCGCTTTCTACGGGTTCGCTAACCCGCGAACAGCTCGATTTGATGCTGACTCACTTGCCGCTCGACATTTCCTATGTGGATGAACACGACCTTGTCCAATATTATACCGATAACGCAGATCGTGTTTTTCCCCGTTCGCCTGGCATAATCGGCCGTGCTGTCCAAAATTGCCATCCACCGGCAAGCGTGCATGTTGTACAGGGTATAATCGACGATTTCAAGTCACGCAAACGTTCTGAAGCTGAATTCTGGATACAGATGAAGGGCAAGTTTATTCATATCCGCTATTATCCCCTTTTTATCGGAGATACCTTCAAGGGCATAATTGAGGTGACGCAGGATGTAACTTCGATTCGTGCACTTGAAGGAGAACGTCGGCTACTCGATGACGAAAGGGCTTGATGACGAATGGGATCAGAACTGGTTGGTTGACAGGAGCACAAGGGTGCACGCTTCGATATATTGGATGCCTGCTTCCTGTGCCTTTTTTTTCAGCAATTTTGTTTCCGTCCCGGGATTCGAGATGATGCGGCGCGGCTTACAGGCAATAATGTCATCGATCATCGGCTCGAGATGTCGTGGTCCTACATAGATCGTAACGGTATCGACAGGCTGATCAATTTCGGCGAATGTTCTGACGACAGGGTGTCCGTCGATCTCGGAGAGAGCCGGATTGAACAGAACCACCTCGTGTTTTTTTTCTATAAGCCGTTTCATGGCCATATTGGCGTAGCGCTCGCTCTTGTTGCTTGCGCCGATTATCAGGACACGCATGTGTGTTACCTCCGGTATACTTTTAAATATACCGTTTAATTGCTGTTCCGGTGTCTCCGAAAACCTGTTATACTGTAAAAATCTTGCTGATTAGGAGCAATTATGTTGAAACATATCGTAATGTGGCAATTCAAGGACGAGGCCGAGGGGAAAATGAAGATGGAAAACTGTCTGCATGTCAAAAAAATGCTCGAAGCGCTACCCGCTACGATTCCCTTCATCAGGAAACTCGAGGTCGGTATAAATGAATATACCTCATCTATGGCTTTCGATATGGTGTTGGTGACCGAATTCGACTCTAAGGAAGATCTCGACCTTTATTCAGTGCATCCTGAACACGTCAAGGTTAGCGAATACGTCGGCAAGGTGCGTTCTGCGCGCAACGTCGTCGATTACCGTTTTTGAAGGGCGAGTTGACATGAGTGAAAAACACGTCAATTATTTTGCCCTCGAAAAAGCTTGTGAAAAACCGGGCTGCCCCCTGTGTACTATAGTCTCCGAACGCAGCGCCCGTTACATCGACAACATGCTGTTCGAGCATGTCTCCGACCGCGGCTTCCGCTCCAAATATCGCGCAGCCGGAGGGTTCTGTCCCACACACGCGAAAAATCTCGATTCCTATCGGGACGGGCTGGCCGTTGCCATTCTCGGATACGACATTCTCTCGGACAGTCTCCCTTCCCTCAAGAAGACTAAAATTGTCAAGTCCAAAGAGCCCTGTCCCGCCTGTGCCGAAACAGAGCGCATCGAACGGGAATTCCTCGGTTTTGTCGCCGGTTCAGCCGATGATCATTTCGTTTCTTTTTTCACTGCATCTGATGGCCTCTGTCTTCCCCATTACCGGCTGATGGTGTCCTTGGTCAAGAAACTGCCTCCCTGGCTGGTATCTTTCCACGAAAGCAAATTTACCCGACTCCTCGAGCGGACCAAAAATTTCATCGAGTTCTCGGCCTGGGGGCGACAGGACGACTTTTCAGCCCTTTCCGAGCGGGATAAGATAGTCTGGAAGGAAATTGCTCTCGTTTTACGAGGAAACAAGGACTAATACCATTGAAGCGGGACTGCACATCGTTTACAGAAAAACGAAAAAAATGGTAGTATGACCAGAGGAGTATTACAATGAAAAAATTTATGATGCTTGTGGTATGCATTCTGCTTGCTGGTATGGTGATTCTTTCCTGCTCGAAGAAAGATACAACCAAAGACAATTCACTTAAGACAGTTACGGATAAAAAAGTATTCGTGATGGGTCTCGATGACGCATTCCCTCCCATGGGGTTTCGCGACGAAAACAACGAAATAGTCGGTTATGACGTCGATCTCGCTCGCGAAGTCACCAAGCGAATGGGCGTAGAACTCGTTCTCCAACCCATCGATTGGAACGCCAAGGAGCAGGAGCTCAATACCGGCAAGATTGACTGCATCTGGAACGGCTTCACGATAACTCCCGAACGTTCCGCAGCAATGACTTTCACCAAACCGTATCTCAAGAACGCCCAGGTTGTTGTTGTCAAAAGCAATTCTTCTTTTAAAAACCTTGCCGACCTTTCCGGTAAATCTGTTGGTCTTCAGGCTGGTTCTTCCGCTGCCGACGCGCTTGAATCCGCCGCGGACTTCAAAAAAAGTTTAAAAAACGTTGTGGAATTCAAGGACAACCTGACCGCTCTCATGGACCTTGAAGTGACCGGCGTCGACGCTGTCATCATGGATCTCATGGTCGCGAACGACAATATCAACCGTTCGGGCAAGGCTTACACGATCCTCTCTGAAGCCCTTTCCCCCGAAGACTATGGCGTAGGTTTCCGCAAGGCCGACGTGGCCCTTATGTCCAAAGTCCAGGAAACACTCGAAGCTATGGCCGCTGACGGCACCATCACCGGCATCTCCAATAAATGGTTTAAGGCCGACATCTCCATCGTAGGCAAGTGAGCCTCTTGGAGAATTCCTACAAGTCTTTGTAAAGCAACAACTTGTTGGAATTCTCCACCTACATTATTGGTTAATCTTGCAAAACTTTCTAAGTTTTGCAAGATCCTCAAGTAACAATTCTTTTTTGACCGGTATGCCCCATTGTAGCATTCCGGTTCTGCTCGACCGCCGCAACAGGAGTAACTGTGATAAAGATGCTTGAAGCCATGCTGCAGGGCACCCTCATTTCTGTCGAAGTCTTCTTTTTGACGCTTCTCCTGTCCCTTCCGCTCGCTCTGCCGATTGCGCTCGGGCGCATGTCGAGCAACCGACTGTTCAGTTCCCTAGTCAACGCTTATCTTTTGGTCATGCGCGGAACGCCGCTCATCCTTCAGCTTATATTTGTCTATTTTGCGCCATATTACTTGTTTGGCGTTTCATACGACCGCTTTGTTGCGGTCATTATAGCTTTCGTCATCAATTATGCTGCTTATTTTGCCGAAATATATCGCGGCGGTATCGAATCCATTCCGAGAGGCCAGTACGAAGCCGCGAAGGTACTCGGTTTTACACGCTCACAGACTTTTTTCCGCATTATCGTGCCGCAGGTGGTCAAAAGGATTATTCCATCGACTGCAAACGAGGTTATCACCCTCGTCAAGGATACAGCCCTTGCCCAGACGATCGGTGTGGCCGAACTTTTTCGCGTTGCCCAAAATGCTTCAGCCCGCCAGTTCTCGACCATGCCGATCTTTTTGGCCGGAGTGTTTTATTTTGTCATGAACTGGGTTGTGTCTGCCGGGTTTACCCGCCTCGAAAAGAAACTGTCGTATTACCGCTAGGGGGCGCAACACACATATGGAAATTATCACAGTTGAACATCTTTCCAAATCTTTCGGTACGCTCGAAGTAATCAAGGATATTTCTTTTTCGGTTCATCAAGGCGAAGTTCTCGCTATCATCGGCCCATCGGGTTCGGGAAAGTCTACATTGCTCCGTTCGGTAACCCATCTCGAAGTTGTTTCGGGCGGTACGGTTACCGTATCGGGCGAAGTGATGGTGAAAGATGGAATGTATGCGAATCCCGAAATACTGCGCTCCATCTGCCTGAAAATGGGTCTTGTATTCCAGAATTTCAACCTTTTTCCCCATTTTTCCGTACTGCGCAACATCACCGAAGCCCAGATCCATGTGCTCGGTCGTACGCCCGATGAAGCAAAAACGCGTGCGTTATCGCTGCTCGTTAAAATGGGACTTTCCGACAAGGCGGCAGCCTATCCCTTCGAACTTTCCGGAGGCCAGCAGCAGCGAGTATCGATCGCCCGCGCGCTTGCCCTCGACCCTGAAGTGCTTTTTTTCGATGAACCCACCAGTGCACTCGATCCGGAGCTGACCGGAGAAATACTCAAGGTTATCCGGGAACTGGCGGCCGAGAAAATGACCTTGGTGATAGTCACCCACGAGATGGGCTTTGCCCGTGACGTTGCGGACCGGGTTATTTTCATGGATGCGGGGATAATAATCGAAGAAGGAAATGCCGCCGAACTCATAAATAATCCGGGAAACGAACGTACCCGGGCTTTCCTCAGGCGTTTCAGCGAATAGGACCGGGCCTGTTATTCTGTCAGCACCCGTTTTTTTCAGGCTTCCAGATTTTTGCGGGTGAAAGAGTCTGCTTCGTCAGCGGGAAGTGCCTTGCTGAATATCCAGCCCTGAATTTTGTCACATTTCTGCTCGGCCAAATAGGCAAGTTGCCCTTCTGTTTCTACACCTTCTGCAATAACGGTAAGCCCGAGTTTTTTTCCGATTCCCACAATATTGCCGGTGATTGAACTTTCCTTGTCTGTTTCGCTGATTGCATCGATGAAAATCTTGTCTATCTTGAGGACCGAAATCGGCAACTGTTCGAGGTAGCTCAGTGACGAATAGCCTTTGCCAAAGTCGTCGAGTGCTATTCCGATCCCCAGTTTTCGCAGTTCGTCCAAATTTCCCTTTATGATCGAATACGATTCCATCAGGACAGATTCAGTTATTTCAAGTTCCAGTTTGGTCGCTTCGATGCCGGTGTTTTCGAGTGTGCGTACAACCATCGACACGAAATTTTCGTGCAGGAGCTGGATAATAGAAATATTCACCGACATAGAGAGGTCGGTATAGCCTGCTTCATGCATTTTTTTAAGAAAACAGCAGGCTTTGTACATGACCCATTCCCCAATCGGAATGATCAGGTGGTTTTCCTCGGCTATCGAGATGAATTTATCCGGTGGTACCCGGCCGAGCTTGGGATTTGTCCAGCGGAGGAGGGCTTCGTAACTGAGTATCTTCCTGCTTCGGGTATCGATTTGCGGTTGATAGAATACTTCAAGTTCATTTTTTTGCAGCGCATTGTGCAGATGTTCACCGATGGACATCCGCTCGTTTATTGCCGTCATCATCTGCGGATTGTACAGGATGCTCCGGTTTTTACCGTTTTTCTTGGATTCGTACATGGCGATGTCAGCGCACTTTAAAAGCTCGCCCGGCTCAGTGCTGTGGAGCGGGTATAGCGAAATGCCGAGGCTGATGCTGCTATGGACGAGAATTTTTTCGACAGCCAGGGGTTTTGCAAACAACTCGATGATTCTGTTCGCTGTTTTCTGCACCTCGGCAATCTCGCGGAATCTTGCGAGGATGATGAATTCGTCGCCGCCGTGCCGGTACAGCTCATCGCCCTTCACCAGGGCCGATTGCAATTTTTTCGCCGTTGCTGTGATTAATGCATCCCCAAAAACATGGCCGAGGGTATCGTTTATCAGCTTTATATTGTCTATGTCGATATACATCAACGCTTTTCCGAGATCGGTATGTGTCTTGAGAAAATCGGGCAGGCGTTCTAGAAGTTTTCGGCGGTTCGAAAGCCCGGTCAGGTAGTCATAATAGACCATTATTTGCAATTCATTCCGGTTTTCGAGAATTACCTGCTCGTTATCGCTCAGCTTTTCGAGTGCGGGAGCGATCAGGAGATATATAAGCAGGGCACTGAAAAAAACAAAAAAGAATCCCTTGATTATGCTGATCGTCGTTTGGAGGTCCGGATCCCGGATAAATATTGAAACAGCCTTGTCAGACAGTAAAATCCAGGTCAATCCGAAGGCAAGATACAATACGGATACTCTGATAGCAACCTTCCACGTAGCTTTTCTGTCGTTTAAAACAATGAATTTTTTCTGTACTACATGCCCATTTCTCATCCTTTCAGTATAACATATATAGGAATTCAGTACAAATAATTTGCCGTATTGACGGATTTTTCCTTTTCCTGTATAAATATGGTTCCTATGCACAAATGAATTTATGGGCATAAGTTCCCAGGAGGATATTCAGTGAGCGTTAAAATCAGATTGAAGAAATTCGGAAGCAAAGCGCGTCCCTATTACCGCATTGTTGTTCAGGATGCACGCGAGCCCCGCGACGGCCGCACCATTGATGAAGTAGGTATCTATCATCCCATCGAAGCTGAAGAAAAACAGGTTTCGTTCGATACCGACAAGGTACGCAAATGGCTCGATAACGGCGCACAGCCGACCGATACCGTACGCGGACTTCTGAACAGAAAAAACTTTACCCTGTAAGACACGGGAAAGGCATCGAGAGTGGAAAAAGATTTGGTAGAATATATCGCGAAATCCCTGGTAGACGATCCCGGTGCGGTAACGGTACAAGAGGTTGAAGGCGATAAGGCCACAATTCTCGAGCTCCGTGTCGCGCCGGCAGATATCGGAAAGGTTATCGGTAAATACGGTCGCATTGCGAAAGCTATGCGGACGGTGCTGAGTGCCTCTTCGGGCAAGTCTGGAAAGAGGGTTTCTCTGGAAATTCTGGATTGAAAGATCGGCAGAAAAGTGAACAGCCTGCTGTTGAGCGGCTGGTTACCGGATTTGTGCGTTCATCCCATGGGGTGGACGGTTATGTTAAAGTCGAGAGTACTTCGGGCGAAGTGGGGCATTTTGCCGAGCTTTCTGATGTACAGTTGCGTTTTGGAGGCAAAGACGGAACCGAAAGCCGCTATGAAATAGAGGCGGTCGAAGGTTCTGCGCATTGTCTTCTTATTAAATTCAAGGGTATCGACACTCTCGAGCAGGCCAAGAAAATAGCCGGTGCAGAGATTGTCGTTCCCCGCGACAAGGCTTGCCCCCTTGAAGAGGGCGAGTATTATGTCTGTGATCTTTGTCAGTGTGTCCTTGTGTATGAAGGTTCTCCGATAGGTACAATCATCGGTGTAACGGAAGGCGGCTCCGGTGACCTTCTCGAGGTTGCCCTAACCGAGGGTAAGACTTGTATGGTGCCACTCCGAAAGGAGTTTGTCGGTAAAATCGACATCGAGGCCAAAACAGTCGAGCTGATGCACCGCTGGATCCTGGAGTGACGCTCCGGTGAAATTCCATGTGCTGACCTTGTTTCCTGAAATACCGCGCGCCTTTTTCGAAAGTTCGATAATGGCAAAAGCGGTAGGAAAGGGAATTATTGCCTACAACCTGGTGAATATCCGGGATTTTGCGTTTGATAAACACAAAACCTGTGATGACAGTACCTACGGCGGTGGAGCCGGTATGTTGATGCTTCCCGAGCCGCTCGCTTGCGCGCTTGAATCGGTGGGAGTGGCCCCAAAAAATGGGACTTTTTCCGGAAAAAGGGTTATTTATGTAACTCCTTCCGGTACACCTCTTACCCAGAAACTGGCGGCGGAGTTTGCGAAGGAAGAAGAACTGGTTTTTGTCTGCGGTCGATACGAAGGTATTGACCAGCGGATTATCGACCGGTATGTGGATGACGAGATTTCTATCGGCGACTATGTAATGTCGTCGGGCGAACTTGCTGCCACGGTCATCATTGATACCGTGTACCGCCTTATTGATGGAGTTATTTCGAGCGATTCCCTCGAGGAAGAAAGTTTTTCCGACGGGCTCCTTGAATATCCCCAATACACACGGCCTGAAATATTCCGGGACATGATCGTTCCGGAGGTGCTTCTTTCGGGGCACCACGAAAACATACGGCGCTGGCGTTTACGGAAACGTATCGAGAAAACCCTGCGCGTACGTCCTGACCTCCTCGAACGGGTACTGGCATCCGCCGCCCTGCCAAAAGAGACGGACAAGATTATCAAGGAGCTGCAAAATGGGAATGGAACTGATCCAGAAAATTGAAGAAGGCCAAAAACGTGCAGACGTTCTGACATTTAAAGTCGGCGATACTGTCAAGGTACATTTTAAGATCGTTGAAGGTAAAACAGAACGTATCCAGATTTACGAAGGTCTCGTAATCTGCTTCAAGAATAGCGGAATTGGCCGCACATTCACCGTTCGCAAGAACTCGTACGGTGTAGGCGTAGAACGTGTGTTTCCGCTGCACTCGCCTCGCATCGCAAATGTCGAAGTGCTACGCCCTGGAAAAGTGCGCCGCGCCAAGCTGTACTACATTCGCGAGAAGATTGGTAAGGCTGCCAAAATCAAAACCCTTATCCAGAAAAAACATACAGACAAATAAGCGTAACAAAAACCGGGCATCTAGTCCGGTTTTTTTTATCGGGAGACACATGCGCTCATGATACGGACTGATGCTTCAGGACTGCCTTTCATTTCTCTCGGCCGCTCGAGCGCATTGAATCGAGCGATTGTTCCGGGTTCGGTTGTCCGTGTGGACATAGTTGGTAAACAAGCTGGTCGGGATACCTTGGTCCGCATCGCGGGTCACGTCTTTACCGCCTCTGGCCTTGCCGGTCAAGAAGTTGGTGAATCGTTCCGTGCCCGCGTCAGCTTTACAGGCGATACCATCTACCTGCAACCGCTCCCTTCAGAATCAACCACGCTTCCCCCCGATATATTCGAACGTCTCGGCCTCGTCGAAAACAATAATTCTGCTTTTCTTGTCGTTTTTTTTCAGAAAATCGGGGCACGGCTTGACGGGCGCACTATGAACTCTCTCGTACGTCTGGCTTCCCGTTTCCCCGGGCGGGAGCAACGGGCCGTAGAAGCTGCGGCGATCCTTTCCGAACGCGGAATTGAGCCAACTTTTGACTCCGTCGAACGGCTTATCCGGTGTATCGAAGGACGTTCCGGCATGGGTACTTCCGATGAGGGAAATGACGGAACAAACGACAAGGATCGTGATTTTACGGCCTTTGTCAATCAAAAAAAGGGCTGCGAGCGTCACTGGATAATTCTGCCGTTCCGGAAAGTTGTTTCGGGTCAGGCCTGCTCCGGTTCAGTCCGTTTCCTCCTTGATATCCCTTCCGGTACGTGTCTGGAAAGCCGAATAACGTTTATTGCCGATAAAAACGAATGGGAGTTTGAATTATCCAAAAGTTCCTGCCAGTTCACTGCCAATCCGCCTTTTAAATCTGTTATATTTGACAAATTTGTAGTATATTTAAGAAGTCTTTTTTCTGATTTTGGTATTTCCGATATTTCGTGGAAATATCCGGACACCATACAGAATCCGGTTACCGGTTCTGTGGATGTGGAAATATGAAAGACACGCTGACGGCAATTGCTCTGTCCTATACGGGAGCGTTCGACGCGCCAGTAGTTATCGCGCAGGGTAAAAATGCCCTTGCCCGAAGGATGCTCGAGATTGCCGCCGAGTGCGGGATACAGGTTGTTACCGACAAAGTTCTGGCGGATATGTTGTCCGATGCAGAAATTGGTACCTGTATTCCACCTGAAACGTATGAAGCAGTAGCTGTTATCTTCGCATTCCTTGAAAAGGGAATCAATGAAGAGTGGTTTTAAAAAAGTTGGTTTTTTATCGAGGTCTCCATGTTGAAAAAAGTATTGCGAAATGAAATCTCCGAAGGTATGCGGTTCTCGGCTCCTGTTTTTTTTGATGACGGTGAAAATATGCTCGTCAGCAAAGGAATTCCCTTAAAAGAACGTGAAATCAAGGCTCTCGATCGCTGGAAAATCCAGTTTGTTCTTACTGCAGGCATTATCCTCCCGGCGAATGCACCCGACAAATTCGAAGAGACAGAACCCGAAGAAATGGACGAACTTGACGAGCTGGACGAGCTGGACGAGCTCGACGAAGTGAACGAGCCGATGGGCAAATCTCCTTCCCCTACGCCCTCAAGCGCACCTTCTGGTGGGCATTCAGATGGGCACTTGAAGGCGACTAAAGGGGCGACTACTTCAGGTGAAATGGTAGAAAATCCTGTCCTCGACGAACTACAGTACACATCTGAACAAATTCTCAAGCTACCTGAAGTACTAGAGGATCATGTTCTATACAAGACCTATCGAGATCTTGTGCAAACCCTGGATACTGTATTCTCTGACATCCGTAACCAGAAGGAAATTCGCACCCGTTCCATCGACCGTATTGTCAGTGAGCTCCTTTCAGTGCTGCAAGCTGATCGCTCCGGCATCGTCGGTTTCATTCTCGGTGGCGATGTTCACGAAATGGACCAGGCGAAAAGTTCGATCAATACAGCCATCCTTTCAATTATAATCGGAGAACATCTAGGTTTCCCCCGGCACAAGCTTTTACAGGTGGCAACCGGCGCCCTCCTTCATGACGTGGGCATGCTCAAGGTTCCTCCGGCAATTCTCAATAAAGACGGAAAGCTGGATGATGCCGAAATGCAAATAATGCGCTCGCATACTTTTTACGGTTACAAGCTCATTGTGAACGAACTCATGTACGCGGACGAAGTAGGCAAGGCAGCGGCCCAGCATCATGAACGATGGGACGGCGAGGGGTATCCGGGTCGCCTGACTTCGACGAACATCGATATCGGTGCTCGAATCATTTCGGTTGCGGATGCTTTTGAAGCGATGGTATCGCCGAAGTCCTATCGTGACTCGATGGTTGGCTATAAAGCTATGAAAAATCTGCTTGCTGATAATGGCAGGAGATTCGATCCCGATATCATCAAGGCCATGATCCAGAGCATCGGGATTTATCCGGTTGGCTCGATTGTGCTTATGAACAATTCGGTGATAGCCCGTGTGATCGAAAGTCACAAGGAAGCGCCACTACGGCCCAAAATCAGGGTTCTGATAGACGAATTCGCTACGCCCTACACCCAAAACGAGGGTGATGTCATTGACCTTCTGGATAACCGTAACGTGTTCATCGCGCGAGCCATAGACCCTTCGGAGTACCAGAAGGTACAATGACACTTCACCGCACGGATGCATGCGCTACCGGCCGATCGGGAGAGGCTCTTGTCGCCGCAAATCTCGCAAACGAGGGATGGACGATAATCAACCGCAACTGGAGGACAAGACGCGGAGAAATTGATATAATAGCGCTTGAAGCTGATACGCTTGTATTTGTCGAAGTGAAAACATGGCCCCGCGGCGAAGCTGGGGATCTTGATTTGGTCATCGGATACAGTAAACAGAAAAGAATGGTAGAAACGGCTAAATGTTTTCTCGACACGCATCGACAATATAATGGTATGTATATCCGGTTTGACGTGATACTGGTGACTTCGGACCCGCTTCGGGACGAAATGCCTGTTTTACGTCACCTCAAAGATGCCTTTTCGGAGCGTGTATGACAACAAAGTTACCAGCGGCTGAGAATCCCCGAATCCGTGAACTCAAAGAGAAAATCAAGGATGAAAGGTATATTCAGGGCGCAATACAGCGGATAGCTCTCGTTTTGAGCAGCAAATTGATCGAGGTTAAGGATATTACACATGAGCGATTATAACGAAGGATCCCGTCGCCGGGATCGGCACAGAAGACATAAAAATCCGGGTACGAAAAACCCGCCAACCAATCAGCATGAAGCACAAAATCCCCGCGAAAGTCGGAGTGAGCGTCCTGAACGGAATGAAAAACGTGTCGAAATGCCACCGCTGCCCAAGCTGCCGACACTTACCTGCGTCAAATGCGGTGAACCGATACAGGACAGCACTTCCGCCCTCGTGGACAAAGGCACCGGCGGGCCGATTCATTTTGACTGCGTCATTACTTTCCTGCAGGGAGCCGAAAATCTCGGTTTGAACGAAAAAATCGTCTATATAGGTCAAGGACGCTTTGCGGTTATGTTTTTCGAAAATCCGCTCGATACAAAAAAATTCAGGATTATGCGCACCATCGAATGGGAAGGCCGCGAAACAAAGGCCGAATGGCGTATTGATATTTCCGACCGTTTCAGCCACAGCAAGTAACAGAATAATGTGAATAAAAAAAGCGGTTTTCCGTTAACGGGAATGCCGTTTTTTTTTATTCTTCACCTACATTATTGGTTGATCTTGCAAAACTTTCTAAGTTTTGCAAGATCCTCACTTGTACGCGCTTTGTCCGGGGTTGTGCGATTATTTTCTGGCGGGAATTACGTCGAACCCGCAGAAAGGCACGAGAACATCAGGAACCTTGATCGAACCGTCAGCCTGCTGATAGTTTTCCATGACTGCGACAAGCGCACGCGATACAGCGATTGCCGTACCGTTCAGCATGTGGACATACTTGTTCTTGCCGTCTTCGTCCTTGTAGCGGACATTGAGTCGGCGAGACTGAAAATCGGTACAATTCGAGGTGGAGGTGACTTCGCCCCAGTCGCCGCCGTTACGTCCGGGCATCCACGCCTCGAGGTCCCATTTGCGGTAGGCCGGAGCGCCGAGGTCGCCCGTGCAGGTATCCACAACACGGAATGGAATGCCGAGACCGGCGAATATTTCTTCCTCGATCTTGCGAAGATCCTCGTGGATCCGGTCCGAATCTTCCGGTAGACAATAGATGAACATTTCAAGTTTGGTGAATTGATGGACGCGGTACAGTCCCTTCGAAAACTGGCCGGCGGCACCCGCTTCGCGGCGGAAACAATGCGAAAGCCCGCAGTATTTGAGCGGAAGTTTTTCGCGGGAGAGGATTTCGTCTTTGTGATAGCCGCCGAGGGTAATTTCTGCGGTGGCAACGAGACAGCTGCCTTCTTCTTCGATGTTATAGACGTTCGATTCCTTGCCTCGGGGATTAAAGCCGATGCCGTACAAAATTTCTTCCTTGGCGACGTCGGGAGTGATGAAGGGTGTAAAACCATGACGCCGGAGAACATTAAGGCCGTACATGACGAGGGCTTGCTCGAGGAAGACTGCTTCGTTTTTGAGGTAGTAAAACTTGACGCCTGAAACCTTCGTAGCTGCTTCGAAGTCGATGAGGTCTAGTTCCTCGCCGAGCTGCACGTGGTCTTTCGGGGTAAATGAAAATTTGGTGGGTTCTCCGACGCGCTTGACCTCGGTATTGTCCTTGTCTTCTTTGCCAATAGGTGCTGCAGGATGGGCCATGTTCGGGATCATACGGCCGGCGGTTTCGAGGGTTTCCTCTGCTGCAGCGAGTGCGGCTTCGGACGCCGCGATTTCTTCCTTGATCGACTTGCCTTCCTCGATAAGCTTTTTCCGCTCGTCATCGGACAGCTTGCCTTTCATGGCTTTTGCGTTGTCGTTGCGTTTGGTCTGGAGCACTTGCATTGCAGTGACCAGTTCGGTCCGTTTGTCGAACAGGGCGACGACCATATCGGCGTCGGCGTGCATGTTACGCGCGGCAATGTTTGCCTTGACCGCGTCGATATTTTCTTTGATAAACCGGTAATCTAGCATAATGAGAATATAATACCGTGACCGTTGCGGAGGTGCAAGACCCCTTCTCTCAGAAGAGAATTTCGCCCGAAAAAAGATGAAGGTAACCGTTGGTATCCGTCTGTGATGTATCTTCCGGGCGAAGGATGAGTTCTCCCGCGCATCCGATACCTTCGAGGTATCCTTCTACAGCCATGTTTTTTCCTGGATCACCGACGACGAATTGTATTTTTTCTCCGCGTCGGTACAGTTTGTTTGTGATTGCTTCATTCCAGTTATCAGACCCGAGGACCTGTTTCAGTTTTTCTAGATAGACCGAAAGGATTTCGTCAATGCCGGGTATGGCTGGAAGGTTTCCTCTATGAGCGTCTTCGGACGTTTCTGAAATTTCTGCGAGGATAGTTTTGAGTGATGCGGCTTTTTTTGCGAGTTCAGCCGGAAAGACGGTCTGGCCGATATTGAGCCCGGTGCCGACAAAGAGCACAGAGTTCGTATTTTCGCACAGGATGCCGGCAAGTTTTCTGCCCTCGAAGAGCACGTCATTCGGCCACTTGATTTGAGTGCGCCGATCCGGTGGAAGGAAAGTGTCGAAGGTCAGCGCGACGGCAAGCCCCACGCGGAGTGTGAAGCCGGGAAGGGCAGGGCGTCTCAGAAGTACCGTGCACAGGAGATTTTCTCCGGCGCAGGATTCCCATATTCTACCTTCGATTCGCCCCCGGCCTGTACTCTGGAAATCGGAATAAATGGTAGTGCCATCAACCGCAAGCGACTCGGCGAACTGTCTTGCATCGTACATCGTGCTCCCTGTCTCCCGTATATGAAATATGGGCGCTCCGAATGCGTTGGGTATGACGGTCTCTTCGTATTTCATCTTTGGTTTCCTTTCGACTGCGGGTTGACAACCGGAGCTGTTACTGGAATAATATAGCATCTACGCGGATGTCGTATAACGGCTATTACCTTAGTTTGTCATGTAGATGAAATATATTGCAGCGGATGTCGTATAACGGCTATTACCTTAGTTTGTCATGTAGATGAAATATATTGCAGCGGATGTCGTATAACGGCTATTACCCGAGCTTCCCAAGCTCGTGACGGGGGTTCGACTCCCCTCATCCGCTGCAATGTCTTTCTATAATCTCATGACAAACTATAGCTTCCCAAGCTCGTGACGGGGGTTGGCTCCCCTCATCAACCGATAATTTCCAGGGCAATGAAGAAATTTTCGTAGGAACGGAGCGGATATACGAATGCCGGTTTCTCGACGATACACTCAAGTAATGTCGGTCTGACCTTCATTCCCGGCCGTTTGGTGTTCGGTTAGGTCTTTCGTGTTGACGATTACTCCGGAGATGCGGTTACTGGTATCGGTATAGGGCGTGTAGGTTATATCGATGAGACGGCGGCCGAGGTATCTTGTTTCTCTCCATTCCTGATAATGAATGACCTCTCCCGTCAGGCATTCATCGAAATAACCCTTGATCCGGTCTCTGAAACTGTCCAGGCCAAAGTGGTCTCCGATGGTCAATCCGATGATTTTTTTTGACCCATCCGTAAAATATTTGGTGTAACTGTCATTCGCAATGATGTAGCGGTAATTCTGGTCGAGGAACGCGATACCTTCCGAGGTGGAGGACACGATGTTCTGGTATTTTTTCAGGTACTCCTCGGCTTGCTTTCGTTCGGTGACATCTTTTCCAGAACTGACGAAACCCGTGAACTTCCCGTCCTTGTCTTTATGGACCGCCATGTGCCAGGAAATGATACGTTGTTCCCCGCTTTTCATCAGCACTTTGTTCTCTACCGCCTCGCGTGTTCCTGTTTTTCCGGCTCTGAGATTTCCGAAAAAACGGCGCATGTCGTCCCGAGACTCCGGGGGTGTGCAGGTTTCGATCCAGTTTTTGCCTATCAGCTCCGGAGCACTGTATCCGAGCAGGTTATGACCGCTCTTGTTGAGGAGGATAATCGTTCCGTCGGCGTCGAGCGAAATAATAATTTCCGCGGCAATGTCCAGAAGCCATTGTGCTGTTTTCTGGCTTTCGTTCAGGGCCACATCTTTTGTCTGTTCCTTTATTTTTGCCTCGAACAGTTTGAATGCCATCTTGATCGATGCGTCAAGGACGGTGATACTAGAATTTTTGACTACATAGCCATAAGAAGTTATTTTTTCTGTTTTTTCGACTACATCAGGCTCGGTATGGCTCGAGAGAAATACGACGGGAATATCATGCTCCTTGAGGATGATGTCCGCCGCCTCGGTTCCGTCGAGCCCCTTGCCAAGGTCGATATCCATGAGAATCAGGTCGATGTTATTGTTCTTTTTGAAAATATTGATAGTTTGTTCGCCATTAATGGCGTGAATGACGGTGTAACCGTATTTTTCGAGAGAATCCTTGACCAGCATCGCGTTGATGATCTCGTCTTCAACGAGCAGGATAGTTTTTTTGTCACTGCCAACCATATATCTCAACTCCGCAAAAATGTATTCCGTGTCGGTTCAGTATGCCTTGATTTTCTATGGCTGGCAAGGAAAAAACAAATCAGATTTGTATCTTCACCGGTTTAACACCCCAAATTTCTTCTGCATATTCCTTTATGGTACGATCCGTGGAGAATTTCCCCATGTGCGCCGTATTCAGGATCGACATTTTTGTCCATCCTTCTCTATCCCTGAATTTTTCACTTACCCTTTCCTGACAGGTGACATAGGATTCATAATCGGCCAACAACAGGTAATTGTCCCCGCCATGCAGGAGAGCGTCGGTGATCGGTTTAAATAGATCCGGCTGGTCTTTCGAGAAATATCCCCGTCGGATCTGATCGAGAACCCGGCGCAGTTCGGTATTACTGTGATAGTAATCGAGTGGGTCATACCCTGATTTTTTCAAGTTGTCGGCGGCGGTAGAATCGAGACCAAAAATGAAGATGTTTTCGTCACCCACCTCGTCCTTGATCTCTATGTTTGCACCATCTAGTGTACCGATGGTTAATGCTCCGTTCAGTGCGAATTTCATGTTACCCGTACCCGAGGCTTCGGTGCCTGCGGTTGAAATTTGTTCGGAAAGATCCGCAGCTGGAATGATTTTTTCGGCGTTCGAGACCGCGTAATTCCGCAGGAACACCACCTTGAGCCGGTCCATTACGGCGGGGTCGTTGTTGACAACTTCAGCTATCGAGTTGATCAATTTTATGATGAGCTTCGCCATATAATACCCGGGTGCTGCCTTTCCCGCGAAGATGACAGTACGTGGAACGAAGTCTCCCTCCGGGTTATCGATGATCCGGTTGTACAGGGTGATGACGTGGAGGGCGTTCAGAAGCTGTCGCTTGTATTCATGGAGGCGCTTTACATGGATATCAAACAGTGAGTCGGGATTAACGGTGATTCCGTTGTGGCTAAGGATGTACTCTGCGAGGAAGAGTTTACGTTCTTTCTTGACTGCCATCCATTTCTTGCGAAATTTCGGATCGTTAGCGAGAGGTACGAGTTTTTTAAGCTCGAAGAGGTCTGTGGTCCACGTTTCGCCGATGCTGCTATTGATAAGTTGCGATAGTTCCGGATTGCACAACTTGAGCCAGCGTCGCTGCGTTATACCGTTCGTTTTATTGTTGAATTTTTCTGGCCACAGGGAATAGAAATCGTGGAACACGCGCTCCTTGAGAATTTCGGTGTGAAGGGCAGCGACGCCGTTGAGCGAGTGGCTGCCGATGATCGCGAGATTCGCCATCCGCACCTTTTGTTCCTGTCCTTCTTCTATAATAGAAAGCTCGCGTAAAATATCGTTGTTGCCCGGAAATCTCAAGGCGACCATTTTGAGGAAGCGCCGGTTGATCTCGAAGATAATTTCGAGATGTCGCGGAAGTACCCGGCCAAGTAGGTGTACCGTCCATTTTTCGAGGGCTTCCGGCAAGATCGTATGGTTTGTGTAGCCGAACGTTTTTACGGTGATGTCCCAAGCTTCATCCCAGCCGAGTCCTTCGGTATCGACGAGGATGCGCATGAGTTCGGCGATTGATATGGCTGGATGGGTGTCGTTCAGCTGGATGGCTACCTGATCCGGGAAAGCCCTGAAGTCCTTGTTAGTCTTCTTGTATCGTCTGATGATGTCCTGTATCGTTGCAGAAACAAAGAAATATTCCTGTTTCAGGCGCAGTTCCTTTCCTTCGAAGATATTATCGTTCGGGTAGAGCACTTTGGTGATGTTTTCCGAAACCGATTTGGCTGAAACTGCCTTAATGTAGTCTCCATCGTTAAAATAGTTGAGGTCGAATTCGCGCGATGCCTTGGCTGACCAGAGACGGAGGTTGTTTACTGTATTGTTCTTGTAACCTGGAACCGGAGTGTCGTAGCCGATCGCGACGATTTCCTCGACATTTGTCCATTTTTTCCGGAGTGCACCTTTCGAGTCGGTGTACTGGTCAACCTGTCCATAAAAATTGACCAGATAGGTGTATTCAGGCCGGGGGAATTCCCACACATTACCGAGGCGGAGCCAGTTGTCCGGCGATTCCACCTGGTAGCCGTCGCGTATGCTCTGGAAAAAAATGCCATAATCGTAGCGAATACCGTATCCGACGGCAGGTAGCTCGAGAGTAGCGAGTGAATCCATGAAGCATGCTGCCAGCCTGCCGAGCCCACCGTTTCCGAGGCCCGCATCCCATTCCTGTTCCCGGAGTTCCTCGAGAGAGTAGCCAAGATTTTTGGCAGCCTTTGACGCTTCCTCGTAGAGATCAAGATTTACAAGGCTGTTTCCGAGAGTTCGTCCCATAAGAAATTCGAGAGAGAGATAATAGACTCGCTTAGCGTTTTTGTTGTAATAGGTTTGCTGAGTGGTTATCCAACGCTCGATAAGGCGGTCCCTGGTGGCAAGGGCAAGACTGCTGTACGAATCATGGGCTGTGGCTGTGTATTCATCTTTTCCCAGCGAATACTCCATGTGGTTTACCGCCGATGTTTTGAGGGAGTCAGCGTTCATGCCGAGCAGTTTGTTGTTCGAGGGGGTTAGAGGGGAACTTTTTTTTTCCTTGGCAGCCATAGATTCTCCTTTGGATTGTAATACGAGGATCTTGCAAAACTATGAAATTTTTGCAAGATCAACCAAAAATGTAGGTGGAGAATTCTAACAAGTTGTTGCTTTACAAAGACTTGTTAGAATTCTCCAAAAGTCTCTTGCAAAAGTAACCGACTTTTGCAAGAGACTCATACTAATTATAGTATATTTTATGTGCCGATGCGAAAAAAAATGTATTTGCCAAATTTAACTCAAAATGGAGAAAAATGAGAATTTAAGGGGAAAAGTGAAAAAAAGCGGCTATGAGCTTAGATTTCGAGCCATTTTCGTACAGAAGCAACTTTTTTACGGCAGTAATGTACAAAAGTGGAGCCGAGAATCATGCCGATCGCATTTACGGAAACGATTTTGTCGACCGAGCTGACCAGAAACGATTCCCTGAAGGAGTAAAACGGGCGGGCTACAGGCCACATATGGGTAAGGATGATGTCCTTTTCAACCGGATTGAGCGTAAAACGCTGTACCGCGTTTCCAAGTGCGGTTCCCGGATGTAGTGTGCGGTGTCGCTGGTGCGAGCAGTCCTGCCAGTCATACAGGAAAAAGTCGTGTAGAAGTGCACCTCTGGCGGTGGATATCGCGTCGAGCCGGAACAGCCTCGCAAGATAGAACGAAACCTGCGCCACCGTAATCGAGTGGGCAAGCGTTGAATTGTTGTGGTGGTTGATGGACGCCATCTGGCGGACAGACGGGTCGAGAGAAATGTTTCCAAGCGACGCAAGGAAGTTGTCATCCTTGAGCGATTCGAAAGAAAGTGAGGGCCTGCGTATGGCAGCAATGGCCCGAGACAGATTTTTCCGTCTGGTTGTGATGTGCAATTAGGTTTCTATGTACTCCTTAATGAATATATTTTAACCTTTCCGAGGATTATAGTCTAGCGGAAGAATTGCAGTGCGGGGCCGACGGGCATCCGGATAGTTTGAAGGAGTCAGTCTTGAAATACGGTTTGGGAATTGATACGGGCGGTACCTACACGGACGCTGTTCTTTTCGATACGATGCGAGAAACAGTAATTGCCTCGGCAAAAGCTGTAACCACAAAGGAATATCTCGGTACAGGAATTCTGGAAGCCCTCGACCGGCTTCCCCCTGACATATTGCACCAGGTCGAGCTTGTTTCTCTTTCGACTACTCTAGCAACCAATGCCTGTGTGGAGGGCAAGGGTTGTCGGGCCAAACTTGTACTGATCGGTTGCGAACGGGCAATCACCGAACGGTATGGTGGGGAATACGGGCTTCCGGACGGTGCTGATATCATATTTGTGAAAGGCGGTCATGATCAGCAAGGCTATGCCGGAACGGAACCCGATTGGGAATTTTTGCATGTCGAAACGGAAAAATGCAGACATTTCACCGATGCCTTCGCCATTGTCGAGCTTTGGGGCGTACGAAATCCTGAATACGAGCAAAAAGCAAAGGATTCCATCGCCGAATGGACCGGTTTACCCTCGGTGTGCGGCCACGAACTGACGGCGGAACTTAATTCCCTCAAGCGTGCGGCGAGTGCCCTCCTGAATGCACAACTGGTGCCCATAATCAACAGTTTTCTGACGGCTGTAACCGGGAGTCTGCGTCTTAAAGGAGTCAGCGCCCCGCTTGTCATCGTACGGGGAGACGGCACTCTGATGTCCGAGTCTTTCGCCCGGGGAAAGCCTGTCGAAACCCTTTTGTGCGGGCCAGCCTCGAGTGTCGCAGGCGCACTATTCTTGTCCGGACAGAAAGACTGCGTTGTAATCGACATGGGCGGAACTACGAGCGATATCGCTGTCGTCCACAACGGCATTCCCAGTTTTACCCCGGGCGGCACCCGGATCGGAAAATGGAAAACCGGCATTCATTCCATACACATTGACACACTCGGGCTCGGCGGGGACAGCATCGTCAGTTATAGCGAAGAAAATGGATTGTCTGTCGGTCCCCTCCGTGCAGCGCCCCTGTGTTGGGCTGCCAGTCGCTGGCCCTCGGTGCATGAAAGTCTTAAACGTATTCATGAATCGAAAAAGCATGCAGACAGTTCACAGACCGAGTTTTTCTATCTGGTTACCGACTGTACCGCTGATTCCTTTTATGACGCGAGGGAACAGTCTCTTGTTCAAGCCCTGAAGGACGGTCCCTTGAGTCTTGCCGAGCTCGCCGCAGCAGTGCATTCGTCGGTTGTCGGGATAAAGCTTATGCGGCTCGAAAAACACGGCGTGGTAATGCGGTGCGCTCTTACCCCTACCGACATAATGCACCTGACCGGTGAATTTAACGGCTGGAACACAGAAGCCGCCCGACTTGCCGCTTCCATCATGGCTCGTAAGGCGGGGATTCCCCTCGAGTCACTACAATCTGTCGTTCTCGAAACAGTCAGGGAAAAGCTGTATGTCGCGATTGTCAACATGCTCCTTGACGAGAAGAACAACTCTGCACAAACTGATGGCATGTCCGATCAGGTGGAATCTCTCGTTGCCAGGAGTTATCGCGAACGGTACAGCAAGGAATCCTTGCTGACTACACGGTTTTCAACCGGAGCCGTTCTGGTCGGCATCGGTGCACCAATCCACATTTTTTTGCCCGAGATTGCAATGGCGCTCCATGCAAAATATCTCGTACCCGAATATGCGGGTGTGGCGAATGCGATCGGGGCGATTACGGGAAACGTGACTGCCGAGGCTGCTGCCGTTATCCGACCGGTTTATACCGCAGCGGGGCTTACCGGATACATTGTCTTCACTTCCACGGGAAACCGGGAAACTGAAGGCCTTGCTGACGCCATTGATTGGGCAAGCGCGACGGTGAAGGAACTTGCACACCAGGACGCACTTGCCAGGGGAGCAGGCGAAGTAGCTGTTTCTGTCGGCATCACGACCAACTCTGTTCGGTTGGGAAGCGGATACCGGGATGTCGGTTCACCTGAGGCTGCTCTTGAAAGCGGCTTTGAACATCTTGTTGAAACGACAGTTTTTGCCCGGGCCACAGGAAAAATTAAATGGCTGGTGTGAACAGTTGCGGTCAGTGTGATTTTTTGGAGGAAGGTACATGAATTTTTTGAAACATAATGCATTTCTTGAAATAGACCAGAATGAACTGGATTATTTGTTTGTGAACGGGGATTTTTCCAAAAAGATCCGCAAGCATTCCGGCAAGGTGGTGGTTCTGATGTCCCAAGACTGGTGCCCGCAATGGGCAGCGATGAAAACCTTTTTGGGAGAATTTACCGCAGAAGCCAGTATTTTTGTGCTTCTCTACAACCGGCACCGCCAATTCAGGCAGATTCTGGACTTCAAGGAAAACCGCTTTCATAACGACGTGATTCCGTATTTGCGGTATTACTCCGATGGTGAACTGGTTGCGGAGTCGGCCTTCCTGCGCAGGGATGCTTTCGCCGCAATGCTCGCCCGCGAGAAATAGCCTTAGGGTTTCAAGTTTTCCAGCTCACTCGTCCATCCGTTCCAGGCAAGGATCTGTTCGATAGGAAGCCGGGTCCGCTCCGCATGTTCCATCGCCAGATGGTTTTCCTTGAGCCCGGATTCGTCGCCCTTGTAACCGACGGCAACGAGCAGTATACAGATATGCTCTTCGGGTATACCCAGTGCCTGTTTGGCGACATCGGGATCGAAGCCGGCCATAGGATGGGCTATCAATTCTTCGGCCGTGGCCTGGGTCATAAAATTCATGGCAGAAAGGCCCGCACCGAAGGGTGCATATGCCCGGTTGCCGCTTGCGGTCGCTGTCCACTTCTCGTCAGTGACGAGGGCAGCCAGAACGGGTGCTTTGAGGGCCCAGTAATTGCCCGCGGTCAGTGCTTTTCCCAAAGCTGAAAGCGTGGCTTCCTCGTCACACATAATCCATCGCCATCCTTGTTTGTTTGCATAGGATGGCGCGAGATGAGCGGCTTCCACGCAACGGCGGAGTATGGTTCGGTCGATTTTTCGGTCGGGATCGAAGGCACGCAGTGCATGCCGATCGTTAATTTCATCAAGTATTTTCATACCTTGAATATCATGTATTCCTTCACTGTTTGCAAGAAAATCAAACGATTACCCGCGCATTCTTTTTACGGATGAGCGCGGTAAAAAAAATACCGACAAGAAGCAGCGCGATTGAGGGAATGATCATCGGTATCCGAGCGTCCGTAGCCGATCCTGCAAGACCCATCAGGAAGGGAATTGCAGTTGCCCCGATGCCTCCGCAGCCGACTAACAGTGAAAAAACCGTGGAGCTGCTGGTTTTGCGGTGCTCGCCGCCGTAACCGACGATGAGCGGCCACAGGCTCGAGAACGAAAATCCCATCAGTACTATCTGAAGCCACGTCAAAAGTTCAGAGGTGATGAACAGCGATGAGAGGGTAACGGCGAATGCCGAAAAAGCGAGAACGATAATTATGGAGGATGGCTTGAAGCGGAGCGTAAGCGGGCCGCAGGCAAATCGACCAAGGGTTATAGCGATCCAGAACACGCCGACGGCGACGCTTGCACGAGTCAACGAGAAGCCGAGATTTTGCTTGAGGAAGAGCGACATCCATCCCCATGAACCGACCTCCGCTCCGGTATACAGGAAGATGCAGAGACAGATGACCATGAAGGCGGGATCCCGGACCAGGACCATAAAGGAAGCAGCAGAAAAGCTGTTTTCAGAGCGCCTGTTCGGCAGCTTTGTCAGGAGGAAGGCTCCGGTAAGTAAAGCCCCGAGGACGCCGAGAATCAGGAAACAGATGCGCCAGTCCATTCCTGCGGTAACGAGTAGAGCTGCGGTCACCGGCCCGACCAGTGCGCCTACGCCGAAAAAGGAATGAACCAGATTCTGGTAAAAAGTTGCATTTTTATCATTCAGCTCGGATACTGCCGAACTCACCACCGCTTCGATTATGCCGCCGAAGCCTCCGATGAAAAAGATGAGTATGCAGAATATGCGGTAATTCGGGGTGAACAGTACCAGTGCGAGCGAGACAGAAAATCCGGCGAGGGATACCAGTATGGCCGTTTTTTTGCCGAAATGGTCGGCTACGAGTCCACCTGTAAAGACAAAAATGACGAAGCCCATAAAATTGAGGGTGAAAACCCAGCCCGCCTGCACCATTGTAAGGTTGTAGGTTCGGGTAATCTCGATCAGGAGCGGGCTGATGACGGTAATAACCATTGCAAAGTGAAACATGATCATGCAGTAGAGGGCATTAGCCCAGCGTTTGTCCATTGTGACATTCCTTGTAGAGTGCAGTTGAGGGCAAAATGAGTATAGTGGTTTTCGGTCGGTATGGGTATATGGAGAAACCGCCGGGAGAGTGTGTCGAGTGCCAGTTGCTATTTTGTTAATTTTTAATCTACTATCAATAATGAATTATTCGATTGATACTCTTCATACTCTTACTGTAGCCCTTTTTTCGGGGGCGGGACTTTCGACGGAACATGCCGCCGCCGCCGCCGATATTTTCTCCCGTGCGACGCTTCGCAATGTTGGACACCATGACATTTATTTTCTTCCGCAGCGGCTTGAATGGCTGACTCAAAAAGGGGTCAATCCCCAGCCGTCCATTTCGCTCGTGTCAGCCACGGGCGGTATCGAGATTTGGGAAGGCGACAAGGGCCTCGGGGAACTGTGCTGCCGGCAGGTTACTTACCGCGCCATGGATCTCGCAAAAAAAAATGGAATCGGTTTCGCCACCGTCAGACATTCAAATCATTTTCTCGCTGCCAGTCCGTATTGTGAGATAGGTGCAGAAAACGGTTTTTTCGTACTTGTTTATTCGAATACTGACCCATGCATGTCATTTCCGGGGGGCGACAAGAACGTGATTGGCAACAATCCGATGGGATTCGGTCTTCCCCGCTCAAACGGACTCAACCTCATGCTCGACGTCTGTATGGCCTATTCTTCGCTCGGCAATTTGCGTTCCTACGCTAAGGAAGGGACTCCGATTCCCGGACATTGGGCGAAGGCAGCCGACGGCAGCTGGACCACGGATCCCCTTGCAGCCCTCGAGGGTGGAAGCATCCAGCCAATGGCGCAGCATAAAGGTTTCGGGCTCTCGCTCATGACCGAAGCCCTTACCGGCCTTTTGTCCGGCGGTGAAACAGGAAACAACGTCGCGCGCGGAGGCGGAATAAATACCCATAATCAGTCTGTCATCGCCTTCGATCTTGCGGCCTTCGGCGGCGCGGACGTAATCGGTGCACGCGCGGACGATCTTGCACACCGGCTCAAAAGTGACGATTCTCGAATCCGGTTGCCCGGCGAGCATTCCCATGCCGAAGAGCAACGACTTCGTGACGGAGGGGTAGTTCTTGACGAAAAACTTGTCGAAACCCTGCGAAACTGGCAGAAAACGCTCGGAACGGCCGAAATTATCTAGATGCGATCCTGAATCATGTCCAAGGAACTTGACAAACGGAGTGCAATGGATAGAATTTAAAATATCGTGCACATATGTGCTGTATCACCTGCAGGAGGCACTTTTCTGAGCATACCCGCAAAAAAAAACCTTCTTTTGGTCGAAGATGAAGCCATTATCGCGATGTCCCAAAAAGTGCAGCTTGAAAAGTTTGGATATTCGGTATTAGTTGCCTCGAGCGGCGAAAAGGCCATAGATCTTTTCACAGAGACAGTTGCGATTCAGCTTGTTTTGATGGATATCGATCTTGGCAACGGTATTGACGGCACAATCGCCGCTGCACGGATCCTGGAAGTACGGGACGTCCCTGTCGTTTTTCTATCCAGCCATACCGAGAGTGTCGTTGTCGAAAAAACTGAAAAAATCTCTTCTTATGGATATGTAGTAAAAAACTCGGGAATGACTGTTCTGGATGCCTCGATTAAAATGGCATTTAAACTCTTCGATGCTAACCAAAAAATATCAGCCAGCGAAACTAAGTTAAATTCCCTTATTTCCAATATAGACGACGTAATCGGCATCCTGAACGACAAAGGCGTTATCAGATATAGTAGCCCGAATATCGAGAAATGGTACGGCTGGCAGGCGGAAGAACTGTTGTCCCTGTCTGCAATTACATTTGTCCATCCCGGTGATGCCGAACGTATTCAAAGTGATTTTTTTTCAATAATGGTCGGGATCACCAAACCCATACGTACGTCCTTCAAATTCCGGTGCAGGAACGGAACCTACCGGCCGGTAGAGTTGACCGCCACCAATCTGCTGCAGGACACGGTGATCGACGGTATTTTGCTCAACTTTCACGATATTAGCGGACGCAAACTCGCTGAAGAACGGCTTCAGGAAAAGAACGAAGAATATGAAGTGCTCAATGAGGAGCTTCGTTCCTCGATGGAAGAGCTGCAAACCACGAATGAGATTCTGTCCCTCAATTCCGAAAATCTGCAGGCAAAAGAAAAAACGCTTAACGAAGCAATGCATTTCAATGAAGCCTTGTTTGAAAGCATCCCCGGCTATCTGTATGTATACGATGAAAAGGGAAAGCTCATTAAATGGAACAAAAAACACGAAGAAATGACTGGTTATTCAGCAGAAGAATTGTCGCATATGACCCTTGCCGACTGGTTTGAAGGCGAAGATGCTGTTCGCGTAGCAAGAGCGGTGGAAGAAGTGTTCAGGAACGGGTTTGGCGAGGTCGAAGCGAATCTGCTCGTAAAAGGCGGAAAGACACTGCTTATCCGCTCCAATGGAGTACCACTGACCATCGACGGAAAGCGGTATTTTACCGGGGTAGGGATCGATATCACTAAGCAGCGGAAGGCCGAAAATGCATTGCGCGAGAGCGAGGAGACGTTACAGAGTTTGGTACAGGATATCCAGGTCGGGGTGCTTCTTCAGGGACCGAATTCTGAAATAGTACTAAGCAACCCCAAAGCCCTTGAGCTTCTTGGACTCTCCGAAGAGCAGCTGAAGGGTAAGACCTCGTTCGACCCGGATTGGAATGTGATCCACGAGAATGGATTGCCGTTCCCCGGAGCGGATCATCCTGTTCCAGTTGCCATTGCGACTCGCAAACCGGTGCTGAATACGGTCATGGGTGTTTTTCATCCTCAGCGTGGGAAACGGGTTTGGCTTTCGGTTCATGCTATTCCCCGGCTTTCTGCCGATGGTAGTGTAACGGATGTCGTGTGTACCTTTATCGATATCACCGAAAACAGGCAGGGCATCGAAGAACGTAAGCAGAACGAGTCCCGTCTCAAGCGGCTTGTCGATGTACTTCAGCATCCCGCAGAGACAATACAGGATTTCTTGGATTTCGCCCTTGACCAGGCCATCGCGCTCACCGGAAGCAAAATCGGTTACATTTACCATTACAATGAGGAGCGAAAGGAATTCACCCTCAATACCTGGTCAAAACAAGTGATGGCAGAATGCAGCGTGATTGACGCTCAGACGACCTATATGCTCGAAAAGACCGGACTTTGGGGCGAAACCGTCCGGCAACGCAAGCCAATTGTGATTAATGCATTCGAAGTTCCCAATCCCCTGAAAAAAGGGATTCCTGAAGGACATGTGCACCTGTCAAGATTCATGACCATTCCCATTTTTCGGAACAAAGAGATTGTGGGAGTGATAGGTCTCGCAAACAAGGACAGCGATTACACCGAGGCGGACCTTCTGCAGATATCCCTTTTGATGGATGCTATCTGGAAAGTTACCGAGCGTAAAAAAGCGGAGGAAGAAGTAAAAAAACTTCTCGGTGAAAAAGAACTCATACTTAAAGAAGTACACCACCGGATCAAGAATAACATGAATACCATCTATAGCCTGTTGAATTTGCAAGCTGGAATGCTCGTTGGGACTGCTGCCTCTGAGGCTCTCGAAGACGCGGGCCGACGGGTGCAGAGCATGATGCTGTTGTACAGCAAATTGTACCAGTCAGCAGATGTTACGTCACTTTCCCTGCGGCACTTCATTCCCGACCTGACAAACCAGATCCTGTCCAATTTTCCAAACAGGCAACTGGTAAAATTGGAAATTGATATTGATGATATTTGCCTGGAGGCAAAACAACTCCAACCGGTCGGAATTCTGATTAATGAACTGATAACTAATTCCATGAAATATGCCTTCGTCGGTAGAGATGATGGTCTTATTTCAATCAAGGCTTTTCAGAATGGTAGCGGAATCAATATCGTGATTGCCGACAACGGCGTGGGAATGCCTGAATCGGTCAGTTTTGAGTCTTCACCCGGATTCGGCCTGATACTGGTGAGCGGACTTGCCGGACAATTGGGCGGCAACCTGCATCTGGATCGTTCAGGAGGAACCCGAATAGTGCTGGAATTCGGGCAATAGGCGGAAGGCAAATCACGAGCTGAATATCGGTTATAAACAAAAAGACCGTCCTGAATGGACGGTCTTTTTGTTTGTTGCTCCCCCGCGGTGAATTGAACACCGGACAAAGTGGTTAACAGCCACTTGCTCTACCGACTGAGCTACAGGGGAATGCGTTTGTTTCCAAACACTCACCTGATGTATCTCAGGCGAGAATCAACATACTTTATCGCTAAAAAAATGTCAAGATATACGGTACGGGAAGGGCATGTTTTTTACTCTGCAATGCCCGCAATTTCTCGTACCCTGATGCGAACTTCAGTGATGACTGCTTCGTACTTCTGTTCGAGCATCCGACGATTTTTGGTCAGTGCCGCTTGGTATTCGCTGTCCTGTGATAATTCCATAGGGAGCGTCTGTCCATACCGTTTTGCCATTTCTTGTTGCTTGGCTCGAAGCCGGGGCATGAATTGCTGCTCGAGGGCTTTAGCCAGCTGTTCCCGTTCTTCAAGGTATTGGTTGAGTATCTGGGCGACCTGTTCGAACAATTGCACAAGGCCACTTTTGGGAAGCAGAATTTCCAGGCCGGTACCGGTGCGTTTTAATTTTTCCAGATCGGCTTTGGTGGCAGGTAACTGGACGCCGGCGAGCAGAATCGAGACGGCGCCTTCATTTATAAGTGAACGAGTTTCGTCGCTTTCAGAAGCTATCAGTTTTTCAAATAATTCGGTGTCTCCCGAGCTAATAAAATCCCCTGCTGCTTTTTTACCCTTGTTCTTTATCGCGCGAGAGTCCACGCTTTTTTTGCTGCTGCTGATATCGGCTGTCTTCTCGAGTGCGATGTCGATTGCCGAGCGGATTTCTCCCATATTTTTTCTCCTCTGATAGGTTATATACAGAGTATACAACCTTTTTCGGTGTACAGACAATCAACGACAATATCGTGTTTTTCAACTGGAATAGAATCGACAATCTGGAAAGACCAGGCAGCTCCGGCAATAGTGATCAGATGGCGTTTATCTGGCCAGGTTGCAAGGAGGGTGGCAAGAAAACGGTCGTAATAACCACCGCCCTGACCGATTCTGTGACCGCTCCGGGTAAAGGCAAGGCCCGGGACTAGTACGAGAAGGGGGAATGTTGGTTCGCAGTCGGGGGAGGACGAGGGGAAGATTTTGGGAGAAGAGTTCGTCGGTTCCTTCAGTCCGTAGGGGCCGGTCGCAAAGGGTCCGTCGGCCGAATCGAGCGAGTGGAACCAAAGAGAGCTGCCGTGGATGCGTGGGGCGGCGACTTCTATGCCCGAGGCGAGGGCGTAACGGATGAGGGGCGTGGTGTCGATCTCTTGAGGGGTGGAAAGGTAGGTGAAGATGGTTTGTATACCTACCGGTAGGTATACTGGATCTATACCTACCGGTAGGTATAGAGCGCCAGCAACAAACTCACGATTTTTTTTTCTCATTTCCTTTCGCAGCATTTGCTTCATTCTGCAGGCGGCTTCTCGTTTTCCAGAAGGCTTCGATACTGTTCTTTCAGGATGATTACGCAATCAGTACGGCTCGCGTTTCCTCGCACGATATCCTCGGCAAGGGCATGGCAGTTCGGAGCGCCACAGCATCCGCAGTCGAGACCCGGAAGTCCTTCGCTGATTTGTTCCATCTCGGCCATCATTTCCATTGCTTTTTTGTAGTCGCCGTCGAGGAGCAGGGCCGGGCGGGCTTGAATCTCGCCGGTGCGTAAGCAGTTTTCACACTCCATCGTAACAGTCTTTTCCGGGACGGGTTTGTTTTTTATCGTGTCCCGCAGCCTTTTTTCCCGCTGCTGTAACGTATGCCGGGCTAGGGCAGGATTCGCAACTACGAGCGGACCGCCGACGCAGCCCCCGGTGCATGCCATTAATTCAAGAAAGTCGACATCGGCTAGTTTTCCTTCTTCTACCGATTCGAGGATGCGGGTACACTGTTCCATGCCGTCAACAGCGAGCCAGGTATATCCCGACGCCGCGACTGTTGCTTCTGCTTCTCCACCCGCATGGCTCCAGGCGATTTCCTCTGCAAGAGAAATTCTTCCTGAGGGTGTTGATTTCGATTTGGCGAGGGCGGCCAAAAGGGGCAGATGGATGTCTTTCATGCTAAAAACGCCGTCAACTGATGATGTCTCGCCGCCGATAGGTGCTATCGCTTCGGTGATTTTTCCGGCGCAGGGCGAAATGAAAAAGACACCTATTTTCGGGTCGGCTTTTCCGCTTTCGCTGCGAAGGCGGACTATTGATCGTATCCGCGCGAGCCTTGCAGCCAGTTCCATCGGCGCAATGACCGGGACGATGGAATCGAGCAGTATCGGAAAACGTATCTGGATGAACTTGATGATGGTCGGGCAACTTGACGAGATGAGCGGTCGCGCCGATTCGGGGTGTCTTTTGCGGTCAAGGAGTGCGCGGGTTTCGGCGGCAATAGCAGGCGTTGCTTCCGATACCGGGAATACGTCGTCGAAACCGATATCAATAAGCGCTTTGTGTATGGCCGCGATGCTGTAGCGCTCGGGTAATTGACCGTAGAGTGATGGGGCGGGCAGGGCGACGAGATAGTCAAACATTCCCGAAACTTTATATTCTGCTAGCAAGGAAAAATCATCAGCGCGTGCTTTTTTTGCGTGGTGGGGGCAGCGACGGATGCATTCACCGCAATCTATGCAGCGTTCCTCTATGATACGCGCTTTACCGTCTCTGACGCGGATGGCCTCTGCGGGACAGGTGGTGACACAGATTGTGCAGCCTTTGCACGCATCTTCGTCAAGCACAACAGAATGCTGTCGAAATACGGTGCGGTCGTCTATCATCCTTCCCCCGTTATCCTGATTTTCATAGTAACCGTCGTTCCATCACCGGGATGCGAGTCAATGGAAAGCTCATCGGAATTGCGTTTCATATTAGGGAGTCCCATTCCAGCTCCAAAACCGAGTTCGCGAACCAGTTCGGGAGCGGTCGACCAGCCGTCCTGCATAGCAAGATCAATGTCAGGAATTCCAGGGCCGTGATCTTGCATGATGATGGTGATGCTGTCTGCGTCGATGCTGATGTCCGCCTCTCCGCCACCTGCATGGACAACCATATTGATCTCCGCCTCGTACATTGCGACGGCAATGCGTTTGATCACGTCCGTCGGGATTCCGAGCCGTTGGAGAATTTTTTTGATTTCGGATGACGCGTTTCCCGCGCGGGAAAAATCATCCCCGGGAACCGTATAATGATACTTCATCTGGTATCCGGAACTCAGTCGATAGCCCGCACTCCGCCTTGCCTGACGCCTGCTTCGTAAAGCTTGCCACATGCAAGAAAGAGAGGGAGCCTGGTTGTCAGAAGAACGATTCCATTTTCTTTTGCCATGGCGATCATTTCCTGGTTCGGCCGCTTTCCCCGGACAAAGCAGATTGCCTGAATATCCATTAATATGGCAGTTCTGATTACCTGTACGTTGATGAGTCCGGTCATGAGCAGTACTTGATCCTTCACGAAGGCCATTACATCGCTCATGAGGTCAGCCCCACAGGCTGAAAGTATTTCTACATCATCCCGTCCCGTATTTTCGATCAGTTCGGCTTCGATTGCCTTTTGTGTTTCAAGAATTGTCATACAGACAGAATACCATGGTTCGAGGGACCCGTAAAGCGGAAGCTTTGGTATAAACAGGAGCAGATACTATTCGGGCCTGATGGCCAGTGAGCGGAGATAGAGGTCAGTCAGGACAAGGGCCGTCATCGCTTCGACGACCGGAACGATACGGGGGCACAGGCACACATCATGCCGTCCGTGCACTTCGATGTCCGTTTCGTTTCCGTGGATGTCAATGGTTTGCTGTCTGAGGCTGATGGACGAAACAGGCTTGACCGCTGCATTAAATACGATGTCCGCACCGGTGGACAGGCCACCAAGGATTCCGCCCGCGTGGTTTGTTAAAAAGACAGGGCTTCCTGTTTCGCTGTCGAGGCGCATCGCATCGTTCCAAGTGCTTCCATTCATCCGCGCGCTTTCGAAGCCTGCGCCGAATTCGATACCCTTCACCGCCCCTATCGAAAGGATGGCTCCGGCAAGTTCCGCGTCGAGTTTATCGAATACCGGCTCGCCGAGACCTGTGGGGAGGCTTCCTTCCGTACTCGATACCTGACAGGTTATGATGCCTCCGGCGCTGTCTCCCTTCGCCTTGAGGTTGATAATATTTTTGAGCATTTCAGCTGCTGCTGTGCTGTCGCAGGCGCGCAACTGGTTTGTCTCTATTGCAACTTCATCGAAGGATTTGCATTTGACGCCGGCAGCTTCTGCAGTCCATGCTCGCACAGTGACCCCCTTTTGTGCGAGAAATAGTTTTGCTATTGCACCGGCAGCAACACGTGCTGCTGTTTCTCGACCGGAGGAACGACCCCCACCGCGGTAATCTCGGATGCCATATTTTATGAAGAATGGATAGTCTGCGTGTCCCGGGCGGAATTTGGTCGCGATGTCGCCATAATCCTCGGGTTTCTGGCTCGTATTACGGATTAAAAGGGATATGGACGTGCCGGTGGTTTTGCCTTCAAAAATACCTGAAAGGATTTCGCACTTGTCGGCCTCTTTTCGCGAAGTCATCGCGGGGTTGAGGCGAGCGTCGCGTTCGGTACCGTCAGTGTCGGCTGCATGGGCTCCGGGCCTGCGGCGGTCGAGTTCTTTCTGGATTACTGCCTCGTCGAGAGGGAGTCCTGCCGGGCAGCCGTCGATGATGACTCCGAGTCCCGCTCCATGGCTTTCACCGAAGGTCGTAATCCTGAAAAGCGTTCCGAAGGTGTTTCCTGCCACGCGTTATTCCCCTTTTTCCCGTTTTTTGCGGGTGTCTTCGGCTTTCCGGCTGATACGGTTCCACACCGAAGAAAGGCCCATGGCTTTCTTGGCCAGGTTGAGCGTTTCTCGGGCTTCCTCGCGCATGCGGAGGGTGCCGTTGTAGATGATTTCGTCGACCAGTCCCGTTTGCGCCTCGTAATGGCTGCGTCGCGCCCGGATCGGATCAAGAAAATTATTCAGAGCCTTGGCCAGCTTCCGTTTCACTTCCACATCCCCGACCGTACCCGTGAGGTATCGCGCCTTCAAGCCGGCGATTTCTTCTTTGTCTGGATTGAAGGCATCGTGATAGATAAATACCGGGTTTCCTTCGACGCAGCCGGGTACGTCTGCGCTTGTGCGGTTGGGATCGGTGTACATGCTGTTCACTTTCTTGTTGACTGCTTTTTCGTCGTCAGAAAGAAATATTGCGTTATTGAGGCTCTTCGACATTTTCGCCTGACCGTCGATGCCTATGAGAGAACCGAAGTCGCTGACCATTACGTCCGGAATGGGAAACGTTTCCCCATACATGAAATTGAAACGCTTGGCGATCTCGCGAGTCAGTTCGACATGACTTTCATTATCCTTGCCGACCGGAACGAGATTAGCGCGTGGAAGAAGGATATCAGCCGATTGAAGCACGGGATAACCGAGGAGTCCGAGCGGCATTTCCGAAAGGCCGGCGTTCTTGGCCATATCCTTAATTGACGGAATGCGCTGGATGCGGGGCAGGGTAACGAGGTTCGAGAAAAAAAGATTAAGCTCGGTTACTTCGGGAACGGCGGACTGGAGATAGATGACTGATTTTGCGGGATCAATGCCACATGCAAGGTAGTCGAGCACCATTTGACGCACGTTGTCGGCAAGTTCGTCAATGTACTTTTTTTCGGGCTTTGTTGTCAGCGTGTGAAGATCGGCAATAATGAAGAAACACTCATATTCGTCCTGAAGGCGGACCCGGTTCGCGATCGACCCGACATAGTGACCCAGATGGAGGCGGCCGGTCGGTCTGTCTCCCGTAAGAATTCGTTTTTTTCCGTTATTATCCATAGTAACTGTACCATAACACCGAAGGGGTCGATTCATCAAGACTTTAGGATTTATACCGATATTCTCTATATGAAGCAAATACTGTGTTTTATCTTTTTCGCACTGGTCTGTTTCTCCCTCTCTGCGGCCGATTTGACAATAGGTCCCGATGACGTGCGGATAATTCAGAGTCCTGAGGGCGGTTATCACCTGTATATCCGCAAAAAAAGCGGTATCGCCTCGATCCTTCTTACCGAAACAACAAAAGATCCTCTGCGTAAAGCTGACAATTATGCGTACCGCTCTGCCGTGTACAATCCGATCAACGGGGATGAAAAACGCCTGCTTGACGGAGCCTTCATCCTTCCCGAGAAAAAGATTTACAGCCTGATAGACTCGACTTCCGAGGTGAATACCCCGATCGGGGAGGCTTTTCACATCTGGATTCCCTATTTGATCCAGTACGGGTATGATTGGAGCCGCCACGGAGAGGTGCAGGTTCTTGACGGCACGTACCTCAATATTCGCGCTTTTTCGAAACCCTACGGCGACTATACCGGCTCTTTTACCGATAATCCCTTCAGGATCCGTCTGACGCAGCTTGCCACCGTCAGGAATCCGCCGATCGACGTGCTGTACATGTCTGACACCGTTTCGACTTTTACGGATCTGGCAGACCGGACTAAGGGAAAAACACTATATGCGAAAGGCCCTGATGACCTTGTTCCGCTTATCAGAGATATTCTCGTGCCCGCCGGCGAAAAAACACTTGATCTCGTGTTCGTCATAGACGCGACCGAGAGCATGAGCGACGACATTAAAAAATTGCGCGAGCTTTTAGAAGCACAGTTAGTCGAGATTCTTCCTGAATATCCTTCCTGGAGAATAGGTCTCGTGCTGTACAAAGATTATTTCGAGGATTTTCTGGTCAAAACTGCGTGTCCGTTCGCTTCAGATCTCTCCGTTTTCCGCAAGGCGCTTGGCAGTTTTCATGTACAGGGCGGGCGGGATATACCCGAAGCGGTGTATGAGGCTCTCGATGGCGCCCTTGCGCTCCCCTGGAATTTCGAAGCCGACAAAAAAATCATCCTGATCGGTGACGCCCCACCTCATCCGAAGCCGCGCGGCAGGGTCACGAAAGAAATAGTGGATGGAAAAGCGATGGAGAAACAGGTGCAGGTTAATGTCATAATTCTGCCACATGGAGACACATACTAAAAAAGCCCCTGGAAGTTTTGCTTCCGGGGGCTTTGGTATTATTACAGGACCTGCATGTTTCGCGATAATATCCGGTAACGACTATTCCTTTTTTTTGCTTTCGCTCACAGGGATGCGCGCGAGGTCGTTTTTCGCGAGTACGAGGTATTCCGGAGGTAGCGTAGCTCCACCTGTCACCGCATAGCGCGTAATTATTGTATCGAGACGCGTTTTGGCGTCTTCCCAGGATTTTTGTTTGACCCGCAGGTGAGCTATCTCGAATTCGGCACCGGTGAGGGCTGAGAGGTCGGTACCGTAACGGTCGATAATCAGCTGATAATACACCTCGGCAGCCTTGTAGTTGCTAGCGTCAAAGGCTTTCTGTCCCTGTTGGTTCAGTTCGGCAATAGATAATTCAACCGGAACGTCGGCTGGATTGGGTACAGACCTGCAGCCCGAGAGAGTAAAAAGAAGTACTGCGCCAAGCAGTACCGGCGTGAAATTCCGTTTCATATCAGATTATTCCTTATCGTAAAGTTCGTCCCGTATCGGAAGCGTTTTTCTGAGGTCACGGATGAAATCTGAAGTTTCGCCCATATCCTCATATGCATCACAACAATCAATGCTTCGTCTGGTAACAGTGAAATATTTGTACTGTTTTTCTCCGCCAAGCTTCTTTTTCCATTTTCCGGCATCGCATCGTACGCGGAGATAGAACTGGTCGGTCGTGTTTCCCGGGGAGGGAACGAGTTTGCAGTGGATGCAGTTTGCGCAGTAAATTTTGCCTGCGTCAAATTCATCGTCACCTGCACGCAAATCCAGGTCACTATCGCACGTTTTTTCGGTTGCATTAGACATACAGGATCCCCTTTTTTGTCTTTGGATATAGTACCATGCGGGAAAGCGACCGTCAATCGAGACGGATGGTGATTTCCACGCGTCGATTTTGTGCTCGTCCTTCATCGGTGTCGTTTGCTGCGATCGGACGTGTGCCGCCGTATCCGGCAGATTCGATCCGGTCTGCTGAAATACCCCTGACCGCCAGTTCGGCTGCCACGGTTCGGGCCCGCTCGAGGGATAAAAGCAGTTCCCCACCCGGTTTTCCGACGCTTGCAGTATGTCCTTCGACCATAAACCGTGCTACGGGTCCGGCAAGCTTGAGGGCATCGGCAATTACATCCAGTCGATTTTTCTCTTCGCTGAGGATCCGTGCGGTGTCGGCAACAAAGCGGATGTCGTAAACGGTTATCTTGAGGCCTTCCCAGGCATCCGAAAAGTCCATCCGTGTTACTGGTGAAGATTCAAGTATCCGCTCGATTTTCTGCGCGGTAAAATAATAGTTTTCGTCTTTGACCGGTCCGGGACCAGCTGCCTGCATCTGCTCCGGATTGCATATAATGACGATTTTTCCTTCCTCGAGCAGTTTTCGGTTTTGGGCAACACCCATTATCTTGAGATAGTCGTTTCGGGATATGACCGGGTCTGTATGATTAATTCCAAATACTTCCCGCGCGGTTATACGCAGCGGATCGGTTCCGATTCGGTCCCGATACAGAGTTTCATCCAAAGAAGACGTATAGCGAACAATGCCGTTCTGCAAGGCTACCGAGGCGCCGACCATATTTTTTTCGTACAGAATATCCATGTCCGTATTCCAGATGCGGGGAAAGAGACAGGGTACGAGCTGTTTTTCAGTATATTCACCATGAATGGGCAGGTTTCCGCGGGCATCCACCAGAATCCCCGAATAGGGGCGGCTGGGCACGGTTTCCAGGGGTACTTTTGGTATGTAGGGTTTTACGTGAGTGATAAAGAGGCTTCCTATCCGGGTAAGCGAAATGGTATGGGAAAGGGAAATCTGGGCAAGGTCGCGGGAGAAATAGGGTGGTGTCTTCTTTCCTTCGTCAATGATCCGGTTAAGGTCTGCCAGCTGGATCTGGCCGCGCTCGACGGCATTGCCGAGCCGTTCGGAGGAATCGATAATGATCGAAAAAAAGGTATCTTTCAGAAGAGCGGGGGTTTCCATCTCGAGCATCTGCAGTGCGGCATTTCGACCGGTGGGCAGCTGGATGTGTTTCTTTTCGGCATCGAGGGAAATGACTGACTGTATCAGCTGAGTGTTCCAGTTCATCGTCGATACAGCCGTTAAGGGCGGCGTTTGCGCATCGACGCGGAAAAGAAGCAGTGCAGTGCACAGTGTCTGAAATAACCGTTTTGACATTTCCGCTTTCCCCTTACGGTTTAGAGTATCGGCACATGGAGGGCTTTTCCCAACTTGAGAACTGAATTGACGTCCAGATTGTTCCGGTCCGCCAGGGTTTCGACTTGGATGTTGTAGGCAAGGGCAATCGACCACAGGGAATCGCCCTGCTTTACGAGGTATGAGCCCGAAAAGTCGAGGTTTTCCGGATCTTTTTTCCCTGCGTAGGCTTTTACATCCTTGAGAGCAGGAATGACGATATTTTTTCCGATCTTGAGGGTTGATACTTTCAGTCCCGGATTGGATTGGACGATCATGTCAACGCTGATCCCGTAATGCAGCGCCAGGGCGTACAGGGTGTCACCTGACTTGATTTTGTACATGTAGTATTCGAGGAGCAGCCGGTTTGTATCTGCGAGGAGTGCTTTGACCGCTTCTTCCCTTTCCGAAGGTATGCGTAGCGCGTACGTCATATCGGGCGGTGTAATATAGTAGAAGAGAGCCGGATTCGCCAATTTGAGCAGTGCAGGATCAATGCCGGTTTCTTTTGCCAGAAGACCGATATCAATTGCGCGTTTTATTTCGAGCGTCGTCATGACCGTATTGGTGCCACTGTCCCCCTCATCGATACCATATTCGGCGCCGCGGGAAAGGATGTCGGCTATTGCGAGCAACTTTGGCACATAATGGACGGTTTCGGTCTTGAAGTATCCCTTTTCGCTCAGGTACCAGTAGTCTGCTTTGCCGCCCTTTTGTATAGCCAATTTAGTCGCTCCGAGGCCACAGTTGTAGGCCGCGAGGGCCAGGTACCAGTCACCGAGATAATTGTAGTTGTACTTGAGTTTTTTCAGGGCTGCATTCGTAGTTATCCAGGGATCCTTACGTTCGTCCATCCATTCGTTAATCCTGATTCCGTAGCCGCCGATGCTGTTCTTCATGAACTGCCACATGCCGGTCGCTCCGGAGCGCGAAATGGCATTCACAGAAAATCCGGATTCTATTATGGGCAGATACAGGAGAAACAGGGGAACATCCTGACGTTCGATCTCGCTTCGGATGTAGTCCCGGTAGGGCAGAGAGCGCTTCATGACGGCGGACAAATATTTGAGGCCTTCGGTTGAGGTGTACTGATCCCGATATTTGCGGATGAGTGCGTTGTCGGGGATTTCCATACCGTTAGCCAGTAGCGGTATGGCTTTTTGTATGATGGCGGCTTCCTCCATAGACAGTTCCCCCATCGCCTCTGGCACTCCGACGTTGGGTATACCCAAGTCGACGTTGGGTATAACCGAAGCGACGTTGGGTATACCCAAGTCGACGTTGGGTGTACCCAAGTCGGCATTGTCGACAAGGATTTCTGCGGGATTTACCGAGGCGGTCAAGGGCAGCGCGAGAATAGCGGAGAGAAGTGCGCATAGGACGGATTGCGGCATTTTTACGTGGCTTGTCATGTTATAATTTTTCTCCATAATAGATACCGGCCCATTCCCAACGACCGTGAATTTCCGGATCAGCCGGAAAATTGACCTTTCGGAAATATAGATACCACACAGTCACGTATTGGTTCCAGCCGGATGTACGCAGATACGCTTCGTTCGGGTTCGAGGAAGCATCAAGCACATCGTTGTACTTGATTCTGTTGCCACCCATGAAGTCGCGCATCTCGAAATCGGCTTGGGCGTTGTTGTCACTCGAGTCCTGTTTCCAGGACATGGCGAAAAAATTAACCTTGGCTCGGTACTGGTCGAGGGCTCGGTAATTGTAGGAACTGATCGCTCCCTTGATGTTGATCACGAGGTCGTCAAGTGACTCGAATGTCCAATCCTTGGATGAAGAATTATAGTCGACGATGCGTTTGGCATATTCATAAGAATCGGGAACCCCCGGAATCAATATGTCGTAACGACCGTAACCAAGGAACTGGGTGTATGTTTGAATTGCAAGCTCCCATTCGCCGAGTTTTTCATAGGAACGCGCCAGCATGAAATAGGAATAGCCAAGATCGATGTCCCCCGCAAAACGGGTGATCAGGTCGCTATAGTATTTGATCTGCAACTCGGGCGAATCGGTTATTTTGATCAGATTCTGGAGGCAGACCAGGTGGATCGATTCCCCCTTGATTTCCAGATCGGGACTGTTTTCAAGTATGCGCTCGAAATAGTAACCGGCAATCTTCGGCGCATTGTTTTCGAGATATGAATGGGCTACCATTAAAAGCCAATACGCGTTGTACGGATCATCCGGATGGTTTTCGACAGATGATGTGAGGAACAGGATGAGACTGTCGGTTTTGTGCTCCGCCAGAAGATTTGTGGCAATGCGGTTCATCAGCGCAAAGCGGGTCTCGGCATCCGGCTGCCCCGTTTCAAGAAGGACAAGGAGCTGTTTTTGTTCCTCTTTGCCGGAATCGAGCTCGTCAACCAGGTAATTTTGCGAACCGGGGAGACAGGAGACGGCAAGGAACAGGGCTGCTGAAATGAGGGTCAGGGAACAGAGGTTCTTGAACACGTTCATGATACTACCATAGCACCGTTTGTATAGGCAAGACCGGACAATTTGGGATATAATAGGTATATATGGAGGAACTCGTTGAGCACCAGAGAATTACTAAAAAAATGGATACTTCGCCTGTCCGTAGTGCTCCTCCCGGTAAGCACCAGTTTTACTGTCGTCGCCGTCACGTTCCTCATGCTTGGTGACCTTGAAATGATACCCTTTACCTTTTCACTGTTGGTTCTCGTTTCCGGAGGTATCCTTTTGTATGCTGCAGTGATCCTTAAGCGGCATACACTGTTTTTTTTTGCAGCAACATTTCTTGTTCTGACCGGAATCCTGCTGATATGCATTGATCTGGACATCCTCGTTGTGCCCCTGCGTCTAATCTGGCCCCTTTTGATGCTGTTTATCGCGGTTTCATTTACTGTTGCCGGTTATTTCCGCTATCGACGGATGAAAGCGATGTATCTGGCCCCATCAATCGCCTTTTTCGCACTCGGCCTTGTTTTTCTGCTGTTTTCCACAAAAGTAATCAACTCGTCCCTAACCGCTATAACACTATGGTGGTTTCCCCTGTTTGTTGCGTCTTTCCTGATTTCCGTACTCATTTGGCTCTTCAGGAACAAATTTGCTTCCAGGGATGCGGATGATTGACTTCTTGCGGACCGTAACCACCGCAGGCTTCTGCGTTCTGCTGCTGGCGGGCTGTCGTTCTGCTCCTTCTTTGGTGCTTGCCGTTACGAATTCCGATGCGATTGTGCTTTCCGGAGAAACCGACAAAAACAGCACGACTCCGGTAAGTCCTTCATCCGTCTCCGGTTCGGGAGGAACTCTGCTTGCGATCCCGTCCCGTGAACAACTCAAAAAAAATTCTCTCGAGGCCGAAGTGCTCGGGTATCTCGAAATCGGTTCCCCCGACAGTATCAGGCAGGCCGTGGCCCGGATCAACGGCGATCCCCGCGGCATGACCGACCAAAATCGCATAGCACTTGCTGTGGCGGGCGAGCTCATGCAAATCCTCTATCCCCTTGAACCGATAACCTGGACTATCCCTACCGTGCCCGAAAACGGTACGTATATCGGTGCTATTCGTTCTGCCCGTCTTGGTGTGTATGACTACAATACCGGTAATGCAGATTTCCTGTCCTTGGTGTTGCCTTCCCTCCTTCTCGCTGTTACCACGAATCCCGGCGAATATTACGCAGATGCAACTACGGCGCTCCTCAAGGCTACTTCGATGAATCCCCGCTCGGTTTTACCCCCCTATTTTCTGGCTCTGCTCTCGGAGAGAACAGGCAAAACCGTTGAGGCCGCACAATATTACCGCCGTGCCTGGGAACTCGACGCATCGTGTTATCCTGCGGGAGTAGCACAGGTCAAACTGTTCATTGCCGAAGGTAATGACCTCCTTGCCCTTGACGTGGCCCGTACCCTTTCCGCTCGCTATCCCGAACAGATTTCGATCAGCCTTTTGTACGCTGATGCTGCCTTTACCGCCCGGGACTGGAATACCGCTGATCCGTATATCCTTAAAGTGCTCAAGGCCGAACCGGACAATACCCGTGTGCTTCTGATGCGAGCACGCATTCTGGTAGAGCGTAGGGAATATCTCAAGGCGAATTCCCTGCTCGATGCCTTTGCTACCACCAACCGTACCGACAAGAATTATTTGTTGCTCCGTTCCCGGGTGATACGGGAATGGAACAAGAACAACGCCTCGGCAACAGCTGTGCTCCAGGAAGCTCAGCGCCTGTATCCTAACGATATCGAGGTCCTTCTGTCTTCTGCCGAAGTGTGCTACCAAAGCGGGCTCACCATAAACCAGCTCAGTGGGCGCGATTTTGTGCGCCTGGTGCTCGCGAAAGATGCGGCAAACCGCTCTGCACTGGTGCTTTTGGCCGCCGACTATATTGCCTCTTCCGAGTGGGAAAACGCCGTTGCTCTCGGCGAAAGGCTTGTATCTCTATATCCCTCTGTCGAGACACGAATTCTGTTAGTTCGCTCCTGGCTCGGTGCGGGACAGGGGGCCAGGGCTGCGGGGCTTGCTAAGACCCTGTATGGTGCTCCATCTCCATCGGATGAAATCACCGCGCTGTATCTGCGTGCCCTTGTCGAGAGCGGGGATGGCCGAACCGCTTCATCGCTCATTGCTGCGCGCCTCGGCGACGCTCCATCTTCCCTTAAAAGCGTTCTCTATTATTACGAAAGCCGTCTTGTACCGAATTCCGAAGCTCGGCTTTCCTCATTGCGGTCTTGTCTTCTTGCCGATCCGCGGAACGTACTGGGACTGTTTGCCATGTACGAGTGGTACCTCGGAAAAGTTGATTACCGGAAGGCCCAGTATTATCTCAAGCAGGTGATCGCCCTTGATCCGGCCAACCAGAGGAACGCCCGGTTGCTGGCAAATCTCGACGAATTGCTTGCCCGCTGAAAAAAAAGCGGGTATACTCAGGTAATACGGTGTTTCGACACACCTACAAAGGAGCTCTCATGAAGAAATATGTATGTGATCTGTGCGGGTATGAATATGATCCGGCTGTTGGCGATCCCGACAGTGGTATCAAACCGGGAACTGCGTTTGAAGATATTCCCGAAGATTGGGTATGTCCCGTCTGTGGCGCTTCGAAAGAAAGCTTTTCGGAAGCATGATGGGAAAGCAATCGATTCCGCGCGAGGACGTGGTCTGTGCCATCGGTTATGACGGCAATGCAGCCCTTGTCGATCGCGCAGCGCGCAAGCGGTACGGCAGCATGACAACCGCCCAGCTTGTCGAAGCCGGTTTATTTCGTGCCGCAGCGGCCTCGGCCATCTGGTCTGGATCAGCGGAAGAACTTGCCCATGTCGCGGAAGCCTATAACCGCACAGCGAACACTTCGTATCCGGTAGAGGCGATTTCGCGGCTCTTCGGCGTCGCAAAGGTTACCGTCACCCGTACGCTTGCCTTGTGATATGGCGCGCCCCCTGTGGCGCTACGACTGTGGCGCTACTACTGTGGCGCTACTACTGTGGCGCGACCCTTGCGATGCATGCAGTCCTTTCCGGTACCCTTGTGGTCCTGAAAGGGCTGTTTTTTTTACCTTGACTGGTATTCCCTGTGTATGGTAACTTGTCCGCAGACTATTTTTGTTTCAAGGAAGTATTTGTATGAATTTTATGCCATTATTACAGGTGAGTTCCGCACAGGGCTCCGTCTTCATGCCGATTGTTACATTCGGTCTTGTATTTGTCATTTTTTACTTTTTCATCATCAGACCTCAGAACAAGAAACAGAAAAACACAGAAAAGATGATTTCTGCGATCAAGAAAGGCGACAAGATCATCACCATCGGCGGTATTCACGGTGAAGTCAGTTCCACGAAGGAAACAACCGTAATCGTAAAAGTCGATGACACCTGCAAGCTGGAATTCAGTCGCTCCGCCATTGCGAACGTTGTTCTCGATGAAAAGGCTGAAAAGTCCGCTAAGACCGGAAAAATAGCAAAAAAAGAAAAAACTGATGCTTCCGCGGAAGCGCAGGAATCAAAATAACGCGAAAAAGAAAAAGCAGCGGCGTATTGCCGCTGCCTTTCTTTCAGTATTTGGAGAAATATTATGAGCAAAAGAAGCCGGTTGATACTCATTCTGGTGGTTCTTGCAGTATGCTTTGCTTTTCTTTGGCCTTCTATTAAATGGTATTATGTGACCCCAAAAGAAGATCAGGCCCTTGCTCTCGGTTCCCGCGAGAAGATCAAGGATTATGCACGGAATATGGCGGTTGCAGATCTCAAGCAGCTTATGGAAGATGCCCGGACTGACAAACAGGAAACCATAGAAGCAAAATACGATACACTTGTCGTTGAAGCCCGCAAAAACTATAAAGCCATGAAAAAGGCCGCTCCCCAGGTTTGGACTGCGCGCACCCTGCTTGCCGCCTATCCGTCCGAATCCGATGTTCTGTCGTTCATCGAAAACGGTTACCGCGAGCGCATTCTTGCGATCAAGACTGTTCAGTCAAAAGCGGTCAAGCTCGGACTCGATCTCTCGGGCGGTATGAGCATTATTATCAAAGCCGATCTCGAGGCAGCGGCAGCTAGCCAGAAGGGTACTGTTACCAATATGGCGACCTTCCGCACCGATGCGATGAACCAGGCCATGGATACTCTTACCAGCCGTATTGACAAGTTCGGTCTTTCCGAGCCTGTTATCCGCCAGCAGGGCGAAGACCGTATCTATATTGAAATTCCTGGCGCCGCTGACTCGGAACGTATCAATTCAATTATCATGGGCCGTGGAATGCTTGCCTTTCATATGGTTGATACCGATGCGAGCACGGCTTTTCAGCAATATTACGAACAGCATCCGACTTCGACTTTCGACGCTGAATACAACCTGCTTAATTCCTCTATTATACCCGCCGATACCCAGGTTCTCGGCGTATATACCAAGGATTCCTATGGTCTCGATGAACGTACCGGTTTTCTTGTCATAAAGAAAGCGGTTGGACTTGAGGGCAAACACATTCAGAGCGCCGACACGAGCCGCGATAATGTTTCGGGCCAACCCCGGGTTAATTTCGTACTCGATTCCGAAGGTACCAAGACATTTGCCGACCTTACTTCGGCCAACGTGAAAAAGAGCCTTGCTATCGTTTCCGACGGCAAGATCAAGTCGCATGCTGTTATCAATGAAGCTATTCCTACCGGTCAGGTGCAGCTTTCGGGCTTCTCCTCCGAAGAAGGCGATAATATCAAAGCTGTTCTCCGGACCGCCTGGCTCAATGTTCCCCTACAGCTCGAGAACCAGCAGGTAATCGGTGCCAGTATGGGTGCAGAATCTATCCGTCAGGGTGTTTGGGCTTTGGCCTTCGGTCTCGCCGCAGTTCTTGCGTTCATGCTCTTGTATTATCGTGGAGCGGGAATCAATGCCTGCGTCGCGCAGATTCTTAATCTCTACATCATGTACAGCGTGCTATCTGCTCTTAATCTCACCCTTACCCTTCCCAGTATCGCTGGTATGATCCTTACCATCGGTATGGCAGTCGATGCGAACGTCGTTATATTCGAACGCATCAAGGACGAAATGAAGCTCAAGAAAGGGCGCGCTTCCTCGATTAGTGCCGGATTCGACCATGCATTTTGGGCGATTATGGACTCGAACATCACAACCTTCATTGCAGCAGCCTTCCTTTCCCAGCTGGGATCCGGTCCTATCCGGGGCTTTGCCTACAGTCTTGCCATCGGTGTCGTTTCCTCGGTTTTCACCGCCCTCTTCGTTTCCAAGTTCATGTTCGACTTCGATACTGATGTACTCAAGAAAAAAACAATGAGCATCAGCTGGAGGATCAAGTAATGAAAAAGGTTATAAAATTTAACAAGATGTACCTTGCTTGCACCAGCATTAGTATAGCGCTTATCCTTATCGGTCTTGTAGGTCTTTTTACCCGGGGCATCAACCTCGGTATCGATTTCCAGGCTGGTTTTATCGAGCAGGTACGTATTGCTCCCACGGCGCTTTCCCTCACATACGAAGGAAGCCAGTCTATCGCAGTTTCTCAGTCAGCCACCGGAATTACTTTCGTCATCACCGGTGTCGGTAACGACAATCAAACGGTCAATTTTGCATACACAGACAACGCTACTGTTGGCGACTTTGCCGCCGCAGCTGCCAAGGTGTCCGGTGTTTCGGTCGCAGTGAAGGGGCCGTCATCCGTCGCTCTTAAGTCGGTATTTCCCGATTCCGAAGTACTTGCCCGCCTGAGCACTACACCATACCGATTCCACTATGTGGCACCGGATGCAAAAAAGCTCGGTTCGGATGATGTCCGCAAGGTTATCTCTGCCTACCCGAATGCGGCAGTGCAGGTTGTCGGTGATCCAGCTAATCAGCAGTTTCAGATTCGCTTGAGCGATGACGGTTCCGATCCTGAGGCAAGCTTGAATCTCCGCGTAGGACTCAATAATGCATTTGTAGCTGCATTCGGCGAAGAAAATATCGCAGTCATCAGCACTGATTTTGTCGGTTCGCGTTTTTCCAAATCTCTGGCTCAGCAGGCTGTGTGGCTTGTTCTGGCTACCCTTGTGTTGATATGGGGATATGCAGCGTTTCGGTTCCGCTGGGATTTCGCGATGGGCGCCGTTCTCGCCATCACGCATGACGCACTCATCATGATCGCGTTCGTGGTTTGGACCCGTATGCAGTTCAACTCGACCACGATCGCGGCTATCCTTACCATAATCGGTTATTCGATCAATGATACGGTGGTTGTGTTCGACCGAATCCGAGAGAATATGAAGTTCCATCCCGAAATGAAAATTACCGATATTCTCAACTTTTCGCAGACAGAAATGCTCGGCCGATCGATCATCACCACAGTGACGACGATGCTTGCTGTTGCATCGCTGTACATCTTTACTACCGGTGATATGAAAGATTTTGCCCTTGCACTTCTTGTCGGTATGACAAGCGGTGTATATTCAACCATAATCATCGCCAGTGCCTTCATCAGCTTTGTCGGTAAATTCCGTAAGGATGCCGGTTTGATCAAGGAAAAAGTGAAAGAAAAAACTATTACCTCCGGCGCGGTCGTTTGATCTTTACAAAGTTCTTGTAATTCAATTTTTTGCGAAACCCTCCGAATACGTGTTGTTCGGGGGGTTTTCTTTATCCGGACACTTTTGTACAGTAGCGGTATGAATACCTATGTGCGCATTATTCGTGCCGATATCATGGGCTACTGCATGGGAGTGAGGCGCGCAGTCGAGGCCGCGGAACAAGCATTGCTCGATAATCCTCGAAGGCCGGTCTATACCTATGGACCGCTCATCCATAATCCTTCAGCTCTCGAACGCCTTTCGGCCGCTGGTGTAGTGGTGGTCGGGACTGGTGGTACTCCCTTGCCGTCAGATTTTGCTGGCGCTTCAGTGGTGGTTCGTGCGCATGGCATACCGCCGCTCGAGCGGGATGAACTGGCCCGCCGACATGCACAAATAATTGATGCTACCTGTCCCCGCGTGCTTTCGAGTCAAAAACGAGCCAGAAGCTATTTCGAGAAAGGCTATACGGTTATTCTGGCAGGTGACAAAGACCACGGTGAAATTACCGGCATAGCGGGGTATGCCCCGGGTTGCATCGTCCTCGAAAATGCCCGGGATGCTGAACAGCTGGGTATCTGGCCTGCCAAGGCCGTGCTAATGAGCCAGACGACCATCAAGCAAAGCGAATATGATGCAATCGCCGATGTTCTTGCTCTGAAAATTCCTGAATTGACTGTGCTCAACACTATTTGCCCTGCTACACAGGAGCGTCAGAAGGCGCTTGAAGCCCTGAGCGGACAGGTTGACGGGATTATTGTTGTCGGTGGTAAAAATTCAGCCAATACACGCCGTCTTTTCAATACAGCCTGTGAATTGACTACCCATGCCTGGCATATCGAGACTCCGGACGAAATCCCTGCAGAAGCTTTTACACTTGCACGAATCGGTATTACCGCCGGTGCGTCAACGCCGGATGAAGTAATCGATGCGGTTGAACAAGCGCTTCAAAAAGTATAAAATATGTATAAGTAGCTGCTCAGAAGATAAGGAAATACTGATATATGAAGGCAATAGAACTCGAAAAAGCATATAATCCCAAAGATTTCGAAGACCGGATTTATTCCGCTTGGGAGTCGGGCGGCTATTTCAAGCCCCGCGATGCGGGCAACGGCCGAAGTGGTGAGAAGCCATTTGTGGTGGTAATCCCCCCGCCAAACGTCACCGGCGTCCTTCATATGGGTCACGGACTCAACAATGCGCTTCAGGATATCGTCGTACGCTACCACCGCATGCGCGGCGAGCCGACACTATGGGTACCCGGTACCGACCATGCAGGTATCGCCACACAAAACGTGGTGGAAAAGCGCCTTAAAAAAGAGGGCAAGTCGCGTCATGACCTTGGCCGCGAAGCGTTTGTCGAACGTACCTGGCAAGTCAAGAATGAACATCATGCAATAATAACCAACCAACTGAAGAAAATCGGTGCAAGTGTCGATTGGTCCCGCGAGCGCTTTACTCTCGACGAAGGTCTTTCTCGCTCGGTCCGTGAGGTGTTCGTCACCCTATACGAGCGTGGTCTCGTGTATCGAGGCAATTACCTGGTCAACTGGTGCACTTCCTGTGGAACGGCTCTCGCCGATGACGAAGTCGAGCACGAGGATACGAACGGCGCCATGTATCACATTTGGTATGAACTTGAAGACGGACTTTCGATGAGCGATGGCTCGACACGTATCGAAATCGCAACCACCCGTCCCGAAACTCTCCTCGGAGATACCGCCGTGGCCGTCCATCCGGAAGACCCCCGTTACCTTTCTTTGATCGGAAAAAAGGTAAAACTTCCCCTTGCCGGCCGTCTCATACCGGTGGTTGCCGATACCTATGTCGACCGCGAGTTTGGTACCGGGGTGGTCAAAATCACACCGGCCCACGATCCCAACGACTGGGAAGTAGCCAAGCGGCATAACCTTCCTGTGCTCAATATCCTCAATCCCGACGGAACCCTGAATGACTCTGTCCCCGAAAAATACCGTTCCCTGAAATGTCCCGTTGCCCGCAAGGCGGTTATCGCCGACCTCGAAGAACTCGGGCTTTTTAAGGCTGAAAATAAGATAGTCCATGCCGTGGGTAAGTGTTATCGCTGCAACACAATAGTCGAACCCTTTCTTTCAGATCAGTGGTTTGTCAAGATGCGTCCCCTCGCCGACAAAGCGGTTGCCGCCTGGAAAAAGGGCGAAATCCGGTTTTATCCCCAGCGTTGGGAAAATACTTATGCACACTGGATGGAAAACATTCGTGACTGGTGCATTTCGCGTCAGCTGTGGTGGGGGCACCGTATTCCGGTGTGGTATTGCGATGCCTGTGGCGAGATGATCGTCTCCCGCACAGACCCGACAGCCTGCCCCAAATGCAAAAGCACCAAACTCCGTCAGGATCCCGATGTGCTCGATACCTGGTTTTCCAGCTGGCTCTGGCCGTTCTCAACTCTTGGCTGGCCCGAGAAAACAACGGACTTCTCCCGGTTTTATCCAACGTCGGCCCTGGTGACGGCATACGACATCATCTTTTTCTGGGTTGCACGCATGGTTATGGCCGGACTCGAGTTTACCGGCGAAGTGCCGTTCCGCGACATCTATATGCATGGTCTTGTCCGCGACAAGCAGGGCCAAAAGATGAGCAAGTCCAAGGGGAACGGTATTGATCCACTCGAGGTTGTCGGTCAGTACGGAGCAGACGCGCTCAAGTTTACTCTGGCCTTTATGTGTGCGCAGGGCCAGGATATCCTTATCGATAATGAATCCTTCAAGCTCGGCTCACGCTTTGCAAACAAGATATGGAATGCATCCCGCTATATTCTCGGTAATCTCGAAGGACGCGAGCTTGTAGCTGTTCCACATGCGAACCTCACCGAGCTCGACCGCTGGATCTATCACCGTCTCGACACAACAGCCGCCACAATGCGCGACGCACTCGAATCGTATCGATACAATGACGGAGCTCAGGCTCTCTACGAGTTCTTCTGGAACGATTTCTGCGATTGGTATGTCGAAGCGACAAAACTCTCCTTCCGGAACGGAGACGATGCAGAGAAAAACCGAGCTGTATCGGTTCTCCTCTCTGTGCTCGAGGAATCACTACGGCTCCTTCATCCATACCTTTCATTTGTGACCGAAGAGATTTACCACCAGTTGCCCGAAAACTGTGCAGAAGGTGCGTCACCCAAAGCGGAAATGCTGATCACTGCACCGTATCCCGAGCCGCTTGCTGAGCGCAAGGACGAAAAAGCGGAAGCTCGGTTTACCGTTCTCCAGGAACTGGTTCGTTCTGTCCGCTCCCTTCGTATGGAATGCGGAATTGATCCCCAGGTTAAGGTACATATTGCCTTGTACATCGAAAAGGGAAGCGATGCCGAAGCTGCGCGGGAAAAGACCGATATTATTCAACTATTGGCCGGTGTCGCCAAGGTCGATTTCCTCTCCGCTCCTGCTGATCATCCCAAAGGTGCGATCGGAACGGTCGGTAGAGGGTACGAAGCCTTTGTTGTTCCCGGAGATGGACTCGATCCGGTTCATCTGGCTTCCCGGTTCGCTAAGGAAATAGAGAAAGAAACGGCGAATACCGCAAAACTCGAGGCAAAGCTTACCAATGGTAACTTCACCGCCAATGCACCGGCAGAAGTGGTTCAGGCTGAACGCGAAAAACTCGCGGAAATGCAGCGCCGTATCGACAAACTCGGCAGCTACGTAAAGGATTTACAGTAAAACAGTAATGAATACCCAGGAAATGCTGGTTCTCAAAGGAATATACCTCGCTCCCTACATGCAGATTGCAACTGCCCTCATCGGCAAGCAGCGCCATGCGGGAGGAAATATGTTCCGTCATCAGATAGATACTATGGGTATTTTACTTGATTATGGGTATATTGACAGCATTACACTCAAGGCCTCGGTTATCCATGACGTTATTGAAGATATTCCTGACTTCAACCGCAATCAGATTCTCGAGATCGACTCGGAATCGGGTCAGGTGTACGACCTTGTTATGGAAGTAACCAAGCTGGAAGGCCAACTTAAAAGCGACTATCTCAAGCGCATTATCGAGCGGGGCTCGCACAAGGCCAAGGTTCTCAAGTGCGCCGACCGGATCAGTAATATGATCAGCCTCGGCTTCGTCACCGATCCCGAGTTTATCGAACGGTATTGTGAAGAAACCGAGCTGTATGTGTTTCCGCTGGCCCTTGAGGTTAATTTTGAAATGTATCAGGAGCTGATCCAGCTGGTGATTTCGAGACGCCAATATCTGGAAGATTCGGGCTTTTTGTGTCGCCGGATCGATATACGAGAGAATTGACACGGGAACGTTGTTTTCGTACAATTAAGATATATTTTTATTGATAGGAGACCCACATGAAAGTAGGAATTAACGGTTTTGGCCGTATCGGACGCATGGTATTCCGTGCCGCCATCGAAAACTTCGGCAAGGACATTGAAATTGTCGGTATCAACGATCTTCTCGATCCCGCATACCTCGCATACATGCTGAAATTCGACTCGGTACACGGCCAGTTCAAGGGTGAAGTATCCGTAGAAGGAAGCAACCTTATTGTTAACGGCAAGAAGATCCGCCTCACTGCAGAAAAAGATCCCGCAAACCTCAAATGGAACGAAGTAGGAGCCGAAGTGGTCGTTGAATCCACCGGTTTCTTCCTTGACAAGGAAACTGCAGGAAAGCATATCACTGCCGGTGCCAAGAAAGTTATCCTTTCCGCCCCCTCGAAAGATGATACCCCGATGTTCGTATACGGCGTAAACGACAAGACCTATGCCGGACAAACCATCATCTCCAACGCATCGTGCACCACCAACTGCCTCGCTCCCGTTGCCAAGGTTCTTAACGACTCCTTCGGTATCAAGCGCGGACTTATGACCACCGTTCATGCTGCAACAGCAACCCAGAAAGTTGTTGACGCTCCTTCCTCCAAAGACTGGAGAGGTGGACGCGGTATCCTCGAGAACATCATCCCCAGCTCAACTGGCGCTGCCAAGGCTGTAGGTAAAGTTCTTCCCGCCCTCAACGGCAAACTCACTGGTATGGCTTTCCGCGTACCGACTTCTGATGTGTCCGTTGTTGACCTCACTGTCGAGCTCGAAAAAGAAGCCTCGTATGAAGACATCTGCGCCGCGATGAAGAAAGCCTCCGAAGGCGAGCTCAAGGGCGTCCTCGGCTATTGCACCGACGATGTTGTTTCCACCGATATGCGCCACGACCCCCGCACCTCCGTGTTCGATTCCAAGGCTGGTATCGCACTCGACAAAACCTTTGTAAAGATTGTTGCATGGTACGACAATGAATGGGGCTACTCGAACAAGGTTCTTGAAATGGCTCGCGTAATCGGAAAGTAATTCTTTAAAAAAGGATACAGCCCCGTTTCCGAAAGGAAGCGGGGCTTTTTTTAATATGTTGAGCCTCTTGCAAAAGTCGGTTACTTTTGCAAGATCCTCTGTTTGAAGATGTATTTTACCGTAAAGAGGTCTGACGGCTGCTTTCGGTAAAATATAACCCCATCGGTATTGCCAAGAAACCTGATTTTGGTCACAGTATATCTATGACATACGACACCATCATAATTGGAAAAGGACCGGCCGGCATTTCTGCGGCGGTGTATCTGGTACGCGGCGGTATGCGGACACTCGTTATGGGAAAGGGCCATGGCTCGCTCGAAAAAGCCGAAAAAATCGAAAACTATTACGGGTTTCCCGAACCGATAACCGGTGCAGAACTGGTTGACCGCGGTATTGCCCAGGCAGTTCGACTCGGGGTCGAAATAATATCAAAAGAAGCGGTCAGTATCGGGATGGAAGATACCTTTGTAGTCAAAACAACCGCCGGGGAATACAATACCCGATCCATTCTGCTCGCCACCGGAAAATCCCGGTTCAGCTTGAAAGTTCCCGGCTTTGAGGAATTGCGGGGTAGAGGCATCAGTTTTTGTGCCACCTGCGACAGTTTTTTTTACCGCAAGAAAAAACTTGCCGTACTCGGCACCGGTGACTATGCAGCAAGCGAGCTCCATGAACTGCTAGCTGTCACTTCCGACATAACCCTCTTTACCAATGGAGATCCTCTTGTATCCGCAGGGTTTCCCGTAGCCATACCGGTTGTAACCGCCAAGATCAGTCGATTCGAGGGTACCGAACATATTACCGGGCTCACCACTGCGGATGGAGTCACTCATCAGGTAGATGGTGTGTTCGTCGCACTCGGAACCGCGGGTGCCGCCGACTTTGCGGCCAAAGTAGGGGTCGAAGTTAAGGGAACCGATATTGTAGTCGACGATTCATTCATGACAAATATCCCGGGACTCTTTGCTGCAGGCGACTGTACCGGTGGATTCCTTCAGATCGCAAAAGCTGTTTCCGACGGCGCTTTGTCGGCAAAAAGTATGCTGACTTTCCTTAAAAAACATGCCTGAAAAAGCTCTATGATCAGCTCTATTTACATAATGCCCTTTAATTGCTATATTTTTTTATAGATTGAAACATATTGTTTGAAAGTATCCCATTTTCCAGGAGGATTAATTCCATGATCAAGACAGTAAAAGATGTTGACCTGAAAGGCAAACGAATCATCATGCGTGTAGACTTCAATGTGCCGATGAAAGACGGTGTGGTCCAGGATGATACCCGAATCCTTGCCGCGATTCCCACCATCACCTATATCCTGGAGCAGGGCCCTAAATCCCTTGTTCTGATGAGTCACCTTGGCGATCCGTCGAAAGATGCCAAAAAAGCTCAAGAAAAGGCCGAAAAAGACGGTAAAACGTTTGATATGGACAAATATATCGCCGGAAAACACCGCATGAAACCAGTTGCCGAGTACCTTTCCAAAAAAATCGGAAAACCGATTGAATTCGCCGATTCCTGCATTGGACAGAAAGCCAAAATCGATGCCCTACCGGCAGGAAATATCCTGATGCTCGAAAATACCCGTTTCCACAAAGAAGAAACTGCCAAGGACGAAGCTGGACAGGAACCCCTGGCCAAAGAGCTCGCTTCTTACGGTGATGTGTTCGTCAATGATGCCTTTGGTACCGCACACCGCGCACATGCTTCTACTGCGACTATCGCTAAGTTCATGGCTGTCAAGGTCGGCGGATTCCTCATGGAAAAAGAGGTCAAATATCTCGAACCGATGGTGACCAATCCCCCAAAACCTATGACCGCGATCATCGGTGGAGCAAAAGTTTCCTCCAAAATTGCTGTGCTCGAGAGTCTCCTTAAGAATGCATCTGCCCTCATTATCGGCGGCGGTATGGCCTATACCTTCCTCAAAGCACAGGGCCATACGATCGGAAAATCCCTTGTCGAGGACGATTTTATCGACACGGCGAAGAAGCTTCTCGCTTCCGCATCCGCGAAAAACGTCAAGATCATCCTGCCTGTAGACCATATCTGCTCCGAAACTTTCTCTGCCGATGCCAAACCGGTGGCTGTTACCGGTATTGACATCGCTGATAACCTCATGGGAATGGATGTAGGACCAAAAACCCTCGCGATCTATAAGGAAATCATTCTTGCATCGAAATCTATCGTGTGGAATGGACCGGTTGGCGTGTTCGAATTTGACGCTTTCGCGAAAGGGACTGCCGAAGTAGCACACCTTGTAGCTGAAGCTACCGGAAAAGGCGCTATCAGTGTCGTGGGCGGCGGAGACTCGGTCGCTGCGGTCAACAAGTTCCATCTGGCCGACAAGATGAGCCATGTATCGACCGGTGGTGGTGCTTCCCTCGAGTTCCTCGAAGGCCAGACCCTTCCCGGAATCGCTGTTCTCGAAACAAAGTAATTTTTAATCAGTCATTATTAGGAGTGTAATATGCGCACATATTTTATCGCCGGTAACTGGAAGATGCACAAGACTATTTCCGAATCAGTCGCTCTTGCTACCGATCTTGTTACAGAACTGAAGGAAGGCCCTCACAAATACCTGATCGCCCCCTCATTTACTGCCCTTGATGCTGTTTCAAAAGTAGTTAAGGGCAGCAACATCCTTCTCGGTGCCCAGAACATGAGCACCGATGAACAAGGCGCCCATACCGGTGAAGTGTCCGTTCTCCAGTTGAAGGATCTCGGTGTGCAGGTCGTGATTCTCGGCCATTCAGAACGCCGCCATACCTACAAAGAAGACGATACAATGATCAACAAGAAGACCCGCTTGGCACTAGCCCACGGTCTGGAAGTTATTCTGTGCGTCGGTGAACTGCTCGCGGAACGCGAAGCTGGCAAAGCCGAAAAAGTATGCGAAGAACAGACCCGCAAGGGTCTCGCCGGAGTCACTGTTGAAGAACTCAAAAAAGTGACAATCGCGTACGAACCCGTGTGGGCTATCGGAACCGGTAAAACTGCCACCCCGGAAGATGCTGATGCAATCCATGCCTTCATTCGCAATCTTATTTCCGACATGTACGGAAAACCTGCTGCCGAGGCGATGGTCATTCAGTATGGCGGTTCTATGAAAGCCGACAACGCCGAAGCCTTGCTTGCCAAAACCAACATCGACGGTGGACTCATCGGCGGCGCAGCCCTCAAGACCGATACCTTCAAACCCATCGCCCTCTGCAAATAGGCTGAAAGGCGAAGCCTTTCAGCTTGGAGAATTTTGCGGTTACGCAAAATTCTCCACAGTGTATTGTCACTGCGAAACGGCCTTGCCGTTTCGCACTTGCACAAGATTCTGCATTGCTATATATTCTTAACTGAATTATTATTTGGAGTTATGTATGAGTATAATTGGTATAGTTTTGCTGGTAGTGTTTGTAATCGTGTGTTTCCTCATCATCGGGCTGGTACTTCTCCAGAATGAAGAGGGCGATGGCCTTGGCGGACTTTTTGCCGGCGGAAGCAACTCCGCGTTCGGTTCGCGTTCTGCCAACGTGCTCACCAAAGCTACCTATGTAGTGGTGACGCTCTTTTTTGTTACCGCTTTTTTCCTTGCATTCATAAACAAGACCCCTGGCGACAAGGGACTTGATGCAGCGGCTCGCCTTGAACAGGGCGACAATGCAACCGAGTGGTGGAATTCCGAAGAAAAACCAGCTGCGAATACCGCACCTGCGACTCTCGAACCGGCAGCAGAAGCACCGGCAACAGAAGCACCGGCAGCACAATAAACGGTTTTCGACATGGTGTTAAGCGATATTTTTTCTCCAGGCATGATAAAAATCGGTCTGGAGGGAGAGGACAAAGATGAAGTGTTCGAAGAGCTCATAGAGCTGTATGTTTCGAAGCATCCATCCGCTTCCCGCTCTGCCATCCTTTCTGCAGTTAAAACACGCGAGGCCAAGCTTTCTACCGGAATCAAGTCTGGTATTGCCATACCCCACGCCCAGACCGATCAGATACAACAGGAGACCGGTATTATTGGTATTTCGCGCTCCGGAATCGATTACGAGGCGCTTGATGGAAAACCGGTTCAGGTTGTTTTTATGATATTGAATTCCGTCGACAATTGCGCCCTGCATTTGCGGGTGCTCAAGCGACTCGCTCTTCTCATCGAAAACCCCTCTTTTATTCAAAGTCTGGTTGGACAGAAAGATCCCGACAGTGTCTGTCGCACTATACGAAAGTACGAGGATATTTTGGCAACCTCCATGTAGTGTGGAGAGGTAATCCGGAATGGTGATTTTTAAAATCTGATTCAGGAGGCTAAAGTGATTGAACAGGATGTAATCGGCCATCTTATCGATGTCGAACGTCTGGCGTATGATCTGTTGCTTGAAGCCCAGACCGAAGCTGATAAACGCACCGCAGTCGCGAAAGAGGCGGCGGAACAGCAATACCGGTCGTCCTGCGAACAGATAATGACCGTACTCGAAGATTCCTTCCAGAAAGAACAAAAAAAATGCGACGAATCCCGTGCCATGGAATATACCCGATACGATGCTCTTCTTGAATCTACTGCCAAAGATCGCACCTCTTTTGATGCCTATCTCGACTCGGTTTTTTTTGGACAGTAGCAAATGGAAAAGAACGGAGCAGCAGCCTATGTGTATGCAAAAGCCTGCGGAATGTATGCCCGCTCCTTCGTCGGCCTCCGAGCAGCAAAACTATTTGCGGTAAAACGGCTGCAGGATTTATGGTCACTTTTGTTTTCCGCGGAAGTACCTCTTGTTCCGGAAGGCATGCTCGCTCTTTTGTTGGAAAGGCAATCCGAGCAACAGGCTGTGAACGACTTCATCACGCTTCTTTCCGTATATGACAAACCCGACCCGCTTTCGATAACGCTTCTTTCTTTATATGATTTTAACAACTTAAAGTCCGCGTCATCGTCCATCGCGCTCGGGCAACTGGATCCCCCCTTCATGATTGATACGGGTTCTTATTCCCTGTTTCATAAAGACAAATGGCCTGACCTGGCGGCTATGACTGCGGATACCCCGGTTTCCTGGTACAACCGGGTGCCGGACGCACAGGAACAAGTCGAGTGGGAAACCCGGCTGGACCATCAGTATTACCAATCCTTGTGGGCCGCCCTACAATCGCTTGGACCGAAGGATCGCCAATCTGCAGAAACTCTCATACGTGAAGAAATCGTGTTACAGAATATTGTGTGGGCCATGCGCTTGCGTGTCTATTATAGTAAAAAAACTGATGAAATTATTCCGATGCTTGCAGGCATGAGTGAAAGCACAAAAGCAGCCGATATCCTTTGCCGTGATGCTGTCGGAATTCTGGAAAAACCGGTTGATTCCTGGGATGAATGGGCTTCCTGGGAATATGCCTGGCTCCTTAATCCCCACGAAGAGGGTGTTCCCTGGTCCCTTGACCCGCGCTGGGCCCAACTGGCTGCGGACAAATATCTCTACAAGCTGGCTGTCAGCCGTTTTCACCGGTATCCCTTTACGACCGGAGTGCTTGTTTCATTTTTCAAGATAAAGCAACTGGAGGAACACATGATTCGGGTCGCGGCCGAAGGGCTTCGTCTGGGTGCATCCGAAACGGAGATGGGCGAGTTCAGGGGAGAGGAACGGAATGTTTAGAACCACCGAGATGAAGCTCGTAGAGCTGATGATACTACGCCGCGATATCGACCGCGTCCTAGAATATCTGGGCAAGCATGCGGATTTTCAGATCCAGAATTCACAAACTGCCGTTGTCGCTCCCGATGTCAACGTTGCGCGTGACATGCTTGAGCGTCTGCATTCATGCCGTAACTATCTTGCTCTTGGGGATACCGACATTTTATCTGCCACTGCCTCATTGCCGTCGGATGCCGACACCGTTTCTGCGGAACGACTTCTCTCTTCCGTTACCGACATGCAGCGGCGCGAGAGTGAAGCTACAGATGCGCTTAACCGGGTGGCTGCCGCCTATGACGAAGCTCGTGCCTTTGCCAACCTGAAAGTTGCCTACAGCGAAATTGAACACCTGACCTTTTTGTCGCTTCGCATTGGCAAAATCAATCCCGCCGTTTTTGAGCAACTCAAGCTTTCCGTTGGTGAACGGGCGGTTATTGTGGCCCTCGGCGAGGACAATACCCGGATTCTTGCAGCGGCGTCCAAAAAAGGCCGCTTTGCCCTCGATACCGAACTGAATCGGTTCGGTTTTGTTCCCCTCGAGATACCAAAGGGGTTCAAGGGTGTTCCCGACGAGGTTCTTGCAGGACTTGCTTCCCGGGTGACAGATGCAGCAGCTTTCCTTTCTGACATCGCACTGGAGCGGTCCCGTTTTGCTGCGGCACACGAGGTCATCCTCCTATCTCTTCTCCAAACTTTTTCCCTCGGTTCCCAGATTCAGGACGTGCGGCAGGGACTCGAATCCACGCAACTGGTATATCGGCTATCTGGCTGGCTGGCGTCGGCCGACAGAGCCACTGTAATGAAGGACCTTGACGAATTGACCCAGGGCCGCGTCGCTATCCGTGTGTACGGTCCCACCGAGGTTCCCTCAATCAGAAATGGTCGAGAAAAGGTTCCGGTACAGTATCGGCACGGACCGTTCGTCAAGAGCTTTGAGCGTATGATTTTCAGTTACGGCTCGCCCCTGTACGGCACCGTCGATCCCACGCCAATTGTCGCGTTTTTCTTCACGTTGCTGTTCGGTATCATGTTCGGCGATGTAGGACAGGGTCTCGTATTCTTTTTGCTGGGACTCGCGCTTGCCGCAGGATGCATCAAAGCCTTGAAAAAATGGCGGCAGTTTGGTCCGATCTTCATCGCGATCGGATGTTCAAGCATGGTCATGGGCTTGATAACCGGTGAATTCTTCTCTAATCCGAAAATCCTTCGGCCTTTTGCACGCTTCGTCACGGGGCTCTTTGGCGAAAGTCGGGATGTAATCCTCGAACTGATGCCGTCGCGCGATGCAATGGGTAAGCTCATTATCTTTTTCGGCTTTACTTTGGCGATAGGATTCATCATCAATTCGATCGGCCTCATTATCAATATCGTCAATCAGTTTTCGCTCGGTCATACCGCCCGGGCTCTGTTCGGCAAGACAGGCATTTGCGGTGCAATCTTTTTCTGGTACGTGGTATTTGCGGCGATTCGGATTGCGGTGACTGGCGGCACTATCGGCTGGTATGACATAGCCTGCGTCTCCGCCTCTCTTCTCGGCGTCTTTTTTTCGGAACCTCTCGAACGCTTCATGGAGGGACACCGACCGGTTTTAGAAAATGGCCTCCTGTCCGCTATCATCGAAGGTATTGTCGAAATACTCGAGATCGTATCAACAGCTATTTCCAATTCGGTCAGTTTTTTACGTGTGGGTGCTTTCGCGTTAGCCCATGCGGTGCTCGGATTCATCATCTTCACCCTCTCTGACATGGTGGGTGGCTCTTTTTCACCGGGTGGACTGCTAATTGGTCTTTTCGGAAATGCAGTTATTATCGTGCTAGAGGGCCTGATCGTTGCAATACAGGTAATCAGGCTGCAGTATTACGAGTTTTTCTCGAAATTTTTTACCGAAACCGGAAAGGAATTCAAACCTTTCAGGTTCAAATACAAGGAGAATTAAATGAAACGAAAAATCATTGCAAGTGCGGCAGTTCTATTCGCAGGTGTATCGCCCACTGTCTTCGCACAGGCTGCCTCTGTCCCTGCTGTAAATCCCGCACTCGCCGGAATCAAGTATATAGCGGCTGCGATTGCAGTCGGCATAGCATGCATCGCTGGCGGCATGGCAGTCGGGCGCATCGGTGCCGCCGCCATGGGCGCGATGAGCGAAAATCCGGAAATATCGGGAAAGGCATTACCCTTTGTCGGTCTTGCGGAAGGTATCTGCCTATGGGGCTTTCTTGTTGCCCTCCTGATTATTCTCCTGTGAAAAACGGACCGGTTTCGTGAAGTATCAGGTTATCGGAGAGCGGGAACTGGTCCTCGGGTTTTCCCTGGTTGGCGTCCCGGGAACCGTGGTCAATTCCCGGGACGAATCCCTCGCGGCTTTTAATCGGGCCACCGGTCAGGGCAATACCCTCTCAGGCAGCACACCGGTTCCCGAAGAGCGGGCGAGGGTGCTCATTCTCACCGAACAAGTTTCTGCGATGATCGAAGGGGAAGTCCGGAATTGGCAGATGGGCGGGGAATATCCGCTTATCGTCGAGGTTCCCGGCTTGCAGGGACATATGAGCGGAAGAAAGACATTAACCGATGCTATCCGGGAAGCAATCGGTATTCACGTATAAGAGCGGGTATTCAGCATGGAAGAACTACGATCAACCGAAATTTTGGACAGGGAAATACAGGATGATGCCCGGCGCAAGGCCGAAAAGATCCTGAAAACTGGCGAGGGCGAATGCCGCCGGATTACCGAAGAAGCGGCTGTCCGTGTCGCATCGTTCCGAGTGCAAAAAGAAGCCGATTACGCCAAGAAGACAGATGCCTGCAGGCGAGATTCCGATGTTGCTATTCCGCTCGAAAAGCAGCGAAAACATGTCCGGTTTGTGGACAATGCCGTACAGGAAGCGCTCGACCTTTGGTTGCGTAGCATCAATGAGGAACGCCGGCTGTCTCTTTTTACCGGTTTGCTTGAGCGCTACAAAACAGTGCTCGGCGACCAAAAATTGAATATAACCTGTTTCGGGTATTCCCCCGAAGCGATAGGCGATCTGGCTGGTCGTACGTTTGGCCGTGAACAGATAGCTTCTGTAAAAGCCTCCCCCGCGGTACCCGGCGTTGACGGGCTTACCGTCGAGACGGAAAATCGACAAATTCTTTGCAGGGCAACGCTTGCCGAAATCAGGGAAGAGTTGCTATCGGTGCGCCGAGAGGAACTGGCGGCGGCTCTATTTGGCGGGAGGCTAGGCGAATGAACATATTGGAACCGGTAGAGGGACGGGTTACCCGGATTTCGGGCCCGATAGTATATGCGGAAGGATTGGGAACTTGCGGCCTTTATGACGTGGTAGCAGTTGGAGAGGGCGCGCTCATCGGCGAGATTATACGCCTCAAGAAGGGAATTGCGACACTGCAGGTGTACGAGGACGTCACCGGTATGCGGATCGGCGAGAAAGTAATCTGTCACCGCCGCCCACTTTCACTCAGGCTTGGACCGGGACTCATCGGAACAATCTATGACGGTATCCAGCGGCCGCTTAAATCCATGTATGAACAAGGCGGCGCATTCCTGCATCCCGGCGAGCGGAGCGAACCGCTTGAAACTACGCGGAAATGGCACTTCATACCTGTTTCGGGTATCAAAGCCGGAACCGTACTGTATCCAGGCATGCCTATAGGGACAGTACAGGAATCCAACTCGGTAAACCATACCATCATGGTGCCTCCGTCGGTGCGCGGCCGTTCTCTTGCATCTTTTTCGGGCGAGGGCGATTTTACCATTGACGAGGTAATCGGCACTACCGAACAGAACGAACAACTTATGCTTTCGCACTGGTGGCCCGTCCGCAAAGCGCGGCCATTTAAAGCGAAACTTTCTGTTTCGGAGCCACTCATCACCGGACAGCGTGTTATTGATATTTTTTTCCCGCTGTCGAAGGGCGGAACGGCTGCCATACCTGGTGGTTTTGGCACCGGCAAGACAATGACCCAGCACGCAATCGCCAAATGGTGTGATGCTGATATCATTGTGTACATAGGCTGCGGCGAACGTGGCAACGAGATGACCGACGTGCTTACTGAATTTCCCCAGCTCATCGATCCGCGGACAGGACGCTCCCTCATGGAGCGAACCATCCTCATAGCGAATACCTCAAACATGCCGGTAGCTGCACGCGAAGTATCTCTGTATTCGGGTGTTACCCTCGCCGAGTATTATCGGGACATGGGCATGGATGTAGCCGTCATGGCCGACTCGACGAGCCGTTGGGCCGAAGCTCTCCGTGAGCTTTCGGGGCGCATGGAAGAGATGCCGGCCGAGGAAGGTTTTCCTGCGTACCTGCCAACAAGGCTCGCCGAATTTTACGAGCGGGCGGGAAGAATAACTTCTCTGTCCGACAAGCAGGGATCGGTGTCTATTATCGGCGCCGTTTCCCCGCCAGGCGGAGACTTTTCCGAGCCGGTCACCCAACACACCAAACGGTTTATACGCTGTTTCTGGGCCCTGGATCGCGAGCTCGCAAATGCACGCCATTATCCGGCAATAGGCTGGATCGAGTCATATTCGGAATATGCCGAGGAACTGCGCCCCTGGTGGGATGCCCTCGATCCCCGTTGGAATACGGTACGGTTGCAGGCTCTCGACCTCCTTAAACGCGAGCAGCGGCTTCAACAGATAGTGAGGCTCATCGGCCCGGATGCTCTTCCTGACACCGAGCGCATCATTCTCGTGGTAGCCGAAATGATAAAGAATGGCTTTTTACAGCAGAGTGCCTTCGACGACATAGATATGTTCTCGGTTCCGGAAAAGCAGGTGATGATACTTTTAATCATCATGGAGTTTTACCAGCGGTCGAGCGCGATTATTCGTAATGGTGCACCGCTCGTCAAAATAGTTTCGCTGCCGTGTCGTGAGGAAATCATCCGCATCAAGACAACCTTCGAAAACAGTGATATGGCCGGAATCGCCGCCGTGGAAATGCGTATGAACGCGCAACTCGACGAGCTCGACCGGATGTACCGCAAGGTGGAAACAGCATGAAAGGTGTAGAATATCGGGGCGTCACGTCGGTTGACGGCCCTATCATCATAGTGAAGCGTAGCGGGAATGTCTTTTATGGCGAAATCGCTTCCGTTCGCGACAGTTCCGGTGGTCTTCGTACAGGCCGTGTCATCGACATGTCCGAGGAATACTGCGTTGTACAGATTTTCGGCTCGACCTCGGGTTTGAGCCTCGACGATACCACGGTTGAATTCCTCGAGCGTCCGATGGAGCTACGAGTTTCGGAAGGCCTTATGGGCCGTGTCTTCAACGGACTTGGAAAACCGATCGACGGGTATCCCGAAATGTATTCGTCTAAACTCGTCAACGTAAACGGCTTTCCGATCAATCCCTATGCCCGCGAATATCCGCGCGACTTTATTCAGACGGGCATATCGGCTATTGATGGCATGAATACCCTGATCCGCGGGCAGAAGCTTCCTGTGTTTTCCGGGAACGGCTTGCCTCATAACCGGCTTACCGCCCAGATCATCCGACAGGCAAAGATACTCTCTGCAGACGAACAGTTCGTCATGGTATTCGCCGGTATGGGCATCAAGTACGACGTTGCGCGTTTTTTCATTGATACCTTCGAAAGTTCGGGTGTCCTTTCCCGCGTCGTCATGTTTCTTTCTCTCGCGGATGCGCCCTCGATCGAGCGTATTATCACACCGCGTTGCGCGCTTACCGCTGCAGAGTATCTCGCCTACGAAAAAGGTATGCATGTACTCGTTGTTCTCACCGACATGACGAACTACTGCGAAGCTCTCCGTGAAATTTCGACGACCCGGGGCGAGGTTCCCGGTCGCAAGGGATATCCCGGCTATCTCTATTCCGATCTCGCTGAACTCTATGAGCGGGCCGGCAAAATCAAGGGTTCGTCCGGATCGATAACCCAAATCCCGATCCTCACCATGCCCAACGATGATATAAGCCATCCGATACCCGATCTCACGGGGTACATCACCGAAGGCCAGATTGTGCTCGACCGCGAGCTTTCCCAGAAAGGTGTGTATCCGCCGGTCGCGGGCCTCCCAAGCCTGTCACGCCTCATGAAGGACGGTATCGGAAAGGGCATGACCCGCGAGGATCACAAGGACGTTTCGAGCCAGCTGTTCGCTGCATACTCGAAGGTCAAAAGCATCCGAAATCTTGCGGCCATCATCGGAGAGGAAGAGCTTGCGGGCGCGGATAAGATGTACCTCAAGTTCGGCGAGCTCTTTGAACAGCAATTTTTGACCCAGGACGAGTTCGAGAACCGTACCATCGCCGAAACGCTCGATATCGGCTGGCGTCTCCTGTCGACGTTGCCGCGCAGTGAGCTATACCGCATCAAACCGGAATTTATCGATCGGTATATGCAGGCGGCTGTCGACAATGCGGCACCAACCCCGATAGCGACCGAGGCACCTGCAGCGACCGCGGTAATACCTGAAACACCCGTTTCGGCAGGGGGCAACTAGATGTCGCGGCTCCAGATTGCTCCGACCAAATCCAACCTCCTCGCGGTGAAGGAACAGCTCGCTATTGCAAAGGACGGTTATGAACTCCTCGAACAGAAGCGCGAGATCCTCGTCATGGAACTCATGCAGATGGTCGAAAAGGTAAAACTGCTCGAAACGGACATCGACAAGCAGATTGCGAAAGCATATCCCTCGCTCAAGCGGATGTTTATGGCTGTCGGGCGTGATCGCACTGAACGGGTCGCCAAGACTGTCTCCTATGATTTCATCATTCCGGAAAAGCGGGTTGTGCTTGCGGGAATGACCTTTTCGAGCATTTCGGTAGAGCTACCGAAAAGACGACTCGCCTATTCCTATCTGAATTCATTTGCTGATTGTGACAAGGTTATGATAGACTTTTTTGAGCTTCTCCGGCTTCTCACCGACATGGCTTCAATTCGAACCATCGTGTGGAGGCTAGCGCGTGAGGTAAAGAAAACTCAACGGAGGGTGAATGCCCTCGACAAGCAGATCATACCTCAGACACGGGAAACCAAAGTCTATATCGAAAGCGTACTGGAAGAGCGGGAGAGGGAAGGCATTTTCGTCCTTAAAGCGCTCAAGGCCAGGAATGGAGGCACTCTGTAATGATAAAGCCCCTTTTTCAGAATATTCTGGTGATGGTTAACGGAACCGAGGCTTCGATCAACGCGGTCAAGTATGCCATTCTCATGGCCAAACTCTATCACTGCCATATACATGCCGTATTTGTTGTCGATACAGCGACGATCAAGCAACTTACCCTCAACCGGATATTTATCGAAGAGGAAAGCCGCGAATACGAGAAGAGTCTCGAGGAAAACGGCAAGCGTTATTTGTCCTATGTTGAGGAGCTCGGCAAAGCCAAGGGCGTGAAGATTCAGACAGAACTGCGCCGGGGTGCCATCTGGTCCGAGGTCATCGCCGCTGCCGAAGAAAAGCATATTGATACCATCCTTATGGGAAGTCATGAAAATGATGGCGTAGACCAGAAAGAAATTACCTCATCTACGTTCAGATCTGTTATATTAAATGCACGTTGTACCGTCCTCCTCGTCAAGGAGAAGATGATCGAACAGCTGTACAAATTAGCTTGAAATTTTAAGTAGGAGTTTATTCGATGCGAGTTGCACTTATTACATTTTGTTTACAGAAAGAACCCAAGACGGTAGCGATTCTCAAAAAGCTGGAGATAGGGTCTGCCTCGCGCGGAAACCAGGTTGAGTTGTTCAACGGCTTCGAGGATCTTGTAAATACCCGGCTTACCGCTTTCGACTACATAGCAGTCGTCGTGCAGGCAAAAGGCCTGTTCGGCGGAAAAATCCCCTCTCGCATTTCGCAGTATTTGGGGACGTCCGGGATGATATCCGGAAAGAAGGGCTGCGCTCTCGTGCTCAAGTTCGGTTTTTCCTCGGCGAAAACCTGCCGTTCCCTGATGCGGGCCATGGAAGCTGAAGGGGTAAAGCTCGATTATTTCGACATCATCGGCGATGTCGATTCGGCGGAACATTCCGGCAAAAAAATAGGTTGATCCTGTCGTGGAAGACTGTTATCACCTTCTCGGTATAAAATCGTCCTCCTCGGCCGCGGAGATCAGGCGGGCGTTCAGGCAAAAAGCAAAGTCGATTCATCCCGACATTCCCGAAAATCTGGCCTCGGACCGCGATAATGTCGCCCGTATGCGGCAGCTCATTCTCGCTTACGAGACTCTTTCTAATCCCGAACGCCGGGCCGAGTTCGACGCGACCTACGCAAAATTTCGCAAGTTCAGCGAGGGTACCGAAGCCGTCAGCGGGTTCGACTACCGCCTTTGGTTGATGGCACGTGAAGACAACGAAAGCCGTTCAAAACTCATTTTTTTCGACTTGTTTCACAATCTGGAGGAGGAGGCCGTCACCGAATACCTCGTCTTACGGAAAAAAAGCGGCCCTTTCATTCTGTCCCGATATTTTGATCGAGAGGATTTCATGGACTGTGGATTCATTCTTGCCGAGGAAATGACCTTCAGGAATGAATACTACGAATCATTCCTGTTGCTTGCAGAAGTGATCCAGCTCGAGCGGCAAAAACCCTACTTCAGACATTTCTTTCCCGAAGTAATCATTATCGCCCGCGATATCGTGCGGAATCGGCTATCGGGAACTGTCAGCGACGAACTTGCGCTCGACTGTCTCGAGACGGCACTCGAACTGAAATTCGGCAAAAAGGATGACGCCTGGATACTGAAGCTCATGGCATTCTGCTACTACCGGCTCGCTGACCGTTATACCGCGCGTTTGTGTCTGGCCGAGGCACTCAGGTTGGAACCGAAATTGACCGGTATACGTGATTTACAAAAAAGACTGGAGGTTTTTTCATGATACGGATAAAGAATGATAAACAGATAGATGGCATCCGGAAGTCCTGCAAGGCCCTGGCGCGCCTCTATAAGGCGCTTCTGCCGCTGGTGCAGGAAGGAAACACAACCGGCGACCTCGATGCCTTTTGCGTAGACTATATACAGAAAATTGGCGGAAGACCCGCTTGGTATTCCCAGAAGTTCCCGGGAGCCGCCTGCATCTCGATAAACGACGAGGTCATTCACGGTATTCCATCCAAAAAACGGGTAATCAGGAATGGTGACCTGGTTTCACTCGATATCGGGATAGACCTGCATACCTTCATAAGCGATTCCGCGGTCACTGTTCCGGTCGGCAAGGTGAGCGCGCGGGATCTCGAACTCCTGTCGACCACGCAGAGCTGTCTCGAAGCGGGAATAGAAGCATGCCGGAACGGAAACCGGATCGGGGACATTTCGCGTGCTGTATACGATATTGCTACCGGCGCGGGCTTTGGTGTGGTCTACGAATATTGTGGCCACGGAGTGGGTCTTTCCGTTCACGAGGATCCGCAGATTCCGAACGTTCCCGAGCGTGGCCCGAATCCCCGGATCGTTCCGGGGATGGTGCTCGCAATAGAGCCGATGATCAACACGGGAACCGGGGATGTCCGGTTGCTTGATGATGAGTGGACGGTGGTGACTGCTGACAAAAAAAATTCCTGCCACATGGAACACACGGTTGTGGTATTTGCCGACCATACCGAAGTGTTAACAATGTTACATCCTGGAGAAGAGTGATTCCTTTTGTAACTACTTTGCCCTTATATTATTACTATAGTAATAATTGATGCATTTCTATTTATCTGGAGGACATGTATGAAACTTGTGACCAAAAAAATAGGCAAACTTGCTCTTGTGGGTATGTGCGCCGTAGCGACCTTTGCTCTCGTGGTTTTTTTCAGCACTGGTAAGCCGGGTTCGGCTCTGACCGCTTATGCCGACTCCGCCCCCGCGCCTTCGATACCCTCTGATTCGTTATCACTTCTCGAAGGGATGCAGAAGGCCAACCGGAGTGTCGCGGCTTCTATCCTGCCAACCGTGGTAACCTTGGACGTGGTCGAGACCAAAACCGTGCAGAATAACCCACAAAATGGTTTCCCCTGGTTCTTTTTCGGCAATCCCCAGGGGGGTGCCGAAGGCTCGGGCGAACAAGGAGCTGCTCCCGAACGTGAATACAAGTCGGAAGGTCTTGGTTCAGGTGTCATCGTACGCAAGACGGGCAAAACTTTTTATGTGCTGACTAACCAGCATGTTGCAGGAACTGCGAACGAGATATCGGTCAGGCTCGATGACGGCCGTGAGTTCACCGGCAAGCTGATTGGCGGCGACGATCGAAAGGACATCGCGCTTGTTTCTTTCGAATCTGACGACAACTCCATACCAGTTGCCAAACTCGGCGATTCGAACTCGGTTCAGACCGGAGACATTGTATTTGCCGTAGGTGCTCCGCTTGGCTACAAGTCATCTGTCACCCAGGGTATAATCAGTGCGGTCGGCCGCTCCGGCGGACCAAACAATAACATCAATGACTTTATCCAGACTGACGCGGCGATAAACCAGGGCAATTCCGGTGGTCCGCTTGTCAATATCTATGGCGAGGTAATAGGCATCAATTCCTGGATTGCTTCATCCTCGGGCGGATCGCAAGGCCTCGGTTTTTCAATCCCGGTAAATAATATCAAGAAGGCAGTTGCCGATTTCATCTCGTCAGGCAAAATCAAGTACGGCTGGCTCGGCGTTTCTCTCGTGGACGCTGACAAGGACATACTTGCCGGCCTTGGTATTTCAGGTCGGAAGGGTGCTCTCGCTTCCCAGGTATTCACCAATTCCCCTGCCGAGAAGGGCGGGGTGATGCCCGGTGACTTTGTTATTTCCCTCAACGGGAAGGATGTAAAAGCAGTTGACCAGCTCGTCCGCGACGTCGGAGATCTCGAAAGCGGTCAGACGGCAAAATTTGTCATTATACGCAACGGCAAGGAGTTAACCCTTTCGGTAAAAATTGAGGAACGGAATGAGAACACTGTTTCGGACTCGAGTAAGTTGTGGCCCGGTTTCATTCCTTATTCCCTTAATGCCGATGTGCGCAAACAGCTGAAGATCGACGAGAAACAGAAGGGAATCCTTGTCACCAACGTCCAGGCAAAGAGTGCCGCTGCGATAATGGGCCTCCAGTCCGGCGATGTGATTGTCAAAGTAAACGACAAGGATGTTTCGGGACTCGGAGATTTCTACACAAGACTTTCTGACAGGACGGCGAAGGAAATCTGGTTCGACGTGATCCGTGAGGGACAGACCATTTCAACGATGCGCTACAAGCGCTAGTTTCCCATAAATGTTTTTCTACGGCCGCCTGCAACACCGCAGGCGGCTTTTTTGTCCGCGTGCATTCTCTTGAGTATTCGCCCAAAACAGGTTACATTGTATTGATAAGAGGTTCATCTAATGCAAAAGGAATTCTTGTCATACGAAAAAGTGCGAAACAACGCACTCAAGATGGCATATAAAATTCATCAGGAAGGTTTTATTCCCGACGTCATCTATGTATCGCTCCGCGGCGGGGCCTATCTCGCAAACGTGATCAGCGAATACTTCAAAATAGTCCGAAAAGATGCCCATCCGGTTCTTTACGCAGCGGTTGTCGCGCGTTCTTATTCCGATGTGCGCATGCGCTCCAGTGTGATGGTTGACGGATGGACATATTCTCCCGAGCATCTTCGTCATGGTGACAAAATTCTTTTAATCGATGATATTTTCGATACGGGAAAGACAATCAATCATCTGGTTGAAATTCTGATCGAAAAGGGCATACCGAGAAAGGACGTCAAGGTAGCCGTGCACGATTACAAATTTTTTTCCTACCATGATGAGCAGCTGCCCATACAGCCGGATTATTGGTGCCGCAAGCACGATATCAATTCTCCTGCCGATGACCGCTGGATTCATTACATGAGCCACGAGCTGATCGGCTTGAGCGAGGCGGAACTGGAGGAGCACTATTACCGGGACGACCCGGAATTGAAGCCCATCCTCGCGGTTCTGAACGCAGCAAAATGAAGCAAGCGGGAAGCATCCTGAAACAGGCAGCGCTCACTCTCCAGGTGGTTTTTTTCCTCCTGTGCGCCGGTAGGCTTTTTGCCCAGGAGCCTTCCCGTGCACAGCCCTCGGTTGTCGGTGGCACCTATGATTCCTCACAGATCATCACCTTCACCATTCCGGCGGGTACGCGACTTTCGGCGAGCCTTAACGGGTCTCCCCGGTTTGAGCCCCTTACGCCGGTTATCCTGAGCGGCAATGCCGGTGAGGAACGAACCTACACTATCGAGACTGAATTACGGTCTCTTATGCCTGATTCACCGGTGCTTTCACACGAACGGTTTACCTGGCTCATTGACCTGAAGCCCCCTACTGCTCCGGTATTTTCAGAAATCTCCGTCGAGGGCGGACGCACCGTTGTCCTTGGCCTATCTGAGAGCGGCACTATTTTTTACCAGCTTTACCATCCGTTCACCGAAACCCGCGCATCGGCTCTCGTTAAACCGGGATCTTCGGTTTTTTTGCCCGACGGCGCAGTTTTGTGTGCGTTCGCCCGGGATCCCGCAGGAAATGCGGTACCGACTGCTTCTATTTCTCATAAGATGCAAGAAACCGAAGACCAACTATTCCGCATAGTAAATCCCGGTCCCGGTACCTGGGCCAATCCGCAGATACTTTTGGTCGATGCTCCCGCCGGTACGGACATTTTTTATTCACTTGATGATTCCGACCCTGCTTTGACTGGACTCGCCTACGGTGGACCGGTACTCATCGACGCCAAGGGTCTTATCACTCTTCGTGTTTCGGCAATTGACGCTGCAGGAAAACAGGGCAATGCACGCGTGTCCTATTCAGTCACCACAAAAGAAAAGCCCGCCGAACTCGGCCTGCCTTCTGATAATTCTCTCGCGGAAACGGGCGAGTTCGGCGAGATCGCTATTCCGTTCGGGTATACCTGGAGCTTCGGCGATGCACTTCCCGATCAGGAAGGCGGTCGGCAGATTCTTTTTTCCGCTGTGCGCGGAACTCGTCGGTATTATCCCTTGACCGTATCCGACGGAAACGTGGTCTGGCGCTGGATATGCGCCAGCGGAACCGGATCCTCCACAACACGCACTGATTCTGCCGAACAAACTACAGAGCGCGAACCGACGGTTCGTATCCATGATTGGCATTTTGTGTCGATAGAGCACACATCAACAGTGTATGTATCACTCGATAATAAAAACTGGATTCCATACAAAGCACCTGTATTCGTCGACCGCAAATCCGCGCGGATGCTATATTGGTATGCTGCGGATTGGAAGGGTGGCGAAAAGCAGATCGTTCGGTTGCCTGCAAAACCACATTTTACCGGTGTTTCTCAATACGCGTTGAGCGGAGCCCCGGTGTTCCTTTCGGCCGAACCTGTCGACTATGCATTCTCCTACAAAACAGGAAGCACCTATTTTCCCGAATCTCCGGAAAAGGGATCGCCCCTTTTATCAAGCGGCCTTTTAGTCGAAGTCCCTGGCGGCGCAGCTTCCGCTTTTACGGTACGCCTTAGCGCGACGCTTGACGGGCTTAATCACGGCGATATTGAAACCCGCTTTTTTATCGACCGGAAACCTCCGCGCATTCCCTCTCCCGGCATACCGGTAGAACTGAAATATTCCCGTTCCCCGGTTACTTTCACGCCCACTGGTGAAGAACAGCTTGTTCTTTCGATCGAACCGAAACTGTATTCCACTGACGGCAAAACCTTTGTGCTCACCGGAGATAGCATCCGTCCGATCGCCTATACCATTACTTTACATTCGGTAGACGCTGCAGGAAATGCGAGCGCCACCGAAACGCGCACCCTTACCGTTGACCTCAACGCCCTGTATGTCGATTCTTCTCGCTCTGGCAACGAAAAAAGTAATGGCGAACCGGGCAATGGCAGTCCGGACTCGCCTTTCGCGGGACTCGATGAAGCCCTTTCCGCAGTGCGGGGAACCGGCGCTTGGCGTATTTATGTGAAGGGATCTACTGTTCTTTCCCGGTCGCACACTATCCAGGCGAAAGTGAGTATTGTAGGTGACAATGCCCTTGTGGTGCCGGAACAGAACGCAAACTTTGTGGTCAATGGTGGTAGCCTTACTCTGACCGACATGGCCTTCACCCAAACTCTGCCTGAACAGAACGTGGGCATTCTCCTTCCGGAAAGCGTCGTTCAGGCACAGCCTCTGTTTGACATCCGGAATGGTAGTTTTACTGCATCCAGAATCGATGTATCCCGTAAGGGCCTTTCCTCTCTCTCTCTCGTGCGTGCCTCGGGCTCGGTTCTGTCATTGACGGGTTCGCACTTTGACAGTACATCAGCTGATTATGCAAATCTTTTTGATGTGATGGATTCGACCCTTTCGATGAACGGTTGCAAGTTACAGGTCTCCGCACGAAACGTGTCAGCCCTATCGGTCTCTTCTACCAAGACTAGCATCGCCTCCTCGACAATTACCGTTTCATCTGTAGCCGCCGCACGCGCGATTGAGGCATGGAATTCTCCGGTAACTCTTAAAACTCTGATTCTCGAGCGAACAAAGACTTCGGTGCCCAACCGGGATACGGCCGTCTGGCTCGATAAAAAAAGCATCCTTGTTTCGGAAACTGCGGTGAGCGCTATCGGTTTCTGGCGGTACAAGGCCGTAGAGGGTAAGTGATTGGACACCATGCTAGCTCTTATCTGCGGTATCGACGAAGCGGGCAGGGGGCCTATGGCGGGTCCGGTATGCGCCGCCTCCGTCATTCTTGGCGACAATTTCGACCTGAGTCTTCTTGATGATTCAAAGAAAATGACCGAAAAAAAACGCGACATTGCTATGCGCGAGATATACCTGCATGCGCTCGGTTGGTACGTCGCCTGGGCCTCGGCCGAAGAAATCGACTCAATCAACATCCTGCGAGCTTCCCTTCTGGCCATGAAACGATCTTACGAAGGTATGGTCGCCAAGCTTGCCGGGAAATACCCCGATATGCAGGTGATCGTAGACGGACTGTATTGTCCAGAAATTTCGGCTGCCCGGTGCGAGGCCTTTCCGAAAGCTGACGGAACCTATCCGGCGGTAATGGCTGCTTCGATTCTTGCGAAGACAGCAAGGGACCGCATGATGCTTCGATACAGCTGGTTTTACCCGGAATACGGCTATGAGAAGCACAAGGGCTACCCAACAGCTGATCATATTCGTGCTTTAAAAGAAAACGGGCCTTCACCCATTCAGCGGAAAACGTTCCACCTGAAAAATGAAGGCCAGCTTGTGTTGTTCTGACATCGCACGAATGCTATATCCTATTAATCTTTCTTGAGGTCCTTTTTGGAAATGACCCTGACCCGCTTTGGTGTGGTCCGCACGGGTTTGACTTCCGTATCTTCCCTTTCGGGACTTTTTCTGCCGGGGACCGGTTTATCACCTGAGGTGCGGCGTACGAATTTCTTTTTACCGCTGTCTCCGCGTTCGGCTGTTTCTTTCAGCTTGGTCTTGCGGTTTTTTTCGATAAACTTGAGGGTACTTTCGAGCCCCTGCAGAAATTTCTGCATGTCATCTTCAAATACAACAATGGCGTGACGGTCAAAACCGGTCCCTTCCATGTTTTTGCTCTCCACGACCTGGAGAAATACGTCGCCTGTCCGGTTTTCTTTCACGTTGAAAAAGTAAGTCCGGTTATCAAGCGAGATCTCGGTAGTAAAGAGTTCTCCGCGTACACCCATATAAGTCCTTCCTTAAAGTATAATTCTACTATATTTCGCCATCTGCCTCAAGTACCAAGCGCGTAAGCCAGGAAAGGAGCATTCGTTCAACGGACACATCGTTTCCTCGTGCATCGGCAAGAATACGAAAGACCGGCTCTGTCCCCGAACCACGCATCCAGATATAGGCGGCTGCTCTGTTTTTAGCATCGAAGAATTGAATTTTCAGGCCACCTTTGCCGGACAGGCCGAAATCGGTCAACCCTTCGGTTTGCACGATGCCGTTGTTTGAGATGGCTGTCCAGGAATGCAGGTGATATGTGTGTTCCATTTCTGTTTTTCGGTTTTCCCATTCACGGATAAACACGGCCTGGAATTTTCGTTTGAGTATTGCATGGTCCACAGTCCGAATTTTGAGCATTGCGTCTTTTTCGTACACCGAGGTGGTTACAAAGGATGGGAGGGAGGCGAGTATATCCGTCAAGGTGAAGTCAGCTTTATAGCGGGCTTCCTGTTCCGAAAGGGTACACCACAAATGGAAAAGGCCGATTTTTTCGCTTGTGTCCCTGATGACGATAAGCTTGAGGAGGGCGAATACGGTATTGAGAGGATCTCGGACCGCCGCTGGATGGGTTATGTTGCCGCCGTTCGATCCTTCTCCCAGAATTCGTACAATAGATCCTTCTGAACGCAGTTTTCGGGCGAGGTTGACCACATTAGATTCTCCTACCTCGGCGCGTTCAACCCGGGCCCCGAATGCGGCTGCTATGGCTTCTATACGAAGGGATGTCGGATCGTTTATTGCGACAGCCACTGGAGGAACCGCCTGTTTTCCGTTTTGACATTTGATGTGGCCAAGATAAGCAAGATGGGAAAGCTCTGCAATTACCGAAAGGGCAAACACTTCCTGGGCCTCGAGAGGTTCGGCTTTTTGCTTCTGTTCATTCCATACAACAATATTTCCCCGGTCTCCGTCACAATCGGGCATGTAACCGAGGAATGCGCCTCGTTCCTCGGCTGTTGCGCCTTTCTGGTGCAGCCGCTCGATTTCGTGGGCGCAGTAGAGCAGGCTGTCTCCTTCGGGAACAATCCGGTGAGCAATCTGTCCCACTTTTTCGTTCATGCCGAACAGGGTGATGCCGGTAGAGGCAAAAAAGGCGCGATCTATTGAACAGGCTCGCGCACTTCCGTTGAAGTCGGCGACGAGAGAAACCGGGGTGCCTGTCCTGCGAAGTTCTTCCACCGCATGAGTGAGCATTCCAAAAAAGGCGTCCTGCTTGGTTGCAAGGCTCTCCCCCGATATTACCTCGCGGCTGAATGATTCATATGCAGCAAGAGCTTTCTTTTTTTCAGTTGCTTCTGCGGCGATTACAGCCTCGAATTTGTGTGTATCGCAGGAACGTAACAGTTCATCGGCTTTTTGAACTGCGTTTCCGGCCGTACAGGCTGAACGGTAGGCACTTATCAATTTTCCGGCTTCGGTTCCGTCAAGCACCCCGCCGTCGCCGAGACCGAATTTGACGCCGTTGTGTCCAATCGGATTGTGGCTAGCGGAAATATAGGCGAAGGCTCCGATGCCGCGCGCATACGCCATGATTTCTGGTGCAGCAGAAATGCCGAGGTAGTGGACAGTAAAACCCCGCGCGACAAAGATGCGGCACATGACGTCGGCTATCATCGTCCCCGTCGGCCTACTGTCGAGACCCAGAACGAGTTCCTTTTTTTCGGCTGTTTCGGGCCGGGAAAGGAGATAGTCAGCAAATACGTTTGCCATGTGAGCGGAAAGAACCTGGTTAGCCTCGCCGATTTTTGGGGTACTATCTTCTTCGTTTCCGGAGACGGCAAAAACCTTCCGCCATCCGGATGCGGACAAGATCATGGATGAAAAGGCGGATTCGATATCGCCCGACGGCGTTTCACTCAATGTGGGCATGGTGCACCTCCGGAAAGTAGGAAGATGTTATCATAAACCGTTTTATTGTGCAATTTATGTTCAGTATGCGTACAAACCGTATTTTCAGAATCATTTCTTATCTTTCCGATTGGCAATCAGTTTCAGTTTTGGTATATTTTAGGTAACGCTGGCTGCGAATACGAGGGGGCAGGTTTTTACCTGATATCTGATGAATAAACGAATCTATCTTGATTATAACGCGACCACGCCACTTGATCCGGCCGTACGTGATGTTTTTGTAAAGGAACTTGATCTGTATGCAAACGGATCGAGCATGCACGAGGATGGTCGGAAGGTCTCCAAAGAAATATATACGGCACGAACACATGTTGCCGCTCTCATCGGGGCAACTCCTGATGAAATAGTATTTACGTCGGGCGGTTCGGAAGCAAACAATACCGTGTTCAATACAATGGATTCTCCGGCGCTCACCCATACGAGCCTTCTCAAGGCTGCCTATGGAAACCGTAAGACCATAATAACCTCGGCAATCGAGCATCCCTGTGTGATGGAAGCCGCCAAACGGCTGGAATCCCTCGGTTTTACAGTACATTACCTACCCGTGGACGAATTCGGGGTTGTTGATATCGTGCTCTACCGCAAGCTGCTTTCTACCGAAAAACCGCTGCTCGTATCCATCATGATGGCTAACAACGAAATCGGCACCATTCAGGACATCAAAGAACTTGCGCACTTGGCACACAATGCCGGTGCTCTGTTTCATACCGATGCGGTACAGGCTGTAGGGAAAATTCCCGTGGATGTCGCGGAACTCGGTGTTGACTACCTGACTATGTCCTGTCACAAGATCTATGGCCCGAAGGGTGTCGGTGCTCTCTATATCCGTAAGGGTGCGCCGATTGAAGCGCTCATTAGGGGTGGGCACCAGGAAGGCGGTATACGTGCCGGGACTTACAATTCTCCGTCGATAGTCGGTTTCGGCGAAGCCGCACGGCTGGCAACGGGACGGCTTTCCTCGTATGAAACCCATACCCGCGCCCTCCGCAACCGTCTTCGCGACGGTTTTCTTGCTGCAGTACCGAATATCCGCATAAACGGCCATCCTGAACGAGTTTTGCCTAATACACTCGACGTTTCCTTTCCCGGAGCCGAAGGTGAAGCGATTCTGTTGATGCTCGATATCTTGGGGATGTCCGTATCGACCGGTTCGGCCTGCGCGTCGGGAAGTCTTGAGCCTTCTCATGTCCTCATGGCAACGGGAGTCGGCCCCGAGTTGGCGCACGGCTCGATCCGGTTCAGCCTCGGGCAGTATACGACTGATGAAGAAATTGATTATATCCTCAAAGTAGTTCCGCCTGTTATCAAAAAACTGCGCGGATTCTCGACCGTAACGCACAAGGAGAATGTATGAGTGAATGGCTGTATTCCGATGTCGTGAAGGACCACTTCATGCATCCCAAAAATGTACTCGAAGACGACGAAGCTGCTTGGCCCTGTGATGGCCGCGGCATTGTCGGTAACATAAAATGCGGCGACCAGATGCTTATCCTGCTTCGTATAAAGGACGACAAGATTACTGACTGTCGCTGGAAAACGTATGGTTGTGCGAGTGCCATAGCCTCTACCTCGATTCTGTCGGAAGCTATTAAGGGTATGGATATCAAGGAAGCCTATACTCTCAAACCCGAAGATATTGTGTCTAAACTCGGGGGCCTCCCGGCGAACAAAATCCACTGCTCGGTGCTCGGAGACAAGGCCCTTCGTTCGGCTATCGATGATTATCTACAACGGAGCGGGAAACCCTCTCTTGCAGGCCAAGAAAAGGTCGAAGTGATCTGCACCTGCCTCAACGTGACTGACCGGGATATAGAGGATGCCTACAAGGCAGGCGATCGTACCTGGGAAGACTTGCAAGCCCGTACCAAGATCGGCACTGCCTGCGGCGGTTGCAAGGAAAAAACTCTCGAGCTACTACATCAACTTGAACACCTCTACGGAGAATGATTTCCTGTGCAGAATGAACGTATATTAAAAAACGGCCGGTTCAATTTGAACCAGCCGTTTTTTATTATCTTTAATCCACTTGCATGCCAAACAAGACACTGCGTTCGTTTCCGGCAATATCCCGGGCAATTATCGAAACGTCTGTTTTTCCTCGTGTCAGTTTTAGTTCACCGAGAAAGGTCCTCTCGGGATCTGTATACAGGTTGTCTGCAGTGTATTCCGGTGTTGACAGGAACAGCTGCCCTTTGTTTTCTTTCAAAAGCTCGAAGGGAATCGCTGCATACTCGCTTCCGTTTACGAGAATACTGATTCTGAAGGGGCTCAGTTCGGTCGGGGAACCGTCCATCGTATCCGAAACATCGGCATACAGCCGGTAGGTTCCCTGACGCACCGACTTGACGGTACCGAGCGGATATGTCTGTCCGGTCGCAGAGACAGCTACTACATTCTTTATCATGGTGCTTTTTGTATCTTTCAGTGAAGGAAGGAGGAGTAACGGATTTAGGAGCGTTTTCTTTTGGCTGTCCAGTATCTGGAACACCAGATCAGGGCCGGCACTCCAGCCGCTTCTGCCGGTTCGGGCCAGTATTGACAGCGATTCGATCTGTATGCGGTCATTTACACCGTCGGTAGATTCGAGATTTCCGTATACCGAGACAAGCCCTTCGTCATGGGCAATGAGCACTGCGTTGCCGAGAGTTCCCGGGAAACCGTTCATATTGGTATTTGCCGTGAGGGTAATGAGCAGCTTTCCGTAGCCGGCTGCGCGTACTGTGTCCTCTGTCTCGACAGTTATGCCCCGCTCGATGATTCCGGCGGAACGCTGACCGAAAAGCCTAACCGGCTTTGGATCGCTGATGGGCCATTCGAAAGCATGGAGACTGCAGACAGCGCAAACAAGGACGAGAACGAGGCCGGGTTTTTTCATTTTATGCCCCTGATGTCGATTCGTGAAATATTTTTTCCGGTTCCGAGATACACCGATTTTCCCCTCTGCACGAGAAAAGCGTTGTCTGCGATAAAGTGTTCCGAAGCAACGAGGTGGTTGGGCCGTTCGACCGCCGAGATGGTGTATCGTTTTTCATTTTTCGACAGGATGATAAACAGCGCGTCTCCCGGATATTCCCCGGATGCGATAACTTGTCCTTCCAGCGGAAGATGGCTCGTTTCAAGATTTTTGCAGTCTATGATACCGAGTCCGTTTTCAGACTCGAAAAAGGCGAATTTACCGTTTTCTTCGAAATCGACGAAGGTCTGGCGCCGAAGATTTCCCTTGAGGTTTTCATGGTGGATGACCTTGTACTGATCCCCGGTAATCTTGATGAGTAGAAAACGCTGGGGCTCGATACCAGAAACGCAGGCGGCAAGGGTGCCGTCTGCCGAAATGGCAGCGCCGAGAATAACGGCAAGGTCGCTACCACCGGGATAGAACGAGAATGCTGCAGAACCGTCATTTCGGACAAGAGTCAGCTGCCCATCACCATATCCCATAATGGTGCCTGCGGGTGATGAATTGAACGCGGTAAGGGGCGCCGTATGCTCCCTATTCCATATTTTTGAACCGTCAGGCGCAAACATGCTCACTCCGCCTCCCCCGGGCTGGAAGAGGTAGGTGCGATCCTGGTCAAGATGCACGAATCCGCTGCCGCTTACGATCATCTTCGGCGTGCCGTCCGGAAAAAACACCTGCGTGTCAGTGGCATCGGATCCGTAAGCTGCCCAGGCAGTCGGGGAAGCGCTTACACGGCCGTCCACCGGCTTGGAAGCGAGTATGGTTCCGTCAGGGGTAAAATAACCGAAACGGTCTCCAAGTACGAAAGCCTCAATCCCCGGAACCTGAAAGTCAGCCGGTTCGGTGACAGGGGTAGTGACTGGTACGGTCGTATCGGTAGTCCACACCGGTTCGAAGTAAATGTCGCTTTCCATGGGAATTGCGGCAACAAACATATATATAAGCAGAAAAATGACCGAAGCGATGCTTATGTATTTGATATTTCCTTTGATGTTCATGACTTACAATGGTATAATAGCTTTATGGAAATATCAATACAATACAGAGAACTCTTCGACGTTGCCCTTGCAGTCGCGCAGCGCGCGTATGCACCTTATTCACATTTTCGGGTCGGTGCGGCCCTGCTTCTCGAGGATGGTACGGTTGTGACCGGTGTTAATGTCGAAAATCGCTCTTTCGGCCTGACAAACTGCGCCGAGCGGAGTGCTATATACACCGCTGTATCATCGGGTGTAAAAAAATTCGCCGCCATCGTCATTGCCACTCCCGATTCGGACTATCCGGTGAGCCCCTGCGGTGCCTGCCGGCAGGTTCTGTCGGAGTTTATGTCAAAGGAAACACCGATCTGTTTCGGTCCCGATTTTGAACATGCCGTCTATTCAACTGTAGGCGAAATATATCCGTTCGATGCACTACACGAGCTTGCTTCTGTTCCGGAAAAAAAATAATAAGACAGCTTGCCCCCCTATGCACTTTGCGATGCTTGACATATAGTACCGTATGGTGCAGAATAATGCAAAACGAAGTACAGGAGAGAGAGCTTTGGCAGACGAAATCCTAACGATAGAAGAAGTTGCAAAATATCTTCGTGTTTCCGAACGGACCGTATATGACTGGGCCCAGAAAGGCGAAATTCCTGCCGGCAAAATCGGAACGGTCTGGCGCTTCAAGAAAGATGAAATAGAAAAATGGGTGAATGAACGGCTGACAAGTTCGGTAAAAACCGGACACAACAATGCCCTCGTCCAGGTACAGAACATTCTGTCGCCCGACCGTATCGTCTTGTTGAACCATTCAACCCGTCACGACGCGCTCGTTTCCCTTGCCGAAACCCTCGGAACGGCTCCCCAGATTAAAAATCGCCAGGAATTGACCGTAGAAATACTCAAACGTGAAGAATTGATGTCGACCGCTATCGGCCGCGGCATCGCCATTCCTCACGTGCGACTGTCCTCTGTTACCGACCTCGTGATGGCCGTGGGACTGTGCAAGAATGATATTATCGACTTCCAGACAATAGATGACGTACCGGTCCGGCTTCTTTTCATGATTGCTGCAGCCTACAACCAGCATGCGTATTATCTGCAGACCCTGTCCTTTTTCAGCACCAAGCTGAAAAATACTGCACTTCGCGAAGGTCTTCTCAGTGCAACGACTCCGCTTGCTGCTTACAATCTTCTTATAGCGAAAGAATAAATTCGTCAGTCATTGTCTGAATGCCCGCATCGACCGTTCTCCGGTTCGTGCGGGTTTTTTTTATCCCCAAGGGGTTTCTTTCCAATTCAATTTTTGGGGAAGGCAGCGAATGTGACTGCAAACCATTTAGCAGGATCAGCCATTTCGCTGTCGATGAGCCCTATACCCACCTTTGCCGTTGTATCAGCTATCAGGTATTTTTTGTTCCCCACGGTAAAACGGGCGCCCGGGCCTTCGCAATCGACAGCGGCTACTGAATGGCTGTATTCGGGTGATACGAGGAGTACCGCGTCAATACCCATTTGGTTGAGAAGCAGTACGAGCAAGAGTGCCCTACTATCGCAGTCGGCTTTTTGGGTCATGAAAGCGTCCGGAATGTTGTGGAAGTCGCTTCCCTCGAAATTGCGTTCGTAGGTGAAGGTTTGCGTCCAGGCGAGCAGCTTGGCGGCAATAGCAGCACTGTCCGCCGGAAGGGTATTTTGTACGATAAAGGCAGGCTGTACGAGTCGTGCCCAGGCATCCCGGTAGATCATGCGGTAATACCGCTTCCATGCGTCATACACAAGGGGAGAGTCGAGATAAGCGGTCAGAAGCTTGAACTCGCGGTCCACGATGAATTGGTTCGCTTCTGCATCTATCGAATTAAATGGAACAGAAATCTTTTTGCCGGTACCCGTATAAAAGGCTTCGATGTTTTTTTCTTTCGGCCAAGCAAAAGCCGACATCGGTCCGGTCTCGAAATACGAGCCGTCATCGGTAAAAACCGAATCGAGGGTCGAAATCATGAGAGGCTCGAGCTCGGTAGCGCGAGCGGCACTGGTAAAGCAGGCCATCACGAGCCATCCCTTTTCTCCGGCAAGCTCGAGCGACAGTGCCCAGCCGGCGTTCGTGGCAAATTTAAGCATGCACAGCGATGCTTCTCTTGTTCTCCATTCGAAAACAGCGGTTCCCGATTTGGACTCGAGTTGGGCAGTCACGAATGTAAGGGCATCAACTGCCTTCGTGAACTGCGTGCGGGGATACAAGGCTATCTGCAGCTCGACTGGGTACATGTTATGGCTGAAATGATAGCGGCTGGTTCCATTGCGCTCCGCGAGAACGTACGCCTCGGGAAGGTCGAGCGCATATCCCCATTCAGGGGATACGAGAGCCTCTGCATTTAGAAATCCTGCAGACAGAAGTAACAAGGTCAGAAAGAGCAGAAGCGCGCGGCCTCCGGGATGATTTTTTTTCGTTTTCATTGTACTGTTCCTCCATGAAAGACATTCCAGTCATGTATGACGATGCCGACATTCTCGTGATTAATAAACCCTGCGGAATCGCGGTCCAGGGCGGGGAAGGGGTGACGATTACCGTTATCGACATCCTCGAGCGCCAAACGGGAAGTAAAATATATCCGGTACATCGCCTGGACAAGGACACTGCAGGAATCCTGGTGGTCGCCCGCTCGTCGCAGGCAGCCGCTCTCTATTCCCGGTACATTGCAGACGGTTCCTTTAAAAAAGAATACATTGCCGTCTGTTTTGGTGTTCCCGACCAAAGATGCGGTATAATACAACAACCGGCAGGGCGTGCAGGCAACGAAAAATCTGCAGAAACCTCCTGGCATACCGAAAGTACCCAAAACGGTTATTCGGTGCTCCGGGTTGGCCTCGGTACGGGCCGCATGCATCAGATACGCATTCATCTTGCATCGGTACGCTGTCCCATCATCGCGGACGACAAATATGGAGACTTCAAGGTCAACCGGAAGCTCCGCTCGGAATTCAGTATCCGCAAGCTCCAGCTTGCCGCTTGCGTGCTCACTATCCCTGTCGGCACTTCTACGCGTCACTTTACCATACCCTTGCCGGAACACATGACCAGCTGCCTTTCCTCCCTCTCCCTGCCGTTCGAAAACAAACTCACTTGACAGAAGTGCCCGTTTTATCCATTATACGCGCACAACATGGAAAAGATACCACTGAGCACGGCATATCTGGAAACCTTATCTACAACAGATCTGGTAGCTCTTGCAGATGAAAACGGAATCGACATTCCTGAAGGATTGAATCGCCGTTTCATTATCGGCGAGCTGCTCGAACTTTCTGATGACAATCGCCGGACAGAATCAGAATCACCTATTTTGGTGGGATCCGAATACACTGCAACCGCAGAGATATTGCCTGATACCTATAACGAAACCCAGATCACCATCATGTTGCGCGATCCTGGATGGGTGTTCGTTTATTGGGACTTTCATTCGACCGTACTTTCGTCGGTCACCGGGAATACTCGTTTTGAGACCTTCTTTTTACGCGTTAATTCTCTGTCGGATGCCCAGCCACCTCTGGTTACCGATTTTTTTGATATAGAAGTTGGTCCTCAGGACCGCAAATGGTATGTGCATCTGTCGAACCGGGATTATTCGTGCCGGATCGACTTATATGCACGAAACTCGCAGGAAAAGGACCAGCTTCTGGCTAAGTCTATTGAACTGCTTATACCTTACATCAGCGCCGGAGATGCGGTCTATAACCCTCAAAGGACCAATCCTCCCGTGCTCGAACTGTCCGGTATCGGTGATCTGCAGAAAAACCACTTCAGAAATCATCGACAATCATTTAACTGATCAGGCGGAGACACACCATGGCTGATACCTCGCTCATCTTTATACTTGACGCACAATTGCCCTTCATACGGCATCCCGAAACACCCGGCTGCGTCGAAGAAACCCGGCTTTTCAATGCCCTGTCCTATACCTATCTGCCTCTGCTACGAGCTTGCACCGCTCTCGAAACCGAAGGCGTTCCGTTCAAGCTGGCGATTGCCTTCGCCCCGACCCTTTGCGAGATGTTCGCCG
>JBBRWY010000008.1:0-81788 GCA_038248875.1 Treponematales bacterium
CCTATTCTGTGACTGACCATACCAACGCAAGCCGCTGTGCAACTTGACAGATATATACCGCTATGCTATCTTCTTAAGAGAACATTTATTATCCTTTAAGAATCTGGAGTCGTTCGAACGGCTCCTTTTTTAATATACGGGTATATGAGAAATCAAAGGTCGCGAGTCAGGGAGTTGCAAAGTAGTGGATTATATCACGCCGGAAAAGATTCCTTATTATGAAGAATGCGAACCCCTTATTAGTGGGTTGGGATATAATCTTGTAGAGCTGATAGTATTCAAGCGCCAAGCTGACTGGCAGATCAAGATCGTGATTACTTCACCCCAAGGTGTCGGAATTGCCGATTGTTCAAAAGTGCATAAAACCATAGCAACTCGTCTTGAAGCCCTCCTCAAAACACAGGATATGAACATCGAGGTTGCGTCCCCCGGTCTTGATCGGATACTTAAAAATGCGGCAGAATTTTCTGTTTTCACGGGAAAACAGGTCAAGGTATGGAATACCGATATTTCGGACTGGATTCAGGGCATTATTGTGTCCTCCAATGCGGTTTTTGTCCGTTTACGGACTGCAATCGGCGAAAACGACATTCCATACACCAAAATAGCAAAAGCAAAACTGTCGGACTTGGCGTAATTGCCGGTCGACATATAAGGAGATTTTTCATGTCCGCAGAAATGGCCGAAGCAATACGCCAGCTCGTTCAGGAAAAAGGAATCGACGAAGATCTGGTTTTCCGAATGATAGAAGATACTCTCAAGGCTGCCTACAAGCGAAAATTCGGCACGAACGATAATGCCGTGGTAACCTTCAATGACACCCGCACCGATGTATCGATATATTCCCGCAAGACGATAGTCGACGGTGTATACAATCCGGTCATCGAAATCGAACTTGATGAGGCTCTCGAACTCGACCCCGAATGCGAAATTGGTGACGAACTCTTGATCGAGGTCGATCCCCGCGAATTCGATCGCATCTCGGTACAGTCGGCCAAACAGACAGCCCACCAGTCGCTTCGCGACATCCAGAAAGACAGCCTGCATTCCGAATACAAGGATAAGGTTGGCGAGATAATAATTGGTTATTACCAACGTGAGCGGAACGGCAACATATACGTCGATCTCGGAAAAGTGGAAGGTATCTTTCCCAAAAAGTTCCAGTCTCCCCGTGAAACCTATCGCCAAAATGACCGCATAAAAGCACTGATTACCGAGGTTAAGAAGACCCCGTCGGGCTTACAAATTGTGCTTTCTCGTACCGATCCAGATTTTGTACGGCGCATTCTCGAACTTGAAGTTCCGGAAATATATGACAAGACAGTCGAGATCCACAAGATCGTGCGCGAGCCCGGATACCGTACCAAGGTAGCTGTATTCTCCCACCGTGAAGATGTTGATCCTGTCGGCGCCTGCGTCGGTCTCAAGGGCGTGCGCATCCAGGCTGTCATACGTGAACTTGAAGGCGAAAAAATAGACATTCTCAAGTATGATGATAATCCTCGGGTGTTCATCAAAAATGCTCTTTCTCCTGCCGAGGTTTCTGACGTTATCATCCTTGACGAGGCAAAGCGTTCGGCCCTCGTGGTTGTCGCAGAATCCCAGTTTTCGCTCGCCATTGGAAAGCAGGGTCTCAATGTACGTCTTGCCAACAGGCTTGCGGACTGGAGTATCGATGTCAAGACTGATGAACAGTTCGCGGAAATGGACTTGTCTGCCGGCTCGCGTAAAGCGGCTAACGACCTTTTCAGCGATTCCGACAATTTCGAGGAAATTACCGCAGTAGCGGATCTGCCCGGTATTACCGCGGCCCTCATAGAGATACTGAAAAATAGCAAAATAGAAATGATCGAGGATCTGCTTGCCATGAGCGGTGAAGAGCTTGCCACCCTTGAAGGTATGACCCCCGAAAACTATGATCTGCTCGGATTGCTTATGAAGGATTCGCTCGAGATCGTGGATGAACAGATTGAAGAGGTTGTGGATTCAGCTTCTATAGAAGCCGCTTCCACGGAAGTTGTTTCGACGGAAACCGATACGGAGCTTTCAGCTGAAGCAGCTTCAGTAGAAGTAGCTTCAGTAGAAGCAGCTTCAGAAGAAGCCGAAGTCTATGAATGTCCCGAATGCAGCGCGCAAATAACGATCGATATGACAACTTGTCCCAATTGTGGTATTGGTCTCAGCTTTGAATATGAGGACGAGGAATAGGAAATATATGGCCGAAGATCTCGAAAGCAACCAGAAACCCAAGGTAATTCTCAACAAGCAGAAAAAAGCTGAAACACCCGTAATCGAGCAGGCGATAGCGTCTGTTGTAAACGATTCGGGCGAAAAAAAGAAAGTTGTTGTCGTCAAAAAAAAACCCGCAGTACATAGTACGGTTCCAGGTACTGTATCCAGCACAGCTCAAGGCGCTGTCGCTGGCAGTGTGCCTGTCGGAAACGTTTCGGCTGCAGCGACTGCGGAATCTACTGAACAACACGTTTCAAAACGTACTGTTCACGTGACGCCGGTGTCCCATGTCGAAAAGGAACGCCCCGTCGTATCTGAATCCGGTACGGAAATTCCTGCAGAAAAAAAGAAAGCGACTTCAATAGAACTCAGCCCTCCCCGTCCTAACGTTAAAGTCGGCAATCTCGCTGACCGTCCGCGTCCGGGTCAGGGGCAACGGCCTTCTGCAGGTCAAGGCAACTTCCCACCCCGCAGCGGTCCAGGCGTTTCCGCCCCTCCCCAGCATCGCGATGGTTTTTCCGGCGCGCAGGCACGAGAAGGTGCACGCGAACAAAATCCAGCTGGAGATGCATCGCGCACTGAACGTCCTTCGGGCGGATATCAGGGAGGCGGCAGTGGTGGTGGCTATCAAGGCTCACGCCCTGCAGGATCTCCCGGCTATCAGGGTGGCGGCAGCAGTGGTGGCTATCAGGGCTCACGCCCTGCAGGATCTCCCGGCTATCAGGGTGGCGGCGGCGGGTATCAGGGCTCGCGCCCTGCAGGATCTCCCGGCTATCAGGGTGGTGGCGGCGGGTATCAGGGCTCGCGCCCTGCAGGATCTCCCGGCTATCAGGGTGGTGGCGGCGGCGGGTATCAGGGCTCACGCCCTGCAGGTTCTCCCGGTTATCAGGGTACTCGTCCCGGTTATCAGGGCACACGACCGGCAGGCGGACCCGGTTATCAGGGCGGACGTCCTGCCGGTGGCCCCGGTTATCAGGGGGGTCGTCCCGGAGGTCCCGGACGTGGTCCTGCTTCCGGTCCCGGTCCTCTCGATTCGAACAAGACCGGTCCCGTCAAAAAGGGCTTCAAAGGCAAAAAAACAGTATATTCACGCAGAAACAAAGAAGATGATTTCGAACAAAAACTCCTTCAACAGAAGAAGAAGGCCCTGGACAAGGCGAATGCCATTCCCCGGGATATCGAAATAATGGAGACTATTTCTGTTGCCGAACTTGCGCGCAAAATGAATCTCAAGGCTTCCGAACTTATTGGTAAGCTCATGGCTATGGGCATGATGGTTACGATGAACCAGTCTATCGACGCGGATACCGCGACGATTCTGGCCGCGGAATACAACTGCGTTGTGCACATTGTCAGTCTCTATGATGAAACAGTTATCGAAACCGAAGTTGACGGTGAAACTGTATTGCTCCACCGTCCTCCGGTCGTTACGATCATGGGACATGTTGACCATGGTAAAACCAAAACCCTCGATGCGATCCGCAGCACCAACGTTGCCGCAGGCGAATTCGGCGGAATTACCCAGCATATCGGCGCCTATACGGTCGAAACCGAACGTGGAAGCATTACGTTCCTCGACACCCCCGGTCACGAAGCATTCACCATGATGCGTGCACGCGGTGCAGAGATTACCGACATCGTTGTTCTCGTTGTTGCGGCAGATGACGGCGTGATGCCCCAGACTGTCGAAGCAATCAATCATGCCAAGGATGCCAAGGTTCCCATAATCGTCGCTGTCAATAAAATCGACAAGCCCGATGCAAATCCGGACCGGGTCAAAACCCAACTTTCCGAACTCGGACTCATTCCCGAAGATTGGGGTGGGGATACCATGTACGTGCACATCAGTGCGCTCCAGAAAACAGGTATTGATAATCTGCTTGACGGCATCCTCCTGCAATCGGAAATTCTCGAACTAACAGCGAACTATGCCTGTAGAGCCGAGGGAAAAGTTATCGAGTCACGCATCGACCACGGCCGCGGTATCGTCGCGACCATCATCGTCGAGCGGGGAACGCTGCGCACTGGCGATTCGTATGTTGCAGGGGTATTCTCCGGACGTGTCCGCGCTATATTTAATGATCGTGGTGAAAAAATAGAAGAAGCCAGTCCGAGTATGCCCGTTGAAATCCTCGGTCTCGAAGGTATGCCTAATGCTGGCGATCCCTTCCAGGTTACCGAGAACGAACGCCTCGCCCGACAGATTTCTTCAAAACGCCAGGAACTCAAGCGGTTTGAGAACTCGAGAAACGTCAAGAAGGTCACGCTCGACAACCTCTTCGATACCATCAACCAGGGAGAAATCCTCGAGTTGAAGGTCATCATCAAGGGCGACGTACAGGGATCGGTCGAGGCACTCAAGCAGTCTCTCGAAAAACTGTCCACTCGCGACATCCGTCTCAATGTCATCCACGCTTCTGCCGGTGCGATCAACGACTCCGATGTCATGCTCGCTGCAGCCGACTCGAATGCCATTATCATCGGATTCAATGTACGTCCCACCCCGCAAGCAAAACTGCTCGCGGATCAGGAAAAAGTTGATATTCGCAAATACAACATCATCTACAAGGCCGTCGAGGAAATCGAGCTGGCAATGGAAGGTATGCTCAAACCGGATATCAAGGAAGAAGTTATCGGTATGGTCGAGGTTCGGGACACCATCAAGGTGCCGAAAATCGGAACGATTGCCGGTTCGTACGTTCTTCAGGGTATCATCAAGCGCAATTCGACTGTACATGTTATCCGCGAAGGTATCGTGGTTCATTCGGGCAAGCTCGCCTCTCTTCGCCGTTTCAAAGACGATGTGAAGGAAGTGGCCACCGGATTTGAATGCGGTATCTCGATCGACAATTTTGCGGATATCAAGGTGGGCGATCAGCTTGAAGTCATCGAATTTATCGAAGTTGCTCGCAAACTTAAAGACAGCGAGAAACTCGATGCTAAAAAGGACAAGGCAGAGTAATCTGTTCTTGAAAATACAATGGGTGAATTCAGGCTTGACAAACTCGGAGAACAGATCCGGGAAGAAATAGCTAACATGATTCTCGGGGGGCGCATCAAGGACCCCCGGGTTTCCACCTTTCTTTCGATTAACCGTGTGGAAGTCGCCGGAGATCTCGGATTCGCGAAAGTGTACGTATCCAGTTTCATGAGCGAACATGAAACGAAGCAAGGTGTTCGCGGCCTCGAGAGCGCGGCGGGTTTCATTCAGTCTACTTTGGGCAAGAAGTTGCGCGTCCGCCAGTTTCCCCATTTGACCTTCATCTTTGACAATAGCATCAAGGAAGGTTTTGAAATGGTCAAAAAGATCGGACAACTTGACATCAATTCAGGTACCGAAGAAGGATCAAGCGAATAGCACACGATATGTCTCCACCGACTGACGGAATTATACTTCTCGCTAAACAATCAGGTATTACCAGTTTTTCATCCCTTTGGCAGATCAAAAATGCTTTGGGGACGAAGAAAATCGGCCATACCGGCACCCTGGATACCTTCGCAGAAGGTCTTCTTGTCGTGCTGGCAGGACGCTTTACGCGGCTTGGTTCCTATGTTACCGACTGTGGAAAGGAATATGAAGCACTCGTAGTTTTCGGCGCTGAAACGGACACTCTCGATCCGGACGGTTCTATAATTTCGGAAGCGCCCTTCCCTGTATTTCAAGCGGTGCTCGACTCTCTCCCTGCCTTTCGTGGGAACATCCAGCAACGTCCCCCTGTGTATTCTGCAGTGCATGTTTCCGGCCAGCGTGCGTCCGACCGCATGCGGAAGGGCGAGGCTGTCGAACTACCTTTGCGCCCAGTTTTCGTTTATTCACTCGAGGTTGTTAGTGCCTTTACTCCCGACAATAGGGCTGCCCAACCGGGCTTACCGATTGCCCGCATGATACTCCGCATTTCCTGCTCAAAAGGTACATATATACGCTCCCTTGCCCGGGATATCGCGTTGGCGTGTGGCTCCTGTGCTCATCTGGGCGCCCTCAGGCGTACGCGTATCGGCCCGTTCAGCCTTTCCGATGCTGCAGGGCAATCCATGCTCGCTCCATTCGCCACTGTACTACCGGCAAAATACGGGGTAGGGGACAAACCTCCTGTGACCTCGGCTTCCGAGATTATTGCATCGGTCCGGGATTTCGATCCCGCTCTTGCAGACGCAGTCGGCCTCAATTCTATAGTACTTGAAAGCGGCAGGATCGATGATTTCATGAACGGAAAAACACTTATTCCCACCTGGTTTACCCGCGACGCAGATTTGTACCGGAGCGGACGGAAATCTGCAGTTTTTTGCTCGGGTCGCTTTATCGGCGCCGTATCCTTCCGCGGCGAAACTCCCGTCTACGAATTCGTCACCGGACGCGAAACATGAAAATACTACGCTGGGATCTCCTTGATACGCATGAAAGCCGCAGTTTGCTCGAATCCCTCTGCCGGGGAAAGAAGGGCACTGCGTTGACCATCGGAGGCTTCGACGGCCCGCACCGTGGTCACGAGTCCCTCTTCACTGCCGTCAAGGGCGCCGCTAAACGGATGGACCTCGCAAGTGGCATCGTTACCTTCACCCGGTCACCCGGTCTCAACAAGAAACCGTTCCAGTATCCCGGGGACGTCTCGACCCTCAACCTCCGCTTGGCACGTTTTGCTGAAAAAGACTTTGATTTCGTTCTCCTGATTGACTTTTCTGGAGAATTCGGTAAAATGTCAGGAGGTGTATTCTTTGATATTCTGGTAAAAACTGTTTGTATGCGATATGTGGCCGTTGGCCTCGATTTCCGCTGCGGACATCGCCTGGATACGGGAACGGCAGAGATTGCTGCTCTTGCTCACCTTGAAGGGTTCCGATTCGATTCCATCGCGCAGGTTGACCTTGACGGACAGCGGATAAGTTCCAGTGCTGTACGGAAGGCTGTTCAGTCTGCAGATTTCGCCCTTGCGGAACGGCTTCTTGGTCATCCATTTTTACTCGATTTCACCATACCCGGATGGAAACTTTTAGGCCTTGAGCTTGAAACTCCCGTCAGTTCATTTACACAGATATTGCCCCGTCGGGGTAAGTATCCCGTTTTAGTATCGGTCAGCTCCGGCAAACCCGTCAACGCGGTCTTGCGGATCACGGATAAGGACGTCGCTCTTGTACCACTTTCGGGACAGGCGCTTCCCCTGGCAGCCGATATAACGACGGCAGAATTCAGGTTATCATGATGTTTACAATAGAGAAGGAGTAAGTAATGGCACTTACAAAAGACAAAACCACTGCGGTGGTGACAAAATTCGGTGCGAACGAAAAAGACACCGGAAATATCAAGGTTCAGATAGCGCTTACCACAGAACGCATCCTGCAGCTCACCGAGCACTGCAAAACTTTCAAGAAAGACACAAACAGCACCCGGGGACTTATCATTCTCGTTGGTCAGCGCAGACGTCTTCTGAAGTACTTGCAGCGCCGTGACCTTGAAGGTTACCGCACTCTGATTCAGGAACTTGGCCTGCGCAAGTAAACTAAAAGTTACCTGTCCCAAGCTGGCAGGTAACTTTTTTTATTTTTTTCAATTCAATAAGAAAGGGTAACAACGTATGGTAAATAGAGTATCCTATAAAATAGGCAATGAAGAACTGATTCTTGAAACCGGCCGTCTTGCAAAACAGGCGAATGGTTCGATCTATGCGCAATTTGCCGGCTCGGCAATCCTCGCAACCGTGTGTGCTTCTTCAAGCAGCCAGGAAGGCCTTGACTATGTTCCGCTCACCGTCGACTACAACGAAAAATATTATGCCGCCGGAAAGATTCCTGGTGGTTTTATAAAGCGCGAAACCCGCCCGAAAGACAAGGAAGTTCTCGTTTCTCGTCTTATCGACCGCCCGATGCGCCCCTTGTTTAATAAGGATTTCGGCCGCGATATCCAGATAGTACCAACCTGCATTTCCTCGGACATGATCAATCCTCCGGACATTCTCGCTGTAATTGCGAGTTCCGCTGCGGTTATGATTTCTGATATTCCATTTGACGGACCCGTTGCTGCCGCTCGTCTTGCCTATATCGACGGCGAATATGTCATCAACCCGACTTTCGAACAGATTGCCAAAGCCGACATGGAAATCGTCGTCGCGGGTACCGCAGATGGCATTACCATGGTCGAAGGCGGAGCCCACGAAGTTTCCGAAGAGATCATGCTTGCTGCCCTCGACAAAGCCAGCGAGTTCATTAAGAGCATGTGTAAGTTGCAGAATGAACTACGTGCCCTCTGTGGACGCGAAAAACTCCCCTTAAGCCCGCTCAAGGTCACCCTCGAGAATCGCGATGCGATACACGCCGAAGCCTATCCCCGCATGAAGGAAGCCCTTTTTGTCAGCGGCAAGTTCGAGCGCCGAGCTGCTTGCGATCTCGTCAAAAGCGACCTTGCCAAAAAATACGCCGACCAGCTTTCGGACGGTGTGCAGCAGAAGCTGTTCTCCGCACTCTTCGAGGAACTTGAATACAGCATCCTCCGCTCAACCATCCTCGAAAAAGGCGTTCGTGTTGACGGACGCAAAACCGACGAAATCCGCGAAATCACCTGCGAGATCGGTGTGCTTTCCCGACCCCACGGATCTGCGGTGTTTACCCGCGGTGAGACCCAAGCTCTTGCAGTCGCCACCCTCGGTACCGTATTTGATGAACAAATCTACGATGATATTGAAGGCGATCGTCGCGAAAATTTCATCCTTCATTACAATTTTCCTCCCTATTCTGTTGGTGAGGTGGGTCGCATGGGAACCGGACGTCGTGAAATCGGCCACGGATATCTCGCCCGCCGCTCTCTCGAGCCAATGGTGCCTTCACGCGAAGCCTTCCCGTATACCGTGCGCGTCGTTTCCGAAGTTCTCGAGTCCAACGGCTCGTCCTCTATGGCAACCGTCTGCGGTGGAACCCTCGCAATGCTCCACGCGGGCGTTCCGATGAAACACCCTGTTGCAGGAATTGCAATGGGATTGATCACCGAAGGTAACAAGTTTGCCGTTCTTTCCGATATTCTCGGCGAGGAAGATCATCTGGGCGACATGGACTTCAAGGTAGCCGGAACTGAAAACGGCATCACCGGTTTTCAGATGGACATCAAGATCGCCGGCGTTTCCACCGAAATCATGCAGCAGGCCCTTGCACAGGCAAAACGCGGACGCCTCCACATACTCGGTATCATGAACAAGACCATTTCCAAGCCGTCCAGCCAGATTTCGCAGTATGCTCCTCGCATCGAGGTCATGAAGATAGAGACTGACAAGATTGGTGCCCTCATTGGACCCGGCGGAAAAAATATCAAGGCGATTTCCGAGCTGTATTCAGTCACCATCAACACTGAAAATGATGGAACTGTTACTATTTACGGCAAGAATGCGAAAGCCGCACTTGGAGCGAAAGACGCTATCAAGGGTATCGTAGAAGATCCGGAAGTTGGCAGAATCTACGAAGGAACTGTCAAGCGCATCATGGACTTCGGCGCTTTCATCGAAATCCTTCCCGGAAAGGAAGGCCTTTGCCATATTTCCAAGCTTTCCCGCAACCGCGTTGCGAATGTTTCCGATGTGGTCAAGGAAGGCCAGAAGATTCCTGTAAAGCTCCTTGAAGTGGACAAGATGGGACGGCTCAACCTGTCTTACGTAGATGCGCTGGGAGATAATGCCCCCAATTGATCGAACACTGGCGAACGGAATACGTTTTCTAGCTGAACCGATTGCTGCGACTAAAGCCGTGGCAATCGGTTTTTGGTTTTCCCGGGGTTCCCGCGACGAGGACTCTGCCTCGCACGGGATCACCCACTTTATCGAACACATGCTCTTTAAGGGTACTGCGACCCGATCCGCCCGGGATATCGCCCGTTTTTTCGACCGGATCGGTGGATACGTTAATGCTTTCACCGAACATGAACTCATGTGTGTGTATTGTGTTGTGCCTGCATACCATGCTTTAGCTTCCGCGGAACTTGTCCTTTCCTTGTTACAGGAATCGGTTTTTTCAGATTTCGATATCGAAAAAGAGCGATCGGTTATAGTCAGTGAACTGCTTTCGTCCCAGGACGATTCAGAGGAAATGGCAATGGATGCCGCCCTTGCTGCAATGTATCCCGGTCATGGTCTTTCACGGCCGATCGGCGGTACGGTCAAAGAGGTAGAAACTCTCGAAAGTGACCGTATTCGAGGCGAGTACTACGAACAATTTAGAGAGTTTCCACCCGTGATAACGGTTGCGGGAAACATTGATGCTGAATATTTCGAATCCTTTCTCGCCACGAAAGAGTATTCGGAGCAACCTCAGGAAATACTGAAAGAATCTACCGATGGTATTCCGTACTGGCAGGCAGGACATTTTTATCCGGTATCTCCGTTTGGTCAGAGCCAGATTTTTCTATCCTGGCCCCTCGAATTCGAACGGAGTGGGGCGAACTGGTTTGCATGGTCGGCTATCAATGCTATAATCGGAGACTCGGTCAGCTCGAGACTTTTCCAAACGCTCCGCGAGGAAAAGGGTCTGTGTTATTCTGTGTACAGCACATTCGCAGTTAATCGGGACTCTGCGCTTTGGTCGGCATATGCGGCAACACCGAGTGAACGGACCGTCGAGACCATCGAAACTCTCATGACAGAGCTCGAATCGGTTAGGGAGAGGGGCTTTACAGACGGTGAAATTGCCGATGCCCGCCTGCATATCGCAGGCGAAATGCTCCTTGCGGCTGAAGATATTGAAAACCGAATGAAGCGTCTTGGACGGCAGCATTTTTACAACGGAATCCTGTATTCGGTGGAAGCTTCTATTGCACTTCTCGAATCGCTTCATGATGACGATATTCAGAATAGAGTGCATACCGGCTTTAGTAGGATACAAGAATCCCTTGTCGTGTATACAGGTAAAAAATGGATCAAGGAGTGCAGAAAACTATGGCAGTGACAGTCAATTTTACCCGTACAGACGGAAGCACCATTCCCTCATACCAAACTGAAGGTGCTGCAGGCGCGGATCTTTGTGCTTTGCTTTCTACCCCAGTCACGCTCCAGCCTTTTGAGCGAAAGCTGGTGCCTACCGGTATTTTTGTCGAAATTCCTGCAGGATTCGAAGCACAGGTCAGACCCCGTTCGGGACTTGCCCTCAAGCATGGTATCAGTGTTCTCAATTCTCCGGGGACTATCGACGCGGATTACCGGGGCGAAATCGGTGTGGTACTTATTAATCTGGGCAGCGATCCGTTCGTGATCGAAAACGGAGACCGTATCGCACAACTGGTTCTATCAGCTGTAGAACGTGCGTTGTTCATACCAGCGGGAAATTTGAGTGATACCGTCCGCGGAGCCGGGGGCTACGGTTCAACCGGAAAAAAATAGATGCGAAAAACCCTTTTCGTCTATATTTCCCGCGAAATGCTTCTCAATTTCTTCGTTTGTTTTATATTTTTTTTCCTCATCTTTTTCGTTAATCAGATATTGCTGATGGCCGAGGACATCCTATCCAAAAAAGCCCCCCTCAAGGAAGTGCTTCTTCTGGTGTTGTACGCGCTCCCTTCGATAATTGCTACTTCGGCTCCTTTCTCTGCTCTTGTCGGTACACTCATGGGCATCGGACGTCTCGTTACCGATCGGGAAATTCTTTCGCTCAATGCGCTCGGTGTACCGCTTCGTTTTGTTCTCGGTCCGGTTCTCGCGGTAGGTCTCTTCGTGTCCCTTGTTTCTTTTTTTACCAACGACATACTTTTACCGGCAGGAACCATCCAGTTTAACCGACTGTACCGCAAGATATTGACCTCGACTCCCGCACTCGAACTTGAATCCAATTCAATCAAACGGAACCAAAATGCCATCGTGATAACAGGGACTATCAAGAATGACTTGATAGACAGCCTTTTGGTGATAGATTCGACTGCCGAGGGCAAAAAACGGATAATTACCTCTCCCGGAGCATCAGTGGTCAAACCGTCGACCGATGCAGTTCTTATGACACTACGGATGGATAACGCCGTTGTGTCGGTGTTTGATACCAAGAACAGCGCTTCCTACGACATATTGCATGCGCAGCGGATGGACTACAATATTCTTGCCAAAAACGTTTTTCAGTCCTATTCCGGCACGGTGAGCCCCCGCGAAATGAGTTCGCGGGATCTCCTGGTCGAAATTCGGAAGCGCGAAAAGGAAGAGGATCTCCGTTCTCTCAACATGTACCTGATGGAATAAAACAAGAAGTTTTCCATTCCCTTCGGAGCTTTTTTCTTTGTATTCCTTGCGTTTCCACTGGCGCTTGGCACAAAGACGAACGGTCAGAGCGCCGGTTTTATTATGGGCCTGATCATCGCCGTATTTTACTGGGCCATGCTCATCGGTGGGCAAACCTTAAGTCTCCGGCTCGGATTTGACGGAACTCTTATGATGTGGCTTCCCAATACCGTCATTTTAGCCCTCGGCCTCCTGTTTATGGGAAGGAAAATATTCCAGTGAAACTGCTACAACGTTATCTTCTGGAACAGTTTATACCGGTGTTTCTCGTCGCCCTGCTTTTTTTTGTTTTGATGCTTGAACTAGGGGATTTGTTCGCGAACCTGTGGAAATACCTGTCAAATGGAGTTTCGCTTACCGGAATTTTGCGAATAATGTATCTGTATGTGCCTAAATGTGTTTCCTTTTCGATGCCTATGTCGATACTTTTCGCTTCTTCATATACGATGGGTAATCTCTATGCCCGAAACGAGCTTACCGCTATTTTCGCTTCTGGCTTTTCGTTGTATGCCCTTGTTGTTCCCCTGTTAGCGGCAGGTCTGTTTCTTTCATTTGGTATGTTTTTTTTCGAGGATCGCGTGGTGATCCATTCTATGCAAGAAAAAAACGCCCTGAATCGCCTGCTCCTTAAACAAGAAGTATCTCTAAGCAACACTAATATTGTTGTCCTTTCGGAATCGGGAACTGTTATATATACGGCCGATTATTATCTCGATAACGAAAAAAAGCTTTTTTCGTTTCTTGCTGTAACAAGAAATGGCGATGGCGAAATACTATCGGTAATCCAGGCACCGGTCGCTGCTTGGAACGGCACACAGTGGGTTCCTGATAGCCCTGTAGTCTATTCCTTCGCCGAAAATGGAGTTGTGCTTCTGAACCGGAGTGCAGATACGGAATTTCTTTCGGAACCACCCGAAACTTTCAGGCGGAATACAACGTCTGTCGACGAGCTGTCATCGGTGGATGCGAAACGATTCATCAATTCGATGCGGAAGGCGGGGCTTCCCTACAGCGAGCAGCTTTCAAACTATTACCGCCGATTTTCTTTTCCCCTTACCATTTTCATTGTGTTGTTCTTTTCCATATCCCTCGGAGGACGCTTCAGAAAAAACATCATGCTCATGAGTCTCCTTCTCAGTCTTTCTATTGCTGTTCTCTATTATGTGCTCCAGATGGTCACTATGCTCTTTGCCAAATGGGAATATATTTCGCCTCTGGCGGGTGCCTGGTTTCCCGTTATACTGTTCATATTCGTTAGTTCCCTCATATTTCGCCACGCAAGGACATGATCAATGCAGAAAACAGACAAGATTTACACCGTTCAACACCAGGATTCCCGCTCAAGCGCACGTACCGGTATTATTGAACTTCCCCACGGACCTGTGCGGACCCCGGCCTTTATGCCTGTCGGGACGAATGCGACCGTTAAGGCGATGACCAAGGATTGGCTCGAAGAAATCGGTTTTGACATAATTCTCGCAAATACCTATCACTTATATCTACGCCCCGGCGTAGACATCATCAGCAAGGCAGGCGGCCTTCACGGTTTTTCCGGATGGAAAAAAAACTTCCTAACTGACTCAGGCGGCTATCAGGTTTTTTCGCTTTCCAATTTCAGGAAGATCACCCCGGAGGGCGTCAAATTTCGCAGCCACATCGATGGGTCTGCACGTTTTCTGACACCCGAAAGCGTCGTTGAGCTTCAAGCTGGTTTTAACAGCGATATCCAGATGCAACTCGATGTCTGTACCGGTTTCGGTACGGAGTGGAAAAAAGCGAAAGAAGCACTCGTTATAACGACTGATTGGGCGCGCCGGGCAAAAAAAACCTGGGAGAAAACGGGTGACACGTATCAGGGAAAACTCTTTGCGATAATCCAGGGAAATTTTTTCCATGACCTCCGTAAAGAAAGCGTAGAGTCCGTCATCGAGCTTGATACTCCCGGAATCGCGATCGGTGGACTTTCGGTCGGCGAACCTGCTGAAGTCTATTCTGAATTTCTCGCTGCCACTGCCGCTCTTCTGCCACCAGAAAAACCGCGATACGTTATGGGCATCGGAACACCCGACTACATTCTCGACGCTGTGTATAACGGCATAGACATCTTCGATTGCGTGCTCCCATCTCGAAATGCGCGGAATGGATCTTTTTTCACCCGGGACGGATCCATCGCGATCAAAAAGGAGCGGTACGCCGCTGACTTCGGTCCCATCGATCCCGAATGCAAGTGCCGCATTTGCCGCGAATATACGCGCGCCTACATGCGCCACTTGTATAAAAGTGACGAAATATTAAGCTCGATGCTCGCAACGTATCACAATCTTGCATTTTTAAATCAGCTTATGGAAGAAATCAGGGCAGCCATTCGTTCGGACACATTCGTGGAGTACCGGACCGCTTTTCTTGCCCGCTTTACTGGAGGCAATGTATGAAACAAAACTCGGTCTTTGTCGGTGCATTCTTTTTTATTCTGTTCACATCAGCTTTAGGGTTCGCATCTGATACCGAAGTAGAAAAAAGAAAGGATATCCTCCGTTTTGGGCTCGAAGGTGAAATTCTCGGTCTTATATCGCAGTTTGAAAAAGAAAATATACATGAATATGACACACAGCTTACAGAGCTTTTTGCGCAGACAAAAAGTCCCGCTATACGAGAAAATCTTCTTTCTTTTTTCGCACGGAACAAGAATGACAGTTTTAAGGATTTTGCACTATCAGTACTCGAGGAACCCTTTGACCACAAGATATCCATGGTACAGGCCGTTATGTCCTACGCAGGTGAACTAAAATTGGCAGAGGCAGCTCCTTTGATCCGAAAAATACTTTCCGGCGAGGGTACCGAATATCGAGATCGGGCGATCCAGACACTTGGAAAAATTGGAAACAGCGAAGATGCTGCTTATCTAATGGAATATCTGGAAGGTGACATTTCAGGAGATGAAAAACAGCGACTGATCATCAGACAAAATATCATGACTGCGCTCAGTGATATGAAAGCCGTTGGAAGCTGGGATAAATTCGTTGCTATCATTAAGGATGATGACGAGAATATGATGGTCCGTGCTTCCGCCGCACTGGCCATAAGCAGGATGGAAAAACCAGAAGCCGTTCCGGTGCTCGCTATGCTCTATGAGGACACGGATCCGATACTACGCACTGCATCGATAACCGGCCTTGCCAATTTTGATTCTCCCGAGGCGGTTTCCGTCATTCTTGAAAGTTTCAAGGATTCATACTATAAGGTCAGGACTGAGGCAATCGCTGCTTCGGAAAAACTCAAGCTTGATTCTGCAGTTCCATACATTTTATATCGAGCAAAAACTGATCCGGTCGAGACAGTCAAATTTCGCGCCTTTGAGGTTCTCGGTAAATTCAATACAACGGAAGGAAATACTTGGCTAGCTTCTGTAGTGAATGAAGAAAAAGCGGCTGACAAGGTGCGGGTCAAGGCGGCAACAGTTCTGCTCGAAAATAATGCAGGTTTTATTTTTGTGGATCTCGAAAAAATAATGTTGGCTACACTCAAGGATGATAAGAAAAAATTGCTTCGATATGAACTGGGAAAAGCAGTATCTCATATCGAAGACAATAGGTTTGCTTCCGTTGCGTTAGCTTATCTCGGTCACAATGACACCCTGACGCGTAGCATAGGAATCGACATGTTCGAGAAAAACCGATACTCGGAGGCACGTTCTGTCTTGGAAAATATGGCGGCCGACGAAAAGCTCGGAGCTCTCCAGCGGCGCGCCAAAAAGATTCTGGAAGAATAAAAACACGATTAGTACTTTATCGAAGTAAGAAGGCGGTTCAGTGTTTGCACTGGATCCTCATAAATCCTCATTTCGAAGGTCAATTCATATTCTTTATCTGAAACGATAATTACTTTCCGGTTTACGCAGTCGTGGATAATGTTTGATTCCTCATACGGAAAATATTGTGGCTTGAGTATTGCCAGGCTGCATTCCTTGCCGTCATACCTGATTTCGGCGATTTTCGAGGGGAACTTTACGAGGAACACGAGGAAGGGGGAAGTACCACCGCCAAGCGAGAGTCGCGATCCGGCTTTCATCATGTGAATATTTCGTTTGCCAATATTCGGGTTTTGATTGTCAACATGGAGTTCCAGCATCACACGGGTATGCTCGCGAACGGTGATGGCCTCGTGCGCGTTTGCGCCAGACTGCAAGTGGCCGTGCCGTTCGGGTTTTTTCGCCGCTGAAGCGAGAACAGAAAGCCGCTCATTTTTTTCTGCCGTCTGTTCGGCAACCAGAGCTCCCGCAAATTGTGCTTTCTCGGTATTAGCTGCAACATCGGAAGCAGAAGGTAGATGTCTTTTTTCTGTTTCGAACTGTATGAGCTTGTCCGTCTTGCTGCTTCCAAATAGGGAAGGTTTGGCGGATACTTGCGCACTGGCAGTTGTTGAACCAATTTGATTCGTCGTTTGAGAAACCGTTGTAGTAGTTGTATGTGTGCTTTTAGGCGCTGTCGTTGCGTAAACAGCTACTTCACTCGCTTTTTTGTCCCGCGCGGTGAGCAGTTCTGCCGAACGTATTGCGTCGGAAGCCGGGCGGGTGGTGCGGTGTGCAATAAAGAAGAAGAGTAAAGCGACTAAAATTACGGCCAGTGTCACAAGAATGAGAACAAGGAAGACGGATCCACCGGTTCTGAAAAGCATTTCGGGTGAAAAATTGCTGAGGGTAAGATGTACCACGCCCGATTGGGGAGTCACGCGAAGGTTGCCCGAAAAGCGAAGACTGAATTCAATATCTTGCGGACCTTTTTCGATCGTATCCGGTAAGGATATTTCAGCTTGAATAGTTCCCCGCGCTAGTGGTGACAAATTGAGGAACGAGTTTTTCGCTAGTACGTCGATGTTGCCGACGAACACTCCGTCAAGCTCCATATCAAGTTGTTTTTCCGAGGTGTTTTGGATTTTAAGGGGCAAGGTAAACAATCGCCCTTTTTTCCCCAAATCCTGCGGAAAGGTTACTTCCGGCATCGAAAAAAGCGAATTTACAAAAGCAATCGGGATATCGTTCTCGGGAAGCTGGGTCGGGATTATATCGAGGGCACTGGTAAAATCGCCCGAGATATCGCTGTAGGTTTTAGTTTCATCTCCGGAACCGGTTTCCGTTCCTGTTTTAGTTGCAGTTCCTGATCCATTGATACCCGTAACATTGGTTCCCGAAGTTGAATGGACCACACCCGAGACAAGGTTACCATCGAGTGTACGGACTTCGGCATTTTGGGGGTAGGGCAATTTAATGTAATACACCTGCCATCCGGCAGCACGAATTTTGCTGGACACAAGGGTAAGATCGGAACGTACTTGTACACCGGTCCACGAATAATAGGGACTGGCAGCAGGCGGATTAAAAACACCATCCGAAATGATAATGATGATCTTGTCCCGCAGGTGATCAAGGCTTGATACATACTGGTGCGTATAATGGATACCTGAAAGAAAATCCGAATTCTGCCCCAGGGGATACAGCAACATGAAGCGCGATACGACGCGCGAAACATCGCTTTCGGTCTGGATGGGTTGTACGATTTCGAGGTTCACCCGCGAGTTGAACGATATAAGGTGAAAGGTATCGCCCTGCCGTACGAATTTGCGGGTTATGTCAACCAGAATCCGGTTGTTGATTTCGTCAAAATAGGGAAGGATGGTTCCCGAGGCGTCCATCAATACCACAACATCCGAACCTGCGGCGAATGAGGGAAGAAGGGCACCAGCCAGAAAGGCCAGTGCCAGCAATTTTTTTATTTTGTTCATGCGAAACTCCTACTTCAGAAAGCAGCAGCGCTGATTGCTTTTATCGTGTAATCGTATTCGCGTTCATTTATGGTGAACTTGAGCGTTTCTCCCTCACGGTGATTGAGAATAGCGTTGCCGAATGGTGACATATATGAAATAACGAAGCGATCCGGATCCGATTCCCATGGTCCGAGGATTGTGTAGGTTTCTTCTTCTTTTTTCGAGTTGTTCATCAAACGCACAATCGTTCCAAAAGAAACGCGGGCGATGGTAACAGTAGTCGGATCGAAGATTTGCGCACGGTCGATTTCTTCCTGGAGACGGGTTGCCGTCGCATTGAGGATGGTCTGATGTTCTTTGGCTGCCTTGTATTCGGCATTTTCCCGCAAGTCGCCGAGCGATAGGGCGAATCCGATTTCTTTGGAATTTGCCGGAACCTCGACTTCCATAATGTTCTGAAGAATCTTTTTCTTCTCTTCGTACATCCGCGACGTAACCATGAGTCCGCGCGAAACGATAATTTTTTCTTCCGAACCGAAAAACTTGAAACCCTTGTGTTCCTCGAGGATCTTGTTACGAAGGTGCATCTTGATTGCCGGATCGAGATCCTTGACGTCGTCAACCAGTGTGTAAAGGCGGGTAATGGTATTCACATCGCTCAGGAAGATAAATTTCTCGAGCAAGTTTTCTTTGTTGAAAATAAGGGATTGTACCTGACGGTTAATCTTGCGATTTTCCGTCGTTTCACGATGGCTCGCAATTTCGCGATAAGTAATATCGAGTATGTGGATAAGTGTGATCAACTGCTTTTCGTAGGAGATGCCGATTTCGACAAACCAGGGTGCTTCCTGCGAATTCTTGAAGAACCAAATGGCAGCTTCGCGGTAATCGCGATAGTTTTCGAAACAGTTGAGAGCGAGTGCCTTTACTTTGTCTTCGTAACCCTCTTTTATCAGTGCATCGATGATTTCGAGGGTGAGGACGGTGGGAAAAAGTTTGACGTAAAGATCGGACCAGCCGGGGAGGAAATTCTTGATATGCTGAAGGTAGCTACGGCGAAGGTCGCTGTCCTTGATGGCAGAATAGACAACCGAAGGATCTTCTATATCGCTGAAAAGTTCGGCGAAGTTGTACTGTATCCCGGGGTTAAGGTGCGGGTGCTTGGCCACTATCTGCTTGACAACGAGGTATGACGCGATGATTTGTTCGTTCACCTGATTGAAGGCCTTGAGGTAGCCGGCAAAGTAGGAGAACATTTCCGTGAAGTATTCCGAGTCCGGTTCCGCTTTTTCCGAGAATGTCATGAGGAGGTCAATGCGCGAGAAGAAATTCTTTTGGGCTTTGAACTCGTTGAACAATTTTTCTTCGAGTGAAATCGGGCGGTCGCGGACGACATACATATCGATATTGGTCGGGTTTACACCGAATCCCGGATCATCCTGCAGAATCTTGCGAGCCTTGGTACTCCAGCTGGTCCATTCATTTATGGTCAAAACCGACGGTACGAGTTCAGCCTTTATGTGCTTGAGGTCGCAATTGTTGTCGTAGCTTTTGATGATTGTCTTGAGAGTCCAGGTAGGATCTCCCTTGACCTTTTCGACGAGTTTTTCTTTTTTCCAGATGGATTTAAGAACCCAGATATGTTCTTTCGTCAGGGTCTGGAGCGCGTTCACGCCCATCTTGAGACTCATGCTATGGGCTCGTTTTTTTGCAAAGTCGATAGTAATTTCGTCATTCTTCACACCGGCAATGCGACCAACTCCCCAAGAACGATGGAATACGTAGTTGCCTGCATCGAAGGATATGTGCTTTTCGAACTCGCCGATCGCTTCAAAGACGTTCCGCCAGTTTTGGTTGAGGTTCGAAGCCTTGATGTATTCGTCAAGCTGGCTGTGACCGGCATACTTGCCGCGGAAGCACTCGACGATTTCCTTGCGTGACCAGGAGTCCTTGTCATCATAGGAGAGGATGAGTTTGAGAATATCAATAGCAATATTCCATTCGCCGTGTTCCTTATAGTACACATAGACTTCCTGCATGAGCATCGCACTGCGGTCATCACCCATGATTTTGGAGATCTTGCGCTGAACATGATAAAAGAAGTCGATTTCTTGTGGAATAAGGCTGACGAGGTGTGTCCAGATTTCCTTGACGGAATTGGACTGTTTGCGGTTTATGTACCGATACAGAGCTTTCTTGAAGTATTCGACTGCGGCTTCGATATTGCCATCTTTTTCGAATTTTTCGGCAAGCTGTTTGGGGATGTCCGCTTCTTCGTAGTCGATCTTGACGAGGCGTTCCCAAATCGGGTACAGCAAATCACTCGAACTTTCCTTGTAGCAGTCTGCCAGGGTACGGAGCGCAAATTTGGATTCCCCGAAATCGAGAACCCGGTTACACAGATGTTCGACGATCGGATTTTTATGATTGTCAATAAATATATTGATAAGGGTGATGAGCGCCGAATCATCCAGAAGCTGTTTGGAGAGCGCACTGATACCGGAGAGGTACAGTGCAATTATGCTGTTTTTTGTGTGGGCGAGGTGTTCGTCGCATAAAGTCTTGACGTCATCTATGCACTTGGCCGCCTGGGCTTCGCGGATGATGGTGTCAAGTTCCTTGAAATTGTTGATCGAATAATTACTGATCGTGGCACGGGTCCACTTTTCCTCATTCAGCATATCCTGGACAGATTTAAGCAACGACTCGGACATATTCTTTTCTCCTGCAAATCCGGTTTTACATCGTGTATCTGTTATACACGTCTGTATCCAGTAATTTGATTTTTAGTAGTACTTCATTAATCCGGGTTTTTTCGTCATTCACGTTCACGTAATGATCGATCAGCCAAAAGTAATGATTGATAAGGCGGGGCACCAGTATAGACCTGTTTTCGGCCGTCGTATCCTTTATCTCGTTTTCCAACGCATAAATTGCCTGTTTCAGTTTACCGAATTCAAGAGCCCTGAGTTCCCTTTTGATGTTCAGGACGCCATATAGGACCCCGTAAACCGGAATCCATTCAACGAGCTCAGATCCGGTAAAACCGAGCGCTTGAACCTGCACTACCAGTCGCTGCACGATTTCAGATTCCAGAAAGTGCAGGTCGATGCGGCCGGCACCCTGAAAAAAAGCCTCCCTGAATAAAACCTTGGAAAGCCTAGCCTCTCCGCAAAGCGCGTAACAGTCAGCAAGTTCGGCGAGGATGGCGGGAGAGTCCTTGTCGCCGTCTTTTGCCTGCTCGAGAAGATGCAATGCCCGTTCGTAATCTCCCTGCGCTTTAAAACAAAGCCCCGTTTTGCGATATAGCTCCGGGTCTTGCGATGTTCCGTCTTCACGGTACAGGGACTGGTAACAACGGAGGGCGAGGGTAAAGACGCATTGTTTGAGGGCGTACAATACCGGTTCCTGTTCCTTACCCTGTTTTTCCATGTAAACGATGAACGGTTTCCATTGGGAAACCAGAAATTCACCCCGCTCGAAAGCGGTAGAGGCGGCGGAAGCCTTTTTCAGCTTGTCTGTCCAAAAATTGACGCCGGTAAGCGCGTAGATGACATCGCTGTTTTCCAGATCCTGCTGCAGTATTCCGGCGAGTTCCTTATTTGCCTGTTCAAGTTCTCCTGCTTTGAGAAGATCATATACTTGCGACAATAATCGTTGAACAGGTTCAGTCGTCATAATACTACTTCCATTATACTCATTCCTGATGTTTAGTCAATTAAGGGTTTGTATTTACAGCATTGCACGAGTTTGTTACTATAGTCTATATGAAGAAAGCTTTTCTACTGGCACCGTCCATTTTAAGCGCAGATTTTACCAATTTGGGAGCTTCGGTCGAGCTCATAAAACAGAAGGGTGGAGACTGGATACACATCGACGTGATGGATGGTCACTTCGTGCCAACCCTTTCATTCGGCGCCCTTGTCGTACGTGCCATCCGGCCTAAAAGCACGCTCCCATTCGATGTCCACCTCATGGTAACCAATCCGGAATCCCTCATTCCCGATTTCATATCAGCAGGAGCGGATTACATTACTTTCCATATAGAAGCCGCTGTTCATGCTCATCGACTGATCTCCCTGATCCACGAAGCGGGCATCAAGGCTGGTATCAGCATTGTTCCGTCGACTCCGGTTGCCGATCTGAAGGAACTCTTGCCCATCGTGGATCTGGTGCTTGTCATGACCGTTAATCCCGGATTCGGGGGCCAGGTCATGATCCCTTCCTGCCTCGAAAAGGTGCGGGAATTAAAAAAAATACAGCAGGAATCCGGATTTTCGTATATAGTATCTGTAGACGGCGGGGTCAATGCCCGTACATTGAGTGCTGTCGTCGATGCCGGAGCTGATGTAATTGTTTCGGGATCTGCATTCTTTTCGGGAGAACTTGCATGAAAAAACTGGTATGTATCGCATTGGCGCTCGTTTCAGCCCTGTATCTGTTTGCCCAGGACCCGCTCATGGCCGGTCTCGATGCCTATGCCCGGTCGGACTGGTCCACTGCGACCCTGTCTTTCCGCAAAGCGGTATCCCTTCCCGGCGCAGGTGCGGAGCCCTGGTACTGGCTGGTTATGTCCGAGCTGTCTGCAGAAGAATACGAAACTGCCCTTCTCGACATTGACCGGTTCGGGGCCAGTTTTCCCGGAGATGCGCGTGTTGCCGATACCCGCTACCAAAAAGGCCGGGTCCAGTACATCCTGGGCCGCTACGAAGATTCTATAAAAACCCTCTATCAGTATCTCATTGTATTTCCCGATCACCAGATGGCCGCCTCGGCATATTACTGGATCGGTGAATGCCTGTATTCGGTCGGGCGTACCGATGAAGCACTCAGTATATTTCGCATTATGCTCGAAAAGTATCCACAGGCGATCAAACGCGAGGCATCCATGTACCGTATTTCTCTTATTGAGCAGACGGGAAAGGAAGAGGAACTTCTGAAACTTCTCAAGATGAGCCACGAGGAATCCCTGAAGATTATCGAGGATTACCAGAGGCGCGAAAAAACCTACGAGCAGGCAATCAATGCGTATCAAAAACGCATATCTGATATGATAAAAGACACCCGGCTCGGTGAACTCGAAAAACAGCTCGGTGACGAAAAGGTAAAGACCTCTTCTTTACTTGACCGTATTTCAGCCCTCGAAATCCGGAATAACGAGCTTACTGCAGCTTTGGCTCTCTCGGGCGGAAAGGTCCCTGCTTCAGCGGACGACTCCGGTCTGGCCGGGAACCTTAATTCTTCGGATCCGGAAAAAAGGCGGCTTGCGCTCGAATCGATGCGGAATAAGGCCCAATTCCTGCAAGATATGTATGACCAGATTCTTGACGGAGGTGCTCAATGATGCAGAGGAAACGTACCGGTATTGTTTTTTGCGCCCTGTTCCTCGGAACCCTACTTTTTGCCGCTCCCCTTGAGCTTGCCGGCGGTTCCCTCAAGCTTGTTCTCTATCCCGATACTGGCACCTTCTCGCTTTTTCGCTTGTCGGAAATTGGTAAAAATCGGTACGAGCCTCTGTTCGAGGATAATAACTTTTCCTCGACTTCCTGGTATTCGGCGAGTATGAACGGCCGAATTTTCCGGCTTTCCCCGAAAGCAGGCAAGCCGGTTGTTCTCGAAACGACGACAACAGGCGCAAAGTTCATTCTGACTTTAACAGACGACTTTCAGGCAGAGCAGGAATTCTCGTTTGTCAACGATACCTCGAGCGGTTTACCTTATGCGGTTCGTGTCGAGACAAGAATCGAAAACACTTCCGGAAAACCGGCGTCCTTCGCTCTGAAAGCAGTTTTCGACACAATGCTCGGCGAATCCGAAGGTATCCACTTCTTCACCGATTATCAGACGCGAATATCGACTGAAACCCGCATTGCCAGTGGACTTGATCCGGACGGATATATCGTCTCGAAAAATAGGGATAATTCGCTTATGTTCATCTTTGCTGGAGCGGGAGCTACTGCCCCACTTTCCGTGACGGCTGCGAACTGGGAGCGGCTTAACACTCTCACCTGGACACCCGAATTCGTCATCGGACGTTCCTTCAACACTTTGTATGCGGTTAACGATTCGGCTCTCCTGTTCGTGTGGCCGGAAGTCAGGCTGGAGGCGAACAAAAAAATGAGTGTGAGCGTCGTTATGGGTCCATTTTCAACCAAGTATGTGAAGGAGCCGGTCGCGGTAACAAGCTACGAAGAAAAACCGATGATCGGGAAGAGAACACTCACCTCCAAACAGCTGCTCGTGCAGCAGCTTCTGACCCGTATCGACGAAATCCAGTCAGATCCTGCGTCGGCGACTGATGACGAGTTGCGAACTCTCAATGAGGTTCTCGATGCACTGCTCGCACAGCCGAACAAATAGCGACCGGTAATGGCACAAACTGTACTTGAACGGGCAAAACAAGCCTTTTACCGCAAACGCTACAATGATGTTATTACTCTCCTCGAAACCAATGTTATCCAGTACCGGGATTCCTTTCCCTTCTATTTTTATTTGGGACTCGCCTGTCTTTATTCGGGAGATGTCGGCGGGGCCACGTCCTATTTCCAGCGCGCCCGCCAGATCAAGTTGCGCGATCCCGATCTTCTTGCCGCACAGGCAGCACTCTTCCTCCGTCGGGGCGAAACCCACCAGGCTGTCGAATATTACCTGGAAGCTCTTGAATACGCACCCGAGCATCGGCTTTCAAAGAAATCTCTTGATTTCATACGAAAAATGGGTGACGCGGATACTATTTCTGGCCTCGTTGAAACCGGAAAGATTAGCAGATTCTATCCTCGTCCCCGAAAAAAGCGGTCGAAAGCTGGAATTGCAGCCCTCATTATTCTTGTAGCGGGAATCGTGGGAGGCATCGGTTTTGCACTGCCGCTGTTCGAAAGAAATATCCCAAATGCAGCGCGGGCAGACCTTTAGTCATTCCGGCTTGGACCGGCCGATACAACCTCCGCGGTCGAGCTTGGTGGCTCTTACCGGTACATTCTAACCGAAAGTGAGATTCTGAAAGGCTACGCCGATGCACAGCGGCATTTCCAGAATTATCGCGACAATGCAGCGCAGGTAGAGATAAACCGTCTCTTGTACTCGAACGCGTCGGCTTCCATTAAACAGAAGGCGCGTCTCCTGATGACTTATTTTGTGGAACCCGGTTTCGACTCGATCAAGGATAATTATGCCTACAAGAAAGTGCTCGAGGACCCGTACTTGTACCTGGATTGTTGGGCAGTGTGGAAGGGTATGGCGACTAATATACGCGCGACGGAAAATACAGTAAATTTTGATTTTCTGGTAGGTTATGACACCCGCAGTACGCTTGAAGGCATTGTTCCGGTTCATTTCGGAACAGTTCTGCCAGTCGATCCGGATAAACCGCTCGAAATCCTTGCCCGTATTTCATCGGAAAACGGAAAGCTCGTGCTCGAGGGACGCGGCATTTTTCAGAGTCAGACTCCGGACTGATCCTTTTCTCTTTTTTTTAGGTAATCGAGTGGTGAAAATCCGTCAATCAGTTTGGTCATCTGCCCATCCTGCGAGATGGTTAGTACTATCTGTGCGCTTCGCCCTGACGAGGGGATGATCTCCATGAATGGTATGCTGAGCCGGGTATCCGTGCACCACACGGTATCACACACCACGAGCTTTCCGAGCATTCCCTTCGCCTTGAGTTCCCAGAGCCGTTCGACTGCCGGAGGAGAAAGCACCGGATGTACTACTAGTATATTGATTTCGGTCTGTGAGCGGGTAAAAAGCTCCTCAACCAGTCCGTACACCGAACCCGCCGTATCTATCATGTCGTCCACGATCCAGACAGTCTTGCCTTCAAGCGGTACGGCGGACAGAATATTGATGCATTCGATCGAATTTGCCTGCATGTAGTTGCGCTGCTTGTGTGCGATGACCAACTGGGTACCGAAGGCGGTCGAAAAACGTTTGGCCAGTTTTTCACCCCCTGCGTCAACCGAACAGAACAGCCAGTTGTCCCGTACGGTTGTTTCGAGTTCGCGGACTGATTTGATCAAGGTGTCGCAAAGGTAGTTTTGCAGAAGCGATATTGCCGGCACGTCGTCAACCGCACACAGACATGGATCGATTATGGTCTTCGATTTGTCCGAATGGAGCTGGTAGGTGATCAAGTGGTCAGCCCCGAGTGAGATCATCGTTTTGTAGTGTACCCATAAACCTACCGAATTACGCCTCGTGGTGCGATCGGAACGGCTACAGGACATGTAGGGTTCGAACACAATTATTTCTTTTGCCTGCGATCGCTGCAGAACATCGATTGTGTGATATAATTCAATCTTGCATTCTTCTGACGATAAGCCCGCTTCGTTTTTGGCAGCTGTCGCGAACAGAAAAACAGTCCTGCCTCGAACTGTACTGTGCAGCGTGACTTCCATCTCGCCATCGGCGAAACGCATGACCGTCAGTTCGCCAGTGTAGTCAATAGTGTCCGGAAACAACATGCGCTCGGGATTCTGGTCGATAGCGGTGACGACACTTTTCGCATAAGACAGGCAGGAACGAGTCGAAAGAATCAAAAATGATTGGAGCATATACAGAATCATACACTGTTTTACTCCATCAAGCTATTTTTTTTTGCGATTTTTTGATACAATTCGGGCAGTAATACAGATTGCACCTATATCTATAGGCAGGGGGGGAAAGGTGGCAAAAGTGACTACAGAAATGAACTCGACAGCGAATATGGGTGACAAGCTCAAAGCTCTTGAAGTTGCCCGGCTTCAGATTGAAAAACAGTTTGGTCAAGGTTCCCTGATGAAACTCGGCACCGGTACCGATATTGTCGGTCTCGAAGTCGTACCGTCTGGTAGCATCCTGCTGGATGAGGCTTTGGGCATCGGCGGTTATCCCCGCGGCCGCATAATAGAAATTTACGGACCGGAATCCTCCGGAAAAACGACACTTGCTCTGCATGCGATAGCCGAAGCCCAGAAAATGGGCGGCATTGCGGCTTTCATCGACGCAGAGCATGCTCTTGATCCCCAGTACGCGAAGAATCTCGGGGTAAACATCGACGAGCTATGGGTATCCCAGCCGGATACCGGGGAGCAGGGACTAGAGATCTGCGAAAGCCTCGTACGCTCGGGTGCCGTCGACATTATCGTTATCGACTCGGTGGCCGCTCTCACACCGCAAGCCGAAATTGAGGGCGACATGGGTGATTCCCACATGGGCCTGCAGGCACGGCTCATGAGTCAGGCGCTTCGCAAACTCACCGGCATCATTGGCAAGTCGAAATGCATCATTATATTTATTAATCAGATTCGAATGAAAATCGGCGTTATGTTCGGTAATCCCGAGACGACAACAGGTGGTAACGCACTCAAGTTCTACGCCTCGATACGTCTCGAAGTACGGAAAATCGAGACCATCGACAAAGGCGAAGACGACGCTGTCGGTAACCGGGTACGGGTCAAAGTAGTCAAAAACAAGGTCGCCCCTCCATTCCGGAAGGTTGAACTCGACATGATGTTCGGCAAGGGTGTTTCCGCAATTTCCAGTCTCCTTGATTCGGCTGTAAAACATGAATTTGTTGACAAGAAAGGTGCCTGGTATGCGTACGGTGAAGAAAAAATCGGTCAGGGACGCGAAAACGCCATTGCATTTCTCGAAAACAATCCTGAAATCAAACTTTCTGTCGAGAAAAAGATACGCGAAAAGCTCTTTCCCGGCCAAAAACTCCGCCATGCGAATCCTGCAGACGTTGCTGCTGCGAAAGCTGGTCCCGCTGCGGCAATTCCCGGTCTGACTGCCGGAGCGGCCGGTATGACCGGAGCCAAGGCTGCCTCGAAAAAACCGGCAGTCGAGCAGGTGGCAGATCCGGCGACCGAAGGCGGGCTTTTCTGAAAAAAAGGTATCCGGTTGCGCTGTCCCTTGGCTCGAATGCAGGGGATTCGCGCGCAATTCTGGTCGACGCGATTGCTTCTCTCGACCACATTCTGGATGACCTGACTGTTTCTTCCTTGTATCTGACCGCCCCGCAGGAATATACCGACCAGGCTGATTTTTTCAACCTGGTCACGAGCGGTTTTTTTTCAGGTTCGCCCGGGGAACTGCTTGAATACACCCAGAAAATCGAGATGGAGGCGGGAAGGGATCGGCTTCATGGTATTCCCAAGGGGCCGCGGACCCTCGATATCGACCTGCTCCTGTTTGGCGACCTCGAGGTCAACGAGCAAGCTCTCGTCATTCCCCACCCGGGGATTAAAAAAAGACAATTTGTGCTGGTGCCGCTTCTCGAGCTGCTGCGTGATTGTGCCGATCCTGTAACCGGCGAATCCTATCGGGAAATTTCTCGGATGTTGCCGGATCAGGGCGTTAGAAAGGTAGGAAATCTGTATGGGAACTGAAACAGAATCGGCGGTAACCGATGACGGAAGCACATTCAAGATAAATAATTTCGAGGGACCGCTCGATCTTCTTCTTTTTCTTATCAAGAAAAACGAGATAAACATCTATGACATTCCTATCGGGCATATTACCGAGCAATACCTTGAGTATCTCGACTATGCAGTATCGAGTGATCTCGCGAGTCTTACCGAATTTTATGTCATGGCCGCTAATCTTCTGTACATCAAAAGTCGCCTCCTCTTGCCGGTAGAAATCATCGCCGACGACGAAGAAATGGATGATCCCCGTCAAGAATTGGTAGACAAGCTGATCGAGTATCAGAAATACAAGAAGCTTTCCGAGCTGATGGAAGAAAAAGAAAGCGAGGCCGAGTGGCTTTTCGAGCGCAAGAAAATACAGCGCGCATTGCCGTTCGGCGAAGAAGAGCTTTGGGAAAAGGTCGATACCTGGGACCTTCTCAAGACTTTTTCCAATCTGGTATCGAGTTACAATTCGGAACGCATCCTCGATATGTACGAGGAAGTTTCGGTAAACGAAAAAATTACCCTGATGAACGAGCTACTTGAGGAACGGGGCGAATGTCTCTTTACCGATCTGATCGTTCGCAAGGGCAACCTTATGGATATTGTGTGTGCCTTCATGGCGGTGCTCGAAGCGGTCAAGTTCCGCATGGCCAGCATCTGGCAGAACCGTATGTTCGGTGACATCAAAATAAAACCCTGGGAAAAATTTTCAGTCGAAGAGATGGAAATTACCGTTGAAGGGTAACGATTATATGGAGTACAAAATGGAAAAAGAAACGGCTCTGATCGAGTCGATTCTCTATCTCGAAACCGAACCGCTCGACGAGGCTTCCTTGTCGCGTATTTCGGGTTTTTCGAAAGAGATCGTTGTTCAGGTACTAGAAATATTACATGAACGCTACACCGATGAAGCCCACGGCATCGAGCTGATACAGATTTCAGGCGGCTGGGCAGTCAGTCCGAAGAAAGAATTGTGGGAAAACCTGAAGGATAAATACGGCAAGAGGAATGACAACCGCCTTTCCCGGGCGGCAATGGAAACCCTGTCGATCATCGCCTATTCACAGCCGATTACCCGCGGCGAGATCGAGGCGATCCGTGGCGTATCAGCTGATAACATGATCCGCTTGCTGGCCGATCGGAATCTCATCAAAGAGGTTGGCAAAAAAGATATTCCCGGCAAACCTGTACAGTTCGGAACAACCAGAGAATTTCTCAAGTTGTTCAGACTTAACAGTATCTCCGACTTACCCAAACTGGATGAAACCGAAAGTGAACGATTTGAACTCTCAAGATAACATTCCTGGTGCCGCACCCGAAGGAGTCGCACCCGAAAGCGTCGCACCATCGGGCACCATGTCCCCGCATGCTGACGGAAGCATTCGCCTGCAGGTGTATCTTTCTCATGCGGGAGTTGCATCGCGCCGCGCAGCCGAACAGATAATCCTTTCGGGCCGCGTAACCGTAAACGGCAACACCGTTTCCGGTATGGGTTCGCGCGTCATTCCTGAAGACATTGTATGCGTAGACGGCAAGCGTGTGCAGCCCGAAGAACATACACGGTATGTTCTTCTCAATAAGCCTGCCGGCTATGTGTGTTCTCTTGCCGACGAAAAAGGCCGTCCCGTAGCTGCCGATATCCTCAAGAACCATTATGCCGAGCGCCTCTACAACGTGGGCCGGCTCGATATGTATTCGGCAGGCGCCCTCATTTTTACCAATGACGGCAAGTTTGCTGCAATCGTTGGTCATCCTTCGGCCGAAATCGAGAAGGAATACATTGTCGAAGCAAGTCTGCCGTTCCGCGACGAAGTGATCGACGCGTTTGCAAAGGGTATCAGGCTCGAAAATGTTTTCTATAAATGTCGGACCGCCGAACGTCTGTCGGCGCGTCGCCTTCGCATCGTGCTGATCGAAGGAAAAAACCGCGAAATCCGCAAGGTACTCGAGCATTTCGGTGTACGCATCAAGAATCTGATTCGTGTCCGTATCGGACCGGTTGAGCTTGGAGACATCAAGTATGGCGAATTCAGGAACCTGAGTGAAGTCGAAATTTCGGAACTGCTTGCTGCAAAGGAAGCGGAAATACAATGATAGTTGCCATCGACGGTCCTGCCGGCTCGGGAAAAAGTACTATAGCTAAAATGCTTGCAACACGCCTCGATCTTACCTTTATGAATACGGGTAGTTTTTACCGCGGCGTTACTCTCGCTCGGCTTCGTTCCCTTGGCGGTAGCGTAGATGGCTCGGGTGGTATAAAAATCGAACTCGCAAACGAGCAGGAGATAATTGCATTCACGAGAACGGTACCCCTTGATTACCGGAATAGCCATCTTTTTATCGGTGAAGAAGACGTTGAGTGCTATCTTCGTACCGATGCCGTAGAAGCGGTGGTTGCCCCTCTATCGGCCATAGTAGGTGTCCGTCATATCGTCAACGAAAAAATCCGAGCGGTGGCAGAACATACCGGCGTCGTCTGCGAGGGCAGAGACATGACTACCGTTGTCTTTCCGGACACCCCTCATAAGTTCTACCTCGATGCTTCAGTTGATGCCCGTGCCCGACGCCGCTTTGGCCAGGGCACAAGTAACCTCACCCTGGAACAGATAGAGGCTTCAATTACCGAACGGGACGAGGTAGATCGCAATAAAAAAGAGGGAAGTCTCAAAATAGCACCCGATGCGGTCTATTTGGATACTTCGGACTTGACCATTGCACAGGTTTGTGACATGATAATAAGTAAAATTCACTAATAAGGGTTGGTTATGGATCAGATGGAAGTGGCAAAGGATGTATCAAAGAACTCCAGTGAGGACATCCAACAGACACGATTACAGGAGGAGTACCTCAAGTCGTTCCAGTCGCTTGAAGAGGGACAACTCGTAGAAGGTGTCGTAATTCAGGTAACTCAGGATCAGGTTTTCGTAGATGTCGGGTACAAATCCGAAGGTAAAATTCCGGTTGCGGAGTTCACGGTTTTACCGAAAGTTGGCGATATCGTCAGCGTAGTTCTCGAAAAGAAAGAAAACAAGTACGGCGAAGTCATTGTTTCAAAGCAAAAAGCAGTCGTAAAGGTTTTCTGGAAAAATCTGCGACAGGCATTTCAGGACAAGACTCCGGTTGAAGGTACGATCGACAAGATCGTTAAGGGTGGTTACGAAGTAGACATGGGCGCCGGTGTGCGTGCATTCCTTCCGATCAGCCAATCCGACAGCCAGAAGGTCGAAAAAGCCGAAAAGCTTCTCGCCCTCAAGAGCATGTTCTACGTCGAACGTCTCTATTCGGACAACAAGGTAAACGTGGTGGTCAACCGCCGTAAATATCTTGAAGAACAGACAGAAACCAATCGTGAAGCATTCTTCAAGAATATCCAGATTGGAGATTCCGTTGTGGGAACCGTAAAAAGTTTCACCAGCTTCGGCGCTTTTATTGATCTCGGTGGTTTTGACGGTCTCCTGCATATTAATGATATGAGCTGGGGTCACGTAACCCGCCCGAAAGACTTCGTCAAGAAGGGACAGGAAATTACTCTCAAAGTAATTCGCCTCGATCCCGAAGACAAGCGTATCAATCTTTCGCTCAAGCATTTCTCGGAAGATCCGTGGCTTCATTTTGAAGATAAATTCCATGTAAATGATATAGTTAAAGGTCATATAACGAAACTTACCGAATTCGGCGCGTTTATCGAGCTCGAAGAAGGTATCGAAGGTCTTGCTCACATCAGCGAATTCAGCTGGGTGAAGAAAATAAACAAGCCCGAAGATATGGTCAAGATCGGCGACGAAGTTGAATGCATGATTCTCGGTTACGACATCCAGGCTGGACGCGTATCCCTCGGACTCAAGCAAGTACAGGAAAATCCCTGGGACGGTCTCGTCAGCAAGTATCCGGTTGGAACGAAACTGACGCGCAAAATCGTCAAGGTCACCAATGCTGGAGCCTTCATCGAGCTTGAAGAGGGTATCGACGGTTTCCTTCATGTCGACGACCTTTCCTGGACCAAGAAAGTAAAGCACCCAGGCAGCGAACTTGTTGCTGACCAGGAAATTGAAGTAATGATTATTGAGAATGATCCCGAATCTCGGAGAATCCGCCTTGGCGTGCGCCAGCTCTCCGTCGATCCGTGGCAGGCTTTCGCCGAGCTTAACAAGCCCGGCACCTTCATCGAAGGCGAGATCACTTCAATTACCGATTTCGGCATTTTCATTCGGGTAACCGATGGCATCGAGGGTCTGATCAACAAATCAAACCTCACCGAAAGTCGCGAAGAAACCTATGAAGACGCAATCAAGAAGTATACGGTTGGTGACAAGATCAAGGTTGTTGTGGTTGAAGTAAGCCCCGACAAGCAGAAGGTCGCTTTTTCGATCAAGGATTACAAGAAAAAAGTACAGCGCGAAGAAATTTCGCGGTACATGTCTTCCGAAGAAGAAAAAGATTCCGGCGCATATACTCTTGGTGACTTCCTGAAAAATAAGTCGAACTAAATGTCTGATTTTGATGAGCGGTGTTGATGAAACTGTCCAATACTATTGATACAGAGAAACTCAATGCACTCATCGAGATCAACACGCTCATCAATTCAAATTATTCAGATATAAATGTGCTGCTGGTTCATATTCTTGAATCAGCAATGCATCTCGTCGAAGGGGAGGCTTCCTCCCTGCTTCTCGTAGATTCCAACAAAAAAACACTTCGTTTCGAAATAGCACTTGGTCCTAAAGGTCTCGAGGCGAAAAAATTCGTTGTAAAGATGGACGAAGGAATTGCCGGCTGGGTTGCAAAAAACAACAAAAGCCTCATCGTTAACGATGTCGCGAACGATCCCCGCTTTAGTCCGGCTGTGCAACAGTCCACCGGTTATAAGACTCAAAATATGCTCGCAGTCCCGATGTGTGTCCGCAACGAATGCATCGGCGTCATCGAAATATTGAACAAGGGCGAGGAACTCGGTTTTGGTCAGGAAGACCTTGAAGTGCTCGAAATGCTTGCAAACCAGGCGGCGATCGCGTATCAGAACGCCCGATATCTGCAGCGTTCGCGCGACGAGATTGTTGTGCTTCAGGACCAGATTGTAACTGACCGCGGCTACCACACTTTGATAGCCCGGAGCCCGGTTATTCTTGAAAAACTCGATATTGTGGAACGGGTAGCGAAATCTGATTCTTCCGTTTTGATTCTCGGGGAAAGCGGGGTGGGGAAGGAACTGTTCGCCGAACAACTACACTTGAAAAGCGACCGCGTCAACGGTCCCCTGATCCGGGTGAACTGTGCCGCCTTGCCGGAAGGACTTCTTGAAAGCGAGCTCTTCGGACACGTCAAGGGAGCTTTTACCGACGCGGTGAGCAACCGCAAGGGACGGTTCGAGGCAGCCGACAAGGGAACGATCTTTCTTGATGAAATCGGAGATCTGCCGCTGTCGGTCCAGTCAAAACTACTTCGGGTAATCCAGAACAAATCGTTCGAAAAAGTTGGCTCGAGTGAAACGATCACCGTAAATGTGCGCATAATAGCCGCTACCAATCGGGACATCGAAAAACTGGTCGAGGAGCAGAAATTTCGCTCTGACCTCTATTATAGGCTCAACGTATTGCCTTTATATATTCCGCCGCTGCGCCAACGTATCGAGGACATCCCCGAACTGGCGAATTTTTTCCTCAAGAAATTCAGGAACGAGGTGAAAAAAGAATTTCTAGGCTTTTCCGAGGGTGCTATGAGCGTCATTCTCTCGTATTCCTGGCCCGGTAATATCCGTGAGCTCGAAAATACGATCGAACGGGCCTGCGTCATCGGAAAGCCGCCGTATATCAAAGAAGAAGACCTCCTCTTGAATATACGCTCAATGCCTGATAATAATACATATAAGGACAAAAGCCTGAAATCGGTTCTGAATCTTTTCAAGAAGCACTATCTACAGAAGGTTCTTGAGGAACATGACTGGAATCAGACCCTTGCCGCACAAGTTCTCGACATTCAACGAACATATTTATCCAGATTAATAAAAGAACTGGAAATCAAGGAGAAATAAGAGTATGTCCACCAAAGTTGCAAAGGAAAATGGCGCCGTAAAGGTTCCCTTTTCACAAAAATTCAACGATTTTCTGTCTAAAAACAAGGTAGTATTTTTGACTGTTGTGATCGTGTTTGCTTTTGCATTCATCGTTCTTGTTGCACTTACGGTCGTTACCGAAAACAGGAACAACGCTGCCTTCGAGACTGTAGAAACCGTACTCGCCGACTGGGATACCGCGCGGAGCGCTGAGGATAAGAGCGGTCTTGCAGTAAAGGAAGACGAGCTTCTTTCAAGCCTAGAAAAAATTGCTTCCTCGAACAAGACATCCTATGCTGGAGCTCGCGCATACATGACAGCGGCCGAAATCTATTTTTCCCGGAAAGACTGGAAAAACGCGCAGGAACAGTATCTTGCCGCCGCGAAAGCAGCCCCCCGTTCCTATACCGCTGGACTCAACTGGTATAATGCAGCCGTTTGTGCAGACGAACAGGGTAATTCGGATGACGCTGTTACCTGGTTCAACAAGTCACTTGCGGCTGAAAATTTCAACCTGAAATCCCGCGCTCTTTTCAATCTCGGACGGATTGAGGAACAGCGCTCCAACAAGGATGCCGCTATCGCCTCCTACGAAAAAATGGCCGAACAATATCCGAATGACGAATGGACGCTGATCGCCAAATCGAGAATTATCGCCTTGCAGATTCAATAATAAAAGAGGTACGGCCGTGAAAAAATATCAATGGCTTTTCAGGACACGCAATTTCGGTCTGATCATCGGATTCGCTTTTTCGGTCTTTTTCAGTCTGATAGGATTTTCCTCCGGCCTGTTCGGAAATCTTGAATCGAAACTGCTCGATACCTATTTTTCGTTCAAGAATCAGGAAACAAAAAATGCCGTACAAAAGGGCGCCTGGAAAAGTGAGGACAATCCCTTCATTTCGAAAGATATCGTCATTGTCGGGATTGATCTCAAGGCCCTCCAGAAGTTTGGAAGTTGGCCCTTTCACCGTGCAACCCATGCAGACCTCGTCAATTCTTTCAGTCGCATTCAAAACCAGGAGGAGCGTGAACGTGCCCTTTTCCTCGATATTTTCTTTATAGACGAATCTGGCAGTCCCGAAGGCGATGCACGGCTTGCAGACAGTATTTCTAAATCTGGCCGTGTTTTTCTCGAGTCCATCCTGGACAATTCATCCGCCGGAGAGAGCATCGACGAGGAAATGTTTTCCCGCCAGAAAATTTTGTTCGACAAAATGCCACCATTCACAAGTATAAAAGGTGACTGGAAAGAACTCGATACCTCCTATGGTCTCCAGACAAATATGGCGATTTTCAATTCTGTAACTCACCGCTATGGTTCTGCGAATGTAATACCCGACAATATTGACCAGATTGTGCGCCGTCAGAGGTTGGTACTCAAGTATTCTCATCTCGAGGGTGAATTGCCGTTCGAGGCGCTCGAGCCCGGATTTTCCGTCGACGAAAAAACCTTCCAGCGACTTTCCTGGTTTGATTCAAAAGGCACTGCCCATCAAATTGCGCTTCCGCTCGATGAAAAATCCCTTGCCGCCCTTAAAAAGAATATATACAAGTCTGCACCGCCGCTCCTGTATGACGCTGACGGTGACGGTAAAAGCGAAACTGAAACTCGTGCTGTCCAGATTTATCAGGACTATTTTATGCCTTCAATCACGTTTTCCCTCGCCCTCGATTATTGGGGATCGACTACAGCAGACTGCGATATCGATCTTGGCCGCACAATCACAGTCAACCGGAAGAACGGCGCACCTGTCGTGATTCCCGTTAACGAACAAGGCGCAATGATCATTAATTACGCAGGCATTGCATCGTCAACATCGGCCGACAGCGTACAGACTTTCCCGGTGCGGTCCTATGCCGGCTATGCACGTCAGACTCCCGAGGACCAAGCCACCTGGCCCGCGACCCGTGCCGTTGCCGGAAAGATCCTGATGGTTGGCGCCTTCGACAAGGGCATGGCTGCGGACGAAAAGCAGACACCTTTTGGTATGATGTTTGGCATCGAAATTCATGCTAACTCACTCAACACCATGCTCATGGGAAACTTCATCCGTCATTTGCCGATGCCAGTCAATGTGCTTCTTACATTTCTGACTATCATGCTTATAGCGCTCATAGCCTCGCGTATGAAAAGCCTCTGGTCCCTTCCGGTATCGATTGTTCTTACAGTAGCCATGTTTCTCGGCTGTTCATTTCTTTTCGACAACCGGAATATCCTGATCAATTTTAGCGTGCCCTTTGCAGGAATGCTGTTCACTTATATCACAATAACGCTGTATCGATCGAACACCGAAGAACGCGAAAAGCGTAAAATTCGGGCGATGTTCGGTAAGTACGTCAGTCCCGAAGTGGTTTCCCAGATGATGGATCATCCGCCGGAACTCGGTGGCGTCGACCGCGAACTGACTGTGTTTTTCTCGGATATCCGCGGTTTTACGAGCATGTCCGAAACACTCACTCCCCAGGAATTGGTCAAGCATCTGAATGAATACCTAACCGCTATGACCGATATCATTCTCGAAACAGGCGGTACCCTCGACAAGTATGTTGGTGACGAGGTTATGTGCTTCTGGGGCGCTCCGCTCGAGGTGAAGGACCATGCCTTCCAGGCCTGTCGTTGTGCTCTCTTGCAGAAAGCTAAACTTGCCGAGCTTAACTCGATCTGGCCGGCAGAAAAACGGATAGCAATTGGTATCGGACTCAATACCGGTATAATGACCGTCGGCAATATGGGCTCTCCCGGCCGCATGAACTACACCCTTATGGGCGACAACGTAAACCTCGGAGCACGGCTCGAGGGAACCAACAAGGTATATGGCACTATGATAATCGTCAGCGAATATACCTATGCAATGGTAAAGGACCGCTTCATTTTCCGCGAGCTCGATACCATTCGGGTGAAGGGAAAAAATCGCCCGGTAGTAATCTATGAATTGGTAGATTATCTCGAGTGAGAGCTAAGCCTTTCCTGTGCGCAATTTTCGCGTGTGTTGCCTTTCTTTTTATCGGATGCGGCGTGGATAATTTTGTCTACCTGTACCCGGTAAAACAGATACTGCATTCGCCATCCGCTGATGATTTTAACAATTATTACGAATTCAGAACAACTGACGATGACAACGCCTCAAATGCGTCCGATTATTTCAGAGGTTTCGAGATTTATTACCGGATATACAACAGCGATACCATACGAGCCCAGGATGTGTCCGACATTTCGACCTGGAATACGAACAACCCGACGACAGTTTTCAATTATATTTCTACCACCAAAAAGTATGTGCGAATGAATGCTGCCGGACGTATCGGATCGTATCCGTTGATATTTGGAACATCGACTGACCGCGATGTCAAGATACGTCTGATTGATTATGGAATAGAAAGTGCAGCAATCAATGTCGGGGGTACCGGCTTGGGAACGCCGCTGCGTACGAAGAACGAAGGGACTCAAACCGATTCATTTACCTTCGGCGAAATAGCATCCACTGATTCCGATGTTACCTATTCCACTTCCGGTGAAACTACTAAATTTTACGTACAAGCATACGTTTTTGCTTACGGATATGATACGGTATATAAGCCTATCTACAGTTCTGCTTTTGGCCTTGGAACAATCACAATCACAAATTAAGTCCCGAAACTGCTTGACCTTTTTAGACGTTTGCGGTATTGTAAACAAATCGGGCGCTTAGCTCAGTTGGTAGAGCGCTTGGTTTACACCCAAGTTGTCGGGGGTTCGAGCCCCTCAGCGCCCAGAAAAAACCGTCGCATTTGTGACGGTTTTTTTATGTCCGTGCATTTTTTTGTATGCACTTTCGATCATCACGATCATCACTTCTACACCCTGAACTTATCCATTTCGAGCGAGAGCCGGGAAATGCTGTTTGTGGTGCTTTGGGTTATCGTGTTGACGTTTTGGACGGCATCATTCACTTCGTCCGTACCGATAGCGATCTCGTTCATGCCTCGGTTCATTTCTTCGGTTATACCGGCAAGGCGGTTCATTTCAACAAGAACTTCGGCATTACCGGTCAACATTTCCTTAGAACGGTCCTTGACCCTGCCGGTGATTCCGTTCATCTCCTGCATAGCCCCGAGCACAGTTGCGCTGCCAGCGTCCTGTTCTTCCATAGCGTTCTTGATGACGATTTCCTGGTTGCGAACATCGCGAAGCAGACCGAGGATTAGTTCGAACTGTGTACGGGTCTTGCCCGACAAAACGGAGGCGGTATTGATTTGTGTTTTCAGACTGTTCAAGACCTCCGATATTTTTTTTGCTTCTGTCGCCGAGCTTTCGGCCAGTTTGCGTATTTCGTCGGCAACGACAGCAAAGCCCTTTCCGACAGATCCGGCGTGGGCGGCTTCGATTGCCGCATTCATGGCAAGCAAGTTGGTTTGGCTCGCGATTCCCTGGATGACATCGACTGCTTCCATCAGTCCGTCAGAATCATGTTCGATGTTTGCCATGAAAGTCGATACTTCGAGTATTCCGTCCTTGCCTGTTTCGGATGCTTTGAGTAATTCTTCCATTGAAAGGAAATTTTTCTGGAGAATGCCGACGACTGATCTGATGTTGGCGACCATTTCCTCGTTGGAAGACGATGACTGTGATACACAGTCTGCCTGTTTCGAAATCAGTTCGTCGAGTTGTACCAGATTTTTTTGGATTTGCGTGAGCGTGGCATGGGTTTCGGCTACCGAGGCGGATTGGGTTAAGGTTTGGCTTTTGATACTGGAAGTAGTAGCGGTTATCTGGTTCATGGACGATGCAGTCTCGATCATGTTGGTCGATAATTCGAGACCGTTTGTTTTGAGGTTATGGGCTTCCTGAGTAATTGAATACAGAAGGGAGCGGATGTTTTTTGTCATGAGGTCGTACGCGCGTCCCAAATCTCCCATTTCATCTCCCCGTTTAAGTAAGATGGGTGGAATATCGTGAGTAAATTCGCCTTCTGCGAGCAGAGATGTATCCTTTACAATCGATCTGAGCGGAATAACTATGCTACGCGTGATGATTACCGCCAACAGGATGGAAAGTAGGACTGAAAGTGCGGCTCCAATGACCAGAAAAAGTATAGACTTCACTGCTGTTGCCTTTGCGGCATCATCAGCTTCCTTGATAAGAGTCATGCCCCACTTGATGATGTCCTCAATGGCAGGATCGATCATTTCCTGCATAACGACCGAACCCTGTGTGGCGAACAGCTCAAGGATGTCCGGATCTATTCCTTCAGAATACAGTGCAGTATCAACTACGCGCATATTGAGACTTGCACTACTCAGAAGGACGTCGTTTAGTCTGGCGAGAAGGGCTTTTCCCTCGTCTGTTTCGAATGCTTCGTTCAGGGAAACAATCATCTGTTCGTATTCCATGCGTCTTGCTTCGATGTTTGTATAGATCAATTTTTTTTCTTCGGGATTCGTGTTAGTAACCAGGCGCCACATATCGAGATACATGGTGTCAAGAAGGGCGCCCAGATCCTTGATACGGTTCATCAATACAGACTGGTTGATTGTCTTGGTCATGTTCCGGCCGTATGAAACAATTTCAAGCCATGATATGGCGGTAATCACTAAAAGCATTGTGATAATTATGCCAAATCCGAGAAACATTCTTTTTCCTGTTTTGAGGTTGTTCAAATTCACAGGGACTCCTTACAATCGACTTGTTTACACAAAAGATCCGATGTTTACAGTATACGCTATAATCAGCGAGTGTCAATTTATAGGGTCCCTGAATGAAAGTTATGGTATCAGGCAGGCATGTCGTCCAGACCACCCGCGTTCAGTACGTCGGTAAAACCGCGGGATTTGAGGATGGACATGGCGACCGCGCTACGGCTACCCGAGGCGCAGTACACGATAACCGGCTTGTCTTTCGCCCCGATTTCGCCCATACGTTTTTCGAGGTTGTTAACGGGAATATTTATGGCGCCCTTGTAAAAGCCGTCCTCGTATTCATCCACAGTGCGAACGTCCACAATTGTTGCGCCTGCCGCAATTTTTTCCTTGATACTGTTTGATGCCATTTAGATTTCCTCCATAAAATTCTGTATTGTCTTTATGCTGTTGTAGCCGCCCGTAATATTCCGGACGGATGTAAAGCCGTTTTCTTTCAGGATTCGTATTGCAAGATGGCCGCGGAAACCGGTAGAATCGTAAACGAATAGTTCTTTCCCTTTTGGCACGTCCGCAAGTCTTCCCCGTAATTCATCTACTGGAATATTGAGCGCTCCCTTTACGTGTCCTTTTTCAAACTCACCCAGATTGCTTACATCCAGGATGAAGCCGGTATCTTTTTTGAAAAGGGAAGCTGTCTCGTTTGCCGTAACAGTGGGGCTGAAACCGGAGAGGTTATTCATTGCTACGAAGGCTGCCATGTTTATCGGATCGTTTCCACTTGAATAAGGAGGAGCGTAGGAAAGGTCGAGTTCGCTCAAGTCCTCAACGGTCATTTTTCCATGGAGTGCGGTTGCAAGAACATCGATACGTTTTTCAACACCTTCAAAACCGAATGCCTGAGCTCCGAGAAGCTGACCCGTTTTCTGGTTATACACGAGTTTGAGTGTCAGTTCTTTTCCGCCGGGATAATAGCTTGCGTGATGCATCTTGTGCACAATACTTACTCCGGTATCAAAGCCTGCGTCACGTGCTGCTTTTTCTGTTAAGCCTGTCGAAGCTGCTGTGGCGTCAACGAGTTTAACGACACTTGTGCCGAGTGCACCGCGGTATACCATTTTGCCGCCAAGAGCGTTTGTCGCGGCGATTCTTCCTTGACGGTTTGCAGGACCGGCCAGGGGAATACGCACCTTGCGTCCGGATACCTTCTGGAGAACTTCGGTCATGTCTCCCGCACCATAGATATCGGGATCCGAGGTACGAAGGGACGTGTCAACCAATAGACCGCCAGATTCACCGAGAGCGAGTCCGGCTTGTTTTGCAAGGGTCAATTCCGGTCGAACACCGACCGAAAAAAGAACTAAGTCGGCGAGAAGCTTCCGGCCGTCGGCCAGCTCGACTTCTTTGGTATCAGGTAATACTGCCTTAAGACCAACGCCTACTTCTATTTTGATGTCGTTGTTTTCGAGGTGCGTCTTGATGCGCTCGCCAAACTCACGATCCATAACGCTCATCAACTGATCCGCGAGTTCGACGACGGTAACCGCGATACCTCGACTATGAAAGGCTTCCGCCATTTCGAGGCCAATGAAGCCGCCGCCTGCGACGATCGCCGTTTTAGGATTTTCATTTTTTATGTATGCCTGAATCCGGTCCATATCTGGTACTGTCCAGAGCTTGAACGCATTTGGTGAGTCGTGGCCCGGAAGTGGCGGAAGAATAGGATTGCCGCCCTGGGCAAGGATAAGTTTGTCGTAACCGTACCACTGTTCCCCATCTGAACCGTTTGCGCGTACGCGTTTGTTTTTCCGGTCGATCTCGATGGCTTCGGTATTGATGTGTACCTTGACCCCGTATCGACTGTCAAAACCTTCAGGAGTTTGAAGCAAAAGCTGGGACCGTTTGGTTATGTCGCCTGAAATAAAATAGGGGAGGCCGCAGTTCGCGAAGGATACATAAGGACCGCGTTCGAGAAGGGTAATTTCCGCGCTTTCCGACACACGCCGTGCCCGTGCCGCTGCTGTCGCTCCACCTGCTACACCGCCAATAATCAGTATTTTCATCTGTTGTATGTCTCCTGATTAAAAGTATAGATCAAAGAAATTTCTTTTTCGGTGACTCAGGTCACATAACCAGAGAAAATCGCTATTTGACAAATGTAAACCGCGCACATACACTTGACTAATGAAATAAATCGCACTTTTCGGAGAGTTTTAAAAATGAAAATTTCATTAAATATGCGTGTGGTACTCATCGTCTCTTTTTTTATGCTGGTCTGCTCAGGTCTTACCTCGGGTATTTTTGTATTGCGGACTATCAAGAAGATGAACGAAACCAACAGAACCACTCTCAGGCAGGGCAGTTTGACCGTTTCTTATATGATTCAAGGAATAGATCTCCCTTCATTAGTTTTGGAGGACCTCTCATCCGACGACCTCTATGCAGTCTGGACCAACTTTTACGATGCGACCAAGGGGTTTGATCTTGCCTATTTGTATGTGTTGCAACCTAAGGGTGCCGATTTTGAGTTTATTTGGGACATAGCAGATGATCCGCGGGTCAAGGCCGACGACGACAACAGCTTTACTGTGTATGAAGAAGCGCCTCCTGCCGCTTTTGAGGCATTGAAAACCGAAAAACTCACCTATACTGCCGAGCCTTACACCGATGAATGGGGAACCTTCATGTCTGTATATCGACCGGTACTTAACGAAAGTGGAAAAGTAATCGGCGTTATCGGTGCCGATATTGAAGTAAGCAAGATCAAGGCAACAGTTGCCAAAGAAGTTTTGATCCTTTTACTACCGGTTTTCGGTTTTGCAATCCTCCTTTCGCTGGTTATGGGTTTCATTCTCCGTGCCTCGATTGTCAATCCGATTCTGGCTATAAACAAAGCCCTTTCCACGATTGCGCAGGGTGAGGGCGATCTGTCTAAAGATCTGCCGGTCAAAGGAAAGACCGAAATTTCTGATTTATCCCGTTCCTTTAATATGTTTCAGGACAAACTTTCTTCCCTCATAAACCGAACCCGTTCCTCTTTTTCAACCTTACAGGAAGTCGGGCTTGATTTGAATGCGAGTGCAATAGAGACTGCTTCGTCCTTACACGAGATTACGGCTAATATTTCGTCAATTCGAAAAGAAGTTGGTCGGCAAGCTGATGCGTCGAATCTAACTTCGGAAACAGTCACGAAAGTAAACGAGACGGTGCGAACTTTGACCGATCGCATAGAGACACAGTTCGGAAATATTCAGGTTTCATCCTCTGCAATTGATGAAATAACCCTCGGTATCGAAGAAGTAAACAAAGCAGTCAGCAATATTTCGGATATGACTACCAAAAATCGCGACCTAGCTGATTTGGCTTATCGTGATCTGAATGTTTTTAAGACCCGGAAAGATTGATGGCGACAGAACACAACAAATTTTTTACGAACAAAGCTTGCGAATATTATCCCTGTCACGCCATTGAACGGATAAACTGCCTTTTCTGCTTTTGTCCGCTCTACACCATGGACTGTCGGGGCAATTTTACCGTCACCGATAAAGGCTTCAAGGATTGCAGTAATTGTATTTTGCCTCACTCTGAAAAGGGATATGAGTATGTAGTTTCAAAATTGAAAAAATTACATAACTCGGTAAAATGAAACATCATACCGTTTTCATTGCCTTATTCTGATTGATAGGGTAGTATCACAATCTATGAGTAACACTAATATCCAACGACAGACTCTCGTAACCTACATTTTTTTCTTTTTGGTCGGGTTTTTTATCAATATCGGCGGTGCGATCACCAGTACGGCTGCCCAGACTCTTGCAACCGGCACGGCAGTTATAGGATATTGCTTCAGCGCATTCATGATCGGTCGTTTTGCAGGTATATCGATTAACGGCATTCTTTTAAAAAAACCTTCACTCGACAAAAACAGGTATATTCGATTGATTCCGTTCATTTCGTTGTTCGCCGTTGCGGGGCTGCAAATAACCCAGTCGGTTCCGGTTCTTGCTTTTTTTCTTTTAATCGCCGGTATCGGAATAGGCTGTCTGTATTCAACTTCGAATATGATTCTAGTAGATATCTACTCAGGGCCCCAAAAATCATTTCATATTTCTATGATCAATTTTTTGTACAGCGCCGGTAGCATCTGCAGTCCCTTTCTTGCCGGTATACTGCTTCAAAACGGTTTCCTCTGGCACCATCCGTATCTTATCTATGCAGGGGCATTACTTTTGGTTTTGGTACTGACTTTAAAAGTGGATTTTAGTCGTCTCTATTCAGTCGGGAAGGACGAGGCGACAGATACGGGGAAAATGAACGCACCGCTGTGGATGATTTGTGCAGCTATCGTTACGTATATATTGGCTGAGTTTTCGATAACGTACTGGACTCCGGTGTACATGCGCGAGGCACTCGGAAGAGATAGCCTTTTTGCCGGTTCGTGTGTTTCAGCTTTCTGGATTGCCGTATTAATCGGACGGTTTTCTGCCGGATTAATTCTTCGACGTGTGCGGCCGCGGGTGTACATCCTGACTTCGGGTTTGCTTGCCATGATCGCCCTTGTTGCACTCAGGCTCGCCACCGCAGACGCTGCAATTTTGGTTTTAGTCTTTTTGAGCGGTCTTTTCTGTGCGGGACTTTTTCCTTCAATTTTCATCTTTGGTACTGACATGTCCGAATCTCTTAAACGCACCTTTCCGACCCTCTTGATGCTTTCCGCCGCTACCGGCAGTTTTCTCGCAATGCCCGCAGGCAGCTTCGTAAAAAATTTGGTGGGAATCGAATACGTGCTGTTAATTCCCGTCGTTGCACTCGCATGCATGTTTGTCCTGATAGTGGGAACCGTGTTTTTAAAAAAGCCTAACGCTTCCAGAATGCCCGGGTAAACAGAATCAGCACAGTATACACTTCGAGTCGGCCCAAAAGCATAATGAACGAAAGCCAGGCAGTAATCCAGTCGGGAAGAAACGCGTAATTAAAGGTAGGGCCGACAAGACCGAAACCGGGACCGATGTTGCCAAGCGTGGCAAGGGTTGCCGTCAGACTCGTCAGAATATCGAAGCCTCCTGCAGCAATCACCAGGGTGGATACCAGAATCGAAGCGAGATATAAATATACCATCGCTGCTATATCGTAGACGATGTTTTTTTTGAGGTACTGACGATTTACAAAAACGCCATAGAAGCCTCGTGGATTGAGGAGATATCGCATTTCCGACATGCCCATTTTGAAAAGGGTGAGGATGCGACCTACTTTTATGCCACCGCCTGTGGAGCCTGAACAGCCGCCTATAAACATCAGAACGAACAGAATCGCTTGAGCAAAAGCAGGCCATCCAAGGTAATCAGCAGTGGCAAAACCTGTTGTAGTCAAGATGGAGGCCGCCTGGAATGACGCAAACCTGAGCGATTCACCGATGGTTGTGTAGGTTTCCATTCGGAATAGGTTTAAGGCTATGAGTCCGCTCGAAACGCCAAAAATGGCAAGGTATACCACCCATTCTCCGTCTCGTATGACAGCCTTGAAATCTCCGTGGAGTAGTCTCCAATGTATTGTAAAATTGGCACCTGCAAGCACCATGAACACCGTCAAGACCACATCGATATATACTGATCTGAACGCGCCAACCGAGGCGTTTCTGGTGCTGAATCCGCCGGTAGCCATGGCACCAAAAGCGTGGTCGATTGATTCAAGAAGGTCCATTCCTCCGAAGAGAAGCAAAATGACCAGGATTACGGTCAGCCCAAGATAAATAAGCCACAAGAAAAGAGCGGTCTGAGACAATCGTGGCGTGAATTTATCCACGCGAGGGCCTGGCGCTTCTGCTTCCATTAGAGAACGTCCACTGAGGCCGATCAGCGGGAAAATAGCGACAGTAAGAACAACTATACCCATGCCTCCCAGCCAATGCGTGGTTGAACGCCATAGAAGGATCGAGCGGGGAAGGATTTCGATGTCGGTTAGAATTGTTGCTCCGGTGGTGGTGAAACCGGACATAGTTTCGAAAAAAGCGTCCACGAAAGTTTTGATGGAGCCGGAAAGGATGAAGGGAAGAGCGCCGAGTGCCGTTGCCGAAACCCAAGCCAACACCACAAAGAGGTAGCCGGCGCGTGGAGAAAGTTCAACTTTTTGTATACCGGCAAAGCTCATCAGCACAAAAAACAGGATGCCAAGGCTTATGGGAAGTGCAAAAGAGCGAACCGCGGCGAAATCCTCCCCGATGGCCAGACCAGCGAGAAGGCACAAAAACATGAAGCCGGCAATGATGAGCAGAAGCACCGAAATAGCCCGAGCGAGGGATTTATACTGCATCGGGACCTTCGAAGATAGATTCAAGGATTGCGATGCTTTCCTTGCGGGCAACGAGACCGATGGTGTCACCCACCGAAAGAACGGTTTCGCCGTTCGGCACGATTATTTCTTCGTTTTTCATTATAAAGGCAACGAGAATATCGTCCGGGAACTTGAATTGACGGAGGCAGTAACCCGCGATGACGGAACGAGGATCTATTTTGAGTTCAACGATTTCGACATCGTCTTCATAAAAATCATAGATGGTACGAATGTGTGCCTTACGGACGGTGGCGAGAACTGCCGCTGCAACAGCACTGTTTGCACTGACGAATGAATCGATGTCCAAATTCGGTCCTAGGATCAGAAATCGGTCGTTCTGGGTTACCGCAATTGTTTTTTTTGCGCCCAGAGCCTTGGCAAGCTGAGCTGTCAGGATATTCGAGGTCTGTGATTCGGTGGCGGCAATGAAAAGGTCTGCACGGGCAATACCCGCGTTTTCGAGTATACCCGGTTCGGAAGTATCTCCATGGACAAGCTCTATATCCTGGAAGATGCGGGACATACGCTTGCCGTCCTCGTAGGATGCATCGATCAGGGTTATCTGCGGTTTCAGGCCGAATAGCCTTTGCTTAAGGGTTCTACCGGACTTTTTACCCGATGCACGGTGCCTGGCGTCGAGTGCTTCGATGAGGCGTTGTGCAATCCGGGACGAACCGGAAACCAGAATCCGGCGGGTGGCATCGCTCAGGCCGATAATTTTTCCAAGGAGTGAATCAAGGGCTTCCGGGGGGCCGAGTATGTAGAGTTTATCTTTTGACTCGATGGATCTGTCGCCTTTGGGGACTATAATTGTTCCATTCCGGACGATAGCGACTACGAGAAAGTGTTTCAGACTGCTCTGTTTGATTTCGCCGAGGGTTTTACCAATATATTCGGGAAGGCTCAAGGCAGAAACTGTTCGGAGTTGCAGTCTTCCGTCATGCAGGGGCACAACCGCTTCGGCAAAACCGTCTTCGATGATGCGAATGATAGACCGAGCCGCTTCCATTGCAGGATTTATAAGCACATCGAGGCCGAAGGTTTTTTGCTGCGCAGGAGAGAGTGCCGTGTAAAAAGGGCTTTCCACCCGGGCTATGGTGCGGACATTGGGCGATTCGGAAGCGACAAGGCCGCAGGCCACAATATTCACCTCGTCCGAACCGGTGAGCGCGATAAACCAACTTGACGAGGCAGCTCCTGCTTTTCGGAGCGTTTCCGGCTGGCTGCCATCCTCGTTAATGACAAGGCAGTCGAGTTCGTTGTCTACTCTGCGGGCTGTTTCCGGATTTTTCTCGATTATAACCACATCGCGTTTTTCTTCGATCAGTTCGCGCGCAATGTGAATGCCGATCATTCCGGCTCCAACAATTATGATTCGCATCAATCCACTATACCTCAACCGGGCATCCCCACGCAAGCTGAAATAGTTTTTCCGGTCAGATACATCCACCCTGGTATGAGCGGCGTGACAATCCATTGTCGTTCTGCTATACTTCTCCCTTTCGCAGGAGTGCAATCGTGATAAAACTGTCCGGCATCCGCGTCGCATACGGCGATCGCGTTATTTTAAACAACGCCGATTTTCTGATTCGCCCCGGTGACAAGATTGGTCTCGTCGGCCCAAACGGTGCCGGTAAGACCACCCTTTTCCGGGTTATTTCCGGCGAAGAAAAACATGACTCAGGCGCCGTCGCCGTCGATCCCGGTACGGTGATCGGCTATTTTTCGCAAAATGTTGGGGAGATGTCAGGCCGAAGCGCCCTTGATGAAGTACTTTCCGGAGCGGGCTCGATCTTCGAAATCGGAAAAAAATTAACTGAGCTCGAACATCGCATGGCTGACCCTTCTGCTGTACCACTCAATGATGCAGAAATGGAAGCGTACGGCGAATTGCAGAGCGAGTTTTTACACCGCGACGGTTATGACCTCGAAAATCGTGCGAAAACCGTACTTACTGGCCTCGGCATCGGCCCTGCGCGTTTTGATGAACCGGTGGAGAATTTTTCGGGTGGATGGAAGATGCGCATTGCTCTTGCCCGCATTCTCGTGCTCAATCCCGATGTGCTTCTTATGGACGAGCCGACCAATCATCTCGATGTTGAGTCTATAGTATGGCTCGAAGAATGGCTTCGTGAATTCAAGGGAGACCTCGTAATGACGAGCCATGACCGCGAGTTTATGACCCGACTTTGTTCACGCATGGTCGAAGTTGCCTCGGGCACTGTCACTTCTTACTCAGGAGATTACGATTTTTATCTTCGTGAACGGGAAATCAGGCGCGAACAATTGGTGGCGACCTTCAAGCGACAGCAGTCTATGTTCGCCAAGGATGAGGAGTTTATCGCCAAATTTTCTGCACGGGCTTCACATGCTTCGCTCGTGCAGTCCCGCATAAAAGCACTCGAGAAGATCGAGCGTGTAGTGCTGCTCCCGGATCCCAAACTCATGCAGGTACAGTTTGCCTCTTGTCCTCGAAGCGGCGATCAGGTTGTTGTAATGAAAAATCTTTCAAAATCCTGGCCGACGCATTCGGGAGGTATTCATCCCGTATTTTCCGGCCTTTCCGGTACGGTCAACCGCGGCGACCGGATCGCCCTTACCGGTGTCAACGGCGCGGGAAAGTCGACTCTACTCAAAGTAATTACCGATCTTGCCGAAGCTACAAGCGGAAGTTCGGTGATGGGTGGTAGTGTTCGGCTCGGGTATTTCAGCCAGTATTCATCGGATGTTCTCGATCCGAAACGAACTATTTTCGAAGAAGTTGCAGATCGCATTCCGCTCGCGTCGGTAGGAACGATCAAAAGTATTCTTGGCGCCTTTCAGTTTTCGGGAGACGAGTCAGACAAGAAGGTTTCTGTGCTTTCAGGTGGTGAAAAAAGCCGGGTCATGCTCGCTTGTATGCTGGCTTTGCCGGTCAATTTTCTGGTCCTCGACGAGCCAACCAACCACTTGGACATCCAGAGCAGGGAAGTGCTCCTCGAGGCACTACAAGCTTTCGACGGCACGATCATGATAGTCAGTCACGACCGCTACGTATTGCGTCACTTGGCTAACCGGGTGTTCGAAATTGATCACGGTGCTCTCAATGTATATGAGGGTGATTATCATTATTATCTGCAGAAAACGGGCCGGGAGAACTGACCTCCACTATAGGCAAATCAGGAGACAATTTGATCGTTGTCCCATAGTTCTTCCTCGGCAAAACTCTTTTTCAATTCGTCTTGGTTCATCAACGAAATACGTTCGAAATCTTTTTCCAGCTTGAGGAAAAGCTTGACCAGCACCGGATCGAAATGGGTGCCGGATTCGCTTTCGATGACGCTGACCGCCTCTGTATGGCTCATCGGTTCCTTGTACGGCCGTACCGAGATGAGTGCATCGTAGACGTCTGCGAGCGCCATGACCCGTGCCGTCAGGGGAATTTGGTCGCCCTTCAGCTGGAGCGGATACCCGCTGCCGTCCCACCATTCATGGTGAAATTCGGCGATTTCCTGCGCGAACATCAAAATTGTATCATGGTCGAGGGTATGGCGGGTATGTAAAATAGCTTTTGTACCAAGGGTGGTATGAGTTTTCATTATTTCAAATTCGGCCGGAGTCAGTTTGTTTGGCTTCAAGAGGATACTGTCGGGAATGCCTACCTTCCCTATATCATGGAGCATTGCCGAGTTTGATATGAGCGTGATAGCTTTTTTCGAGAAGGGATGCTGGAATGGCAAGTTTTCAAGGAGCAACTTGACATAGGTTTTCGAGCGCAGGATGTGTTCTCCTGTTTCACGATCCCGGAATTCCGAAAGTATTGCCATGGAATTGAACACCGATTCGCGGGCCCGCCAGGTTTCCATAGTCTGTTCGCGCAATCTGCTTTGCATATCAATAACCGGTGTGAGGTTTTCGATGATCGAAATGTGTGAGGGCGGCCCCGATTCTGATGCAAGCGGGGTAATGGTTATACCGACATGTACGACCGAGCCGTCGGGACGGATATATCGTTTTTTCCGGTATACGCGTTCGGGGGTATCGCGGTACAGTTCCTGAATGCTGGAGATATCTCCAGCAATGTCGTCGGGATGGGTAAAGGCTGTCCAGCTATTTCCAATAATTTCGGTTTTGTCGCGGCCAAGGATAGAGCAACACGCGTCGTTCAAATCGTTGAATACACCGGTCCGGGAATCGATTATAGCAATACCGAAAGGGGCAGTCTGAAAAATAACAGTGTCAACAATAGCAGAAGCAATAGTCATTGGGTACATCCATGTAGAGCTATTATCCATTCAGTTACGCAACTTGTCAAATGTCTTTTTTCAAATTAGGAGAAACGAATGAGAAGAATCGACCGGGAAGTCCGGGAAAAAAATGATCTGGCCGAAATTCTGCAAAAGGCGGATACTTGCCATCTTGCACTGCTCGACGGGGATTTACCTTATCTTGTCGCGCTCAATTACGGTTTTTTGTGGACCGGAATCTTTCCTGTCCTGTATTTTCACTGTGCCCGCACCGGAAAGAAACTCGATCTTATCGAAACGAACGGTTCGGGATTCTTTATGGTCGATACCGACCATATCCTTGTAAGTGGTACCGCAGACTGCAACTGGGGTATGGATTATGCAAGTGTTTCAGGCGCGGGGCTCGTTTCGGTTGTCGCTGATAAAGCCGAGCGGAAAGCGGGACTAGATTCGCTCATGCGCCATTATACGGGTCGAACGGAATTTTCGTTTGATGATCGGGTTTTCGATATGACCGCTATTCTCAAAATGACGGTGACTTCGTTGACCGGAAAGCGAAAAACCTCGTAACGGAACCGCAAAACACAGTGCGCATCGCACTACTGGCGGCTTTTTCCGTCATTCCACAGGGTTACCCGGTTACGTCCCGAATTCTTGGACAGGTACAGCGCCTTGTCCGCAAGATCGATGAGGCTTTCTACCGTCTGTCTGTTCTCGGGAACGATGGAGCAGGCTCCACAACTGATGGTTACAACGTTTGCAACGTCCGAGAACAGATGAGGAATGGCCAGTTCCCTCGTTTTCGTAATCAGCCGTTCGCCGACGTCGAGAACACCGGTCGAGTCTATCTCGGGTAGTACGCACAAAAATTCCTCACCGCCAAAACGGCCTATCATGTCGCCAGGGCGTAGCAGAGATTCCTCGAGCGTTCGGGCGAGCGAATGCAGACAGCCGTCTCCGGCGATGTGGCCATAGTTGTCGTTGTATTTTTTGAAAAAGTCGATATCGATCATCATGTAGCCCAAGGCGCGGTTGTTTCGGAGCGCTCGCGACATTTCATGTTCGAAATAGTCGAAAATTGCGCGTCGGTTTGGTATTCCTGTCAGCCGGTCTACATTTGAAAGGCGGAATAGTTCGTCCCGGGTCTTTTTCAGTTCCAGATGATTGTGTATTCGCAGTTTGACGATGTTTGCATTGTAGGGTTTCCGGATATAGTCGATTGCTCCGAGGGACAGGCCCTGCGTTTCGCTGTCGAAATCGTTGAGCGCGGTCAGAAAGATGACGGGAATTGACTTAAGGACATTGTCTTCCTTCAGTTTTTTGCAGACCTCGTAGCCGTTCATTTCGGGCATCATCACGTCCAGAAGTATGATGTCCGGAACAGTGTCTGCAGCGATTTTGAGGGCTTGCGCCCCCGATGTGGCAAAAAGGATGCGGTAATCAGACGACAAAATACCGTTGAGGAGATATATGTTCTGCGGTACGTCATCGACGACCAGTATTGTCAGTTTTTTGGTCTCCATATCCTATCCTTTTTGCATACCTTCGAGCAGATATAGCGCCTTTTCGAAATTCAAGTCCGAAATATATCGCTCGAGTTCATCGAATGATGCCCTGTTTGCATTATAGGCGTCAAGTTCCTTTACCCGCTCGAACCATTCAATGCTGGCAAGGTCGTTTACCTCGAGCAAAGCCTGGAGTGTGGCGAGTATATCAGCAGATGTTGCTCCTGTTGTGTCTTGTCCAGCTGTGTGGCGACCAGCTACCGGTGTCGCATTCTCTTTCGTCTGCGTAAAGCGTTGTGCCGATGCAATGAAGTTGCCGTTTATAACCTTGAAACAGCCATACAACTCGGCTTCCATAACCGGCTTGGACAAATTAAAGGAAATACCCTCTTTTTTACATTCTTGTTCCACATCGTTGTTGTCCGAGGGATTGTGGAGAAGAATTACCGGAAGCTGGCCGCTCCGATATCCGCTCAGGTTTTGTATTTGTCTGACAGTTTCGATTCCCCCCAGATACGGCATATGATAATCGACGATAATTGAATCAAATTTCTCGTGCTGTTCGAGCAAACGTAGCGCGTCCAGTCCGTTATCGACGCTGGTGCAGGCGATTCCCCAGCGTCCACACAGATTTTCGATAATCCGGCGACTTCCCGCGTTGTCGTCGATTACCAGCACCCGGGAAAGGTGTGCAAATGATTCCTTTTCTCTTTTTTTCTTGCTGTTGAATCCGGTTTCGATAGTAAAAAAGAAACGAGAGCCTTTATCGGTTCCGCTTTCAAATTGTATGGAGCTGCCCATCTTTCCGGCAAGCATGTTCGAAATGGTGAGTCCAAGCCCCGTGCCGCCGAAACGCCGAGTGGTGGTGGCATCTGCCTGCGAAAAGGCCGTAAACAGTTTGTGTTGCTGGTCGATTGCAATGCCGATGCCCGTGTCCCGAACAGAAAAGGTAAAGAAACCCGTATGTGCATCCGTCGCATTGAACGAAAGCGATAGTTCGACTTCGCCCGAATGAGTAAACTTGACCGCGTTTCCGAGGAGGTTCACCAAAATCTGTTTGAGCCGGATCGGGTCGGCGGTTGCGTAACGAGGCACGTCGGCATCGATATCAAGGAGAAATTCAAGATTTTTCTTTGAAGAATGAAACTTGATAATTTCCGCTGTCTGCTCGGTCAGTTCGATGATGTCTGTTTCGATGAACTCGAGTTCCATCTTGCCGGCCTCGATCTTCGACAGGTCGAGGATGTCGTTTATTATTTCAAGAAGCGAATGGCCCGAGGTTCCGATGTTTTCGATATATAATTTTTGGGTTTTTCCGAGGGGGCTTTCCTTGAGCAGGTCTGTAAACCCGATGATGCTGTTGAGCGGAGTACGCAATTCGTGGGACATGATTGCAAGAAATTCCGATTTTGCCCGGTTCGCTTTTTCAGCTTGCTCCTTGGCAGCGACAAGTTCACGCTCCATTTTTTTTCGGGTTTCGATATTCCGGCTCATACCAACTATTTCTATTTCATTGTACACGTTGTAGCGAAATTTGGTGGACACTTCAATCCAGATTATCTTGCCGTTCTTGCAAGGCTGTTGAATCTGGTCGAGGAAAAACTGTGGTTTTTTAGGTTCTAAAATGAATTTCGGCAGATTCACGGCAATAGCTTTCTGTACGGCAACGACTGAATCTGCGGTCATTGATTCCTCGAGGCTCTCGTTTAATGCTTCTTCGGCAGTGAAGCCGCGGAGGTCAAAAATCGCCGGACTTATATATGTAAAGCATTTTCGGTTCAGATTTAGTACCCAGATGACATCCGAGGTAAATTCGGTCAGCAGTCGGTATTTCTGTTCGCTCTCCTCGATCTTTTGTACGTTTTCTATGCGATCGGTGATGTCGCGGGCTGCGGCATAGATGTGTTTTCCCTGGGGGAATGATCGCCATTCGATATAGCGATAGTTGCCATTCTTGCAACGGTACCGGTTGATAAAATTAAGAACTTTTTTCTGATTTTCAAGATCCTTCATCGCCGCAAGCGTGGAATTCATATCGTCGGGATGAACGAAGTCGAGAAAATTCTGGTGATTGAGGTCGGCCGTAGCATAGCCGAGAATTTCAACCCAGGCTTCATTTGTTTTGATGAAGTTTCCTTCGGTATCAGCGATGCACAAGAGATCTAGGTTAACCGAAAAGAAATTTTCGAGTTCCTCGGTCTGTTTTTTCTCGGTAGTAATGTCCATGAATATCGTCGAAAAATAGAGGGCTTCCGGAGAATAAACTTGAACCTTATACCATTTCCCGAGTTGAGCAAAAAACTGTTCAAAATTTTTCTCGCCTCCATTGAGTGCAAGATCGCCATAATAACCGATCCAGTCAAATTTCTCTTCACGGATGCCGGGTATAACGCTTGTGACCGGTTTATCGATGATATCGGCTGCGAGGAGACCGGTAAGCCGTTCAAATGCGGGGTTAACTTCAAGAAATTCGTAATCGATCGGTTTTCCGGCAGCATCAAGAATGATACGGTGATGTGCAAAACCGAAGGGAGCCGATTCGATCAAATGCTTGTAGTATGTGCTTTCCATTTACCTAAGTATAATGGATTGAATAGGAAATTTTCTGGTTTTTTTGTGCTTTCTTGACCGCTTTTCAAACAACGAGTATTATCAACACATGAAAAAGCAGGATAATGCACCGGTTCATGGCCTCAGCAAACTCATCATCAAGGGTGCGCGTGAACATAACCTCAAGAATATAGATATCGAGCTTCCCCGGGACAAACTGATCGTCATATCGGGACTGTCCGGCTCGGGAAAGAGCTCGCTGGCCTTTGATACGATCTTTGCCGAAGGACAACGACGGTATGTTGAATCTCTTTCGGCTTATGCCCGCCAGTTTTTGGGACGTATGGACAAACCGGATATTGATTATATAGAGGGATTGTCCCCGGCAATCTCGATCGAGCAAAAGACAACTCACAAAAATCCCCGTTCGACCGTCGGTACCGTAACTGAAATTTACGATTATTACCGTCTTCTGTTTGCCCGCATCGGCCATGCCCATTGCCCTGAATGTGGTAAAGAAATACAGGAACAGTCGATAGATCAGATCATTAATACCATAACTGGATGGAAAACAGGGACAAAAATACAGATCCTGTCTCCCGTTATTCGCGGAAAGAAGGGCGAACACCAGAAGGTGATTGCCGATGCGAAAAACGCCGGTTTTGTGCGGGCCCGCGTCGACGGAATCCTGCTCAACCTCGAAGATGAGATCAAGCTCGACAAGCAGAAAAAACATTCGATAGAAATCGTCGTGGACCGCATCGTGCTCGGTCCCGATGTCCGTAAGCGCCTTGCCGAATCCGTGGAAACTGCTCTTTCGAGCTCGGGGGGCACCATCCTCGTTACCAAGGACGACACAGAAGTATTTTTCTCGCAGAAAAACGCCTGTCCCGATTGCGGCATTTCGATTCCCGAGCTGCAACCCCGTCTTTTTTCATTCAACAATCCCTTCGGAGCCTGCCCCGAATGCACCGGCCTCGGCGCGAAGCAGGAATTCGACCCGGACCTCATCATTCCCGATCCGCACCTTTCGTTCGACGAGGGCGGTATCCTTCCTTATAATCCCGACGCTGCCTGGAACCGGAGCCGATTCGAGGCGCTCGCTAAGCACTTCAAGTTTTCGCTTTCAACCCCGATCGACGAGCTGTCCAAAAAAGTCTATTCGATAATTATGAATGGTTCGGGCGAAGACGCGATCGACTTCGTGTACGAAAACCGTGAGGGAACGGGGCATTTCAAGTATCATCAGAGCTGGCCGGGAGTTTTTGCGGACATGAAGCGCCGCTATATGGAAACTTTTTCCGATTCTCAGAAAGAAAATTACGAAAAATACATGTCGAACCGGGAATGCGAACTCTGCCACGGCAAGAGACTAAAGCCCGAAGCACTCGCGGTTACTGTCGGCGAAAAAAGCATATTCGAGTTATCGAGCCTTTCAGTCGGCGACTCTATCGATTTTTTTAATTCGATCAAATTGACCGATACTGAAGTTCAGATAGCGAAGCAGATTTTGAAGGAAATCAACGCCCGCCTCAGTTTTATGAAAAATGTCGGCCTCGATTACCTCAGCCTCGAGCGCAAGGCCGCGACGCTGTCGGGTGGTGAGGCCCAACGTATCCGGCTCGCAACCCAGATCGGATCAAGCTTGATCGGGGTGCTTTATATCCTTGACGAACCCTCAATCGGCCTCCATCAGCGGGACAACCAGCGCCTCATTGATACGCTTCTGTATCTCCGCGATCTGGGCAATACCCTCATCGTTGTCGAACACGACGAGCAGACCCTGCGAACCGCAGATCACATTGTCGACCTTGGTCCTGGTGCCGGCGTTCACGGTGGTTACATTGTCGCGCAAGGTACTCCCGCCGAAGTGATGAAGGTAAAAGAAAGCCTTACCGGTCAGTATCTTGCGGGCACCCTCAAAATGGATATTCCCAAAAAGCGGCGCGAAGGCAATGGCCGCACTATCGTGCTGACCGGAGCGACCGAGCACAATCTCAAGAACATAGATGTCGAAATCCCGCTCGGAGCCTTTACGTGCATCACCGGTGTTTCAGGCTCGGGCAAGTCCACGCTTCTTTCGGACGTGCTCTTTCCTGCCATCTCCAACAATGTGATGCGCACAAACCATCCACAGGGTGCTTATAAGCGCCTTAAAGGGCTTGAACATATCGACAAGGTTATTAATATCGACCAGAGCCCGATCGGACGCACCCCGCGCTCGAATCCCGCCACGTACGTGGGTGTTTTCACCGGTATCCGCGATCTTTTTTCGAGCCTTCCCGACGCAAAGATACGCGGCTACAAGGCAGGACGCTTTTCGTTCAATGTGAAAGGCGGCCGTTGCGAACATTGTCAGGGTGACGGCACTATCACCATCGAAATGAACTTCCTTCCCGACGTATATATATCGTGCGACGTGTGCCACGGAAAACGGTTTAACACGGAAACTCTCGAGGTGCGGTACAAGGGTAAAAATATCGCCGACGTTCTCGATATGACTATCGAAGAAGCTGCCGAGTTTTTTGGCCCTATTCCGCATATTGCGCGCAAAATGGAAACGCTTCTTTCTGTCGGCCTTGGCTATATCAAGCTGGGTCAGTCTGCCTTGACTCTTTCAGGCGGCGAAGCACAGCGCGTTAAGCTCGCGAACGAGTTGGCGCGCAGGTCCACCGGTAAAACGCTTTATTTCCTCGATGAGCCGACTACCGGCCTTCATTTCGCCGACGTCAAACAGCTCATGCAGGTGATAAACCGTCTCGTTGATCAGGGCAACACCGTCGTCATGATCGAGCACAACCTCGATGTGATTTTACAGGCTGATCGCCTGATTGATCTTGGCCCCGAAGGGGGCTTTCGCGGCGGCACCGTCATTGCGAGTGGCACCCCGGAAGAAATTGCGCGTTGTAAGGCATCCTATACCGGCCACTATGTCAAAGAGCTCATGGACCGCCTGAAATGATGCGAAGGGTTTTCCCTGCGTTAGTGTTGTTTTTTGCATGCTTCTCGCTTCCTGGCTTAGTTGCCGCGGAGCGCTTGGTGACCATCGAGTCGGCCCGTACGAGCGAGTACATCAAGACTCCGGTGGAATCGGGTATCGACGGAGTAGCAACAGAGGTGATCCGGTTCAGCGGGGATGTGATGATCGTGGTCACCGAGGGTTCTTCAGTTTCTCGTATCGGTGCCGACGAGATTGTGTATGACAAGGGCCGCGACACCCTCGAAGCTCGGGGTAACGTGCATTATGAACACACTACAGGTAAGACTTCCTCCGAAAAATTTGAAGGACAAGCCCTTTTGTTCAACATCGAAAAACAAGAGGGTGTCTTTCTCGAGGGTGCCCTTACCCAGGACACCGGTAAGCAAAGCTCTGATCCCAACATTATTCGCGCGGAGGTGACCGGACGGGACTCGGGTACAACTATTGCGTTTCGCAAGGGTGTGCTGACCACCTGCGATGAGGAAGATCCCCACTGGTCGATCAAAGCCACACGAATCTGGCTTCTTCCCGGCAACGAAATCGCTATACTGAACGGTATATTCTTCATCGGTCCGCTTCCCGTTTTCTATATTCCGGTGTTTTATTATCCCTCCGATGAAATGCTCGTGCATCCCGTATTCGGTTTCCGGAATCGCGAGGGCTATTTTGTGCAGACCACGACGTACCTTATTGGCAGAAAACCACTCCTGGTAAAGACGACGACCGGAACAGGTACGTCCTTCTCTGATTTTTTGCAAGGGGACACCCTCAAAGAACAGGAGCTCAATGGACTTTTCCTCCGCAATCTCGAAGCCGATGCAAGGAATACTGACCCTGATTATCTCAAACTGAAGGCTGACGGTTATTCCTCGCTGGGTGCCATGATCGGTCTTGACGGCTCGTTCACCCCGGATGGTTACGTCAAATCAGTAGCCTTCACCGCAGACATCGGTGTTTCGCGCAGCCTGTACGCACCGACCACGGGTATTTTTTATTCGACTTACGACACGCTCGGAGAAGAACACTGGAACTCGAGCTGGCTATACGGTCGAGAATTTCCGGTTCGGTATCGCAGCAGTTTTTCGCTCCAAATGGACAAGGCTCCATTCCAGTTGTCTGTAGCTTTGCCACTCATTTCCGATCCCTGGTTCAAGTCCGATTTTCTAGATCGTTCCGAGGACCTCAATTGGTTCAAATTTCTTACCGACCAGGATACTCTGGCGAAGGGTAAAACCGTTACGGAGGAATCTTCGTATTCCTGGAATGTGAGCGGTTCGATACGTCCAGTACTTCCCTTCGGTTCTCCCTGGCTTAAAACCTTCACCGTTCCAAACCTTTCGGCTGTCCTCACCTTCAATTCGAAAAACAACACGAAGATAACTTCGACCACCTCGCCCGATTGGGATCCTACTTCGCCCGAGCGGAAATTTTTCTATCCGGAAATTATCAAGCCCGAAATACGATTATCACTGGGTGGAACCCTGATTTCATCCGAAACCGTCGCGGCATCCGCAAAAAAAGAAAAAACTGACACCGGCCTGTTAGCAGATCCCTTCCGGATCAAGCCGCCGGAAACAATGTTGCCTGAAACACAGCAGCCCGCAACAAATTTCATCCCTCCCGCGGGCCCGGGCCTCGTTCCGGTGTTCGAGCCGCCGGTTTCGGCTTGGGCTGTCACCTGGACCATCGATCCCGCCCTCGCGCAGGAAACGCGTTACGATTCTACCGACTGGAATGTTCCGGCAGACATCAGCTGGAATAACTATTCCTCGCTGTACTACCAGTTGAAAAACACGGCAGTCCTTTCCGGCCGCTTCACCCGGGATACAAACTTTTTTTCGGTCAATTCTTATCTCAATTTTTCTGGTACAACCCAGGAACATCCCTGGCTTTCGGAAACAGTACCCGCGTACGACACGCCAGCCGAACGCGATACCATACTCCTCAACGACTACAAGGCGAGCGTCTGGAAACTATCTGCCATCGAGGCAGTCCAGCTGGTTCCCTTCAACCGGCATCCCCTTTTCAAACCGGTTTCGCTCGCCTGGAACTTTACCGGCGACGTCGCACGTTCGGTATTTGATGGTACGGCGCAGGAACCCGATTGGAAAACAGAAACCTTCGAATGGGACAAGGAATATATCTCGGTTCACACGGCCACGACTGCCGCGGGTGTCTCGCTTGCCAGCTACGAGCAAAAACTTACCGTTACAAGCAACCTCGCGCCCCTGCTCGAATCCTACACCGGAATCGCCGGTTTTGCCTGGCCTTTCGGTACTCTGACAATGAATTCCCGCCTCTTCGAAAAAGAAAACGATTACAAGAAATGGTTCTGGGACCCGTATAAAGCTACGCTTGCCTGGACACTGCCGTACGGCATTATTCTCGGGCAGGAATACGTGTATGACATAGAGGAAGAAACGCCGTCACGGCTCAATTTTACCGGCAGGAAAGGTTATTTCTCGGCGTTTTATACCCTGAATAACACCATCCCCTACAAGTTGATTGTTGGTACGGGCTGGATCCCTGACGGAACCGACAAGGCCTTCATACCATCGGCTGCGGGCTTTACTTTCAATAATTCTACACAGCCGCTTAAAATATGGACCTGGAAAAATCGGGTATTCCTGCAGGCTAACATTGTTTCGAATCTGCAGTTCAACCTGCTCAAGCTCACCGATTCCAGTTTTGACTTTGTGCCGACTCTGACCCTCAAGATTTATGAGTTTCTTGACCTTTCCTTCAGTTCGAACAGCCGAAATGACGTTATAGCACGGTATTTTCAGGGCTGGATTGATCTTCCTGCGCCCTTACCCGGCGAGACCGGAATCTTGACCGATCTCTTCAATTCATTCAATTTTTTCAACCTTGAGGACCGAACCCGTTCCGGATTCAAACTGAAAAGCCTCGATATCAATCTGACCCATTACTTGCACGACTGGACGATGAACCTCATTACGACCGTCAAACCCGAGCTCAATACTTCGTCCGCAGTCTACCGCTATGATTTCAAGCCCACAGTGACCTTCATGGTACAATGGAAACCGATTTCAGACATCAAGACAACGGTAAAATCCGAAAAAGGTGTATTCTCACTCAATACATCCACACCGAAATGAGAGAAAACGCACGCTTGACGGGTGGCTTCTCTTCTATGTACACTTTGGCTTATAATGATACAAGTATATGAACAAGAAACCAACTGAATCGCGGGTAAACAGGTTACTCAAACAAGTGCTCTACCGGCTCCACGACAAAGCCGGCCTTATCCTTCTCCTGTGCTCTGCTTTTTTTATTCTATCGCTCGCAACCTGGTTCGGTTTTGTGGAAGCACAGGGCTTCCGGCAGCTAAGCCTCATCGATTTCGAGGTAGGCAAGGTTGCAGATCGCGATGTCGTCGCCAGCCGTGAAATTTCGTATGTGGATGAAAAAGCCACCCAGATTAGGCGGGATGCACGACAGCGACTGGTAACCGCTGTCTTCCGCTATGACCGTGATATTTCGGCCCGAATTTTAAATGAGTATACCGATTTTCTGCAGCATCTTGATCGTACCATGCGTGCTTCCTCGAGTCTCAATCAGTTTGTTCTCGAAGTCCAACAGGCGTATCCAGGCGTACTAGAGAAAAAAATGATGAGTGCCTTGTATTCGGCAACCGATCGCTCGGGCATCCTTGCTGTTGCAGGAAATATATTCAAGCAGATCGTCAATGAAGGTCTCACTGCATTTCCGGACGCCGGAATGGAAAAATTTAACCAGTCCGACGTCGAATTGGTGCGATGGAAAACTGAGCGCCAGGAACGGACCGAGGTTGCCAAGGATTCTCTTTTGACCTTCTCGGGGATGCGAACTTATACCTCCAATTCTCTCGTGCTCATGAAAAAATCGCCGGCGATGACCGACATGGTGCTTGCTCTCGTGAAGCCGTTTTTAAAAGAAAATCTGATCTATCAGACCGACGAGAGCGAAACGAAGCTCGCGGCTGCAATCCGGCAGGTTGAGCCCGTCCTTGTAGTGATCCAGAAGGGCCAAAAAATCATCAAGCGCGGTTTCATTATTACTGAGGACGGGTACAATCAGCTCGAAGCACTCGCCGGTTCGGGCGTCTACATCGACCTGCGCCAGTTTTTCGGCACAGTCCTGTTCCTTTTGATACTACTGATCACCGCAATTTACCTGTTCAATACCGAAATTATCGCGATACAGTTGCATTTCCGCAACGCCGTAATGCTCGTAATTTCCTTTTCACTTTTGTACCTGCTAGTGCTGGTATTCAGCCGAATTCCGGCGTTCAACCTGCCCCTCGATCTTTCTGTCCTGCTGCCCGTTGCGCTATTCACCATGCTCATTACAGTCCTTGTCGACCAACATACGGCTGTTTTTATGACCTTCATGCTTTCCCTCGGTATCTTGTGTGCTTCCGGGTTTGATCTTGCTCCCTGCCTGTTTTCACTTTTTTCGGGACTGTCGGGGGTCAGCGTGATGCGCATATCGGGAAAGCGCATAGACCTCGTCAAGTCGGCTTGCATCCTTGCGGTGATCAATCCGATCATCATCCTGCTGCTGCAACTGATCCTTCCCGGCTCGACCCGAGATCTCGGCTTCGCACTTTTGGGAGCAGCTTTCAACGGTTTCATGAGCGGCATCCTTGTGCTGGGGTTTCTTCCTATTCTCGAGTCTGCCCTCAATACTTCTACCAGCTTTCGGCTCATGGAGTTTTCGGATCTGAACTCACCCATCATGAAGCGTATGCTCCTGTCGGTGTCAGGCACCTACAATCATTCGATCATGGTAGCAACACTTGCCGAGAGCGCTTGTCGCGAAATCGGGGCCGATCCACTACTTGCCCGCGTGGGTGCCTACTACCACGACATCGGCAAGATCGACCAAAGCGAATATTTCGTCGAAAATCAGACCGACTACAACAAGCATCTCGATCTCAATCCGCGCCTTTCTGCAACCGTCATTCGCAGCCACGTCAAGCAGGGCATTGAAAAGGCGCGCCAGATGCGCTTGCCCCGCGAGGTGATCGACATCATTGCCGAACACCATGGCAATAGCGTTATTTCGTATTTTTACAACGAGGCAAAAAAACTGAGCGATACCGTGGACCCTGAAGATTTCATGTATCCCGGTACTCCACCCCGGAGCAAAGAATCTGCGGTGGTGATGCTTGCGGATGTTGTCGAAGCAGCTTGCCGCACTCTGGACAAACCGTCGGTACCGCGACTCGAAAAATTCATCAGCGAGCTCGTCAACAAGAAAATAGAATGCAACCAGCTGGATAATTCCGATCTCACCTTGCGTGACATCAATGTCATCAAAAGAACATTTGTAAGCATCCTTGCCGGATACTACCATTCGCGCATCGAATACCCGAATCAGAAGGACCCGGACGCACAAGAACTGACGATCAGGGATTCCCTTTTCAAAGGAAAAAAAATATGAGCAACCGCATTACGGTCGATCACGATGAACATATCGCGAAACCCCTCTGGCTTGAACTCGTCGAGCCTTTTATGAGCAAGGTTCTGACCCGTCTTGATATCGACAATTGGGAGCTTTCGGTGCTCTTCTGCGCCGATCCCTTCATAGCCGATCTTAACAAAAAGTATCGGGAGATCGATGGGCCCACCGATGTGCTTTCCTTCGAGCAAGGCGACGAATATATCGACGACGAAGATGTGACCTGGTTCAACGCAGGTGATATCGTCATCAGCCTCGACATGCTTGCAAAAAATGCTGCGGATTTTTCTGTTGATCAAAACGACGAACTCAAGCGTCTGTTGGTTCATGGCATCCTGCATCTTGATGGTATGGACCACGAGGACAATTCACCCGAACAGGATATGCTCCAGTTTCAGGAGCATCTTCTAAACGGATTCGCCGACGATATCGTTTTCAAGGTACGGTAAATGGGCATATTCGAAAAACTGCAGAAAAAAAACAAATCTAGCGAACCTCCGATCCACGAAAATCTTGATGAGTCCCTGAACGAGGAAAAACGCGACATGATCCGCGGTATTGTCGATCTTTCAGATACTTCTGTAAAGGAAGTGATGATTCCCCGTATCGACGTGGATTTTCTGTCCATCGAAACATGCGGCGACGAGTTGCTCCAAAAGGTTTCGGCGAGCGGTCACTCGCGCTTTCCGGTATACAACGATTCGATCGACAATGTAGTCGGCGTGCTCTATGTAAAAGACCTGATCATCCTGACAGCAAAAAAAGAAAATATCGAGCTTGAAAAGATAATTCGCAAGCCCTTTTTCGTTCCCGAGTCGAAGCGGATCGACTCGCTTTTGCGTGAATTCAAGCGAAGGCATGTACACATTGCCATTGCGATCGACGAGTATGGCGGGGTTTCGGGCATTGTATGCATGGAAGGTATCATTGAGGAAATTGTCGGCGACATCCAGGACGAGTTCGACAATGAGCGCGAGGATATTCTGACCATTGGCGACGGCGTGTGGCTGTGCGATGCGCGGGTCAATCTCGACGATCTTTCCGGTATCTTTATCGAAGAGATTCCCGACCAGGAATTTGATACTCTCGGCGGATTCGTGTTTGACCTTTTTGGGAAAATTCCCGTCAAGTACGAAAAAGCATCATGGAAGAATTTCGATTTTATCATCCAGGATATGGAAGGCCACCGGATCAATACCGTCAAAATAGTCACCCGAAAAGAAGGATAAGCCCGTGAAAAAGTTTTTTTCCGCCTGTTGTCTTCTGCTTCTTGCCGGATCGCTCGCGCTTTTCGCGGATCCCGTTCGCCTTCGTGAAGAAGGCAAGTCCTTCCAGGACCAGGAAGATTGGTATCGTGCGATCGAAAGCTACCAGGAAGCCCTGCGCGAAAACCCATCCTATAACGTCGTGTACCAGGGATTGGCCGAATGTTTTTATGCTCTCGGTGAATATGAGCAGGCGCTCGACCAGGTGGTCAAAGCCGAAACCTTCAAAAAAAACGATCCGCTTCTCCTTAACATCCATGCCTTCATTCTGGTCGGACTTGGGAGCCTTGACGAGGCCTCGGCCATATTCAACCGGGTTCTTGCCGCCTGGCCTAATGATATAAGTGCTCGTTTCGGTATAGCCGAGATCGATATCAGTGCAGGTCGCGTGAGCGCTGCTTCGAGTCAGTATCTCGATGCGCTGCGCCGGTTTCCCGAAAACCGGAAAGCACTTCTGTCACTTGCACTTGTCAGCAAAGAAAGCGGTAATAACGTCGCCGCCCGTGACTATCTTGAAAAGGCACTGCAGTTTCATGGAGACAATCCCCAGGTCTTTTTTTACGCCGCATATCTGGCGACCCTCGACGGACAGCTCGGCGAAGCTGAAGGCCGGGTGCGAACTGCGCTTTCGATGAAAGCTGACTATGACGATGCACGCGAGCTTTTAGGCACCATCCTCTACAAGACCGGACGTCACACCGAAGTGCTCGAAGTTTGCGATGCCCGCATTGCGGCTAACCGCAACCATGCAAGCGCCTGGTACCTTCGTGCCCTTTCGCTGGAAAAGCTTCACCGCTACGAAGAAGCGATCAAATCCGCCCAGACAGGCCTTCAGACAGTGAATGATGACGACGTGCTCCGTTCTCTTATGGAAGGTATCATAATCCGTGAACTTCCTCTCGAAGACAAACGCCGCGCCTCCTGGGCTGCCCCCCATATCGAAAAGGCCAAACGCTTCGAGCAGGTCAACATGTCCGATCAAGCTCTCTACGAATACCGCCGCGCGCTCAAGGTCAATCCCTACGATGTGCAGAGCTGCCAGGCGTATGCAAAATTGCTCCTTTCGAGGGGCTATCCTGCACGCTTCGTGGAACAGCTTGAATTCGTGCAATCGCTGGGTAAGAGTACGAACACGATAAATGATGCCGTCGAATCCTACAACAAACTGCTTTCAAATTCTCTACCAAAAAAATGGAAGGTTGATCCTCTTTCCCTTGACAAAGCACATACCTCGATCGGCTTGTACTACCAGAACGATCCGGCTAACATCCTGCATCCCGACTCGGAGCGACTCGCTACGAAGATGCTGGCCGAAGTCTTCAGCTATGATCTTCGCTTCGCGGTCACCGCACGCGACGAGAGTGTTTCCAGTTATTCGGAAGCTTTCCGGACATCCCGTGAAAGGGGCGAGGATTATTTTGGTCTGGTGAAATTCCGCGAAAACGATCGCGATGTGCAGATCGCTGTCGAGCTCTATGTTTCGAAAACAGGTTCACGTGCCGACAGCTTCGCCGTATTCCGTACCGGCAACGACCGTTTTCCGAATGCTCTCAGACGTCTTGTTCAGACGATTGCTGCGGCTCTGCCGGTGCGTGGCACGGTCATTAATCGCTTTCAGGCCGACGCGGTCATCGACCTGGGCAAGAGCGATGCGATGACCGTAGACCAGGTCTTCGATGTGCTGCCGAAAAATGCGGTTACAGTGAAAAATGAGGGAATTGGCCTGCAATATGATCCTGCAGCAATTCTGGGCATATTTACACTTTCGGTGGTCGACGAGGATATTTCACAGGGTAAGCTCGAGAGGAACGGCTTTTTTGACCGCATCAATGCAGGAGACGCGGTAGTACCGAAAACGAAAGAAGAAGTAAAGCCTGCCCTGAAAAACGAGGCTGTTGTCAGAAATGCTCCCGCACTGCTTTCCCTTCTCCGTAAAATCAGATAAATGAATCTCTTGCAAAACGTTCCCGGTTTTGCAAGAGCGACTAAGGTTATTTCGAAGCGACTATCCGGTTCATCGAGTAATGGATCCATTCACGCGACTGGTTATAATACAGGTCCTGCGCCAGAAGGAATTCGGGCAAGGCCTTGTGGTAATCTCCGGTAAAATAATACGCTTCTCCCAGATAGAAATGCGTGCGGGCAGTCGTTTCTTCGGTGCGCCGTATCGAAAGAAACGCATTCAACTCGGTTATTGCCGATTCCCAAGCACGGCTAGAAAAGCTCGTTTCAAGGATTTTTTTGAGGGTATATTCCTCGCCTCCAGCAACCGATTCGAGATCTGAACGGAAAATAAATGGTGTTCGCAGTGTATCAGACCGCATGGCGGTGGTTGTAGAAGCAGTCGTCGTTGCAGCGAGTGATTGGATCATCTTTTCGGTTGCGGCGCTGAACTTCCAGGCGGGATTGGCGGCCGTCCGTGACGGATTGAGGTAGGGTAGTGGCATCGGACGGAGATTTGGTATACCGGTTCTCTGAATACGAGCGAACCCTGATGGGATTTCGACCGGGATACGATTGGTGTTATTGCCCGCAGCGAAGGAAACCGTACCACTTCGCAGCAGGTCTTCGTCGACCACCGCATAATAATAGGGAACTCCGGGCACCGGGTAGTCGACGAAAGGTGTTCCGGTATCCTTGAAAGTCGTGACGACTATCGCCTGTACAAGGCTGGTGAGTCCAGTAAAGGGTGCAGTAGCACGATACAGGACAAGGTTTCTTTCTTCGACGGTTGATTTCCAGGTGATGATGACCGCGTCGTTCCGGGTCATGATATCGAAGAGAGAAAAAACCGCTTCCTGTTCCGGTTTGAACTTCTGACCGCCCGATACGCCAACCAGCATCGAATTGCTGACAGGCAGAAAAAACTCGTATAGGGTACCGTCGGCATTACGCGAAAGGACCGCATAATAGTAATCATCCCCCGTTTCGAGGACATCAGTAAATTTTGTGACCGAGTAGGGGACTGTTCCCCTTTTTTCGGCCGAAGTGTAATTCGATGCCGTAATGGGGCGATTAGCGCGGAAGATGAGGCTCTCACCCGTGATGTCGGGTGCGGGAATCCACGAAAGGTTTACACTGCCATTCGCGGCAACGGCTTCGAGGCCTGAAACGACTGGAGGAGCCGGCACATTGCGTTTACCATCGATGCCTGTGGCAACTTGCGCGGAGAGTATGGAAACCGTTAACAGAAGCAAGCTTGAAAAAAAGGTTCTTTTCATACAAATTCTCCTCAAATTCCATTTTCGCAGTTAATTGATGATTTGACAAGATAATTTCTATCCCGTATTCTAAGATATGTTTGTTTCTGTCATCCTTGATCCCGGCGGAGAAGAATCTGCCCACCAGTTAGCCGAACTTCTCGCTACCTACGGCTTCGAAAAAGCCCAACGAGCCTGTTGGGAATCCCCGGGAATCAGCGATCAGCTCCTGCTGAAGTTGAAGCAGGATATAGACCGGATGACAGATTACTACGATACCGTACGGTTGTACCAGTTTCCCGTGGAAGGGCTTCTGGCCATTACTGTACTGTCGAAAAAAAAATGGAAACGAATTGTCGTCAGACCTCCGGCCGTGCCGCCCTTTACCATGAGTCAACCACCAATCAGGAGAAAAACATGATACTTCAGGAATGCAAAGCACCTATTGCCGAACTCAAGGCAACTGTCAACGAAATCTGGGGGCGTCTTTGACCCGGATGCAATAAAGGCAAAGATAGTCGAAAAAGAAGATTTTAGCTCCACTCCCGATTTTTGGAACGATGCCAAAAAGGCCGAAAAGACTATGTCCGAGCTCAAAGCCCTCAAAGGCAGAGTTGAACCCTGGGAAAACCTTCGCATACAGATAGGAGATCTTGAGGCTCTGTACGAACTTGCCGAGGAATCGAACGATGATTCGATGCTTGGTGAAATCGAAGCAGCAATAGAAGAAGCACGCCTGCGCTTTGAAAAGCTCAACATCATCAATCTGTTGTCCGACGAGGTCGATAGAAATGCCGCCTTCCTTACGATACATTCCGGCGCTGGCGGTACCGAGGCCTGCGATTGGGCACAGATGCTTTCGCGCATGTATATCCGCTGGGCCGAACGGCGCAAATACAAAATCGATACGGTTGACGTACTCGAGGCCGACGGCGGGCTCAAGTCCATTACATTGCAGATAACCGGTGACTACGTGTTCGGTTACCTCAAGGGAGAAGCCGGCGTTCACCGCCTAGTTCGCATCAGTCCTTTCGACGCGAACGCGAGACGACACACGTCTTTTACCTCGGTATATGCATTTCCTGTTCTCGACGACACCATCGAGGTCGAAGTCCGGCCCGAAGATCTCCGGGTTGACACCTATCGTGCAGGAGGTGCCGGCGGCCAGCACGTCAACAAGACTGATTCCGCAGTCCGGTTCACGCATCTACCGACGGGAATTGTTGTCGCATGCCAGACCGAGCGCAGCCAGATCATGAACCGGCAAACAGCCATGAGCATCCTCAAAGCGCGCCTCTACGAATACTACCGGGAAAAAAAAGAACAGGAAAATATGCGATTTGCCACCGAGAAAAAAGACATTTCCTGGGGCAATCAGATCAGATCCTATGTGTTCCAACCCTATACGATGGTCAAGGATCATCGTACCAAGCACGAAACCGGCAATATACAGGCAGTTATGGACGGAGATCTCGATCCATTCATGGACGCATATCTCAGCAGTAAATGGAAAGGTCAACCCATCGAAGGCGACGAGGACGACCTGTGACCGCCATACTGTGCCGATCGGCATTGCTTGCCCAGGAGCTGTCCGCGATTATCGGTGCGATTGATACCCTTGTTTTCGGTAGTGGAAACCAAACAACAGCCTCGGCTGTTCCCTGGCTGCTCGAATGTTTGCGAAAAAATCCGGTTAACCTTGTAATCTACGAGCCGTGCTTTTTTGTCGATCCATCTCCATTCCGTCTTGCGAGTCCGGGAACTTGCTTTGTCGTGCTTGCCGCTCCCGGTGAAGAGGAGGATGCGCGGACAGCCCTTCAGTGTGGTACGTCCGCAGTTATCGACAAACCTGTCGTAGCACAGGATGTTCGCGGAGTTCTCTCCCTTGTTTCCCAATAGATACCTCTGTCTCGCAGTGTTTTTGCTATTCCCATTTCTTATGTTTGCCGAAGATGCTTCTTGGGTGATAGCTGCTGAACGTTTTTCGGCAACTGGCATATCCTCCTATTACGAAGCGTATTCTCGTGCACTCCCGCTTCTCGTTCTTTCGGAGATTTCCCGCACGACATCGAGGAGGATACTGCCAAATGAACGAAAGGCACGCGAGCTCCAGATTCTTTTCGCTTCGCGTCTCAAGTTGATACGCGAGCGCTCCAATCTCGTTCTTGCGCGGGATAAGATTCTGCTTTCTTCCGAACCAGCCCTTTCCAAAAAACAAAAAACCGGCGAGGCGGAAGTGAAGATACGGAAAAAAGAAACTGAAATCGCTACAACTGAAAAGAAAGTGCAAAAACTTCTCGCGGATCATTCCGGTTTCGAAGCCGATCCCGGTTCACCAGCTAGTATTTCGCGACTTGCGGTTTGGAAATCAGGCACCGAGCTTTTTGTCCGACCTCCCGAGACAGCCCTTTCGGCTGCACTTGCGTCAAGCGGGATTGCAGTTCTTGTGACGGGAACCATGGAGGACATAGGCGGTTATCTTTTTGTCACGATACGTCTCGATACAGGAATCCAGGGTATTCCGATAGTGAGTGTTTCTGATGCAGCCGCTTACGAGGATCTCTCATTCCTTGTCACTTCACTTTCCGCACGACTGGTGCCTGAAGTAGCCATGCGGGAACCGGTGACACTTCACTTTTCGGTTAAGCCGGAAACTGCGCGCGTTTTCATCGACGGACGGCTCCAGGAAGACAACACCCATTCCGTTACGGTGTTTGCAGGCGAGCATTCGGTAAGCGTTACAGCCCCTGGCTTCATCACGGCTACCCGGACTGCCATATTCGAAAAAGCGCAGCAGTTTGCTGTTGACATAACACTCGAAAAAGAAAAAGAAGTAACCGTCGCCTTTGATACAGCATCTGCAGGAGCAGACCTCTTCTTGCACACCAGGTATTTCGGCGAAACACCGGTTACGATCACGATTCCCCGTCTGCCCGCTGTCGGAGAAATTCTTGCCGGTGATGTTCACACTTTTTTTATATTTGATCCGGACCGTCTTAGCGGGGAAGGGGAATCCCACCTGACAATTAAGCCCAACCGGATCGGTACTGAAGAACGCATAGAAAAAACGCGGAGTGCCCTCTATTGGTCGCTCGGCGCTCTGTACATCTCACTGCCTTTTTCGATGCTGACTTATGGCATCAGTCTGAATAAATACCAGGCCTACCAAGACGGTAAATTGGCCGAGACTGAAGCGGTCATGAACGAAATAAACGGCTGGGCCCGGGCAGCGCAAATGACGAGGTACGTCAGCATTGGACTAGGATGCAATGTGATATTCCAGCTTGTCCGATACCTGTTTGCCGCCGAACAGGCAACTCCGCAATTTGCGGAACAACCAAAATAAACAAATCGCACAGGAGATAGTATGGCAAAGCTCAATTTCGCTGATAGTCTGAAACGGTTATTCGGTCTCCATCCGGAAACCGATGATATTTTTTTTGAAGATCTTACCGATAGCCTGATCGAGGGCGACATCGGCGTAAAAACTGCGCTCGAGATCGGGGAACGGCTGCAGAAAAAATGTCGCGCAGATCATATAACCAGTCGCGATATGATCGAGGAAGAACTTCTTTCGCTTCTTTCACCCTTCGTAAAAGAAATTACCTTGAATCCAGAAGCGGGAAAGGTGACGATCTACCTCGTTCTTGGTGTGAATGGCGTAGGAAAAACGACCTCTACTGCCAAGATGGCGGTGCATTTCCGCAAGCTTTCGACGCATCCAGTCGTGCTTGCTGCAGCGGATACTTTTCGTGCAGCCGCGATCGAACAGCTGCAGTATCACGGAGAAAAGACAGGCGTACGCGTTGTGGCCCATCAGCACGGCGGTGATCCGGGTGCAGTAGTATTTGATGCAGCCGAAGCGGTTCGCGCCCAGGGCGGCGGCCTCGTAATAGTAGACACCGCAGGCCGACTGCATAACAAAGACAACCTCGTACGCGAACTTCAGAAAATCGATCGCATAGCTGCAGCCAAGGCCGATCTGGGCTGCTACAAAAAACTCCTGGTGCTCGACGCGACTACCGGCCAGAACGGCCTTAGGCAGGCCGAGGTCTTCCACGAGGCTGTCGGCCTTGATGCCATCATTCTGACCAAATACGACTCGACTGCGCGGGGCGGCATCGCCATCTCTGCGGGTAAAGAACTGTCTTTACCGGTTGCGTTCGTTGGCACGGGCGAAACTTATGCCGATTTTGTCCCTTTTGTGCGGGATACCTATCTTGCCGAATTTGTCGGAAAAAAAGAACGGTGAAACGCATTCTTCTTTCGGCTGTTTTCAGCATCCTTCTTTTTCCGCTTCAAGCAGAAATCACGCCGGTGTATACTAGTGCAACGGAAGGAAGTCTGTCCATCAGTACTGAAGATATTTGGTACCTCGAGGAAGGGGATGTATTGTCACGTCCGGTTTCCGGCACCCTGTGGAAAAAAGGGATCATCGCGGAGCGGACGAGCTGGCTGTACGAGTTTGATGCCCAGAGCCCTGCAATAAAAATTGTGACCGGCGACAAGAGCACAACAAAAACTACGTATGACACTTCCAGCAATATCACGAGCGTCACCGTTACGGATTCAACGGGTGCGATCATTAGCAAATTGGTACATACGTTCAATGCAGGGAATCTTGTTGTCGAATCTGTGCTGACGGAAGGAAGCCGGACAACGCGTATTCTGTATGAATATGACGGAGACAACAAGCTTCGTGAAAAAAAACGGTATGAAAACGGCGAACTTGCCGTCGTGTATCGATATGAATCGGATGACAATTGGACCGAAACGGTATACAGTAAAGCGGTGCCTGTGTTAACGGTAACCTACCAAAAAGGTGTGCGGGTGAAGGATGCCGATGAAAAAAAATACTGACTGGATTTTATATGTCGCCGGCCGATTCGGCACCGTCGATTACCGCGGCCGTTCCGCGCTTACGAGCTTATTATCGGCGCTCGGCATCGCCTTCGGGGTAACTGCCCTCATCGTCATCCTCTCGGTCATGAACGGCTTCCAGATGGGCTATATCGAAAGTATCCTCGAAGTAAGTTCTGCCCACGTGCGCCTTACCGGTTCCGCCGCAGATATCGAACGAATCCGGACGCTGAACGGGGTGCGCTCACTTTTTACTTTCACCGAGGCCCAGACCCTTATGCAGGGGAAACACAACCGGCAGGAAGGTGTGCTCCTCCGTTCAGTACCCGCTACTCTTCCCGAAACGGACATAGGATTTGGCTCCGCAATGCAGATGGTGGCAGGTAGTTTCGACATAGGCACATCGTCTTCTATCGTTCTCGGGTATGAACTCGCACGAATGCTCGGTGTTTCCGTCGGCGACGAAATCTCGCTCATCGCGGTTTCGGGCGATTCGTCGACAGATATTTTCCCCGAAAATTCGCATCTCGTGGTGACCGGGCTTTTCAAGACAGGATATTACGCGATCGACCGAAGTTTTTCCTTCATCTCGAGCGCAAGCGGAGTCTTGCTCGGAAACACCGGCGGGACGGTTCTCGCCGGTGTCAAACTTTCCGACATCAATTCGGACGCACGGTTCATTTCAACTGTATCCAGCCTTTTTCCAGAGGTACGCGCGGAATCCTGGCGGTCGTACAACCGCGCCTTTTTCGGCGCGCTCCGGGTAGAAAAAAACATGCTCCTCTTTCTGGTCGTGCTCATCTTTGTGGTGGTCACCGTAAATATTTACAACAGCATGCGACGGGCCGTCTACGAGCGGCGTGAAGAAATCGGCGTGCTTACCGCTCTCGGCGGTTCGAGTCGACACGTGCAGCTTATCTTCATCGCGAATGGACTCGGCATCGGACTTGCAGGCGGCATTACCGGTCTACTTACGGGCCTTCTCATTTCGGTGCGGATCAATTCTGTTTTTGTGCTCGCTGAATGGCTCGTCAACGGCCTCAACGAATTTGTGTCCGCGCTTTTCCTGAGCGGCCCGGGAGAAGTTTTTTCCCTTTTCAGCCCCGAATATTTTTACATCGACCAGGTTCCTATCCGGATCATTTTTTCGGAAGTCCTTTTTGTATTCCTGTTCGGATTCCTTTCGGCCACTGCCGCATCCTGGATGGCGAGCAGGGCAATAATTAAACTAAAACCCGCGGAGGTATTGCGCTATGAATGACGCCGTGCTCGTCCTTGAATCGGTATCGAAATCGTTTGTCTCCGCCGGCGAGGAACTCCATATTCTCGATGGCCTCGATCTAACTATTCCTCGATCCTCCAAAACAGTGATCATCGGGGAATCGGGCTGTGGCAAGAGCACCCTCCTCAATATAATAGGCGGACTCGAGCCGCCCACCTCGGGCTCGGTGAGGGCCGGAAAATTTCGAGTCGAGACTCTCGGTGAAAAAGAGCTGACTGTGTATCGGAGCGCTTTTCTCGGCCTCGTGTTTCAGTTTCATTATCTTTTAAAAGATTTTACGGCCCTCGAAAATGTCATGCTTCCCGCCTTCATGGCCGGCATGAAAAAGAAAGAAGCGCTCGAGCGCGCCCGCTCGCTACTTACCGATGTAAAACTCGAGAACCGGCTTCACCATTTTCCTTCGCAGATGTCGGGAGGAGAGCGACAGCGCGCTGCCGTGGCCCGCGCCCTTGTCAACAGTCCCTCCCTCGTGCTTGCCGACGAGCCAACCGGCAACCTCGATCCGGCGAATGCCGAAACAGTGAAAGAGCTTCTTTTTTCGGTAGTCAGTCGCTACTCGAATACCCTCGTGCTTGTCACCCATGACAGGGAAATCGCTTCGCTTGCGGATTCCTGTTTTGCCCTGCAGGGTGGAAGGCTTGTGCTGCAATGAAAATCCGGGTGTCAATCATGCTTGCGCTCCGTTTTCTCGGCATCGGAGCCGGAAAATCGGTATCAAACGCGCGTAAAAGCCTTTTGGGCGCGATAGCAGGTATCGGTATCAGCCTCGTGCCTCTCGTCATAGTGCTTGTTGTCGCCGATGGCATGATCGAGGGTATTTCGTCCCGCATCATTGAGCTTTCATCCTCGCATCTTCGCATCGCCGATTATCCGGGTGCGACCTTCAATGCCGACAATTCTATAGACCTCTCCGCCCTGGCTGCAAATCTGGCGGAATCAGACGTGACCGGTATGATCACGAACGCAAGTGCCGAGCGTCAGGGCATAGGTATCGTCATCGGACCATCGGGGCGAAGCGGGGCGACAATCCGCGCTGTGGAGGATACCTTTTTCGCGCCGGGTGGTGCCGTTCTCGCGCTCCTCGCAGTCTCTGGCGGCATTCCTTCATTTAACGGTCCGAACGATGCTATCATTGGAAAAAAACTTGCTGCTGATATAGGAGCTGCTGTCGGGGATACGTTTCGTATCCTTACCATGCGAAAAGGAGCAGGCGGTGGAACGATACCCCGTTTTTCAACTTTTACGGTCAAGGCTATCGTATCCTCGGGATATCAGGAACTTGATGCCCTGTGGGTATTTATTCCCTACGAAACCGGTGGAAGGGTACTCGACGCCGCTTCTTCCTCTGCTTTCATAAGTATTCGAACCACCGACCCCTTCGTGAACCTCGAGACGCTCAGGCACAGCCTCATGCGCTCCTTGCCAGAAGGCCTCTCGGTATATACCTGGAAAGAACTCAATCGATCACAGTTCCAGTCCTTTACCACGACGCGCACGCTGCTTTTGTTCATCATGATGCTCATAGTGCTCGTTGCTTCTGTTAATGTTTCATCCGCCCTCGTCATGCTCGTTATGGAGAGGCGAAAAGAAATCGCCATCCTCAAGAGCACGGGAGCCTCTCCCTCCGGAATCACCTTCGCTTTCCTGCTTGCAGGCTTTTTTACCGGACTCGGCGGCGTTCTTACAGGTATTCCTGCAGGAATTTTCTGCGCTATCCATATAAATACTCTGTTTTTTTGGATGGAACGCGCCATAAATGGGGTAAACAGTCTTATATTTATATTGACCGCAAGCGGCGGGCCTGACTCCTTTTCGCACTCTCCTGCCGCTATCCGGCTGCTCGATCCGGCCTATTATCTCGAAACCATTCCGGTTCGCCTGCAGTACCGCGAAATTCTCCTGATAGCCGCAGGAACCCTGATCCTTTCCGTGATGGTTTCTGTGCTTCCCGCAATTCGGGCCGGACAGGAAAAGCCGCTCGATACCATAAGGAAATTCTGATGAAATGCGATGTGTGCCGTGAACGTCCAGCGGTAATTTTTGTCCAGCAGGTTTCACGAGGATCCTCCATTGAACTCCACCTGTGCGAAACCTGTGCACAGGAGCGAGGCTTTTCGACCATCGAAAACAAGATAGACGTCTCGCTGGGCGGGCTGTTTTCAGACATCCTCGATGGCACCATCGATGCAGCGGGCCAAGTTGCGGCCTGTACGGTATGCGGCTATACCCTTTCCGATATCAAAAAACACCGTAAAGCCGGCTGTGCAGACTGCTATCGTCAGTTCGGCGCCGAAATCATCTCGCTCCTGCGACGTGACGGCCTTGAGCTGTCCTATACCGGCGAACTTCCGGCAAAGCTCGAGTCATTCCAAACTCCACCCGTCGACCCCGAGAACCTCCGAAAGGAGCTACAGCGTGCGATCGAACAGGAAAATTACGAAATGGCAGCCTATTACCGGGACCGCCTACGGGGTGGCAAGTGAACCGTCCCGCAGACAACGCCGACACCTGGTATACCCGCGACGGCCCCGATTCGGATGTGGTCCTTTCTAGTCGTGTCCGTCTGGCTCGAAATCTTTCCGGCTTCGTGTTTCCCGTCTCGATCAAATCGGATGATGCCGAGCGGGTGCAGTCGATTTTATTTGATTCCTTCAACCACCTTGAACATCCGGAAGCCTGGCATCTGGTCCGCATGTCCAACATAGACACGGCGGGAAAACGCATCTTGTCGGAACGCGGCGTTTTGGATGCCGGAACAGGAAGCGAACCCTGGCGCGGAGTCATAATCAACGGCGACGGAGTTCTTTCGGCAACAGTCAACACGGAAGATCATCTACGCCTGGCGGCCTTCGGGGCAGGGCTTTCTTTGTCCGCATGCGTAGCCCTTTCAAGCGAAATTGATACGCAGCTTCGCGCGCGGGTGCAATTCAGCGCCCTCCCGGATTTCGGCTACCTGACCTCCAATCTCTCGGATCTCGGTACGGGCATGAAAGCCTCGGTTCTCGTGTGCCTTCCCGCCCTATGCCTCAATTCGCTTCTCGACCGCGTGATTCGCGAATACCTCGCTCAGGGCTTTATGGTGCGTGGCTATTACGGCGCAGACACGGGAAACTCGCTTGGCTGCCTCTACCAGATTTCGGGTGGGCCTGCCTGTTCCGGCGACGTTCTATCCCAAATCCGGCAACTCGAACAAGCCGCGCGGAAGCTTGCGGAACTCGAACGTAAAAGTAGGCAGGAATTGTTGGCTTCCAGCGTAACTACGCTTGAAAACACCGTATTCCGGGCCATCGTAACCGCAAAATATGCCCGATTTATCCCGCTTGTCGAAGCCGTGGATCTGTTACAACGCATCAAACTAGGCGTCGGTACCGGTCTTATTCAGGGAATTCGGGATAAAGAACTCACCGCACTTCTCTATCGGGTACAAACCGCTCATATCGGCTTTGTTATTTCCGGCGGAAACATTATTATTGAAGATGATGTGAAGGGCGAAGAATTGCGCATGGACCGGCTTCGCGCTATGGTCATTCAAGAAGTGCTCAAGGAAGCCGATATCAGGGAAAGGAGATAACACCAGTGTTTAAAGGACTTTCACCCCGTGCGCAAAAACTGTTGACCATACAGAGTCAGGACGAGGCAAAACGTTCGAATGCCGAACAACTGTTGCCGGAGCACGTCATGCTCGCACTCATCCATTTTGCTGATGGTATGGGTTTTGCCGTCCTCCAGAATCTGAAAATAAATCTTTTATCCCTCCAGCTCCAGCTTGAACAAGCCCTGCCAGCTCGTTCCGCTTCGATTGTCTTTGGCGATATTCCGCCCTCCCGTCGCCTTCGAGGTATGCTCGATGCAGCCTCCATCGAAGCACGGAGCCTCAGACATGACTACATAGGCACCGAACATATACTGCTCGCCTGTATCAGGGAAACACAGAGTATTATCAGTATTTTTTTTGAAAAGGAAACAATCAGTATTGACGAAATTCGCCAGGCTGTGCAGGACGCAACTGCAAATCGTGACACCTCGGCCGTTGCGCGAACGAAGCGGGTAATGCCCGGAGAACCGGCAAAGCCGCAAAGTGCAAGTCTTTTGCAGGAATTCAGTCGTGACCTTACTGCGATGAGCCGTGAAGGCAAGCTCGATCCGGTCGTCGGCCGCGAAAACGAGATTAAACGCGTCATCCAGATTCTCTCAAGACGTAATAAAAACAATCCTGTTTTAATAGGTGAGCCTGGCGTCGGAAAAACAGCCATCGTCGAAGGACTTGCGGAACGTATTGTAAGTGAGCAGGTTCCGCGAAACCTCGTCGGTAAAAGACTTTTGGTGCTCGACCTTGCATCGGTTATCGCAGGAACCAAATATCGTGGTGAATTCGAAGAGCGACTCAAGCGCATTATGAAGGAAATAGCCGAGGCAAAAAATATCATTCTGTTCATAGACGAACTGCACACCATAATCGGTGCAGGCGGTGCGGAAGGTGCGATGGACGCCTCCAATATGCTGAAACCTTCACTTGCTCGCGGTGATCTCCAATGCATTGGCGCTACCACTCTTGCCGAATATCGCAAGTATTTCGAGAAGGATGCAGCTCTCGAGCGGCGCTTCCAGAAAGTGCTCGTGCAGGAACCGGACGCACAAGCAACCCTCGCTATCCTTCAAGGCATTATGGGCCGCTACGAGACCCACCACAATGTACATTACACGGATGAAACCCTGCGAACCATAGTCGAGCTTTCAAGACGATACATCACCGACCGGTTTTTTCCGGACAAGGCAATTGACGTTCTTGATGAAGCCGGCGCCATGAAGAAAATAGAAGGCGACGTACGCCCCGGCGAACTTGCCTCCCTTGAATCAAAAATTGCTTCCCTTAGCGACGAAAAGAAAGACCTTGTTCAGACCCAGAACTACGAACGCGCAGCCCTCGTGCGCGACGAAGTCAGGCGCTTGCGCTCCCAAGTAGAAGACATCCGCCGCAAGTGGCAAAATCCCGACTCGATGCCGGTCAACACCGTCACCAGCGAGGACGTGTGCATGGTCATCTCGATCATGACCGGCATTCCCGCCAGTTCCCTCAGCGAGAGCGAAACGGTACGATTGATCAATCTCGAGAAAGAACTGCACCGGACGGTCATCGGCCAGGAAAAAGCCATTTCGGTAATAGCGAGTGCGATCAGGCGTTCCCGCGCGGGCATCTCATCGACAAAACGCCCGCTCGGTTCCTTTATTTTTCTCGGGCCAACCGGTGTCGGAAAAACGCTACTTGCGAAGACCCTCGCCAAATTTCTTTTTGGCACGGAAGAGTCCCTCGTGCGGATCGACATGAGTGATTACATGGAAAAACACAATGCCTCACGGCTTGTCGGCGCGCCCCCCGGGTATATTGGCTTTGAGGAAGGCGGCGTGCTCACCGAAAAAATCAGACGAAATCCCTATTCGGTTATTCTTTTAGACGAAATTGAAAAAGCACATCCGGACGTATTCAATCTGCTTTTGCAAGTGCTCGAGGAAGGAGAGCTTCGCGATAATCTGGGCCACACAATCAATTTCCGTAACACTGTCATCATCATGACGAGTAACGCTGGCGCCCGCATCATCACAAACGAAAACCGCCTCGGCTTTAATTCGGGAGCCGAAGGGTTGATGAATTACGAAGACATCCGCACGAGTGCCCTGAGCGAACTTAAGCGCATCTTCAATCCCGAGTTCATAAACCGCGTCGACGATATTGTCGTGTTCAACGCCCTGACAAAAGAAGAAGTATCCTCCATTCTAGATATTCAGATCGAAGAACTTTCAAAGCGCCTTGAGGAACAGCATATCGCTCTCACCCTGCGCCCTGCGGCACGGAGCTATCTGGTAACCCATGGCTACGAGCCTTCGTTCGGTGCTCGGCCGATGCGCCGACTCATCCAGCGCGAGATCGAAGATAGTCTGTCAATGATGATAATTTCAGGAAAGCTCGCTTCAGGTGATACGGTACGAGTGGATTCGAAGGACGAAAAACTATTTCTGCGTATAAAAAAACGTGCCATCATCGCAATAGGTACCGATCTTGCACCATCTGAACAGAACGGCGATTACAGCGAAATAGCGGACAATGAAAATCAAGAGCCATGCACAAAACTCTCCTGATTTGATATACTCGGTTTCAGGGTGATTTTTCCATCGCACCTTCGGCTCAAACATCGTCTTACCGGATTTTCCAAGGCCGATGCGTTTGCGAGGATCATCGTCATCCAACAATCCGTGGAAGTTGCAGGAGTGGTGGATGAATTAGGTTCTGTAGTACTCGAGTAGTAGATTTTTCTAATGTCTTTTAAAAAACCAGGAGGAAGTGTGTATGAAGGTTACTATCGATCGCGATCAATGCATTTGTTGTGCTCTTTGTTGGTCCGACTGTCCTGAAATTTTCGAGGAGGATTCCAGCGACAGTTGGAGCCGTATCGTTGCTAAGTTCAGGGTATCAGGCGATCTCTCACAGGGAGAAGCTCCAGAAACGCTTCGTACTTCCGGCCAAGACGCTGCCGACAATTGCCCCGTTTCAATCATTCATATTGAATAAATACCCCTGTATTACTTTTTCCCGGAATAAATTGAGACAGACAGGTTTGATTTGTGTTCATCTACAATATAAGACCAAAGAAAGGATAATTCAAGGCGAGTAAAGGATTTTTCAGGTGTTCACGAAGACCATCCTCTACCAGCACGTTTATTTACTAACTTTATAGAGTTTTTTATATTTTGTAGAGAGTGTGGTTCCTTCCTTGTCTTGAATGCGAGTTTCAAGATGTGCTCTAAATACCTCCAATAGATAAATCGCCATCACGTGTGATAATAAACGGGGTGAATTTTTTTACCGGCAATTCCTGCGGAAATATGCATTTCTTCGAAGGTATCTTTATACCCTGAACGCTGATAAGTATCCGACTTGAAATCAGTATTGCGGCACTTTAAAAAATAATTAATAATACGAAGGTGGTTTGCTATAAGGTCTGACGCGCTGGCAGCAACAAGCACTATTTCATCGCCATGGCGTCTCTATAGAACTGGGTTGTGTTCCTAAGCTAAAAAGTTGTTTTTATTTTTCTCGCAAAATCGTGTATATACGTGCAAGTCTAAAATGCTAACATACACGCCAGAAATAATTACGTTTTGCTTGAGTTCTCCACATTGCGAAAACGGTGGATGCGAGACGACTACTTCATTCCAAACCTCGGGATATGTTTCCGGTTCTATATCCGGAAAAGCCCCAACGAATAACATGCCTTTAGAGCAAATACAAGAAGCCTCTATATATGGGTTGTCCGGATAAAACAACTTCTGTCGTATTGGTTGTAATCATCTACCGGTACTTAACGATTATGGTATTTCCAAAGTTTGGAGCTCCGGTAAATGCCGAGGCGGCGTCGCCGCCAAAGTCATACGCGCCCGAACCGTTAGCGTTCCCGACTACAAACACCGTACCGGTACCTGATACGCATACTCCTTGAAAATAACTAAGGCTCGATGGATTTTTAACAGGCCTCGACCATTGGGCAATTCCGTCTGCATCATATTTAACGAGAACCGTGTTATAGTTGTTTACAAATCCGCCGGAAAAGGGAACGCTTAAACCGCCGAAGTCAAAAGTTCCTGAACCGGCTGCATATCCCGCTGCAAAAGAGTTTCCAAGATTGTCCACTGCAACGCTGTTGAATTGTGTTTGCTCTTAAGCAGTCTTGGCGGTAACTGCTGTAGCCGCCCGAATTAATCTTGCGGGAATCAGGAAATATTCCGACATTAAAATATAGGCTCGAAAAAAAAGGAAGAAAGGAATCCGGGATTATTTTTCAACGATGCCC
>JBBRWY010000009.1:0-74388 GCA_038248875.1 Treponematales bacterium
ATCAAAAGATGCAGACGAAGTGGAGCGAGAATATCTGGCTGATGAAAGAAGAGAATCCGCCGATTGTGGATCTCGTATCGGGAGAGGTGAAGGAAAAAGGGCAGCCCGGGACAGCATGGACGGCTCGGCATTTGGTGGCGTGAGGGAGGAGAGATAGCTGAAAAAGGATGGAAATACTGGTACCAACAATTTTGATAGCAGTACAAAAAGTTCAAGCGGAGCACCCGGCGACGGCCGCGGAAGTGTGCGCTGACCAAAAGGAGGAAGAAACTGACTGTTCTGTTTTTTCCGGGCCGGCGCGACGCCAATTATTTTCCGCATCTTTGCTTGACTTCCGGACAGAGCCATGTAGACTGGTAAAACGGGGGTACGACATGGTGCTTGAGAATGCGGTGACGGCGGTGATCGACGAGATATTTGCCAATGCAGTGCGCGAGGGACGACGAGGATTGTACGAGTTCGAGGTATACGGGATTCTCGAAACGCTAGGGCTTGCAGTGCCGCACTTTTTGCATGTGAGAGACTCGAGGCACGTTACAGCGGAAACACTTGCTCCGTTCGGAACGGAGGCTATCGTCAAGATCGTGTCAGCAGAAGTGGCGCACAAATCCAAGCTCGGCGGCGTGAAAAAAGTTCGTTGTGACGATCCCTTGTTCGTGCGCTTTGTACTCGACAGCATGAAAGAAGAAGTCCTTTCGCATTTTCCCGACGGCAAAGAACCGGTCATCGACGGCTTTTTGATCGCCGAGTTTATACCCTTCACCCTAGCGCTCGGAAACGAAATTCTCATCGGCATAAAGGAAGACACATCGTTCGGACCTGTACTGACTCTTTCGAAAGGCGGCGACGACGCCGAATTTTTCTCGCGCTATTACGACGCACCGAACCTTATGCCAGTCCCGCTCGACCGCGAGACGGCACGATCCATCACCTCCGCTATCAAGATTCGCCACCGTTATGAAGAAGCAGGTCATGGCGAGTATTGCGGACTCATCGCCGAGGCGCTCCACCGGCTTTCGCTCGTTGCCTACCAGTATTCCTTCATCGCCAAAAAACGGCCCGATTATTTCCTGACTGCGATGGACGTCAATCCTTTTGTGTTTTCCAAAGACGGTAGGTTTATTGCGGTCGACGGTTTCGCTGAATTCGAGACCCGCGAGGAGCACGGCCTCGTACCGCTGCGGCCGGACGTATCAAGCCTGAAAGGATTTTTCGAACCCGAGGGAATCGCGGTCGCCGGGGTTTCGTCAGCACCCGACAAGTATTCTATGGCACGTATCATCGTGCAGCTTTTAGCCGACATGGGTCGAAGCGATATTTACTGCGTCAACCCGAAAGGCGGCAAGGCAGTTATTAGCGGGAAAGAATATCCGCTGTACAAAGGCATCGCCGAGCTTCCCGCGCGTCCGTCGCTCATTGTGTTCGCGGCTCCAGCAGCGCGGCTTCTTGATTTTCTCGAAACCGTGGCAGACGGGACCCCGCTCATCCTTATTTCCGGAGTGCCACAAGAGATCCGATTTGAAGACTTCGCGAAGGCTCTTGCCCGCCACCGGGAACGGGGATTGCGTTTCATCGGCCCGAACTGCATGGGCGTGTACGTCGCTCCAACCACGAAACACAAAGGAATGGACACCCTGTTCATCGGGGAATCACGGCTGACGATATCGAGCACCGAGAAATCGAACTGTGCGCTCTTCACCCAGTCGGGAGCGATGGCCATCACCTCGATCGAGCGAACACAGAACGCGCCAATTTTCAAAGCCATCGTCTCGTTCGGAAACAAGGTAGACGTCAATGTCCCCGACCTGTTGAGTTATTTTGACCGGGAAGCGGATGTCGATGTGATGGCCTTATATCTCGAAGGGCTTGGACCGGGTGAAGGAAGGGAATTTTTCGAAGTCGCCGGAAAAGCGAACAAGCCGCTGATCGTGTACAAGGCGGGCCGCACCGAGGCGGGGGCAAAAGCAGCAGCAAGCCATACGGCAGCGATGACCGGAAGCTACGATGTGTTCCAGGCCGCCTGTGCACTTTCCGGGGTGATCCTCGTGGACGAACTACCCGACTTCTACAACGCGATGAAAACCTTCTCGATGCTGTCAAACCGAAAGCCGAAAGGAAATCGGGTGGCGGGCGTAGTAAACGCAGGCCTCGACGCGACGATGGGAGCCGACCTTCTCGGTGTGCTGAAGCAAGCCGAGTTCGATCCTGCCACCCTCGAACGCCTGCACCGCATCAACACCCACGGACTTGCGAACGTGGGAGCAAGCCTCCTCGACGTGACCCCGATGACCGACGACGCAATGTTCGCCGAATTCGTCGAAACCATCCTCGCGGACCCGAACGTGGACTGCGCTTTCATTGCGATAGTGCCGCACGTCGAAAACCTCAAGAGCGACGACGATCGCTGCCGGGAAAGTGATGCGGTTGCAAGCCGGGTGATCCGTGCGGTCGAGCGCTCGGGCAAACCCGTGGTCGTCTCGATCAATGCGGGTAACCACTATCAGAACATTGTGCGATACCTTGAAGAAGGCGGCATCCCCGTATTCTCGGATATCCGTTCAGCGATCCGTGCACTCAATCTCTTTGTGGGGTATCACGCAAAAATCAGTGAATAACCTTGACCCGGCCGACAAGGCCGGACTCAAGGCGCACTTTTATGCCGTGGGGATGGGTCGGCGAATTGGTCAGGAGATCCTGCACGATGCCTTCGGTAAGAGCGCCGGTTCGCTGGTCTTCCTTGAGTACGATTGCTACTTTGAGCCCCGGCTTGATGTCACTTCTGTTTCTTCCATCCATATGATACTCTCCTTGACATGTCATATTCACTTTTTGCAGGACTCATACTTTTTTCGGTCGTTTCGGCCTTCACTCCCGGGCCGAACAACCTTTTGGCGCTGGCGTCAGGGGCCAATTTCGGATTTCGCCGTACCCTGCCCCATATTTTCGGTGTCTGCCTCGGTTTCTCCGTCATGATCGCTCTCGTCGGTGCGGGACTCGGAAAATTGTTCAGCGCGATCCCCATAGCGTATACCATACTGAAATACGCGGCCTTTTCCTACCTCGTGTACCTTTCCTGGAAAATCGCAACCTCCGTGGGAATCGGGAACGCGCAGGAACGTTCAGAACCGATTACTCTTTTGGGATCAGCCGTCTACCAGTGGATCAATCCAAAAGCATGGATTGCAGCCGTCACTATTGTTTCTTCGTTTACGGTTCCGAAAGCCTTCTGGTCGTCGCTTCTTATCGGAGGAATAACCAGTGTGAGTCTCGCCTTCGCGGCAGTTTCATGTTGGGCCCTTTTCGGCACCATAGTCAAAAAATGGCTTTCCAACCCGGCACAACAGCGAGCCTTCAATTGGACTATGGCGATTCTCCTCGTCTGTTCCGTCATTCCAGCTCTGTTCCATTGAAAAAGAAATTTGACCGGCGGCAGATCTGTCACCTATACTGAAAGCTATCGGCAGAGAGAAAAATAGATGAATCCATACACGATCGCCCACATCATGATGGCTCAAAACCCGGAAGATTCCTACAATCTGGCCGAAGAAATAGCGGTGCGCGCGCTCTTCAAAACAAAGCGACCGGAATATCTCGCCGACACCTTCACCGTTATCTACCATGAGCTCAAAAACGACATCCATGCACAAGCCCGTCTTGTCGATATCGGTCTCCGCTACGAAAAGAACATTCCCCTCAACCTTGCCGCCGCCCGGAAAATAGCCTATCTCCTGGACGAACACAAGATTCTCCTGATTCCCGCTCATATCGATCTTGCCCCTCCCGAAGTGGCCGAGGCTATAGCCAAACAGATACACACGATACGCAGCGACGATCCCCGCCGTTACTTTTTCGAGCGCTGGAGCGTGCACGAAAACGCAGCCGTGAGCAGAATCTGCCGTGCCGGTCGTGCCTCGTTCAGGGAAAGCAACCGGGTGTTTGCGACAGAAGCACGCCGCACCCCTACCCTGCTCCTTGCACCGGAAAAACAGAAAGCCCCCGTGCGGATCTATGCACCCACCACTTCGGCAGCTCCCAAAGCTGCAGCGGCCATGACTGTGACAACGGCAGTATCACCTACAAAGATAGTAGGGGTGCAAAGGTACATCTCATCTCGGGTGGACAGAACAGTCGCGAGCATAACGAAACAGAGTAACCCTAAGCTGACCGAAACAACCCGCAAACCTAAGCCGCCACAAGTAAGCGGCGCGCAAGTAAGCGGCGCGCACAATGCAGTGCGGAGCGCTGATCTCATTGGTTTGATTGCCCTCCATCTGAACGACAGCCACTGGCAGATCAGGCTCAAATGGCTGAAGGAGACTGGACAGATACCTACGCATCTTGATGCGGACGACATGCACAAAATTCGCTTTATCACACAGGGACTGAAAGACCCGACATCGGCGGTCTGCCTCGAAGCTGTCGCCCAGATAGCGTTCCTGCTGCATGACAAAAGCAAACTCGCCCTTCTTCTCCTCCTCATCGAAGTACAGAGTGATCTGCTCCGCACAGCCGAAGCCCAATTGGTCATCGGCTCGCTCAGTCCAGAAAATCAAAAGAAACTCAAAGATGCGCACGATTCGAAAAACAACTCGATGCGTTATCGAAAAACCGGGACAGGAGTGATGACGGAGAGCAGAAAATCTGGTGAAAAAGATCAGTCAAGCACTGCGATTACCGTTTCCTCCGCTGAAAACGTACAGTCAAAGGCAGGGGCAACGGAAAAATTCAGCAAGGAAACTGCTACCACCAAACGTGTCGACACAACACGGGTTTCGAAGCAGAGCGCCGAGAAAACAAGATTTGCGGAATCAGGTATGACAGATATACCGACGATCACCGGAGACAAATCTCGTACTACCGGGCTTTTAGCGTCGGACGAGCGATCAGCCACCAGCGAAATCATCGTGGAACTCGATCTCCCGCAAGCGGCATTCGACGAGCACGAAAACGACGGAAATTCCTTAAGCGCACTCATCAGGGAACTTGCACCAGTCTCGGGTGAAGACCGGACAGACAACTACTTCCTCCGCCACGCAGCAGTGCTCCATATAAAAGACCTTCATACCGAAGAAGTGCGCTTCCAACTGTATCTGGCTGTACTGCGCCATGATGCCAAGGACATTGTCCGCCAGATTGCGGTGCAGGAATCGAAAAACCTGGAAGAAGCGCATATCCTCGAGATGCTTCGCCAGGGCCTGAAGGACAGAGCCTGGCAGGTTCGGTGCGCCGTCCTCGATTTTCTGTTGCCCTTCATGCCGGATGCCGTCGAACGCACAAATATCCTTCGCGCCTGCGCCACCGACAGCGATTATCACGTGCGGCAGAAAGTTACCCAAAAACAGGCAGGACTCACGGATGTCAAGCGTCTACTGAAATAGCGAATTGACGCTCAGACTTCTTTCGGTAAATTCACCTTCCAGGCAACAAAGAGATTGACGAACGAGAGGGCTGCCGCAAGATAAAAAATATACTGCGGTCCCCAGACCGTCCAGACGATTCCCCCGCCATACGCACATAAAATCGAGACAACATGATCCATCGAAAGGCCGAGCGACAGCGTCGGGGTGACCTCGTTCGGGTTGAGGGCTATAGTCCGGAGGTACACCGTACGAATTAGTCCCATTTGGGTGGACATCCGGTCGAAAACGAGCACCACGTATGCCAAAAGAACAGTCCAGCCGACAGTCGGGATTGTGCCCGAAGCATAACCTCCCGAAACGAGACCATACAGGATATACACACCGATAAACGAAAGCGCATCGGCATATAGCATCACTTTAATACCGAAGCGGTCAATTCCACGTCCCACGGCCGGAATGAAAAAGATTCCCATGAAGGCGCCGATGATGCCAAGAATAGCGAGGGTGTCGGCCTTTTTTCCGAGAAGCTCGATCAGCACCCAGGGGCCATACACCATCATGATCTGTTTTTGCACTCCGAACATAATTACAAGAATATAGTAGAAGCGGTATTCCTTGCGAAACACGAAACGGGTACGCTCGTGGGTCAGTTTTTGTTTACGCAAGAGTTTTTCGAGCGAGAAGAACACGAGGATTACGCAAAATAGCAAAGCAGCCGCGATAATGAATGTCCATTTGATCTTTGAGGTGAAGGAGAAAAAACCGAACCGGAACCCGATAAAGACGAAAATGGCACCGACCATCTGAAAGCCGGTGGTGACGCCCTTGAACTGTCCCATACGTTTGCCGAGATTGCCACGGGTGACGAGATTCATACCGATGCTGTCCTGCACGGGCATAAACAGATGCATTCCGAGCGAGTTCACGAACAGGAACACGAGCATCACGTTGAAGGTCGGGGTTGAAAGTCCGAGCGCAGTGATGCCGATGAAGCTGAGGAACTGGGCGAGGATAGCTATGCGTATGTCGCTGAAGCCTGCGAGCGCGGCCACAATGAACGAGCACAAGATACCCGGCAATTCACGGGGAAATTCGATAAAACCCCGCTGGTAGGCGGTAACCTGGTAGGCATCCTTAAAATAATTCGAAATGACGTCGCTACTAAAGCCGAGCGCAAGCGCGGTGAGGGCAATGATAACGAGATACCGCTTGAGTTCGGGTGTCAGTGACGAAAAAGGAGCTCGAGGCAATTTCATGTTGTATCCTGTCAGACCAGATTTCGAGAAATATTGACCAGAAAGTCCTGTATGTTCGCAACTACGGAAATGACCTCGAGGGTACCCCGGTCGCGCAGTTTGTTTACGGCGAATTCGGAAATATCGACACTGTAAATGAATACCGGTCGTACAACACCGTCGACAACGCGGTACGAGGGAGTCATGTTCCCCGTGGCTATCGAATGCAGCTGGGTAGCGAGGCCGAGTACTGTTGTCGCCTTGCGGATTTCAGCCCGCATCGCGTCCTGTCCCTCATACACGTTCGCGATAACCGGCGGCAATGGACCGTCGTCGCGAATCGAGCCGGCAAGCACGAGCGGAATCCCATTCTGCAGGCACGAATGCACAATTCCGTCCTTGATATCGTAATCGCTTATAAACTGCTCGAGTGATCCCGAATTTCGTACCTTGTTAATTACATCCAGATTATTGTAATGCCCGTTCGGGCGGGATTGCTGGGTATAGATATCCTGACCGAGCGCCGTATGCAAGAGCGAGCCTTCGAGGTCGTGGGTGGCAAGGGCGTTTCCGCCGAAAATCGCGTGGGCATAGCCGTTCTCGATGAGCTTGACCATCGCGTTTCGCGAGTCATGGTCGAAGGTGACCGCGGGGCCGAGCACCCAGACGATGCGACCATGCTGCTTCTCGTGGCGGAGCAACTCGTAAAGCCGATCATAGTCGCGGGAATAGGATGTTTCGCGTGACCTGCCAGTACGAAAAGCGAAGGAATCGTCGGTAGCCTCGGCGCTTTTAAATCCGTCAATATGCACATAAATACCCTCTGATCCGTCTTCGGTACGACCGAGAATGACGTGGTCGCCAACCTTGAGCCGACGGAATTCCGTAATATTGATGGTTGTCGCATCGACCAGCACAGCCACGCAGTCCATACGCGACTCTTGCGCCAGGATCCATTTGCCACTGATCTTGAAATACTCGGGAAAAATAGTCATGGCGTGAAACTCTTCCGGTGCAACGCCTATTTTTGTGACGATTGCCGTCCGTACATCCGGTGTCTGATGAAAAAGTGGTAGGGAAAAATCAGGTTCCCGGTAGGTAGAAAGCTCAAAACTCATGCATGCAACCTCGCTTATCTTGAAGGATTATATCCGTTCATTCCAGCGAGAGCAATTCTATTCGAGCCGCTTCAGGTCATTTTGTAGCAAGACACTTTCCGGAATCAGAGAAAGCCCTTCCTCGAGTATCTTTTTAACACCGTCACGGGCTCCCGAGTTATACGCCTGAACGAACCGGTTATGCACTTCGATCGCATAGTTCTGCCGGTAGACGGTTCGCAACCGGAGAATATCCCCTTGCCGAGGAATTTCTGCTAGCGCGAGATCAAGCATAGAGATCGCCGAAAGCCACTTGCCGGCCCTACCAAGGGAATCGGCTTCTCGTGAATATACATACACGATCATTTTTTGGTACCCGGTCTGATCGATATTGGGTCGTGCCTTTTTGGTAGCTTCGAGAGCTTCACTAAATGAAGCAGTTTCGATTACCGCTGACAGATTATTGAGACTTAGCATGCGTGCGAACTCTGCATAGGTTGTAGGACCAATCAAAGAGGCATACGTGTCCAGAAAAGTGAAGGCAGTCGCAAAGTCATTTTTTTTCATCAGGGTATTGAGGCGATTCCCCGCTGCACTCACGGCGTATTCGGCATAGGCTGTCCGTTCGCCCCAAATGTCGCCGGCACGGACGATAAACTCGAGTCCTTCGGAATCGCGACCACCGTTCGTCAGGCTTATAGCGTAGTTGAGAAACCGTTCACTCAGATCTATATCCGCAGCTGTGCGTCCCTGCAGCACATGAGCATCGACAGCAAGGGCTACAGCCTCGGTAAAGCCGCCTTTTCGTTCAAGCAAGCTGATGCGGTTGTTGTATATCAAGGCCAGAAGCCGCCGCTCTTGCACCGGTTTCCGGTCGCGGTATTTTGTCTGGGGTACGAGGACGTACTTCTGACGATCGGGAGTACTGTCTGCGAGTTTCTTCTTCGCTCCCGGCTCGAATCCGTATGGATTGGTTGTCTCTACATCTATTTTTTTCCCTGCGGCGGAAACGGTGCAAAAGGCGTGAAGCGGAGTTTCGACAGCCTCGACCTCGAGGCCAACCGTACGTGCGAGATAATAAAAAAGCACCGCAGAAGAAACGCAATTGTATTCACCGGTCAAGATAGCAGTGTCTACCCTCGTCTGGAATTCCGAGTATCGGGACAGAATACGGCTATAGAGGATAGCGAGCACTGCTTCCCCTTTAGTCCGCTCGTCAGCTCCCTTGCTCAAGCTGTTTTTGAGATCGCGTGCAACGGCATCAAGCCTCGTCATCAGAGCGTCGATTTGTAAGTCGTCGGTACCGGAGGCAACAAGCGAAAGCCGGGCGAATACTGCAGGATCAAGGAGTGGTGGAACTTCACCGCGCTTAACGGCCGCGTCTGCAAAGGCCGCGTCTGCGACGGCCAGGCGTGGATCGGGCGTCAGACGTGGAACTGAAGCAGGCCCACCCTGCGCAAAAAAAAGGGCGGGTAACCAGCAAAGAAAGAAAAAAATGATGATCTGTCTGCGATAGCCGTTTATCTGCATAGACTAAATGTACACAATTTACTCCGGCAAATCCACCCTACGCGTTAGCGTCTGATCAGCGGATGGAGTAGGGATTCGAGACCGTTGGTCTTGATTTCTTCGATAGCGCGGAGTTGCTCCCCGAGCTTTCCGTCTGGGTACCCCTTTCCCTTGAACCACAACACATAGGTTTCGGGAAGGTCAACGAGATACCGTCCAGAGTATTTTCCAAACGGCATCCGGGTATTCGCCAGCTCGACGAGTTTGTCTTCTTCAGTTTGCATAACGCATCATTTTTCCCGTTCAGTCATGCCCTGGATGAACTGTTTCTGCATGGCAATTACGACGATTACCGGCGGAACCATGGCGACCAGAATAGTGGCCATGACAATCTGCCATTCGATCTGAACATCCGCTCCGGACATCATCCGGTTGATACCGATAAGCAGGGTATAAAATTCCTGTTTGGTGGTGATCAAAAGCGGCCACAGGTACTGATTCCAACCATAAATGAACTGGATGACGAACATCGCAACTATGGGGGTCTGGGTCATGGGGGCGAGGATAGTGGCGAAAAATTGCATGGGCGTCGCGCCATCGATCTGCGAGGATTCAACAATCTCGCGGGGGATGGTCAGAAAAAACTGACGGAACAGAAACACCGCCGTTGCCGACACGACCATCGGTAATATCAGACCAGCATAGGAATTGAGCATCCCGAGATCGGCGATAACCTTGTAGGTCGGCATGATACGTACTTCGACCGGGAGCATCAATGTGATGAAGATTGCCCAAAAGCAGAAATTGCGTCCCGGAAAATCGAAAAATACAATTGCGAAGGCCGCCAGCAGCGAAATAATAATCTTGCCGCTCGATATGCCGAGTGCCATGATGAGCGAGTTTTTCACCATTACGAAGGCAGAGGCACCAAGATTTGCCGCCCCGTCCATCATCGCGCGTGTATAGTTTTCAATAATATGGAGGCCGGGTATCAGAGACATCGGAGCGGAAAGTATTTCCTCGTTCAGGTGCGTCGAGGCAACAAACACAATATATATCGGAAAGAAGATGATGATCATCGCTATCCACAGAAAAACATGCGGCATTATGCGCCGTGTAAGGGTATATTCTCTCATTGCGGTTCCTTTAGTAGTTCACTTTCCGTTCTACGAACCGGAACTGGATAACGGTCAGGCCGATGACGAAAATCATCAGGATAACTGACTGGGCAGCCGACCCGCCGAGATCGAGATTGATCACGCCGTCCCGCCAAACCTTGTATACGAGAATGCTTGTTGATTTGCCAGGACCACCAGCAGTTACCTGATGGATGATCGGGAACGTCTCAAAAAAGCCGTACACGAGATTCATGACCAGCAGATAAAAAGTAGTCGGGCTGAGGAGCGGGAATATGATGCGCCAGAAACGTTGAAAAGGTCCCGCACCGTCAATAGAGGCAGCTTCAATGAGCGAGGCCGGTACACTTTGGAGACCAGCAAGAAAAAAGACAAAATTGTAGGCAATCTGTTTCCAGCTTGCCGCGATGGTTATGAGAAGGAAAGCCTGACCTGAATCGAGCAGATGGTTCCACTCGATGCCGAGCTTATGCTTGAGAAACCAAGCAATCACCCCGACATTCGGGTTAAACATGAACAGCCACAAAACACCCGCGACGAGCGTCGCAACGGCATAGGGCCAGATCATCATTGTTTTGTAAAAGTTGACGAACGGTATTTTCTTGTTCGCCTGCGTCGCGAGAAAGAGAGCTGCGGACATTGAAAGGACAGTAACACACAGGGCAAATTCGACCGAGACGAGGAAGGATGCGCCGTAATCATACGATGAGTCGGTAAAAAGTCGGGTGTAATTTTCCAGGCCAACAAAAATCACCCTGGCGCCAAAGGGATCCTGCAAAAAAAACGACTGCCAAATCGCCTGTGCAGCGGGCCAGAAAAAAAAGAGAACCACAACAATCATCTGCGGTAGAACCAGAAGATAGGGCAACCCTTTAGCCTTAAATTCATATTGTTTGATCATGTCACTTCCTGGATGCGTAGGATATAAAAAGGGACGCCTTTTTTTAAAGGCGTCCCTCGGGGTTTCAGGGACGAAGCAAAAAATTACTTGTTCAGCCGCTCGAATTCGCGGAGTTTCGCGTTGCCGTCTTTAACCATTTTGGCAAGCCCGTCATTAACCGAAATCTTGTCGGAAAGGATATCTTCCCAAGTCTGATCTTCGATCTCGCGGATGATACTGAAATTGCCAAACCGGATTCCCATAGAATTGGCGGTCGGTGTCTTGTTCAAAAGCTGCTTGATGGCAACTTCGGGACCGGGATTAGCCGTATAAAAACCTTCTTTTTTGGTTAGTTCATACGCTGCGGTGGTTAACGGCAGATATCCGGTTTCTTTGTGCCAGTAGGACTGTATTTCCGGGTTTGACAAAAACGAGAAGAAATCGGCAACAGCCTGGTATTCGGGCTTGGTTCGACCGTTAAGAACCCACAGACTCGCTCCACCAATAATGGAATTCTGGGGCGCACCGGTTACGTCCGGATAATACGGAATCCGCGCAACACCGAAGTCGAACTTACAGTTAGCCTTCATACTGCCATATCCACCGATCGATTCGAAATGCATACCAACCTGACCGGAGATAAACAGGGGGTTCGCTTTAGTTTCGCGTCCACCGTAAATGAACACCTTGTCTTTGGAATCTTTGTATATCTGTGCAAAGTGCTTCTGAACGAGCGGGGTGTTGAATACGAGTTCGGTATCGAGATCCTGGAATCCGTTACCTTTTGTACCGAACGGTACGTTGTGCCAGGCAGAAAAGTTTTCCAGCTGGATCCAGCTGATCCAGTTGGTGGTGTATCCACCTTCCATTCCAGTAGCTTTCAGCTTGCGTGCGGCGGCAAAGAATTCGGGCCAGGTAGCGGGAGCTTTTTCGGGATCGAGACCGGCTTTGCGGAAAGCGTCTTTGTTATAGTACATAACCGCAGTCGACGAATTGAAGGGCATCGAGAGCATCTTGCCCTGTGCGTCGGTATAATAGCCCTTTACTGCGGGAATAAAGATGTTCGGATCAAATTTTTCATTGTTCTCAGCCATCAACTGGTATACGGGCTTCACTGCACCCTTGGCAGCCATCATAGTGGCGGTTCCGACTTCGAATACCTGTAGGATTGCGGGAGCCTGTCCGGCGCGGAAAGCCGCGATTCCGGCATTCATCGTGTCATTGTATGAACCCTTGAAAACAGGAACAACTTTATACAGTGTCTGGCTGGCATTGAATTTGTCAGCGAGATTTTGGACCATGGTGCCGTTCTTGCCGGTCATTGCATGCCAGAACTCGATCGAAGTCTGTGCGGAAATGGTGACGCTCATGGCGAGCAGGGAAATTGCGATGAAAAAAATCTTCTTCATTAAATAACCTCCTGGAAAATCAGTGAACAGTTTTTCTGTCCTTTTTTTATTATACACCCGTTTCAGTATCCGCAAATTAAAATTTGATTAAATCTGTGTTACGTAATGCTCGTTCGGTAAAATCTGTAAAGATGCCGGAAACACCCCATTCGAACATTTTTTGCATGTCGGCTTCTTCGTTGACCGTCCAGACATAGACGGCGAAGCCAGCTTTCCGCACCTTTTCGACGGTTTCTTTGTCCAGTTTTTTTCCGTTCGGATTGAGGGCTACGGCCCCAAGAGACTTGAGTGCACCAACCGGATCGGGAAGAGGATCGTCGATGAGGGCTGCCGTTTTGATAGAAGGGTTGATCTTTTTGACCCGTTTTAAATATTCATGGTTGAAAGAGGAAAGGAAAACCGAGCCGATCATGTCGAGTTCCTGCACGAGAGCCACCGTTTTTTCCACAATATCGACATCGCATGCATAACCTTCCGCACTCTTGATTTCTATGTTCACCTTTTTACCGTGTTTTTTGGTCAGTTCGAGGCATTCTTTCAATGTTGGTATTTTCAGGCCAGGAAATTTCGCACGTTCGGTCTGGGTAACTGCGCCGCTCGCAACCTGCAGGAAGGGATCCGTGGCAAGAAACCAGGATCCGGCATCGAGTGAACGAAGTTCGTCAAAACTGAAATCGTACACGGTCCACGGTGCACGTCCAGGAAAAACCAGTTGCGCATTGGTGGTACGAATGAGTGAATCGTCATGGATGACCACGAGGACACCGTCAGTACTTTCTGCGACATCGAATTCCCACCAGTCGGCTCCTGCGGCAAAGCCCTTTTCGGCTGCGAGCAAGGTGTTTTCCGGAGCAACGGCGCGATAGCCTCTATGAGCGAAGACGAGCGGTTTTTCTGATGCTTTCATGCGGCAATTCCTCCGGCTATCATGGTAATTCCCTTCCGAATTATGCGCAAGAAAATTCCACCGTTTTTTTTAATCCCCGCTGCAGTTCCTGAACCAATCATCCCGACTGAGGTCATTCCTGATACCGGGGCGGGTGAGGGCAAAATCGTACTTCACTGGATCGAAAGGAGAAATCTCGCGAAATCGACGTGTCACTTCAAGTGCCATTTTTAGATTCGGCGCGCTTTTACAGGCAGCAAACGAAAGTCGCTCGGAAACCCACGTCATGTGTGTATCCATAGGCTGCACGAGAAGCGGGGCAAGCTGTGTGTCCCAGCCGCCGGGATCGACGTCGTCGGTGCGTACCATCCAGCGAAGGTACAACAGCGGCCGCTTGCAGGCGGAACCATTGACGGGCGACGGCAGGAGGTTTTTAGCGAAGGGAATGGGGCCGGCTATTTCGGCGACAAAACGGGCAAGGGCATTGATGACTGTTTCGTCCCCGGTTTTTACAAAGGACGAAAACAACTTGCCGAGCGTGACCGAACCGCCCTCTCCGTTCAGCGCAAGTTTAACACCAAAAAGAAGAGCGGCGATATCGTCACCCGAAAAAAACCGGTAACGGAAACCGGCAAATGCAGAACACAGTTCCCGGTGATTCGAAGCGTCAAGAAAGGCTCGCGGTAAATTATGCATCCGGGAAAGGATGTCCCGTACCGCGAGCACGATGAGCGGAGCCCGCCCGACAGCCAAGCACGAAGCGACGAGGCCCGCGATTTCACGATCCTTCACATCACTGTATTCGCGCGCAACCAGGAGCGGATCGGGATCAATATATTCGCTCCGGTTGAATCGCATATATGAGGCTTCTAGAAATTCACGCAAAAAGAGGTCGGTCATGAAAAGGTAAACGCATATAGACGGATACGACCTTTCACCCGCAGGGTAAGAAGCCCTTTACGAATCGCAGTTCCCGATACCAGGGTATACAGTCGGTTTCCCGTCGGGACGAGTAAGCCATCTGTCACTTCGCCACTTGATACCGGTTTCCCGTCGACCAGTACGGTTAATTCGGCCTTAGCACCGTCAACAGTGCCGACTACCAGATACACTTCCCGGGCGGCAAAATCGAGACTGAGCGAAGCGTCACTCTTCGATTCGATATATTCGGCTGTACGTTCCCAGTATCCTTCGAGATTCCACCCGAAAAGTTCCGGACGACCGGTACTCCGGTAGAGACTGCCATCAGAAGCAAGCGTTTTTCCTCGCGCCGAGCCTAAATATGTTTCTTCGTTTATTCCCGGAGAAAGAAGTGCAGAGTCACGTGTCGACACCTCACTCTCGCTGCTGTCCAGATCGAGCAATTTCCGGACGAGTGCTTCAGTTTCGGCATAACCGCCTTCACCGAAATGCGTCGAAACAAGTTTTCCCGTGCGGTCGAAAATATAATGCGCCGGCCAGTACCGGTTGGAAAAGGCATTCCAGATACCAAAATCATTATCCTGGACTACAGGCCAGGTGACCCCGATCGAAGAGATAGCTTTGCGAACGTTTTCCGCATCCCGCTCGAAAGCGAATTCGGGGGAATGAACACCGACAATCACGAGGCCGCTGGATGCGTATTTTTCCTGCAGAGATCGTAGGTAGGGCATGGTACGCAGGCAATTGATACATGAATAGGTCCAAAAGTCGACAAGTACCACCTTCCCCGAAAGACCTGCAAGGGTAAGGGGCGGAGAATTGAACCAGACGCCAGATGTCCGTTCAAACGGATCGGTCCCGGTCATGTCAGGTACGGACACTGTTTTTTCGGCACGTTTTTCGAGTGCCGAACGGACAGCTGCGGTATCTTCGATCGAAGTGAGGGAAGAACCATATCCAGGAAAGGTATCGAGCATCCAGGACTGAAAACCGCGATCCCAGCCGTTGAGGATAGCGATACCGGTGATGAGCATGAGCACGCCGAAAATCCGCTGAAGGGAACCGAGTCGGCCGGTAAACCCGGGAAAGCGATTAACCAGCGCCCTGCCACCCTGCATTATGGCGAAAAGGGGGACTGCCGTTCCCAGAGCATACGCAAGCGTAATGGCTACCGCGCCGGCATCGACACTCCGGCTGATTGCCACAGTAATGACCGAAGCCATAATAGGACCAACGCAGGGTGTCCATACCACACCGAGACTGAGTCCGGTAAGTACACCGGGAAAAAATCCCGGTCGAACACCGTTTGGCTGTACTTTCTGTTTCCGGGATAAAACAGAACTTATCAGAGTCATAAAACGGTCTTTGAGGGCGGGAACTACGAGAATTACGGCCATGGCGATAATCATGAAGGCAGCTACCAGACGAAGGATATCGGGATCGATACCGAAGGACCGGACAAAAAAAGTCAGCGCCAGAGTAAGCACACTAAAACTTGCCATAAAGCCGGTTATGATGCCGAGCGGTCGCAACCTTCCGACTCCGACAGAACCGGAAAGCACGATCGGGAGAACCGGAAGCACACAGGGAGAAAGAACGGTAATTATACCAGCCACAAAGGCAAAAATGACGAGCACATCCATGGCGCTACCTGTTTCCGGCCTTGGTAACGATGTCTGCTACACCGGGACTGCCTGACCATTGCGCGACTGCCTTACCCGATGTGTCGATGGACACGAACGTGTGCTGATACGTCACTCCGTATTTTGCCTTGAGGTCACGGGAGGTGTCGTAATTAACAACAATCAGTCTGAAATTTCGGGGGAAGCGGGCATAGTTGGCAACTATATCCTGGTACGTCGAGCGGCACGTGGGACACCAGGTGGCCGCAAAAAAATAAACGGTGGTGTTTGCAGCCGCAAGGGTTTTTGCCGCGTCCTCGCCGGTAAACGGGAGAACAGACGGTCCAAGTCCGGAAAGATCGAAGAAGCCTTTTTCGACGGTGGTGTCAGCGGCCATCATGGAAGCCCCCGCGTCTTTTTGTCCGGAAGCGGCAGCAAAGGAAAGGACGGTCAAAACGAGACAAACGGCAACTATACTCTTTTTCATACATATCTCCTTATAAAACCCGGTTTCAGTTAACCGGAGAACGATAATTTGCGACCAATTCGCTCTCGGCCTCTCCGTCGGCGATGAAGACGAGGCTGAGACTGTTCATACAAAAACGGAGGCCGGTTCCCGTGGAGAAGGCCTCACTTGCTCCCGGACCATCATCAAACACATGACCAAGGTGACTTCCCGAGGAGGAATCGAGCACCTCGACACGACTCGAGCCGAAGCTGTCATCCCGCACCAGAATAATTGAGGTCGGCGATACCGGCTGCGAAAAGCTCGGCCATCCGGTTCCCGACTCGAACTTTGATTCCGAGCGGAACAAGGGCTGACCAGTGGCTGCAGAATAAAACATGCCGGGCCGGTGTTCGTCGAGCAGTTTGCCGGTATATGCACGTTCTGTTCCTGCACGGCGTAGGACATTGTACGCTTCGGTTCCGAGAAAAGATTTCCATTCTGCATCGGTCCGACTGATCACGACGGGAATGCTGCTTCCGGAAGAAAGCACCTCGTAGCCGTGCCATTTCGACTGCAGGGAAACTGCTTTCTTTATTAAGGACGGGAACGTCCGCTGCAGCGCTTCAAGCTTGGGGACATCCCATTGCCTGCAGTAGGGATGATCGGGATTTTCGACAAGAAAATTCTGGTGATACTCTTCCGCCGGATAAAATGCGTCAAGCGGTTCTAACGTCGTAACAATTTTTTGGGGAAAGTAGCCGCCCGAATCAAGGGAGGCGATATATTTCTCTGCAGATTCCCGCTGTGCATCGTCCGCGTAGAAAATGGCAGACCGGTACTGGGTTCCGTGATCGGGTCCCTGATAGTTGAGTTCCGTCGGATCATGGACAACCGTGAAGAACACCTTGAGGAGGGTTCCATAGGAAATGACCGAAGCGTCATAGGTAATTTTCACTGCTTCCGCATGAGATGTTGCTCCGGTGCTCACCTTAGTATAAGTGGCATCAGATGCTTTCCCTCCGGCATAGCCCGAAACGGCGGCTTCAACCCCCTTCAGGTTCTCGAATACAGCTTCGACACCCCAAAAGCAACCCCCGGCGAACACGGCGGTAGCCATCCCTGACCGCATCGTATCCAGCGGTGCATCCGGGAGCGTTTTCAGTGCCGTTTTCGGTGGGGTACCCGCGCAGGAGGCCAAAAACAAGAGGGAAATATATATACCAGACAGAATCACCATTTTTCGTTTCATACTGTTCCTCCGCAAATGTAAGTTACGTATAACATTTACGAAAGTCAACTGCGCAATTTAATAGAAAGATATCTCCCTGACATCGATCGAAGCTTGAAATTCTTTCTTGTAAGCAACAACCGCGATGCTTGTCAGTTTACGAAGGTTGAGCGTAAAAAAGGAACCGAAGTCGCCTTTTTCAAACCGGTCCCAAGGGATGTCAATACTGCTCCAGTCGCTGGTTACCGGTAGTGGAGCCATAAAAAAGGACCAAGGGAACCTATTGCCTGATGTACGCAGAAATATATAGTATCCGGTTCCCGTTCCTCGCGCATTGACGCGAAGACCGGTCCATGAACTCGAGTCAAAGGTCCTGTTTTTGTCGGGTGAGAGGTACAGTCGCGTCTGGATAAAACCGCCATTATTTGCGAGACTCACCTTTCCAGCCAAAGAAAGAAACGGATGGCCGTCCTCGTACCCCCGCCCGATCTGCATTTCCGACTTGCCTCCCATCACCTGGTCGGTAAAGCCTTCCCAAGATGTACCAAGTGCCGAAACACTGGAACTAAAATCGTCGACAAGCAATGTGTTCATTATAACCTCCGATTGCGCAGAAAGAGAATAGGGAAGAAATAATGCCGGTAAGAACAGGCAAAAAAAATGTTTTGCAGATAGAGTCTTCATTGGCAAGTCCTCAAGAGCAAATATAGGTATATTGATTACAGCAGTCAATTTTTTTGTGGAGATTGAAATAATAGCTGGCACCACAACGATATATATATAAACAGGAGAGAAAATGAAAAAAACAGTTTTGATCATTCCCGGGGTTATGGGGACCGAACTTTACAAGGAAAAAACACACCGCATCTGGCCGCCGACTATTACGAAATTCGAAAAAGATTTTGAATATACGTATCTCGATGAAAGTGGTAATCCGCTCCATGGGGACATTAAGGCCGGTTTGCCCTTCCGCAACGTCTACAAAAAAATGAACGATTTTCTCGCGGGTCAGGACTATGATGTCCATTATTTCGGATACGATTGGCGCCTCGACATATCGCAATCCGCACGGCATCTCGAAACCTGGATAAGCGAACTACCGGAAGGACCAGTTTCCATAATCGCCCACAGCATGGGGGGTCTCGTTACCGCGCAATATCTTAAACAGGCTGAAAACCCGCGTGTCGAAAAATTCATCGCAATCGGAACCCCTTTTCAGGGAGCAGTCGGCGCGCTCAAGGATCTGGAGCTCGGTACCTTTATGGGCGATGGTTTTACCGGCCAGATTTCCAAAAACTACTTCAAGAAACTCTTGCGAAACCAGCTATCCTGGTACCAGATACTCCCGATGAGAAATTTTTTTGAAAGCAATCCTGAGGGATTTATTGAACGGATTGTCACAGAAGAAAAAACTGTAACCGTTTCCCGAATCACGGAATTTGACGCATCGGAACGTTTTATCAAATCCCGGGACTTCATCAACGCAAACTCGCTTGCCTCGAGCACCGAATTCGGCGAACAACTCGATCTGATTAATACCCTGAAGAAAGCCGATCCCTGGTTCATCAGGGGAACGGGACATCCAACCATGGACCGTATTTCGTATTTTTTTACCAAAACGGAAACGGACGAGGTGTTCGAAAAACTGACCTTCACAACCACTGATCACGGTGATGGTTCTGTGCTCGAATCAAGCGCGACAATCGGTGATAAGGCCGAACAGTATTTTCCCGGCCATGTCCATACCTTTACCGAAACCCATGGAGGCCTATTCTCGAGCCCCGCAGTTTTCGAACAGATTGTCTCGATTCTGGGTACGGCCGAAAAGTAACACCCGACAAGAAACTATTCAAGCGGCTTCAGAAGTCGGCTGATCATTTCGGGAATAAAATTCGTATCGATCTGGTTTCGCTTACGGCAACCAGGTTTTTCCCATCAGGAACCGGTCTATTTCGCGGGCAGCGCCGCGGCCTTCATTGATGGCCCACACCACAAGCGACTGCCCCCGGCGCGCATCGCCGGCGGCGAACACCTTTTCTATCCCGGTACGAAACTTTCCGTAGTCGGCCTTGATGTTCGTTCGGGGATCCGTCTCTACACCGAGATCCTTGAGGATTCCGTCTTCAGGTCCAAGAAAACCGAGAGCGAGAAGTACGAGGTCCGTCTCGAAATATTCCTCAGTCCCGGGAATCTCGATCATCTGGAACTGGCCCGCCTCGTTTTTCTTCCATTCGACCCGGACTGTCTTGACACCCTTTACCGCGCCGTTTCCGTCGTCGACGAATTCTTTTGTAAGAATGCTATATTCCCGGGGATCTTTTCCGAACCGGAAATCTGCCTCGACATGGCCGTAATCCTGCTTATACAGACGCGGATACGTCGGCCAGGGAGTTTCAGAGGTGCGCTCGGGGGATGGTTTTGGCAGTACTTCGAAGTTGACTACGCCGATACAACCGTGCCTTACGGAGGTGCCGATACAGTCGTTTCCGGTGTCTCCTCCACCGATGACAACGATCCTTTTTCCGTTTGCATCGATATTTTTTTTATCCGACAGATTGCTGTCGAGAAGACTCTTCGTATTTTTGGAGAGGAATTCCATTGCAAAGTGTATTCCTGCAAGTTGCCTTCCGGGAGCCGCAAGATCACGAGGTCGCGTCGAGCCGGTAGCTAAAAGGACTGCGTCAAATTCAGCCTCGAGGTCCTTTGCAGAAATATCGACACCGATTTTGGTCGAAGTGCGAAACGTTACGCCTTCCTCGGTCATTATCGCGACACGCTTGAGAAGAAGCTGCTTGTCGAGCTTCATGTTGGGAATCCCGTACATGAGCAACCCGCCCGGTCGGTCCTCGCGCTCGAAGACGGTGACGAGATGGCCAGCCTTGTTCAACTGGTCCGCGGCGGTGAGGCCCGATGGACCGCTGCCGACAACGGCGACTTTCTTGCCAGTTCGCGACTTGACCTTCCAGGGTACCATCCAGCCTTTTTCGTAGGCGTTGTCAATGATCCAGGCCTCGTTGTCCTTGATCGTGACAGCCGGCTGGTTGATGCCGAGTACGCATGCATATTCGCAGGGAGCCGGGCACACGCGCCCGGTGAACTCCGGAAAATTGTTTGTCTTCATCAGGCGCATCCACGCCTCTTTTTCGCGGCCCTTGAACACGAGATCATTCCACTCGGGGATCAGGTTATCAACCGGGCAGCCATAGCTCGACTGGCAAAAGGGAACACCGCAATCCATGCAGCGGGCGCCCTGTTCCTTCCGTTCTTCGGCCTTCAATGGCAAAAGAAATTCCTTGAAGTCATGTATCCGGTCTTCTGCTGCGCGATCTTTAACTTTCATTCTATTGAATTCGAGAAATCCGGTTACCTTACCCATTGACTGCCTCCTTCTGTCCCTGTTTTGCAAGCAATACTTTTTTGTAGTCTTCGGGGATGACTTTGACGAAGAAGGCTTTTTCCTTTTCCCAGTTCCGGAGAATAGCTGATGCAACCACGGAACCTGTCCAGTCCCGGTGATTTTGAACCATGTCCTTTATTTCCATAAAATCATCAGCATCGGGTTTTTCGAGCGCAACCATTCCGGTGTTACAATTTTTGGCGAATGTGCCTTCGGGATCACGCACATAGGCGATACCACCGGACATTCCTGCGGCAAAGTTGCGTCCGGTCGCGCCGAGGATTACCGCCCGGCCACCGGTCATGTATTCACAGCCGTGATCACCGACCCCCTCGACGACAACGCGTGCACCGGAGTTACGGACGCAGAAGCGTTCGGCGGCGATACCGCGAATGTAGCCCTCACCCGCAGTCGCTCCGTAAAAGGCAACATTTCCGATGATGATGTTTTCCTCGGCCTTAAATTTCGATGCCGCGGGCGGGGCGATGACGATGCGTCCGCCACAGAGTCCCTTGCCGACATAATCGTTCGCGTCACCCGAAAGGGTAAAGGTGATTCCCTTCGCAAGCCAGCCGCCGAAGGTCTGCCCCGCCGTTCCGGTAAAGTTTACGCGAATCGTGTTTTCGGGAAGTCCGTTGTTACCGTTCTTGAGGGCGACGGTATGACTGAGCATGGTGCCGGTCGCGCGATCTGTATTGATGATGGTCTCGTCGAGTACCACCGGTTTTTCCGACGCGATGGCACCGGAGCATTTTTCGATAAGCTTCCGGTCAAGGACTGCTTCGAGCGCATGGTCCTGCTTGATGGTATTATAGATGGCAGTATCCGGGTGCGGCAGAACTGGCGGGGCGAGGAGAACCGAAAGATCGACACCCTTCGATTTCCAAGTCCTCACCGATTCGTCCTCTTCGAGCAGGTCAAGCCGACCAATCAGCTCGCGCCAGGTACGCACACCGAGGCTTGCCATAATTTCGCGCATATCTTCCGCTACAAAACGGAAGAAGGTTTCGACATATTCCGGTTTGCCGGTGAACCGTTCGCGAAGACGAGGATCTTGTGTGGCGATGCCGACGGGACAGGTATTATTGTGACACTTGCGCATCATGATGCAGCCCATGGTGATGAGCGGTGCGGTAGAAAATCCGCATTCCTCTGCACCGAGAATAGCTGCAATGATTACGTCGCGTCCGGTCTTAAGTTGTCCGTCGGTCTGGAGTACGACGCGCGAGCGGAGATCGTTCATCACCAGGGTCTGGTGCGCCTCGGCAATGCCAAGTTCCCAGGGCAGACCTGCGTTCTTAACGCCGGTAAGCGGTGATGCACCCGTTCCACCGTCATGGCCCGAAACAAGAATGTGGTCCGCGTGTCCCTTGGCGACGCCGGCAGCAATGGTGCCGACACCGATTTCGGAAACGAGCTTGACCGAAATGCGCGCCTCGGGATTGGCATTCTTGAGGTCGAATATGAGCTGCGAAAGATCTTCGATAGAATAAATGTCATGGTGCGGGGGGGGGCTGATGAGTCCGACTCCCGGCGTCGAATAGCGGGTCTTGGCGATGAACTCGTCGACCTTGTGACCGGGAAGTTCGCCTCCCTCACCGGGCTTCGCGCCTTGCGCCATCTTGATCTGGATTTCGTCGGCATTGGTCAGGTATTCGATTGTAACGCCGAAACGGCCGGAGGCAACCTGCTTGATCGCACTCCGCTTCGAGTCGCCGTTTTCCATCGGCTTGAAACGTTCGGGGTCTTCGCCGCCCTCGCCGGTGTTCGACTTGCCACCGAGACGGTTCATCGCGATTGCAAGCGTTTCGTGTGCTTCCTTCGAGATCGAGCCGAAACTCATTGCGCCGGTTACAAAACGCTTGACGATTTCGGATACGGATTCCACTTCGGAAAGCGGCACCGGGTTTCCGGCGCGTAACTTGAGGAGTCCACGAATCGTGGCTTGCTCCATCGAACGTGCATTCTGGCGAGCAGCAAAACGATCATAGGTTTTACGGTCGTTGGAGCGACACGCAACCTGAATATCGGCAATCGACTCGGGATCCCACATGTGTTTTTCACCACCAAAACGAACCTGGTAATCGCCGGCACTCATATATTCGTCGTAGGGCGTCACTTCTCGTTCGTGCCATGCCGCCTCGTGACGGGTTTCGATTTCCGCGGCAAGCTCCGCAAAACCGGCACCTTTGATGCGGCTCGCAGTTCCGGCGAAACACCGAGTCACCACAACGGAGTCGAGACCGACGGCTTCGAAAATCTGGGCACCCTTGTAGGACTCGAGAGTCGAAATGCCCATCTTGCCGAATACCTTCCGCATGCCTTTCGAGAGCGCCTTGCCATAATGGTTTTCAATTTCTGCTGCGGTAAATTTTTTGGAATACAACCCATCTTCGCCCATTTGCCACAGAGCTTCATAGGCGAGATACGGATTGACCGCATCGCAGCCATAGCCGAAGAGCATGCAAAAATGATGTACCTCTTTCGGTTCACCCGATTCGAGGATTATGCCAATCTGCGTGCGCTTCGATTGCCGCACGAGATGTTGATGTACAGCACCGACTGCAAGCAGAGCCGGAATCGGCGCACGTTCTGCGTTTGCGCCACGGTCGGAAAGGATCACGAGGGAATAGCCCTCGGTAATGGCCGATTCAACTTCGCTTTCCACGCGATCGAGTGCGTCGATAAGTCCCTGTTCTTTTTGAGTAAGGTCCCAGGTGATGTCGATAATCTTCGATTTCCAACCCATCGCGGTAATAGCCTTGAGAGCGGAAACTTCTCTATTCGTGATGACCGGATCATGAAGCTGAAGCCGGTGACAGTGTTCCTCGGTCGTGTCGAGCAGATTACGCTCAGGGCCAATGAAGGATTCAAGACTCATAATGATGTCTTCGCGGATTGAGTCGATCGGCGGATTGGTTACCTGAGCGAACAATTGCTTGAAGTAGTCGTACACCAGTTTTGGCTTGATCGAAAGTACGGCTAAAGCCGAATCGTTTCCCATAGAACCGAGGGCTTCCTGGGAATTCTCGGCCATCGGCTTAAGTAGCATTTCTACGTGCTCGAGGCTGTACCCGAAAGCGCGAAGCCGCTTCTTGAGGGTGAGTGAATCAAGTGTGCCAACATCTTTTCCTGCAGGAAGTTGCTTGAGGCGGATGACCCGGTTTTTGAGCCAGGCGGCATACGGGCGAGTCGAAGCAATTTTTTCTTTTATTTCGTCGTCGCCGATAATTCTGCCTTCTTCGAAATCGACCAGAAACATTTTGCCCGGTTGAAGCCGCCCTTTTTGGAGCACAGTCGCGGGATCGATCGGCAGGACACCGACCTCGCTGGCCATGATGACGGTGTCGTCGTCAGTGATATAAAAGCGGCTGGGCCGGAGGCCATTGCGGTCGAGCACTGCACCGATGCATTTGCCGTCAGTAAATACAATCGAAGCCGGCCCGTCCCAGGGTTCCATCAGGCAACTGTGATATTCATAGAAAGCTTTTTTCGAAGCACTCATCTCGTGGTGGTTTTCCCAGGCCTCCGGGATCATCATCATGACCGATTCAGGGAGCGTACGGCCGCCCATTACCAGAAGCTCGAGCACGTTGTCGAAATTACCCGAGTCCGACAGATCAGGCTCGTTAACCGGAAAGGCCTTTTTCAATTCTTCACCAAAGAGGGGGCTAGCGAGCAGGCCCTGACGCGAGAGCATTTTATTGACATTGCCGCGCTGGGTATTTATTTCACCGTTATGGGACATATACCGAAGTGGCTGCGCCCGGTCCCAGGACGGAAAGGTGTTGGTCGAAAATCGTGAATGCACCATCGCGAGGTGAGAGGTATAATCAGGATCGTTAAGGTCTATATAATAGGAAAACAGTTGATCCGGCGAAAGCATACCCTTGTACACAATCACGCGACACGAAAGGCTCGCTACGTAAAAATGGCAGTCGGCATCATGTTCCTTCCCCCGCAGCGCATGAGTCGCCTGTTTCCGCACGACAAATAACTTGTGGTCAAAGGCTTCGCTGGAAAGGGTCGATGCGGAACCGACGAACAGCATCTCCATGACGGGCTCGCTCGCGATTGCCGACGGACCGAGAGTTGAGTTATCGACCGGCACCTTTCTCCAGCCCAGAAGTGTCTGGCCGCTTTCGGCGATGATTGCGCTAATTTGTTCCTTGCAGTATTTTCGGTCGGTTTCGTTCACCGGCAGAAAAACGATGCCTGCAGCCCAGGTTCCCGATTCGGGAAGAGTGATCCCTGCATCCTTTTTCGCCGCCTTGACCAGAAAATCCGTCGGCAAGGCAGTCAGAATTCCTGCACCGTCGCCGGTATTTATCTCCGCTCCGCGCGCACCACGATGGTCCATGCGGCACAGGATATGGCTCGCATCGTCAAGTATTTTATGGTTTCGCTTTCCCTTGATATTGGCAATAAATCCGACACCGCAGTTTTCTTTTTCAAATGCAGGGTCATAGAGTCCATATGGACCTGGACGTTTTACAAAAGGCATCTTTGTCTCCTCTCAACTGGTACCCGGGACTGTCCGGGAATACTTCGACCAATCCCTTGAAAGAACGCCTTTGCTCTTTACGTATGGACGGATGTATATTCATTAGTAGTAGTACAGTTTGTGAAGCAGAATTACACTGCGTTCAGTAGCATGAGGTTGTACCAAATTTGCCTTTTTGTCCAGTACAGGAGATCACTTTTTACCATTTTCATGAATAATTATGCAATATTAACTGTTTTTATGCATTATTATCGACAAAAGTTCGCTGTTCGGATATACTCGATACTGCATCTGAAATTGTACACAGTTGGAGTTTCCGGTATGAATTTTTCGTTCATGGCAAAATATTGGCCCTATTATCTGATAGGTGCCAAGAATACCATTCTGTTGGCCATCTTTGCCGTAATTATCGGCGTGTTTCTCGGCATGATTCTCGCTATTGCCCGCGTCGGCAAAAACAGACCCCTGAAGTTTCTCGCCACCGCCTATGTCGAGTTTATCCGCGGCACCCCGCTGTTGGTCCAACTGTTCATAATCTACTACGGCCTACAGACCATCGGTATTCGATTTCCTGACCTACCCTTCATGACCAGCATCCTCGGCATCAATTTTGCCGACTTCATGGCGGGCGTTATCACAATGGGCATAAACTCGGGAGCATACGTCTGCGAGATTTTCCGCGCCGGCATCCAGTCGATCGACAAAGGACAAACGGAAGCGTCGCGGTCGCTCGGTATGTCGTATCCGAAAACGCTTCTCTATGTTGTCATACCGCAGGCGATCCGCAACGTCCTTCCGACGCTCGGAAACGAGTTTGTCGTCGTCATCAAGGAATCTTCGATCGTTTCGATAATAGGAATCGCCGACCTCATGTACAAGGCGAACACGATCCGGGGGAATACATTCCAACCCTTCGAGCCTTTGCTTGTCGCAGCCCTCGTCTATTTTATCCTGACCTTCCCGCTATCGAAGCTGCTCGCCCGCATCGAACGGAGGATGCACACCCATGATTAAGGTAAACGGACTGACCAAAAACTTCGGAAGACTCGAAGTATTAAAAGGAATTGACGAACACATCGAACAAGGCGAGGTGGTAGTAATCATAGGGCCTTCAGGTTCCGGTAAAAGCACCTTTCTGCGATGCCTCAACCTGCTCGAGATACCCACAGGCGGCACTATTTATTTTGATGGGGTCGAAATCACCGATCAGGCTGAATGGAAAAAAGGCGGACTCGACGCACATCGCCGCGACATGGGCATGGTATTCCAGCACTTCAATCTGTTCCCACATATGAACGTTCTAGAAAACATCATTCTCGCGCCGATGAAGGTAAAAGGGTTCACCCGACCGGACGCCGAAAAGATCGCGAAGGACCTGCTCGAGCAAGTGGGTCTTACCGACAAGACATATGCACATCCCGCCCAGTTATCAGGAGGACAGAAGCAACGCATCGCCATCGTGCGCGCGCTTGCCATGCAGCCCAAAGTGATGCTGTTCGACGAACCGACAAGCGCCCTCGATCCCGAAATGGTCGGCGAGGTCCTTGGCGTCATGAACACCCTTGCCAAACAGGGCATGACCATGGCCGTCGTCACCCACGAAATGCGCTTTGCCCGCGAAGTTGGCACCCGCATCCTGTTCATGGACGAGGGAATCATCCTCGAGCAAGGCACCCCGGAAGAAATCTTCACACACCCGAAAAATGCCCGCACTAAGGAATTCCTTGCGAAGGTGATGTAAGGCACACACGAAGAAATACCCGGAATCAGAAAAAAGCGGAGTTCTTCTCGAAACTGAATCCTCCGCGCAGTCTTTCGTGCACCACATAAAAATCTACTTTCGGTGTCGTAGAAGCAGAGTCAAGGTCGAGTACGGCGAAGCCCGGGGCGGTGTGGCCGCGAGGGCGGGAGGGACTACCGGGATTCAGGGCGAGGATGTGCGAAAAGTTTTCTGACAAAGCTATGTGGGTATGTCCATACACTGCGATGTCGCAGTCCATCGCATGGGCAGAGTCGACCAGCACCTCGAGACTGACATCTACCGAATGGCGGTGTCCGTGGACAAGAAAAATACTATATCCGCATGCATGGACGATCTGCCGCGCAGGGATGTTGAGCGTGTAACCGGGAACATCTTCCGGTTCGGGCGTATCGCCTGAGCTTGAAATAGTTACCCGATACTGTTCGCCGTCGCCATTACCCGCGACGAATACCACCACCGGCGGAAGAGAAGCCGTCAGCCGGTCAGATTCCTGTGCGTTTTCCAGGTACTGCACAAAATCCCACATGCCGTCGCCGGCAAAAAGCAGAGCATCACACAAAGGTCCGAATTCGCGGAGAATGGCTTCTACCACGGCATAATGACCATGAGTATCTGAAAGCACGAGGAGCCGCGCTTCCTTTGCCTCGAGCAAGGCCCTAACGGCTTCGGCCGAACCGAGAACGCCGGTATCAAGCTGGCTAAGTGTGTTCATTATATGCCTCCCGTGGGCACTTGAAGGACAAGATGGTTTCGCGAACGAAGATTGGTTTCCGGATCTACATACGGCACGATTTTCCACCCGGCACCCGCGGTTTTAAGTTTTAAGATACGGCGCGAAGCATCAAGGCTGACGACCAGTCGGTCAAGAGGCGCAATCGAGGAGTCGGACTCTTCGCCAGAAAGCACTGCAGCGAGAATCAGCACAGTAAGGTCTGTATCCGAAAGGACTGCTGTATTTTCAGCTGCGAGCAATTCTCCGGCCTGCGCATAATCAAGCACAAGATTCGAAACAGCTTCCACAGGCAGCACTTCGTCAGCCGAAAAAAGGGACATAATCTGCATCTCGGGTCGGGCAGCACGAATTTTCATCAGTTCCCGAACAATACCTTCGGGAGCCCCGACAGTCACCACAACAGTGACCGTCGGCTCTTTCGCAGTCTCGGAAAACACTGACAAACGTATTTTTTTATCAATAATAAATGATTCGGGATACTGCATCTGAATCACCATTCCACCGGAATCCGCAACCCCAAATTCCTCAAAAATAGGAGCAAGAATACTTGTACGAGCAGTGTATTCAGGGCCTACCAGGATTAGAACTTGATGATCAACCTGTTTGCGGGATACTTTTGAAGGAACTATTGATGCTGACAAAGCAGCTGCGGACACTGCTTTTTTATCTGCAGAAGCACTACATCCAGAAAAAAAAGCGGCAATAACAATAAAAATCCCTATGAAAACGTATATCTTCTTCATTTTAGGTATCTTACCGTTTTCTCCGTACGTTGAAAAGAGATCCGCTATTTGATATGGTTCATCATGGTAATCGTAAATATTGCATTTCAGATAATCGGCAGCCTTGGACTTCTCTTATATGGAATGAAGCTCCTGAGCGACGGAATACAGAAAAGCGCAGGAGACAGTCTCCATCGCATTCTTAATTTTATGACTGGAAACCGTTTTATGGCAGTGCTCACCGGGCTCGGAATAACGGGCATTATCCAGTCATCTGGTGCAACGACCGTGATGACCGTATCCTTTGTCAATGCAGGACTGTTGTCCTTGACGCAGGCAATCGGGGTCATTTTCGGCGCCAATATCGGAACGACCGTTACCGCATGGATCGTGTCCTTTTTTGGCTTCAATTTCAAGATTGCCCTCTTTGCGATTCCAGCATTCGGAATCGGTTTCTTTTTAACCTTCTTTCGAAAATTGCACAAGGAAGGTCTGGGTGAAGCCATAATGGGCTTCGGACTCCTTTTTCTTGGCCTCGACCTTCTGGCCAAAACTATTCCAAATCTGAACGCAGAACAGATGCAGTTTGTGACTATATTCACCGACAAGGGTGTTATCGGTTTGTTTGTCGGAGTTCTGGTCGGCATGCTCGTCACGATGATGCTTCATTCCTCGAGCGCCGCGACCGCGATCATTTTAACTATGGCCCACAAGGGAATCCTCAGCTGGGAATTTTCGGCAGCTATGGTGCTCGGCTGCAATATCGGATCGACCATCGACGCTGTCCTCGCCGCAATAGGTACGAAACTGAACGCACGACGGGCTGCTGCAGTTCATGTCATGTTCAATGTCGCGGGAACGGTTCTGGCAATGATATTTTTTCACCCCTTCCTGTCGCTCATCGAATTCATTGTTCCCGGGCCGCTTAACATCGGCTCGATTACCACTCACATAGCAATGCTCCACACCCTGTTCAATTTAATCAACACGCTGATTTTCTTGCCCTTCGTTAACCAGATCGCGCATTTCGTCGAATTCCTCATCAAACCCGGCGATCACGAACCGCCTGCCCATTACAAGCTCGAATGTTCAGTCGCCAGCATGAAGGGGAACGCAGAAAGCTACGTTTTTCGGGCCGAAAAAGAAATCAATATCATGTCGGATGTAGTCAAAAACATGTTCTCGACGCTTACCAATCTGCTTGATAATAAAAACGGTTCGACCCTGATCGAAGCGACAACCCGGCTGTCCCAACAGGAAATCTACGCAGATCAGATGCAGGAGGAGCTTTCGGCCTTCCTCGTCAAGACATCCCGACTCCCTCTGTCTGAAAAAGCACTCAACAACGTCCGTCAGATGCTCCGTATCGTTGACGACCTCGAAAGCATGACCGACGAGATTTATGGAATTTCGATGCTACTCTTACGCAGTCATGAGAAAAAGATGGAATTCAAGGGCGAAGACATGAATCGGCTGAAACCGTATGTCGAAATTGTCGACAAGTTTATCCTGTTCGTCCATGCCAATCTGAATCAGCCCCTGTCGAAGGAGCAGCTCGAAATCGCTCATAACATGGAAGATCAGATTGACCAATTCCGAAAAAACCTCAAAAAGATTGCCCGCAAGCGGCTTGAGGAAGGCGCGAACGTCAAGGCCGAGCTCTTGTATATCGATATCGTGCGTAACATCGAAAAGCTCGGCGATCACGCATTCAGCATTTCCGGGGCACTTGCCGAAACGCGCTGATATACAAACCGGCCGGTGTTAGTACCGTTCCCGTCCGATCGTTGTATTTTGCCCGTGCCCCGGAAGCACTAACGTATCCGCGGGCAGGGTAAAAAGCCGCGCGAGGCTCTGTTCCAGTTCCACCATACTGCCTCCTGCCGCGTCCGTCCTTCCAAACCCGGAATTGAACAGCGTATCCCCCGAAACAAGTGTTTTTCGGGATTCGCTGTAGAGGCATACCGAACCCGGGCTATGACCCGGCGTATGCAGCACCAGCCAGTCTGACAACATCATACCATCCGCGAGATCGATAGTAGCTGCAGGGAGTTCTTCCTGATATCGTTTGATCATCGATCCCGCGCCGAGATCGGTGAAGAACGCGTGATGCCGGGCTAAAGCGCCTTCCCCGAGAAAAGCGCCGTCTGCAGGATGCATCGCTATGGCAACTTCTGGAAAAGCCCGTTTAAGAGCCGGCAGGGCAATCAGGTGGTCAAAATGTCCGTGGGTCAGCAGTATGAGAGTCGGCACCAATTCCCGTCCGGAAAGATGTGCTATAATTGAATCAGCGTCCCCGCCCGGGTCTATAACAATCATGCGACCCGAATCGAGCGGAATGATCCAGGTATTGACCGAAAGCGGTCCGGTCACCAGATGCGTTATTTTCATTGTACGACAAGTATAGAATGAAAGGAGATTGCATGATAAGCAGTATCGCGATTGTCGCGATTGTCGCCTTTGTTTCGTATGTCATCGTTCCCTGCTCTGGATACCTGTGGGTCCGCAGCGGTTGGAAGCGAATGCTCCGCCGTTTCCGGAAAGAACCGGGTATTACCGGAATCTGCACGGGATTCGCCGACGGAAAACTGCTGATCCATCCAACCGGGACAGATACAGCGTCCGACATCCGCGTATCACCCCGGCACACCCTATTTTTTATCTTACGAAAAGATGAAGAAAGTGAAAAACTGGACTGGAGGACCGTATTTCTCCTCCAGACGGGGACAACCCTCTTCTACATCCCGGCTAAAAAACGGTTTGTGCGGTGCATCTGCATTTTTTACGAGGAAAAAAACAGCGCAGCACTTGCTGAGCAGCTGCGGAAGCTGACCATTCCGGAACGGATTGCAAATCCGGTCAAGCCATATAGTGTCGCTGCCGGAGCGTTCACCGAGTTTTTGTTGTTCCTTTTATATACCCGGAACCAGGAAACGGGTCTCGCCGGGATGCTGGCCCTGGCGGCAATTTTCGGTATCGCCCTGCCCTACCTGCCTCCCGGCCTCTTTTTCACACTTACCGCACATTTGAGTTATACAAAAAAAACCGGGGCAAAAAAAAGCCGGCAACGCAGGGTTGCCGGTTTTCTTCTAATCACCGCAGGGACTCTACTGAATATCGGAATCGTGTTCTTCGTCATCCGGAGAATCGGTTTGTGAAATCCAAGAATCTGCATGGGCTGACGGTTCATCGTACCGATCATCGTCGTTGGCAGCTTCGTCGGTTCCTTCGATCGAATCATTGCGGTCGCCGCTGTCAATTCCGCTGTTTTCGCCCAAGGGCTGTTCATCGCGCTTGCGCGAATAGCTGACGGCCAATTTTCTGCCGCGGTACTCGAACTCGTTGAGACTGGCAATGATTTTTTCGGCATCTTCGGTGATAACCTGCACGAACGAATAATTGTCCAGCACGCGGATCTCGCCGATGTGCTCGCGTTCGATCTCGACATTCTGCATAATCAGTCCGATCAGATCGCGGGGATACACCCGACGGTTCCGGCCGATGCTGATAAAGAGGGTTGTCGATACGTCCTCTGCAAGCACTATACGGGGTTCGATAACACGCGGCTCGCTCGTTCGGGATTCGCTCGTTCGGGATTCGCTCGAGCGAGATTCGCTTGATCGTGATTCGTTCGTTCGAGATTCAAACGATCTCCCCTCATTCCTCGGCTCGGTAACTCTGCCTTCCTGCCGGCGAGAATCTGCAGCCTTGCCCCGCCTGGGTTCTTCCTGACGAGCCGGTCTGCTTTCGTTACGTTCTTTTTTACTCGTTCTTCCTGAACGTTCATTGCGTGACAACATACCGGATCTCGCTGATTGTTTGCCGGCGAACTGCTGCTTGAGAAGATAGGCCGCAAAATAGGAACGCAGGGTAAAAGGAACAGCCTTGCGAAAAAGGCGGCGATACGCGTTGAGCTCCAGGGGATCTTCTTCTGTCCTGATTTTTTCGACAATTTCCTTGAGGTACGAAATAATCTGCTCTTCATTCAATTCAGTTTTTTGCTTTTCTGCCACAATAAACATCTCCTGATATAGTTATAATGTCATAATATACGGACTTGCTCAATGGCAATCCGCAGCGGGGAGATCAAGTACCGAAACATGGCCTTTTTCGACGAAACCGGTTCGGTGCAGAACCGGAAAAAACAACTGCGAAACCACCGGACTGGTGAACAGTAGCCAGCGGAACTCTTTCTTTGACCAGAATGTGATAGTGCGAGAAAGAAGTTCCTTTCCGATGCCGAGACCACGGAATTCCGGATAGACGGCAATTATAGTCAACTGTGCCGAACGAACACTACCCTCCGGCAATGGCGACGAGATGGCGCAGCCAACAATATCGCCTTCCCCGCTCTCCGCAACAAAAACACATTCCCCATCGCTCACATCCGTCCCGTCACCCCGGATTCGGTCCCATAGATCGGTTATCGCTTCGGACAGTCCTCCAGGCAGCATGCCGGCAATTTCTACGTCGATGGAATCGAGCAAGACATTCAAATCTTCTTCGTCCGCATCTGCGTATATTCTGAAAGTGAAATCCTGGCTGACGATTTCGCCCGTCTCCTCGGGTTCGACACCGACGTGGTCGAGTCCCCAAAAATCGCGAAGGCTATTGTACCATTCGAGTACGATATTTTTCATCTCGCGCTCTTTAAACTGATACCAGAGCCGTTCAATTTCGGGATGGCTTTTCAAAATATTCTTGAAATTCCGGAACACGCCATGCCCGGCAGCTAAAGCGGTGCGAAGTTCTTCGCGCACGACAGGATTCCGCAGCTGGGCGACGAAGCGGTCCATCATGCGAAATCCGCTGATCGAGTCCCACACCGGAATCGCATAATAGCGGTCATCATCATCGTCCCGTTCAATCGAAGCGACGCAACGACATTCGGCGGAGTCGTACAGGAAATGACCGGTCTGGTCTTCCATGGCAAATATCACTTCATCGGTTATTTCCGGGGTCAGATCGAATTCCATATTGTTTGATTTTAGCACGGTTTAAACGTATTATAAAGAAGAACTGATTATTGAAAGGGAGGTTTATATATGAGCGGAATTGCATTCATAGACGGCCGGGAGATTCTGGATTCCCGAGGAAACCCCACGGTAGAAGTAGACGTATACCTCGAAGACGGAAGCCGGGGCCGGGCCGCAGTCCCTTCCGGAGCCTCAACCGGAGAACACGAAGCGCTGGAAATGCGCGATGGCGACATGGAGCGATACAAGGGTAAAGGTGTCCTGGACGCGGTAGAGCAGGTAAACAACGCCATTGCCGAAGAGCTTGACGGAGCGGATGCTCTGGATCAGTCCGAAATAGATCATATTTTGCTGACCCTTGACGGTACACCCAATAAATCGAAACTCGGTGCGAATGCTATTCTCGGCGTTTCAATGGCAGTGGCACGCGCGGCGGCAGATTCGCTCGGCATCCCGCTGTACCGCTACTTAGGCGGAGCCCATACGATGCAACTGCCCCTTCCGATGGCAAACATCATCAATGGCGGCCAACATTCGGACAACAAAATTGACTTCCAGGAGTTCATGATCATGCCGGTCGGTGCAGACTCGATGCGCGAGGCAGTCAGAATGACTGCAGAAGTATTCCATGCCCTGAAGGGAATTCTGAAAGACGCCGGTCATACCACCTCGGTCGGTGACGAGGGCGGTTTTGCACCCAACATCGGTAACGAGGAAGCGCTCACCTTCATCATGAAAGCAATCGAAAAGGCACATTACCGTCCCGGCGAAGACATCATGATCGCACTCGACTGCGCAGCCTCCGAGCTCTATGACGCCGGAGATCGTAAGGGCTACAAGTTCTGGAAATCAAATCCCGGAAAGCTCTTCACCGCCGACGAGATGATCGATCTGTACAAAAAATGGATAGATACGTATCCCATCATCTCGATCGAAGATCCCCTCGATCAGAATGACTGGGAAGGCTACAAGCGCCTGACTGACGAGTTGGGAAAACGGGTACAGGTTGTCGGCGACGACTTTTTTGTCACCAATACCGAACGACTCCAGCGCGGTATCAAGGCCGGTTCGTGCAACTCGATCCTCATCAAGCTGAACCAGATCGGCACGGTTACCGAAACGATCGATGCCGTCAGAATGGCGCAGAATGCCGGCTATACCGCGGTTATCTCGCACCGTTCGGGCGAAACAGAAGACACATTCATCGCCGATCTTGCAGTGGCTCTCGAGACGGGCCAGATCAAAACGGGATCGATGAGCAGAAGCGACCGGGTTGCCAAATACAACCAGCTGATGCGCATCGAGGACGAACTGGGAGTGACCGCACGGTTTGCCGGTCGGGAAACCTTCGCAAAATATCTCGGATAAAAAGCTTCACACGGTAAACAAAAAGCCCGTTCCGGTGTGCCGGAACGGGCTTTTTTCATGGCTGAAGCGATCTGCACCACTCCAAAACTTCGGTTTAGGGCAACTCATTCCGCGAGGTAATAACCTTCGAAACCAGGTTGTATACTTTTGCCTCGTCGGCGTTCATCCAGAAATCGCGATCAGTGTCCTTCGAGACCTTTTCGACCGGCATTCCGGTTTCCTTCGAAATCATCAAGTTGATCTTGATGCGCATCTTTTCAATTTCCTGCGCGTGGATTTCGATTTCGGTGGCGACACCCTTGATGCCGGATAACGGCTGGTGGATGAGGTAATGGCTGTTCGGCAGAGCAAAACGGCGTTCTTTGGGGGCGGCAAGGAGGATTATAGCACCAGCGCTCGCAACGAGTCCCATGCCAATGATCAAGACGGGAGCCTTTATAAAGCGGATCATATCGAAAATTGCGTAGCCCGCGTCGGCATCTCCTCCGGGAGAGTCTATGTAGAGCTTGATCGGTTCTTCAGAGTCGGCTTCCAACACCAGTAGCTGGCGCACGATCTTTTCGGCAAGAGCCTTGTTTATCTCGCCCGAAAGCAAGATCTGACGGGTTTTAAGGAACTTGTGCGCAAGGGGATCCATGCCCTCGGTCTGCTTTTCGGCCTTGTCATTTTCCTCTTCGTCATCCTCGTTCATATATGGTGAATTCAATTTTCACTCCTTGATATTTTGGTTGTTTTGCAAAGATACTAAAATTCTGCATATAAGTACAGCGCTTTTGGGGCAATTGACGTCACCGTCCCCGGTAAGAGAGCTTCACCTTCCTGGAAAACGTCACCGTCGGTAACCGGATGCCAGCGGTTGGAATCTGTACAGGCGGGAAGGATAAAATCGGCCGCGACCGGGGCAGGATTGACAATAATGCAGACACTTTTCCAGCTGTCGCCAGAGGATGTGCCGTCAATCGTCCAAGCCAGCAGAGGTGGTGCAAAGGGACCCGGCACAGGCGGAGTCGTTATGATTGCCGGAAGGCCCGGCTCACTTTCCAAAAAATGCAGCGAAGAGACAACTTCGGCGGCCGTCCGGAGCCGGAACAGGGGATGAGCCTTCCGGATCGCCACGAGACGACGCACATAGTCTACCAAATCCCTTTTTTCGGCACAACAATTCCAGTCGAGGCCATTGATCCGGTCACACAGGTTGTAAGAATTGTGTGAAAAAGCGCGTATCTTGTCCGCAGTCCAGTAAACATCGGTGAATCTGGGATTCGAGACCAGAAGGTCAGCAGGTATTTCCTTGGTCCGCATGAACTCCATCCCCGCGTGCAGTACCGGCTGCCCCTGCGAAAACAGTACAAGTGCGATTGCAGTTCGCTGCAGGCGTTCGTAATATGCTTCACTCATCCCGTTCTCGACAAGAACGAGCTTGTCGTAGAGGGTCAGATTGTCATGAATTTCGGTATAGTTGACCGAGGTTGCGGTTTCTTCGGTCCAGGGATTCGGGTTGACGGTACCGTCCACAAGATTGTTGTGCACTTCCGGATGATACACCGCCCCAACAATGCCGAATTTGACCGACTCGCGATGACTGCCGTCATGAATAAAACCGCCCGATTGTGCACTGAACACCGAGCCTTTGATGCCGCATCGGAAGGCATCATTGAAAAAACCGATCCGGTCGAGCTTTCGAGCTTCACACATCGTCGCGCCGATCATCTTCCCACCCCGGTACATGTCCCACCCCTCACCGTATAAAAGCACATCAGGTTTTATTTTCCGTAGCGCTGCGGCAACGGCGTTCATTGTTTCGATGTCATGGAGGCCCATCAGGTCAAATCGAAAGCCGGACAGTTTGTATTCAGTAAGCCAAAAACAGAGGGAGTCGATCATGTATGCGCGGAACATCGCGCGTTCGCTGGCCGTATCGTCTCCTGCCCCGGAAAAACCGTCCAGGCGGAAATAATAACCGGGAACACAGATTTCAAGCGGATGTTGAGAGGCAGTCGGCACGTGATTGTATACCACATCCAGTATCACCCCGATACCGATCGTAATGAAGGCAGCTATGAGAGTTTTCAATTCGCGGATGCGCACCGCGCCATCGAAGGGATTTGTTGAATAAGACCCTTCGGGCACCGACCAGTTTCCCGGATCATAGCCCCAGTTGAACAGGCCGCCGACCGTCCGGCCGCTGTATTCAGGATCCTCGAGCCGACTTTCGTCGACGCTGACAAAATCGAATACCGGCAGGAGTTGCACATGGGTCACACCAAGGATTTGTATGTGGTCGAAACCGGTCGGGCTCCCCTTCGTTGTGGTTCCCCGCTCTGCCGCGCCGAGGTACGTTCGGCGTAGGATTGGATCGCCATTCCATGAAGGGGATGAAGTGATATCGGCTACATGCATCTCGTACACAATCGCATCGTTCGGCGAAGCAATAGTCGGGGGAACAAGCGTGCTCCAGCCGTTCGGGTTGGCAGAGGAACCATCGATGACCATTGAACGGGATCCGTTTATTCCGCAGGCACGTGCATAGGGGTCGCCGCTGTCCCGAACAATACCATGCGCGCGAATGCGGAAACAGTAGTATATTCCGTTCTGGTCGCCGGCAAGAGGCATTTCCCACACCCCGGCATGTTCGCGCATAGGAAGCACCACGGAGGAAATGGAATCCCTTCCGTCCCAAAACAGCACAAGGGCTACAGAACGTGCAGTTGGTGCCCACAGACGAAAAAGAGTTTCTTCCCGGGACCAGAGAGCACCCATAGGGAGGGAAGTTATATATTTTTTTGCGAACCAGGCGGAATCAAAAAATGATTCGAGCACAACTGCGTTTTCTCCCCGTCCGTTGCACCGAGAAAGACCTCCGTTCGCGTGTAATTTTTCAAGGAAATCCGGCGAGTTCTGTGCCACGGACCAGTCGTTGTCCAGTTGCCGCACGGGAAATTCATCCATACAAAAACCATATGTCGCGAAAATGCTTCGCCCTTTCCTGCTTCTTCCGCTCCTTCGCACTTTTTTCACCGGAGAGGCAGGAAAAAAAAGATGGACAAGCTTGCCGGGAACTACGGGCACTCCATTTGCAAGAAGAGACAAGGGATGCGGATACGGTGCTTCTCCGGCATTCCAGAACAGCTTGCACCGGATGCCCGTCTCGCCTACATTCTCCGAAGAAGTGCGTTCGAGGCTGATTGAAAGGTTCCAGCCGTCGCCAAACCGACACTCTGCACTCCAGAAATCTGTCCAGTCGGGGAGGTGGGGATGAATCTCGAGGCAGTTCGCGGCAAGAAAAGGCCTGAAGCCGATGATCCCCTGATACACAGAACGCACGAACTCCGCTTCGCTTAGGGCCTGCGACCAGTTTCCGGGCAGTTCCGGCATTCCTGTACAGTCGCATTCCGAGTCGACCGTTTCGGGAAGAGCTCCGGCACAGCCACACGTCATAGCAAGTGTAGCTTGATTCACCAGTAGTGCCGAAGAGAGATGGTCAAGAACGGCAACATCGTTTTCAACTGCCGCTTCGACAAAGGCACCGGCAGTCCACAGCCATATCCGCCCGGTATGGCACTCGGCACCGGGATTAAACAGGGGATCATCCGGGCAGAGACTGAAAAGGCCGAACGGGGTAACGAGTTCCCGTTTCACGTTTTCGAGAATTTCTTTCCGTTCCCTGATGCCGATAAAATCGGCGTCTTCTCCGTCAAGAATTGAGGGAATGGTGAGTACCAGAAGCTGATTCGGGCGTACCCGGAAATCGGGAAGCCATTCTCCGTGGCCGCCCGGCGACAGATGGTCCGCAAGTGCATTCCGGCATTCAGACCAGAAATATTTCCGAAACGCTTTTTTCAGTTTGTGTGCAAGTACCGCTCGGGTTTGCGCCTCTGACTCGTTGCCTTGCAGCCGCGCCATGCGCGTTCCGATGCAAAGCGCGGTGTACCAAAGTGCCTGTATTTCGCAAGCACGATCCCCCCGGGGAGTCCAGGCTCCATTGCCTTGAATTCTGCTGTTCATCCAGGTTTCCGCATCTCCGTGCACTAAAAAACCGTGCTCATCAGTATGTACGGCGAGGATGGTATCGAGAATCTGATTAACGGTTCCGCGTAGCGTCCCCACAAGCGCGGTGTCACCGGTATACTGCACGTACGCCCACAAGGATCGGATAAAAAAAAGCTTGCCATCGATGCCGGTTTGATTCTCTGTGTCGTTCAGATCGGTGAACGACAACAGAAGGGCACGGGCTTCAGAAAACCTGCCGCCTGCCAAAAGAAGCCCCGGCAGGGCCATGAAGGTATCGCGCATCCGGCTCTCGCGGGACGAGGGAAGACCTGTCCAGATCACCGGATGAGCATCATCCGTGACGAGCATCCAGCCGGAAAACCGTGCCCACTTGACCGCATCGTCAAACTCCGCGACGCCTGAAACAGATGTACAGCTATCGAAAAAAGCAGCAATTTTGGCGCGGTGTGCATCGATTGCAGCACTCTGCGCGAGACGAATGGCCTTCTGCCGTGCCGCCTCGGGGTTCTCTTCAAAAGCCAGATAGAAGGGCGCACCGGGTACTTCTGTCAAAAGCACAATGCGTTCGGAATCGGCAATTTCTGCTCGGAATGGGGTAAGGGATGCTATACAGATTCCGGACTCTGAGCCAAAGAGCATCACTCCATCCGTGACGGACTTATGCCAGGTTTCTTCGCGAGTAAACACGATACCTATACCCATATCCGTGTCCGTAGCATTCCCGGGAGCACAAAGATAAAAAGACGCTTCATCGAGAAGGAGGGAAACATCAAGCCTTTTTTCTGTACCATCTATATCAAAAAGGACAGAAAACCCGTCACTCTGCACTTCGGTACAACTCGCGTTAACCCGGTAGAGATCGGTGGGGCCGGCCGACAGGAAAAAATCCGAAAGGTATTTTGTAGAGCCGCGGAAATAACCGCCGTCGCAGCTTGCGGCTGTACAGCAGGCGAGCTCGAGATAACCGTTTTTACGATCGGTATATGCAAACCGCCGGCCGGAATCCCCGGATAACCGAATAGTCATACAAAAAGCATAACACAGAAACATACATGCGCACATTAAAAAGAAGGCCGCCGGCAGAACAACCTGACGGCGACAGCGATTGTTTATTGTAGTATTTTTTCCTTCAACACAGGCATGGTATACCCGTACTGATCCTTCATATCCCGTAGCGGCTTCTCGAGCGGTATGTCCGCCGGCAAGCCAAGTTTTTCGATCACCGCAGCAGTGGTCCCGTTGAGTGCAGCAGCTACCTCGTTAATGGTCATGGTGCCTTCAAGCGCGAAGCCGGCAGGAACAACAAGCGCAACACCAGTGGCGGGGGTAACCGGTGCGGGTGCGGGTGCGGGTGCGGCCGTGGCAGTTTTTTCGGCCGAAACAGTTTTTTCGGCCGGGGCTGCTGTTTCGGCCGGAGCTGCTGTTTCGGCTGGGGCAACCGCACCTTCAGCCGCTTTGTCGCCGCCTTCACCTGCGTACGGGATTCCCGTGATCCGGGACACGGCAAGACGTACTGCATCGGCCTCGAAACCATCAAGTCCGGCAAGCACACCTGTATCCTTGATTTTGGTATCAGGTGGCACGATCTGCATGTCGACACCAACCTCCCGGTACAGCTGTTCAAGATCGATCCCGAACGAATCGGCGATCATCGCATAGGTAGAGGAACCCTTGATATCAGGTATTGTCAGAGCTCCCGTTGCGGCTATGGATTTGAGGGTTTGCGGGGCAAATCTGAGCATTCCGGTCACCTGGCCGATAACAGCGGCACCGAGGAAAATAGCGAAACCAACAGCAATGACAACCGTCACTTTCACCTTCTTTCCGGCAATAGTAGTTTCGAGGGAATTCGGCTTGGTAGGACAGGCGGTAACGCATTCCATGCAGGATATGCATTCGGGAGAATTGATCGTGCCGGCCGTGGAAACGTCGATATTCATCGGACAGACTTTGTTGCATTTCGAGCAGGAAATACAGGAATCTGCCGAGCGTTTGATCCGGAACAGCGGAATGCGGCCAAGAATCGAATTGACTGCACCAAGTGGACACAGGTATTTGCAGAAAACCCGTTCATACAGCATTGAAAGGAGCATCACCGCAACCAGTATAATGAAACCGATTGAAAATTCGCCGAGTACCGCACTCAGTCCGGCAGAAAGATGTCCAAATGCCGCAAGAGGTTCATACGGACGGATAAACAGGGTTCCGGTTTGCCAGGTGATCCAGACAATACCGACGAGCAGGGGATATTTGACGAGGCGCAGAACCCGGTCAAGTTTTACCGGAACAATAAAGCGTCGACCGAACAGTTTTTTTCCGAGAGCGCCAAAAACTGACTGAAGGGCGCCGAATGCGCAAAACCAGCCGCAAAAAAAACGGGACAATACAATTGAAAGTACGACAAAGCCGCCGAAAAGGATGATAGTCCCCGGTTCGATCTTCTTGATCAGTTCACCGCCTGCGACAAACTTTAGCAGGGTTTCGAGCCCGCCAAACGGATCAAGAGCATCGATCGACGGTATGCCCTGCAGTTTTTGATGCAAGATGGTCAGCACCGTCAAGCCGGTAAGCATTATTCCCAGCGTAATCCGCCGTGCCAGTTGAATTCCCGAAATCTTTTTCGCCATAATTGTCCCCCTTGTGATAGAGCATGCTGTAAGCATATGGTTTATTAGCAAGAAATGTGCCAATTGAAAAACCGCAAAAGTATGCTGTTGGAACAAACATTTTGCCGATTTGAAAAACAGAAGGGTAATTTTTGCCAGCCATGGGAAAAATTTTCCCATGCCAGCATTGAACGTTATAAGGTATACACAACCTTCCAGGCTTTTTCGGCACCGGGTGGTACGTCGGGAATCTCTTCAAACTTGATAGAATCCATAGTACTGCAGCGTTGCTTGACTCCGTCGGTCACGAGGATTTCCCAGGCTTTTGCGGTATCCTCTCCAAGTTTGCTTGCTGCATTGACTTCGGAACCGAACACGTCCGAGTCGCCTATCCGTAGAATCTTTCCAAAGCCAAGTCCCACGCACAGGAGAACCCGCTCTTCGGGTACTTTGTCGGTATTGTAGTTTTTAAGTATCCGCTGCATTGCGAGGGCGGCCTGCAGTCCTTTGGTGACATTGCGAAAAATGACAAGGAAGCTGTCACCTTCGACCTTTAACAGAATACCATCATGGTCCTCTATTATCGGGATGAGAATACGTTCAGATTCTTGTATAGTCTGCAAAAAATGGATGATACCGAACTGGGCCACGTTGCGCGAAAAGCCCGAGAGATCGGTGAACATAACACACCACTCTTCGCCAAACAGATCCCAAATTCGCGCGTCTATCAGTTTCTTGTCTGCGCCAACCTTCATCCGTTCCTCGATCAATTTCTCGAGCCGGTCCTCTGAAGCACTGACAAATATCGAACGTTTATTTCCCATTGTTGTCCCTCCACAGATGAAGTATCACCCGTGAAAGGAAGAATTGTCAAATTCCACCAAGCGGTCATCAATGCTACGTGATTACTTTATTTCCTCTCGTCTATTTTCGCAGCATCCCAATACTGATCCATCTCGCGGAAATGGGCTTTGTCGAGCGGGAGGCCGGCGGCCTTCATTGCATTTTCGACATAGCGGAAACGGCGGGTGAACTTGGCATTCGTACTTGTCAGGGCGACGCCGGGATCGACTTTGAGGTGGCGAGCGATGTTCACGATGGCGAACAGCACATCGCCAAACTCGTCCTCTATTTTTTCCTTGTCGCCATCAACAATAGCTTCCCTAAGTTCGCCGAGTTCTTCATCGACTTTAGCCCAGACTTCGTCCAGGTTGTTCCAGTCAAATCCGATTTTGGCAGCCTTTTTTTGTAGTTTGTGAGCGCGTTCAAGCGCGGGCATACCTTTGGAAACTTCGTCAAGGAGGGAACCTGCTTTCCGTCCCTCGACGCCTCGTTTGATGACATCCCACTGGGCAAGGACCTTTTCGGCGGTATCGGTGCGGCCTGCGCTTTCGGGACCGGCGAAGCCTTCGGTCTTGCCGAAGACATGCGGATGTCGACGGACAAGCTTATCAGAAACTCCCTCGAGCGCATCTGCGACAGTAAACTCACCGTTCTGTTCGTATATATAGGAAAGCATCACCGCATTCAGGAACACATCCCCGATTTCCTCGCACACATGGCCGCTTTCACCTTCATTGATCGCTTCTACCGTTTCGTACGCTTCCTCGATGAGCGTTTCGCGAAGTGAAGCCGGCGTCTGCTCGATGTCCCAGGGACAACCTCCGGGAGCACGCAGTGTTTTTATTGTCTGGTACAAGCGCTCGAAGGCTTCCTGTGTCTGTGTCGTCATGCTCAAACCTCCACGATCTTTTTTTTGGCCCATTCTTTTAAAAGCGGTTCGGGGCCTTTTTCGAGCACTATGTCGAGAAGCTCCCCGGTAGCGGGCCAAACACGGCTCAGTGTAATGCGCTCGTCGGAGGTAAAGTCCGAAAGCACAAAACCTGCCACGTCTGAATGCTCGGGCCGACCAACACCGAAACGGAGCCGCCAGAAATCGGGCGTTCCAAGACAGGTTTTCGTCGAACGTAGTCCATTGTGGCCGCCAAGTCCGCCCGACCACTTAAGGCTCACTGTACCGAGCGGCAGTTCTATTTCATCATGCACCACAAGCACTTCTTCAGGTTTTAATTTGAAAAATCCACACACGGCTGCAATGCTTTCGCCCGAAAGGTTCATGAAGGTTTCGGGTTTGATACAATGCACTATTTCACCCAAAGCACTCATCTTGCTTGTGTACAGTCCCTTGAATTTTTTTTGCCAGGAAAGGGAAGAAAAGGCAGGCAGGGCGTCGGCAAACTGCCAGGCGACGTTATGCCGGTTCTGGGCGTACTGCTTGCCGTGATTGCCGAGAAAGGCGACTAAAGCTATCATAATGGAGGCATTGTATATAAATTTCCGTAAATAGTGTATATACTGATTGTCACATTATGGACACAACAGAACGCGAAAAAAAGATTTATGTAATCGGTCACCGGAACCCGGACACCGATTCAGTCGTATCCGCTGCGGCTTACGCGGCGCTCAAACAAGCACAGGGAATAAAAAACTGCTACGCGGCCCGCGCCGGAAAACCGACGCCCCAAACCGAGTATATTTTTACCCGATTCAAGGTACCCCTTCCTGAATTCCTGTCGGACCTCGTCCCGAAGGTAGCATATCACTTCAATCCAGTCTTTCAGACGATTGGAGCCGACACCTCCTTGTGGGAAGCGATGGAAATCCTCGAAAAAAACGAGATCCGGGTATTACCGGTCATCGACAACTCGGGCTGTTACCATTCACTCTTTCATTACAGTTCCTTCGCCCAGAAAGTACTCAAGATGATCAACCCGAAGCAAAAAACGGTGATCCAGACGAGTATCGAGTTACTGTCATCGGTACTGCATACCCAGGCTCTGGTCGTATGCAATGAAAAGGAAATCAAAAAAAGCCCGATCATCATCGCGGCGGCGGAATTCAAAACGTTTCAGGATCATCTCGGCACGCACATACCGGAAAATACCATCGTCATTTCGGGGAACCGGATCGACATTCAAACTCATGCAATAGAAAGCGGGGTACGGGCGCTCATCATCACGAACGGAAACATGCTGGAAAAGGGAATGCGTGAACGAGCCGAGGAAAAAGGGGTATCGGTACTTATCAGTCCGTACGATACAGCGTCAACATCCTTGTTGCTCATTTACTCCATGCCGGTCAGCTGCATGTCAAACACCGAGGTACGGCCCGTTAACCAAAACGATACAACCCGCAAGGTCGCACCGCTTCTCGCCACGGCACCAGGAAAAAGCCTGCCGGTCGTGGATGATTCCGGTCGCGTCATCGGTATTATTTCGGAAAGCGATCTCTATAGTGAACCGAACATTGACGTGATTATGGTCGATCACAACGAGCAAACCCAGGCCATCGAAGGCATCGAACACTTCAGGATTCTTGAAATCCTCGATCATCACCGGCTCGGCAACCTTTCAACCCGATATCCGATCACCTTTATCAACAAACCGGTCGGAGCTACGAGCACCATCATCACCAACCAGTACCAGGAAAGCCATATTCCAATCCGCGCCGAAATAGCTTCGATTCTTCTGTGCGGAATTCTTGCGGATACCCTGGTGCTTCAGTCGGCCACCACTACAGCACAAGACCGCTCGGCTGCCGAATATCTGTCAAATATCACCAACCTCGACATCGACAAACTGGGAAAAGACCTGCTGACCGCGGCAAGCAACATCACCGGACGTTCGGCCGAGCTTCTTATAGTGCAGGACATGAAGGAATACAGCGAGGGCGGACTGACCTTTACCGTCAGCCAGCTCGAGGTCGAAGATCCGCACGAAATTCTTGAACGCAAGGCGGAATTCATCGCAATGCTCGAAGCAAGCCGCAAGAAAGGGGATCACCTGTTCAGCGCTCTGCTCGTAACCGATATCACTGCACTGTCGAGCTTGCTTCTTATCGCAGCCGAGCGCAACTTCGAACAGACGATACGCCTTCCCAAGCAGGAAGATTCGGTGTACTTGATGCGCGATGTTGTTTCACGAAAAAAACAACTTATGCCCATCCTCTCGGAAGTCGTCGAACGGTATCAGGAGCAATAGAACATGAGCGCAAAAGAAACCAAGGGACCAAAAGGTCTGTCCATACTCCACGAGGACCAGTGGATTATCGTCGTCAACAAACCATCAGGAATGCTGTCGATCGGCTTTCCCGGCTCGCGTACGCCCTCGGCGCAGGATCTCCTGACCGAGATGAAAAAAAGCAAAGGCAAGCAGCGCATGGCCGTCGTTCATCGCCTCGACCGGGACACCTCGGGTGTCATGATGTTCGCATGTACAGCCGAAGCCAAGACCGTCATCATGGACGACTGGCAACGCATCGTGACCGAGCGAACTTACCGCTGCGTCTGCGCCCGCGACGAAAAAGCCCCACCGCTTGCGGAAACAGGAACCATCAATGCTCCGCTCGCCTACAACATACACGATGTCGCCTTCGTTCCCCGGCACGGAGATACCAAACACTTGAAAGATGCCGAAAAAGCCGTCACACACTACAAAGTAGTTGAACGCGGTTCAACCTACGATCTGGTTGAATGTGAACTCGAGACCGGCCGCAAAAACCAGATACGCGTTCACATGGCCCACGTCGGACACCCGATAATCGGTGACGAGATCTACGGCATGCAGAACTGGGAAGCCACCGAGGCAACGAATAAAACATCCGTACCAAGTCCCATCGGACGGCTCGCTCTCCACGCACGCGTGCTCGCCTTTATCCATCCCTTCACCGGAGAAAAGCTTCGCTTCGAAATACCCGAACCGGCAAGCTTTGCAAAAATCGTTGCGGTCAAGGTGTACATCCCGCGGAAAAATCGTGCAACCTCGAAAAATGGAAACACGTACGTGAAGGAAAAATTGTCATCCAGGGAACGACCACCCCGGAAAGAAAAAATAGAAGATATTACCGACCTGAAGCCGATACCCGGAAAAAAACGACCCGAACGCGGCCAGACCGGCAGCCGTTTCATTCCAAAGAATTGACAAGGAATTAGAGCAATGAATGATGATCCGGTACGCCTCATAATCACGGGTGGCACGTTTGACAAACACTACGACGAACTGAAGGGAGAACTAACTTTCAGGAATTCACATCTGCCGGAAATTATCCGGCAGGCCCGCATCCTCACGCCGGTAGAAATCGAGATTCTCCAGCTGATGGACAGTCTCGAGATGACCGATGATCATCGCGTCCTCATCAAGGAAGCCTGCGAACGGTCGAACGAAAAGCGCATTGTAATAACCCACGGAACTGACCGTATGGCAGAAACCGCCCGGTATCTCGGACCACTCGGGATCAACAAGACCATTGTGCTCACCGGTGCGATGATTCCGTACCAGGTATTCGGATCGGACGCTTTGTTCAATCTGGGAACGGCCTTCATGGCAGCGCGCCTCATGTTAAGCGGTGTCTACATTGCGATGAATGGGCGAACCTTTTTGTGGCAGGATGTGCAAAAGGATTATAGCCGCGGCATCTTCCGAACCATGGACGAATAGAAGCTGCCGCTGGTGAATCGTTAGTCTTTCCAGGGGAAAATAAAACTCTTGAAGCTTCGATGACCGACCGTCTCTTCGTCCTCGGCGAGCAGTTCGTCCCAGGGAACAGATTTGCGAGCTGTCTTCGGATCGAGATCAGGATTCTTCTCGAGCCAGTCGTATTTATATAGGCGGAGACGGAACGCTTCGTTGTAGGCAAGGATGAGGCCGGTAATACCCGGAACCAGCATGACGAATACAAGCGAAAGAAGCAGCAGGATAATAGAATACACAAACATGAACAAGGAAAATCCCGGATTATCAAAAAAAATGATGAAGGATTTTTTGAGGCATTTGATGAAATTTTGGTCTAACTGGCTCCGTATCGGAAAAAACCATTGCAGGGACAAAACAGTGACGACCGCCAACCAGAACATAAGCACCGCGAGAGCAAAACCGAACGGATTGCCGAAACCGAAATAATACGGCAGCGTTACAGAAAAAATAAAGCAGCCAAAAACGATGACCAGCGCGAAAAGCATACCATGCTTCCAGGTTTCCTTCATGGCGGTAAACAAGTCATGAAAGGTAAAACTTTTATAGTCTGCAACACGCGCCATGAGCGTCGATATGCCAAGAAGCAGGACACCTTCGAGAAGCCCGGTACAAACGAGCACCAGAATGGAGACAATCACGAGCCGGGATGTAATGCCGGCGAGAAAAAACCCGCCAAACCCGATGCCCATGATGATCACGTTCAAGAGGAGAATCTGCAGCAGATTGTCCCAACCGTCGAAAAAAGCTTTCTTTATAAAAAATCCCGTCATGAATTCATAGTAGCACAAGGTTTCGATTTTTACTATATTAAGGGTATCTGTTTGAGGAGATCGCTATGAAAATCCGTACCCTACTACTGTGCCTCCTGCTCGTCCTGCTTGCTGTTTCCTGCACAGAAAAAAAAACAGCCCGAAGTACTGCAGGAGATGCAGCCAAATATACTATCGCAGTGTTTGTTCCCGGCACCGTTTCCGGCAGCCCTGTCTACGAAATGCTTGTCTCCGGAGTTACAAAAGCAGTCACCGAAGCCGCAGCAGCCGGAAAAAATGCCACCATCCAGGTAATTGAAGCCGGGACTAAGCAAGCCGACTGGGGCACCAAGATGACCGCCCTTGCCGCCGAAAAAAAATACAGCCTGATCATTTCGTCAAATCCGGCAATACCCGAAATCATAGCTCCCATTTCTGAACAGTTTCCCGAACAGGAGTTCCTCGTCTTCGATTCATCCTTCTCCGGAAACCCGAAAATCACCACCTTTGCTTACAATCAGCGCGAGCAGGCTTATATTTCCGGCTATATGGCGGCCCTCGTCAGTTCGAGCTCCATGAAACTGGCAAATTCCAAGAAAAAAATCGGGCTGATCGCGGGGCAAGAATATCCAGCTATGCTCAATATAATTCTTCCCGGCTACCTTGAAGGTGCCCGTGCGGTAGATCCTGCTTTCGAAGTCGATTTCCGTATTGTCGGCAACTGGTACGACGCGGCAAAAGGCGCCGAACTTGCCCGTGCAATGAAAAACGACGGTGTTGACGTCATCATGCCGATCTCCGGCGGGGCGAACCAGGGTGTGATCGCCGCGGCACAAGAAGCCGGGTTGTATGTTGCCTGGTTCGACGACAACGGCTATGCGAAAGCACCCGGATTCGTCGTCTCGAGCGCGATTATGGCGCAAGAACGGCTTGCCTATGAACAGACCAGTGCATACCTTTCAGGTTCCCTCGTCCGCGGCGGAGCAAACGCTGTAGGACTCGCCGGTAAATACATCGACTTCGTGTCTGATGATCCCCTTTTCATCCAGACCGTTCCGCAAACTCTCAGGGACTCGCAAGCCGCTCTCATGCAGAAGCTCTACAGCGGAGAGATCACCCTTCCCGTACAATGAAACGAGCCGAGCTCAAGGACATTCATAAAATATTCGAAACCGCTCCGGACAGCTCGGGAGCAATGTCCAGCTTCACCGCTCTCGACGGGGTGACGCTTGCCTTTTTGCCCGGAGAAATCCACACAATCCTCGGAGAAAACGGAGCCGGGAAATCCACACTTGTTCATATTCTTTCCGGGCTACACGCACCTACGCAAGGATGCGTTCGCATCGGAGAACAGGATTTCTGCTTCCGCTCACCATCCGAAGCTCTTTCTGCCGGCATTGCCATGGTTCACCAAAGGCCGCTGCTTTCCGACGAAATTACCGTTCTCGAAAACATCATGGTAGGCAGCAAGGGCTTCCTCCTGCACCGCTCAAGATGCAAAAAAGAAATCACCACACTCCTTGCACGATGGGATATCTCGCTCAACCTGTCAGCTCCCGGAAACAGCCTCAACCCGGCAGGGCGGCTCTACACCGAGCTCGTCGGCGCACTCTATCGCAAACCCGATTTTCTCATCCTTGACGAACCGACGGCGGTTCTCTCCCCCGATGAACGAGAGCGCTTTTTCAGTTCCCTTCAAAAAGCCCGTGCGCGCGGCCTCGGCATCATCCTGATTACCCACAAGCTCGAGGAAGCGGTACGCTGGTCGGATCGCATCTCAGTTCTCCGTCAGGGGAGACTCATATACACCGCATCGGTACACATGCCGCCCGATACAATTCCGGTTACCGAGGAACTACTCAAAAACATGCTCGATCCTGACCATAGAAGCGCCAAGCACAAATCCTCGCTACACGGCACTGGAACGGTAAACAGCTGCCCGGATGAAAGGGGCACACTCACCGTCTCGGGTCTTTCCGCTGAACCCCAAAATCGCAACCCTGTGCGGGATATCACCTTCACCGCACTGCCGGGCAGAATTACCGGCATTTTCGGCCTACTGGGCAGCGGCATCGAAACGCTCGAAGACGTACTTTCGGGCATGATTCGCTCTGACAAGGGAACAATCAATCTTGGTACCGTATGCCTTTCGCCGGAAGAAATCGTTCCCGCGCGGCTCCGGAAGCACGGTGTAGCAATAGTTCCCTCGGACCGGGCGTTTCGTGCTTCCCACCCGGAACTTACCATCCAGGAAATGCTCATTCCATACCGGCAGGACTGCCTCTTCCCGGACCGGTCAGCACAGCTCGCTTTCGCGCTAAAAATACTCGGTGACGAACAGATAGAGGCATCTCCGTCTCGCAAAGTGCAAACCCTTTCGGGAGGGCAGCTCCAACGGCTTATCCTAGCACGCGAGCTCGCTTCCCGGCCGCAATTTCTGATCCTGGCCGAACCCGAGTGGGGGCTCGACATCCGAAGCACCGATCTCCTGCGTCAGCGCCTCTCTGCGGCGGCGGAGTCCGGCATGACCATCCTCGTGCTTACCGATAACGCAGACTCCATCCACGAGAACGATTTTTACAGCGAAATATATATGCTCCGCGAAGGGGTGCTCTCATGAAACGTTTTTTGCCTGCCCTGGTATCGCTCGGTGCGGGGCTCATAATTATAACAATCCTCATCGCCCTTTCAAGCGATTCGCCGGCAATCCCGCTGGGAGTCTTTTTTTCCAAGCCGTTTTCATCCTGGTTTTATTTTGGAAATATGCTGAACACTGCCGGCCTTATGATCTTCGCAGCGACCGGTTCGGCTTTCGCCCTTAAATCGGGAACCTTCAACCTCGGCGGCGAAGCACAAATATACGCACCGGCCCTCGTTACCGCAATCATGCTTTCCGGGCCGCCTCCGACGAGCACAACCGAAACGCTACTCCGTTTCGCCCTGGCCCTCCTCGCCGCAGTAGCGACAGGCGCGCTTCTCGGCTTTGTGCCAGGTTTTCTCAAGGCACGATTTCGCATCAGCGAACTTCTCACCTCGTTCCTCCTGTCGGCAGCTCTGCTTCCGGTCATTGATTTTCTCGTTTCCGGCCCGCTTCGCGATCAAAGTAAAAACCTGCTCGCTACAAAGGCGATAGACAAGGCGTTCAGGCTGGCTCCCTTCCTGAAACCAGCAAGTCTCAATGTTTCATTTTTTGTCGCTATTATTCTCGCACTGCTATCCGGATTATTTCTACGGAATACCGCGCCGGGCTACCGGCTCCGTGTAACCGGCACCGCTGCCGAATTCGCCCGTTTTGCCGGATTTCCCGTCAAAACGGCTTCGATAGCCGGCATGACCGTTTCGGGTATATTCCATGCACTCGCGGGCTTTTTCTCGATAACCGGTACCTGGTTCATGTGTCACAACGGCTTCTCGTCGGGAATGGGCTGGAGCGCTCTTGCAATAGCGCTTATCGCACGACAGAACATCTTCGCAGTCATTCCTGCTGCCATCCTCTATGCCTGGCTCCAAACCGCTTCCGACGCTGCGGTCCTAACCACTCGCTTCAGTTTCGATTCCACCGCCCTCGTCCAGGCCGTCATATTTCTGTGCATATCAGCACAAGTGTTTCCCTTGCCCACTCGGAAGGAGAAACTCCGATGAACGCCTTCCCCGAAATACTGACTATGGCGGCTCCACTCCTTTTCGCGACCCTTGGGGCCCTCGCAACCGAATATGCCGGAGTTCTCGCCGTCTTCATGGATGGAGCCATTACCTTTGCGGGTTTTATCTGTATAGCAGTCACCGGTGCCACCGGTAATCCTTGGCTCGGGTTCGTTGCCGCTGCGACCTGTACCGTGGCACTGCTCTATTCAGTCGCGAAAATTACCGAATATACCAAAGCAAACCCCTTTTTAACCGGTGTGTCGGTCAATTTGCTTGTAGCCGGGGTCACATCCTGGATGTCAGCTGCCTGGTATGGCACCCGCGGAGTTGTCGCACTATCGACCATGGGTACAGTCGTAACATTCCCGCGGGGACTCGCCTTTCCGGCAGCCCTCTCCACCGCATTCCTTTTCGCCGCCTTCATCCGCTTTACTCCGGCCGGGCTCAACCTGAAAATTTCCGGCTCTTCGGCTACTGTGCTCACCGCCCGGGGTGTTTCGCCCGCTCGGTACCGCACTGCGTCCTGGTGCATCGCAGCCTTCTGCGCCGCCTGTGCCGGATCCATCCTCACACTCGACCTCGGCGCCTATGTACCGAACGTCAGCGCCGGTCGGGGCTGGACCGCTCTTGCAGCCGTATATCTCGGATACAAGAATCCCCTGCTCGTCATAGGTGCGGTTTTCCTTTTTTCGGCAGCTGAATATTCGACAAACGTCATCCAGGGCTTCGGAAACATCCCGTCAACAATGATTCTTGGCCTTCCGTATGCTCTTTCCCTCCTGGTTTTTGTGCTGATTCCTCAAAAAAAAGCACAATAACAAGATATTTCCCTCTTCGCTTGCTATAGTAAACGGTACGTCAATTAAGGGAAAACCTGGCTGGAGGTAATTGTGGGTTACGACAATTCGGTGTATCTTTCTCGGCTGTTCAATCCTGCCAACCGCGATTCGGTTCTCGAAGAATGCTTTTCGATTGCATCCTCGCGACTTTCTCAACCGGATGAAAAAGAACTCAGACGATACTGGAAATTAACCGTGCATTTGTATTCCGGCGTTTTTCCGGGCTATTCCGCCTGTAACACGGAATATCACGACTTTAACCATACCTGCGATGTATTTGGCGCGACTGTACGCCTGTGCGACGGAGCCCTTTCCCGAAATAGTGCGCTCGATCCTGAATTGATCACGGATGTATGCCTTGCTGCCATGCTCCACGACGCCGGCTACATCCAGGAAGTCGATGATACGACCGGAACCGGAGCAAAATACACCAAAACCCATGTTGCCCGAAGTATTTCGTTCACCTTGCAAAACAGAGAAGCATTCAAGCTGGATCTCTCGCGTGCCGAACGCATCGGTAGACTCATCCAGGGAACGGATATCGGCACTCCATTTAACTCAATACCGTTTGAGAATCAGGCAGAAAAATTTGCCGCAGAACTGCTTGCGGCAGCTGACCTTTTAGGCCAGATGGCGGATCGCACCTATCTCGAGAAACTATTGTTTTTGTATTATGAATTTACCGAAGCGGGATTTCCGGGATATTCGAGCGAATTCGACATGCTCAAGAAAACCCTCGGATTTTACGAAATGACGAAAAACCGTCTGTTCAATACGCTCGGAAATGCAACCGATATGGCCTTGCATCACTTTACCTCGCGGTACGGCGTAGCAAAAAACCTGTATCTGGAATCGATCGAGCGGCAGATGGACTACCTGCGCTCGATAATGGACGACAGTTCCGTCAATTTCCGGAAAAAACTCAAGCGAATTGACCTCGAAGAAGTAACCCGCACCCACCAAAAAACCACCCAATCCGCCTCTTGAGAGCCGGAAAAGCTACGTTCGAAGCGAGCGGATCGCCTCTACGACGACTGCATGATCTTCAACACCGGCAAGCCCTGACACGATAAAACTGCCGATTCTGCCCTTTCCCCGGACCACGATCGGGAAACATCCGCCTTCTGCGCGGTAATCGCTTTCACTGAGGCCCGATTCTACAGCAAAGGTCGTTCCCCGGCTCTTGCATTCAAGCCCGACATACAGCGAGCTGTGACCGAATTTCTTGGCAACATTTTTCTTCACCGTTACCCAGAACAGGTTATGTGCATCCGTGCCATCCATAAAATGGGTAAACAGGGGCCATTCATCAAACTCGATATGGACTGCCACCGGCTTTGGAAAGTGTTCCTTCGCAATGCGGCACGCCTCGAGTCCAAGGGCCAATGCATCGGCGGCGGTAAACGAGTCAAACTGCAGTTCTTCTTCCTGCTCAAGCAGCGCTGCAAGGTCTGTTACAATTTTCATATGAATATCCCCTGTTTTTTATGTTCAGTACGGCGCGAGAATTTTGACGAGCCGGTCATGTCCGATAATTTTAAGGAAGGTCGCGAGCCGCGGTCCCTGGTCCTTGGCAACGAGAGCCTGGTAAGTCGCAAGGAACAGAGCCTTCGACTCGATACCGCACGATTCGGCCACCGCGTATATCATCTCGGAAAGAGCCTTTTCATCAACTGCGTCCATTTTCGGCAACACTTCCTCGCGGATCTTTTTGATCGCCTCGAGCGCAGAACCCGAAAGGTCGGCCTTCGAGCCGTCAAGACGGAGGGCAAACTTGAACTCTTCGGGGGCACACTCGGTAATCCAGTACCAGGCGCAGCGCGCTCTCCGGTTCAGGCGTTCCAGTTGCTCGGCCTTCACGTCCGGAAGGCTTGCAATCACGGCATCTATATCACCCGAGTTGGTCTGAAGCAGATTGCACAGGTGTCGGAAGGATATCTGATACGAAGCAGAAGAAGGCATTCCCTCGACTTGCGAGAACTCGTAAATCCGCTTTTCTTTTTCGAAGACCTCTTCGTTCTTGGCCTTCTCGACTCCCCAGGTTATACGCTCGGTCTTGTCGTAATCTTCATATATTTTGATAACGTCGAGGTCGAAGCTGATCACGAACTCGGTATTGGGACGCGTTCCGGCAAAAAGGTAACGCACCAATTCTGGCTGATATACACGAAGCACGTCCGTAAGGTCAACAACCTTACCCTTTGATGAGGACATTTTGCCCGGTGTTCCCTTGATCCCGATAAAGTCATAGCGAAAGGTCACCGGCGGCGTCCATCCATACACTTCCTCGGAAACGAGCTTCGCTGTGTCGAACGAGCCGCCATGCGAGTGGTGATCTTTGCCCGCAGGCTCGAACACCGTGTTTTCGTTCTTCCAGCGCATCGGCCAGTCCACACGCCAGCCAAGTTTGACGCCCTTGGCTTTGCGGAGGTCGGCAGTTTCCTTGTTGCCACATTCGCACGAGTAGGTTACGCCCCACTCGCCGTCCCAGCCTTCGATGGTCGTCGTGTCCTTATTGCATTTTTCGCAGAAAACAGAAATCGGCCAATATACTTCTTCGGCTGGAATTTTGTGCGTATCATCGCGATATCGGTTCAGACAGTCCTTGATCTTCTCGCGATTTTCGAGTGCAATTTTCATGCCTTCAGCGTAGAGGCCCGAACGGTATCGCTCAGCCTGATACAGGAATTCAGGCTTGATGCCCACAACGGGCAGCATCGACTCGACGTCCACCTCGTGATGGCGCGCATAGCTCGAATCCCGGTCAAAGGGGTCCGGCACCATGGTAATCGGGTAGCGCAGGTATTGTTCGAGCATTTCGGCCTTCGGCATATTCGCCGGCACTTTGCGGAACACGTCGTAGTCGTCCCAGGAATAAATAAAGCGGACATTCTTGCCCCGAGCGCGCAGCGCCCGCACAACAAGATCCACCGAAATGATCTCGCGGAAGTTTCCGATATGCACGGTCCCCGACGGCGTAATGCCCGATGCGCAGGTATACACCGGCAAGTCGCCGCGTTCCCGTATAATTTTGTCGGCAGTCTGATCCGCCCAGTGTGAAAGCTTGGTAGTATCCATAATGTATTCAGTATAGCGTAATAGGGGGATCAGCTCAACTGGGGGAAAAGGGCTGAACGTGCGTACTGCGGGATGAGCTGTCGCGGGACAGGTCGAACCCTCTGGGTTTCTCCGGCGCCCGCTGGTCAGGAAAAAAAGTTATTTCCCCGATACCACCCCATGCAGCCGTCCAAGCGCTTCGGCGAGAAGGGCTTTCCGGCAAGCGAGATTCAACCGTACAAATCCGGAGCCACCTTGCCCGAACGAAAATCCCTGATTAACCCAAATACGAGCTTTCGATATCAGAAAATTTTCCAGCGCCGCATCATCGAGACCAAGGGATGAAAGATCAAACCATAAGAAGTATGTTCCTTCCGGTTCGATCACCCGGACACTTGGCAAGTTGGTTTCAAGAAATACAGTCGCGAAGCGCTTGTTTTCGCTGATGTATGCAAGCACTTGGTCAAACCACTCTTCCCCATGAGTATATGCAGCCTCTGAAGCGACCGCACCAAACAGGTTATAGGTATCAGCGCCGGTACGCCGGTTAACTGCTTCGAATTTTGTGCGCAGCACCGCATCAGGAATGATAATGTTCGAAGTCGATAGCCCTGCGAGATTAAAAGTCTTGCTCGGGGCGGTGCAAATAATGGCCGAACCATGCGAACCAGGCGAAGCTACGACGAACGGTGTCTGCGGATGATCGGAATACACAATGTCGCCGTGAATCTCGTCAGATATAACTGGTACTCCGTATTCGAGGCATATTTTTCCGAGCCGAGCTAGCTCGTCACGGGAAAAAACCCGACCGACAGGATTATGCGGATTACACAAAAGCATCGCGCCCGGTTTTTCGGTTTGTATCGTGCGTTCGAGTCCATCAAAATCAATGCGGTACACACCGTTTTCGAGGACCAGCGGATTTTCCACCACACGCCGCCCGGCCTGACGTATGACGCGCGGGAACGGATGGTATACGGGCGGCTGAATAATTACTCCGTCGCCTTCTTGAGTCAGTGTGTGTATAGCCGTTGAGATGGCATTGAGCACACCATTACTGTGAGCAATCCAGTCGCGTCCGATCTTCCAGTCCTGTCGTCTTTCGTACCAGCCGATCAAAGAGGTGTAATACGATTCGCCACGGGTCGTATAGCCATACACCGGATGCGTTGCCCGAGCGAGGATCGCATCCCGAATTTCATCAGCCACGGCAAAATCCATGTCCGCAACCCACAAGGGAACAACGCCTGCATCCCCCGTTTTTTCCCGAATAAAATCCCATTTAACGGAAGAAGTTCCCGTCCGGTCTACTTCTCGATCAAAATCATATTTCATGAAATCCTGCCTTATCTTCAGTCATAATAGCCAATTCCAAGAACATTTTTTTGAGAGTTTCGGTTCCGTTGCCCGCCGGAAATGACGGATATAGAATAACCATTTCATCTAACCAACATTGGAACATCCGAGGAACCGTGTCTTCTTATTCAGCAATCGGGGTAAGGCTATGCCGAGCCCCGCACGACAAGTTCCGGCAAGATGAGAAGGTTTTCGCCCTGGCCGTTTACTACGGATTCGAGGGCGAGAACGAGGGCTCCGGCACCGGCTATCATCAGGCGCTGACGGATAGTGGTCAGACCCGGGGTAACCACGGCGGCAACAGGCAGGTCATCGTACCCGATGACGGCGATGTCCTCGGGAACGCGGATCCCCTTTTCGCGAGCGGCGTTCATGAAGCCGATAGCGGTCATATCGCCCGAGGCGCAGAAAAGAGCGTCGGGAAGTTTCCCTCTACTATGATAATAAGCAAAACCATTGATACCGCTCGCAGTATCGTAGTCGGAAGTTTCGAACACGAGAGACTCATCGAAAGGCAAACCGAGACGCTGCAGAGCTACGATATAGCCAATGAGCCGCTCCGACGGCACAGAGCCCGGCTCAGCCCCGCCCGATGGCCCATTCATGAGGGCGATATTCCGGTACCCCTTACTGTACAAATAATTGAGCCCGATGGTCATACCTTTCTGGTTCTCGAGCAGCACGGACTGGGCGTTGGGCGCAGAAGTCTGCATCATGATCAGGGGCTTTCCGAGACCGGCATACCGATCGACTGTCCTGGCGTCGGGTGCAAGGTTCATCGTAATAACTGCATCGATCATGCTGAACGGCAGAAGGTTGGAAAGAAGGTCTTCGCGATATGCAGGAGAAAACCTCGTGGGAAAAGCCACAAGAGAAGTATTGAGACCGAGTGATGACATAACCCGATCAATACCCTTAAAGACCTCGATGCCCGATGCAGAATCGAAAATCGAAGTTAGCACAGCTATGGAAGCGTTCCGCTTGTCGGTTTTCCATCGCCCGAAGGTTTCAAGATACCCGATTTCGCGGATCGTCTTCATCACAAAACGCACGACCTCGGGCTCAAGAGACGAGGGACTGACAAGAGCTTCGAGTATCGTCTCGCAGGACAGGGAAGTCGTTTTCGCCACATCGTGAATCGATACTGCCATAGCACCGCCGTTTAGAAATACTAGAACTTCATGGAAGTACCAAGGCCGTTTGCCTCGACTACCTTCAAGCCTTTTTCAATATTTTCTACCTTGAAAATGATAACAGCAGTTTCCCCCGCCTTGTCGAGCGCCGCATACAGGTACTCAATGTTGATGGCGTTTTTTTCGAACAGAGTGAGCACATTTGACAGGCTGCCAACCTCGTCGGAAATGGTAACCGCCAAAACATCTGTGGTGCGCGTGGTAAATTTCGCATCAGTCAGAATTTGTATCGTCTTAGACGGATCATCGACGATGATACGAAGAATACCGAAATCGGCAGTATCAGCTATCATAATAGCTCGGAGGTTTACGCCGCCCGCCTTAAGAACACGGGTAACTTCGGCCATACGACCCGCGGCATTTTCCAGAAAAATCGAAATCTGCTGAATCTTCATATTTGTTCTCCTGTTATAACTTACGTTTGTCGATGACGCGCTTTGCCTTACCAATGGAGCGTTCGATGCTCTTCGGCTCGACGAGCTTCACTTTCATATTGATTCCAAGCTTGCTTTTCATCACTGCTTCGATGCGGTCGCGAAGCAGTTCCATGTCTTTTGTCTCATCCGAGAATGCGTCAGCGCTGACTTCGACATGCAGTTCCGCTTCGTCGAGATGTGTCTGGGCGCTGCGATCGACAAGTATCAGGTAATTCGGCTCGACACCTTTTATCTCGATGAGCGCATGCTCGATCTGGCTCGGGAACACATTTACACCACGTATAATAAGAAGGTCATCGGTGCGTCCGAACAGGCGGTGTATACGGCGGAGAGTACGGCCACAGCCGCATTTTTCCTTGATGATAAAAGTGATATCGCGAGTACGGTACCGGATCAGGGGCGTCCCTTCCTTGGTGATGGTTGTGAGTACGAGCTCGCCCTTCTCGCCGTCGGGAAGCACCGTGCCTGTTTCGGGATCGATGATCTCCGGATACCAGAGATCCTCATTCACGTGCATGCCGTACTGACTTTCGCACTCATAGGCGACACCGGGACCAGTTATTTCGGTGAGCCCATAGATGTCGTATGCTTTGATGCCCCAGGCCTTCTCTATTTCTTTCCGCATGTTTTCGGACCAGGGCTCGGCACCGAAGCAGCCGGCACGAAGGCCGAGCTTCGTCGGATCGATGCCCAGATCCTTTGCGTGCTCGGCGAGGTACAAGGCGTACGATGGAGTGCAGGTCATGACCGTGGACTTGAAGTCACGAATGGTCGTCAACTGTTTTTCGCTGTTTCCGGAGGATATGGGGATGATGGTCGCCCCAATGCGCTGGGTGCCATAATGAGTGCCAAGTCCGCCGGTAAATAAACCATAACCATATGCATTCTGGATTGTATCGTTTCTGGTTGCACCGGCTGCTGAAAGTGTGCGGGCCATGCCTTCGGACCAGTCTTCGATATCGCGCTTGGTGTAGGCATCGACAACGGGCGTGCCGGTCGTGCCGCTCGACATGTGGATTTCGACAATGTCGGTTTGAGGCACTGCGAGGAGTCCATAGGGATAGGTGATCCGGAGATCGTCCTTGGTGGTAAAGGGCAGTTTCGCGATGTCCGTCAAGCTTTTAATGTCCGAAGTTTTGATACCCATTTCGTCCAGCCGATCGCGGTAAAACGGTACGTTGGTATATATGCGTTCGATGAGGTTTTTGAGACGTGCAAATTGGAGCGACTGGAGAGACTCCACGCTCATGCATTCATTTTCCGGATTCCAGATCATAGTTACTCCATTATACAACTAAAAATAAGCCGTCAGCAATCTTTCGGCAGTCATCAGACTTTCGCGGTGGAGAAAATTGGAGTACCAATTTCTCCAAAGAATTCGGGTAAGTAGTCATACCCGAATTCGACGATCTTCCACGCGCTTTGCTTTACCTTCCGAGACAGGAAGAGAACCGGGCTGTTTAATTTCGATTGCGGGATTTATTGTGATGAGAGCCGACATCTCGTTTTTGAGTCGATCGCGGAGGCCGTTGATAACGCGCGCGTCATCGGCGAACATCTCGGGTGTAATTTCGACCTGCACGGTCAGCTTGTCGAGCTCCCCTTCCTTGTCGACGATAATGAAGTAATTCGCGCCGACACCTTTCATGCGCAGAAGAACTTCCTCGATCTGACTCGGGAATACGTTGACCCCGTTAATGATGAGCATGTCGTCTGTGCGGCCGGTGAAACGTGCAAGGCGGCGGTGCGTGCGCCCGCACTTACAGGGTTCGGGTATGATGCGCGTGAGATCCCTGGTGCGGTAGCGAATCAGAGGCATCGCATCGCGGCATAGAATGGTCACGACCAGCTCACCGATTTCACCATCTGCTACCGGCTCGAAGGTTTCGGGATCAAGGATCTCGATGATGTACCGGTCTTCCCACACGTGCATCCCTGTTCGGAACACGCACTCGAAGGCGACGCCGGGGCCGTTGAGCTCGCTCATACCGTAGCAGTTATACACCTCGATACCGAGCTTGTCCTGAATCTTGCAGCGGAGCTCCTCGGAATGCGGCTCGGCGCCGGTGATGGCCATGCGCAGCTTCAGCTCGTTCCGGTCATAACCTTCGGCGGCGATTGCCGCATGCAGGTGGAGCAAGTAGCTCGGAGTTGCATGAATCATCGTCGTGCCGAAGTCCTTCATAAACTTGAGCTGGCGCAGGGTATTGCCGGAACTGGTCGGAATAACCATCGCACCCATGAGCTCGGCGCCGTAATGAAAGCAAAGTCCACCAGTAAATAGGCCATATGTCATCATGTTTTGGACGACATCGTGGCTCGTACCGCCGGCTGCGGTCAAGCAGCGGGCCATCGTGTCGCTCGCAATATCAAGATCCTGCTGGGTCAGATAGATGACGGTTGGGGTACCCGTCGTGCCGCTCGAGGCGTGCACGCGGACTACCTGTTCGTGTGGAACGGCGAGCAATCCGAAGGGATACGCCTCGCGAAGATCGTTTTTGGTGGTGAAAGGGAGTTTCCGTATATCGTCAAGAGTAGAGATCACGTCGGGGGAGCTTATTCCCGCTTCGGCAAGCCGACCCTTGTAAAAATCTGTTTTCAGCGCCTGTTCAATCTGACGGTGGAGGCCGTGGAGCTGGATCCGTTCGATCTCGGCACGGGGAGCAGTCTCTATTTCTTTGTCCCGAAAGGGGATCGTCTGTTCTGTCATTGCATTCTCCCGTAATTCCAATTTTATTCAGATTTCTCTCCAAGTTCGAGCGCCTTCATGTTGATCTCGACGAGTCGTGGATCTTTTTTTGCAAAAGTGTCATGAACGCTCTGCGCTACAGATTTCTCGCTCACGGGAAGTGCCTTGAGGGCCGCTCCGATAAGCACCATGTTCACCGATTTATTGTTGCCCGCTTCCTTTGCAAGGGCTTCAGCCTTCACGATGCGATGCCTCCCGAGGCGGCGGATGGCCTCGTAGATGGTCTCGAGATCGGGGTAATTCGTGATATTAACGAAGGGCTCTGCCGCGGTCACCAGGATGCCCCCGGGTTTCAGAAACGACAAATATCGCAGGCTTTCTACCGGCTCCATAGCAAGGATCATATCGGCGCCGCCCGACGGAATAAGATCGGAAGAGATGGTCGTGTCGGAGATGCGCATGTGCGCCTGTACTCCGCCGCCCCGCTGGCTCATGCCGTGTACTTCTGATTGACGGACGACGAGGCCGTCAATCATGGCAGCGCGGGCGATAATTGTCGCAATTGAAAGGACTCCCTGTCCGCCGACTCCGGCAAGAATGATATCGAATGTCATGATGAGAACTCCTTTTTTGCTATGGCCGCGCGGCGACCAATTTTTCGAATTCAGTGATCTGGGCGGTAAACACTTCTATGCCCGATTTCCAGAAAGCTTTGGACTCGATGTCGAAGCCGGCCTTTGCGGTAAGCTCGACCGCGTCCATGCGTCCCGTTTCGAGCAGAATATTCTCGTAGATTTTCGCGAATGCAGGCCCTTCTTTTTTGTAGCGGGCGTACAGTCCGAGACCGAACAGCTGACCGAACGCGTACGGAAAATTGTAGAATGCGAGACCTGCAGAATAGTAATGTCCCTTTATGAGCCACATATACGGATGCAGCAACTGTGGATCGAGCCCGTCGCCATAGGTCCGCTTCTGTGCTTCTGCCATGTTCGAACAAAAATCATCGGCTGTGAGTTCGCCTTTTTTTCGTTCCGTAAATATGGAGCCCTCGAAATAAAAGCGGGAAAGGATATCCACGAGAATCTGGCAGCCGTCCTGCAAGTGCAGTTCAAGGAGTCCGAGCCGTGCCTCGCTGTCGGCTTTCGCGAGTTCCGCGTCGAACACAACAGTTTCGGCAAAAATCGAGGCAGTTTCTGCAAGGGTCATCGGATAGTCCTGCTGCAGTCCCGGAAGGTCTTTGACAACATCGGAATGGAAAGCATGACCGAGTTCGTGAGCTACCGTAATAACTGTGTTGAAAGTACCGTCAAAATTGCACAATACGCGCGTCTCTTTCTGCAAGGGCATGTCGGTGCAGTACGCGCCGCTCACTTTCCCACTACGTGGTTCGGCGTCGATCCAGAGGGAATCAAAGGCACGTTTCGCAAAATCGCCCATACGGGGTGAAAAGAGCGAAAAGTTTTTTGTGATGACAGAGCGTGCCTCATTCCAAGAATATTCAGGAAAATGACCACCGACGGGAGCGAAAATGTCATAGAAGGCGCAGGACGGAATTCCCAGTAATGCTGCTTTCGCCTTTAGATACCGCCGCCACTCAGGTAGCGATTCTTCCATGGCAGAGATGAGTGCGTCGAGCGCTTTGCGTGAAAGGCGTCCCTGCTGCACCGATTTATCGAGAGCTTCATCCCAACTGCGGCGCGCATTCAGCGTGATCGCGGTTCCTTTGACCCCGTTAAGCGCGGCAGAAACCGGCAACGCAATTCGTCTGCAAACCTCGAGTTCCTTGCCGTAAGCCTTTTCGCGGACAGCACGGTCTTTGTCATAGGCGAGGGAACGGAGTTCGACGAGGGTTTTACGTTCGCCAGTTTTTTCGTCCCACAAGCAATCGGCGGTCGAAGTAAGTTGCTCCTGCAGCCGGCCCCAGGCATCAGCACCGGAGCGCGCGAGATCGGCGGCGAGATCTTCCTCTGCCGCACTCATCTGTTTTTTCTGCCAGAAAAGGGAGTCTTCAAGGTAAAAAGAAAATGTACCGATTTCGGGATTTGATGTAACAGCTGTACGTACTGCGTCTTCATTCGCGGCAAGGGCATTCAGAAAAAGGACTCCTGCACGGGCAAAAGGAAGCGAGATCTCGTCTACCGAATTGAGTTCATTCATCGCCCGCTTGTCTGCGGTATCAGTCGAGTAGATAGCGTAGCAATACGACGACAGAGTGCGCGAAAGGATGTCAGCGGTATTGTTACGTGATATTGCGCCGAGAAGCCATGCCTCGAAGACCCGGGAAGGAGCATCCTTTGCAGGTACGGATTCAAGATGGGCGAGGAGGCAGACAGCCAAATCCGCGAGTTCCTTTTTGGCGGCACTATATTCTACAGAGTCAAAACCGGGAAATATCGAATCGAGACTCCACCGGGGAAATATTGTTTCAGACATTCTGAATCGCATCCTTTTTTTTGCGCAGGCGTACAGCTTCAAGGCACTCGCGCACCATGATTATTACAGAAACCCCGCGATACTCCGCCTCTTCAAGGATAATGCGCGCGTTTTCCTCGATCATGTTCGGCTTGGTGTCGATTACGCGGATATGTGCAGGATCGACACCTATGCCGCGAACAGACTTTTCAAGCTGTCCCGAGGGAAGCATGGTGGTCTGACAACCGGTCATCGCCACTATCGCATTATCGAGGATGATGATGGTCATGGGAGTGTTGGTGGCAACGGCGTCCACGAGACCGGTCAGGCCCGAATGGAGAAAGGTCGAATCACCGATGACGCCGAAGCAGTATTTGTATCCGGCGACCGAGGCGCCCCGAGCCATACCGATGGAAGCACCCATGCAGACAATGGTCTCGATAGCTTTGAGAGGAGCGACAGCGCCGAGTGCATAACAGCCGATATCGGCGGCTACAACGGTTGAGACCGTACCTTCCTGCTTGTTTAATATCTCGACCGCGCGGTTGAGCGAAGCATACGAATCGCCGTGAGGACAGCCCTTGCACAGTTGCGGTGGTCGGGCTGGAAGGTCGGGCATAGCGAAATCGTCGAGGGCGGTTTTACGCGGGGCAAGGCCGAGAGCCGTACGGACCAGGTCGGGATTGAGCTCGCCGACGCGGGGCAGGTCTCCGGTGAATTTTCCGGTGATAGTGTTTTTTCCCGGCACGAGGCCGCGAAGCTGTTTTTCGATGAAAGGCATGCCCTCCTCGATGACCAGAATGGTTTTTGCCGAATCGGCAAGTTTCCGTATCAAATCGAGGGGAAGCGGCATTGCCGCCACATGCAGCATCGACGGCAAACCGGCACCGCCGCAGGAAGAGGTGTAATCGAAAAGATTTTCTTCCATATAATTCCGGCCGAGACCGCTGGTGATTATTGCAAGATCGGTGCGATTTGTATTAAGGGACAGCACATTACGTTTGTAACCGGTGGACCAGACGCCGAGGGTTGCCTGTTTTTCTATCATTTTAGTATAGTTCTTGCGGGCAAGGGCCGGCAACAGCATCCAGTCGGCGGAGTTCGCCTTTTCGAGCACGTTTTCCAAACGACACGCATCGGCAGCATGAACGACAGCGCGGGAGTGAGCAAGGCGGGTAACCACGCGCATGATGACCGGGACCTGGAATTTTTCTGAAAGATCGAATGCCTCGAAAACCATTTCGTAGGCTTCCTGCTGGGTGGTCGGCTCGAAGAGTGGCACCATCGCAAAATCCGCATAAAAGCGTGTATCCTGTTCGCCCTGGCTCGAGTGCATCGACGGATCATCGGCAACGACACAGATGAAGCCGCCCTTAATACCACAAAGCGAAGAATTCATGAACGGATCAGCTGCCACATTGAGGCCGACATGCTTCATCGTAACAATGGCACGTCTACCGGCAAAGGAAACGCCAAGCGCCGTCTCATACGCGGTTTTCTCGTTCGCACACCACTGTGCAACCGGATAACCAGCCTTCGCCACACCGTCCGCCTTTTCAAAATTATCCACGAGATATTCCATTATTTCGGTGGAAGGAGTTCCAGGATACCCGAAACAACCAGAGACACCCGCGTGAAGCGCGCCCAAGGCAAGCGCCTCATCGCCCAATAAAACCATTTCCTTCATAGTATTAACCTCGTCTTACGTAACTTGCTTTCGAATCTCTGTAGCCACTGATTCAAGTCCCGAAGGCCTCTTTTACAATCTTGTCATCGAGTTTTGGAGTCAAAAGACTCACCACTGGAACGACAACAAAGGGAAGAATCATCGCGATGCTCGATGCGAGAGGCGACATCGCAGGCCCGAGTACGAAAAATAGAATTATTGCAGTTGAACCGCCGGTGAAAAAACCGGCATACGCACCGGCCTTGGTTACGCGTTTCCAGAATATTCCCAAAATATAGGGGGCCATGAACGAACCCGAAAGCACACCCCAGGAAAGGGACATCAGGGTGACGATGAAGCCGACCTGCATCCGTGAAATGACATATGAGCAAATGATAAACACACCACTCAGTACGCGTATCATCAGAAGGGATTTCTTGTCGTCAACTTCGGGATGGAGATAGCCCTTGTACAAATCGATGGTGATCGCCGATGACGACACAAGAATAAGCGAAGAGAGCGTTGACATCGAGGCCGAAAGAACCAGAAGCATAATAACGGCAAGAAGCATTTCAGGAAGGTGAGCACTAAGGAGCGTCGGAACGATCAGGTCGAAATTGATCTTGCCCGAAGCAAGTTTGGGAATCGTATCATTGTCGAAAAAGACGTGACTAAGCGAACCGACCGTATACGCCGAAACACCGATGATAAGCGCAAATACGGTGGTGATAAGCGCCGCCTTTCCGATCACTTTCTCGTTTTTGACTGCATAGAATTTCTGAACCATTTGGGGAAGACCCCAGGTGCCGAAACTCGTCATGAAAATAAGGGGGCCAAGCGTAAGCCATGAGGGCTGTTTTCCGGCCGGTATGTGCTGTGCGTAGTTGATCGCGACTGTGTTGAAGGCAGTTACAGGGCCGCCGGCCTTGAAGACTAAAACCGCAACCATGGCGACTGCACCGCCGAGCATGATAAAGCCCTGAATAAAGTCGGTCATGGTGACGGCGAAATAGCCACCGAGGATCAGATAGAGGCCGGTGATGCCGACCAACACGAGTAGCGCAAAATCATAGGAAATACCGAAGGTGGACTCGAACAGGTGCCCGAGACCCTTGAACACCGAGGCGGAATACGGTAATAAAAATACAAAAATGAGGACCGCGGAGATCATCTTGAGATGTTCGGAACCATAGCGGGCTTCGAGGAATTCCGGCATGGTCATGACATCGAGTTTTTGGGTCATGCGACGGGTGCGACGGGCAAGCACGAGCCAAGCGAGCATAGCGCCGAGCAGGGCGTTTCCGATACCGATCCACAAGGCGTTCAATCCGAGCTTCCAGCCCTGTGTTCCGGCGAATCCGATAAAAATAACCGCCGAAAAATAGGTCGTTCCGTAGGCAAACGCCGAAAACCACGGACCCAACGTACGTCCGCCCAGAAAGAAATCATTGAGCGTTGTAGTTTTTTTCATTCCCCACACGCCGACACAAACCATCAGCACCAAAAAAACGAGTAATAAAATCAGACTGTACATGATTAATCCCCAATCATCAGAATGGGGACAATTATATCCTATTTACCCGATTCAGGAAACACAAAACCACCCTAAAAGCAAGTTTTTTTCAACCCGACTTAAGCCCGTGTAGCGGTTATGGAGAAGCAAAACAGCTGTGGAGAATTTGAGGTATTCCGAAAATTCTCCGTATGTTCCTGAAAATTACCGTTTTCGGGAACTTGCCTACATATGATAGTTGAGATCACTGACTAACAGATCGCCGGCAAGTTTCTTGCGGGCAGCGTCGATCGCGGCGGCTTCGGTTTTACCTGTTTCAACATGGTTGATACTAGACCGGTACACCTTCCCGCCAAGAATGAAATCCCACACAGACACATCTGACTCGATGGTACAGGACCAGAGGAGGTCAGCACCCTGGGTGACAGCAGTTATACGGACCGTCCCATAGATGAAACGCTGGACGCCCGAGCCGAACTGGGTTTTTGCGGCCCTGAGGAGGCCTTCCTCATCCCCGGCGGACAGCTGTTTCGGAAAATCAGCCATGCCGATCCGGCCGTACCCTTTCTGGACCAGGGGCTTGAGGAGTGTCGTCGCTGAAATATTGCTCGAGAGCAGTTTTCCGTTTTTATCAAAATCGATAATCGAGATACTGGTTCCTACCCGCTTTGCGCTCGAACTGACCACATGGGGGAAAGCGATGGCGAGAAATCCGGAATCCGAGCGGGCCTTTATTAAGGCGGCAAGTTCAGGATCCTTGCTCGTCAATACGGACGAAAAGACAATCCGGTTTTTGCCCGAGGTGGACGGAATTGGTGCAGTAAAAGAGACCAAACCGTCAGCACCGCTTTCGCGTTTTTCGGAGAGGGTCACTTTGGTACCATCGGAAGCGACCGACGGGAAGAAAATCGCGGTATCGAAACCGGCAAGCGGTTTTTTTTCTCCGGACACAGTCACGAACACCCGTCCGGTAAAATCCTTCTGGAAAGCCGTTCCGGCAACCGTTTCCACAGGAATCGCCACTGTTTCGAAGCCGATGGCGTCGAGTGCCCGCTCGAATCGCGAGCGAACCTCGAAAAGCCGAGTGTTTGCTGCCTGAATGCCTCCCAGGACTGAATATACAGAATCATACGAAGCAAGAGCCCCCTGAAAGTCAAACAAGGCAAGATGATTGTCCATATCAGTCTCGTATCCCGACACCTGAGAGATTATTTCTTCAATCTGAATTTTTCTGACCGTTGATGGGGCTGCGGCTTTGTTGGCAGAGGGCATATCCTCATCGATACTACCGGCACCAAATTTGACCATTCCGCCGGGAGAGGTTACCGACGGCGACGTAGCACAAGAGCACAGTACAATACAGCAGGAGGACAATAGAAAAAACTTGCGGAGCATAGAGACCTACCTTGAATCACTTTTAAACTTGTCTGAAAGGTTACCACAGTAACCACAAGTTTTCCAGTTCGTTACATATTTCTTCTTGAACAGTCGAAATCAAAGGGGTACAATACCGCATGCGCGCTACAAGAGCAATTATACACCTTGAAAATTTACAATCGAATATAGCCGAGATTAAAAAGAAACTCGCTCCCGGAACCAAACTGTGCATACCGGTCAAAGCCGATGCCTACGGGCACGGTGCACTCAAAGTAGCAGTCGCCGCTATCCGCTCGGGAGCATCGTTTCTGGCAGTTGCATCGGTTCAGGAAGGCATAGATTTACGGGAAGCGGGTATTGTCGCCCCCATTATTTCCCTTAGCCTGCCGATTCCGGAGGAAATTCCTTCTATTATAGAACACGAATTGACCCCGCTCGTTGTCGACAGCGAATTCATATTCGAACTGAGTAAGGTTGCCAAGGCTATGAACCGGACAATTCCCGTACATCTGAAAATCGATACCGGCATGGGTCGCATAGGCTGTACCACCGAGGAAGCCCCGGTACTGGCCCGCCAGATATCCCGCGAAAAGTACCTGTTTCTCGAAGGAACAGCCACTCATCTCTCCGTCGCCGACTCGCTGGACGAAGGCGACAAGGAATTCACCCGAATACAACTTGCCCGGTTCAACGCGGCGCTCGACGCGATAAGAGCGGAAGGCATCAGCCCCGGTATCGTCCACGCGGCCAATTCCGGTGCGGTCCTCCTGTATCCCGAATCGCACTTCGACATGGTTCGTCCCGGAATCCTCGTCTACGGCTACCCGCCTGCACCGGATCTTGCCGAACTTATCGAAGTGTTACCGGTAATGGAACTTGAAACGCAGATCGTTTCGATAAAAAAACTGCAAGCAGGATGCTCCGTCTCGTATGGCCGTACCTGGACCACAAAAGAAGATACCTTTATCGCCACAATACCCGTCGGGTATGCAGATGGACTCCTGCGCCGCCTGTCACCAGGATTGTTTGTTCGCATCGGTGAAAAGGATTTTCCGGTGGTGGGAAAAATCTGTATGGACCAGTGCATGATCGATGTCGGAGCCGACCCCTGGGTGCAGCGATGGGACCACGTGACCATCTTCGGGCCGCCGCCAGCATCTGCCTCGGCAGAAACCCTCGCCAAAAGCATCGGCACCATACCCTACGAAATCACCTGTGGTATCAACAAACGTGTTCCCCGGGTATACATCGGCGACGAGGCGCGAAACCTCTAACGGATGGACGAAAGCGTGTAAACGCGTTCCCAGGACAGGATGTTACCCGCTTCAATTTTGAACGAAAAAAACACTTCGGGGCTGATCACGCTCCGCGCTCCCCATACATGGACGCCGGAGGGGGTAAAACTCCCCGTTTCAGTCATCCTGATACCGGTCGGTTCATGCAAAAGCGTCCATTGTGGTGCGAGTCCGTCTTTTCCGGTCATCCCTTTCGACATCCCGCCAAGATAAAACTCTTTTTGAGTCGTGCCGGTCACCACTACCCGATGTTCTTCAATAGAAAGGATGCCGTCTGGATTCACATTCTCCACCAAGCGCTCGAGATCGATTTTCCAGGGGAAGGAGAGCGAATAACCTGAATTCATACGCCTGTTGCCGACACACAAAAAATTATGTACGTATTCTTCGGTTGCAAGCGGTTTGGTCCCGGTATTTTCAAGATTGTACTTGATGCGGAAACCGGAGTCTTCGATCAGTATTTCTTTCGTGTACCGATATGCGTACCCGTTCCGTTCGCCAGACTCACAAGTAAAAAGAGCGCTTGCGTCTCCGGAAACAGCGCAGTCAAAACTGAGTGGTTCAAGTTCATACCTAGTATAGAAAAAATACGGATTTTCGTCCTTTTTAAGCCAGCCGGTACCGATTTTCGGAAACCATTCGCCGACGGCGCAGTCATCGTAGCCTATACAAGTCTTGATACCGAACTCATTGTGAAGCCCGCGTCCGAAACGGGCAGCATTCCGCTTGAATAGGGGTTTTTCCTCGCCGAGCACGGTTATTCCACGATACCGCACCTGCGAAACGAGTCCGTTCCAGTCAAAACGGCTTCCCTTGTAGCGCTCGCCGGCTTTTTCGAGCTTGAGCGAAAGCGTTTTATTTTTCAGATTGAAAGCCATGTGCTACGCCCGAACCTTTTCGATCATCTCGTTGAAAGCGGCCGTTTCTTTTTGTGCCGTCTTGATGAACGAATTATCCTCGACCCTGCCGAGAACAGCATCCCGCTCGGCATCGTTACGGTAGGTGACCTCGCGAAAATAGTTGGTGTAGTCCTTTTTCTTCGTGATATACACCTGCTCTTCAATATACTTTCTGGTCAGCACAGCTTCATCGAGCAAGCAATTCCACTGCGCCTCGCTGAGGGTCCGCTCGCCGGTAATCGTGCGCAGCACTTCAAAGGCGTTTTCGGCTTTGTCCCGGGGATATGCGTTCCACCACACTTCGTACTGAGCATGAATGTCCTTCCAGGAATCGAAAAGGGCTGTGCGGATACCTGCGCGAAGTGCGTCTACCTTGATTTCGGGAACCAGCTGGCCGCCCATGTTCACCCAATCCATACCAACTTCGGTCGGCACCTGCGCCGCGAAATAGCCGTAATGGATCGCAAAGGTTGAAAGGTACGAAGCTACCGATTTGACACCGTAATAAATGAGCATCTGGCGGTACGAGTTCCAGGCCTCGACTACCTTGAGGATGCGAACAGGCCGCCTTGACCGTTCCATCAACTCGCCTGAGACAAATAGTTCCCTTACCAGCTCGCTCGAGCCGGTGATAAGCGTTCGGCCTTTTGCTTCGAGGACGGCATCGGCAGGAAGTGCATCGCCCCCATCTTCGGCAACAAACCAGGCCTTACCAGTCCAACGTTCGAGGAGGTTCATTCCTTTCAGCATTTCGGCTGCAGTGTCAGGGGCAAAATGGTCGGTCTCGATATGCTGGACAATCGTTTTGCGCTTGTCGCGGGTTCGGTACTTCCAGCTGTTTCGTTCGAGGGCGTACATATTATACATCCAGTAATAGCCGGGCATTACCTCGACACGGTCATGCCTATGGTTATCGATCACCAGTGAAAAGGGCAGCATGATATTCAATTCTGCCGGGTAGCTACCCTTGGTCAGGAGGATGTAACTCGCGAAGCGGCAGTTGTGCTTAAGGGTGCTCGACAACCCCGGCCAGAAACCGCGACCCGCGATAATCTCGCCGTCGTTGCCCCGACTGTTGTGGTTCGAGCCAACCGTCGCACCCGCGGCCATGTTGGACTGGCCCATGATCAGCGTCGCGATCAGGAAGGAATTGTTGTGGTGCTGTTCGTGACCGGGAAAGACAAGATTGTTCAGAACTTCACAGCATGAAACCGTCGAATTGTCACCGAGGATCGAATGAATGAGCCGCGCGCCATACTTGAGGTTCGAATTGTTGCCGAGAACGAAGCGCACGCCCTTCACCCCGTAGAACACGTGGCAGCCAAACCCGATGATACCGTTGACGAGTTCGACGCCCTCCCCTATCTGGGTCGGTTCCGTTGCGCTCGACTTGATCGTCAGGTTTTTAAGCTTGTTGGCACCTTTCACATACGAAGACGGGCCGAAAAGAACATCCTTTATAACCTGGCAACTCTTGATTACCGAGCCAGTTCCGACTTGACCATAATAGCCGCGCCGGGAGTCGACCTGTCCTTGGGTAATATCCTTCAAGCGGCTCATGAGCCGGTCGTCGTCCCGATAAATGGTCCACAGATACGCGTCGGCGCAGATCATGTCGGTAAAGGGCAGCACCGAACGCCCGCCAGCCTCGTTCAAGGGATCGAGCCAGATGCGCACTTCCTCGCTTTCGCCGTCCTTAAGCACACCTTCGCCAAATTTGGCATGGTTGGTCGAGGCCATTTCGTCGATGCGGCTCAGGATACAGTTATCGCCAATTATGTAGTTAGCAAGGTACGCACAGTCATGGATGGCGCAGTTATCCCCGATATCGCATGAGATGATGCGGCTGTTCGATATACCCGCCGGAACGGTAAAATCGTGAAACTGAAGATATTGGGGTTCAGTCGCACCGATGCGCACCAGGCCGGCAAACAGGCTATTCTTGATGAGCACTGCATCAAAAGGATCCTCAACAAGGATATTGTTCCAGTTTGTGCAGGAATTTCCATTCCGCACGAGCGTTTCAATTTCGTCGGGGGAAAGGTGCCGCCAGGAATGATCCCCGGCATTGGACTGGATATTGCGGAAAAAATACTCGTCGGTGTTTTCGGCAAGATATTCGCGTGGAACAAAGCCGTAGCCAAATTTGTCGGCAGGCAATAGCACAATTTCACTCATTGGTATAGTATACCGGAGAATTTGCATAATCTGCAATTCCCTGCTACTATTCACAAAGCACGTATATTTTCTCAAGGAGTTGTCATGAGTACTCACATTGGTGCAAAACCCGGCGAGATCGCCGAATCCATCCTGCTTCCCGGAGATCCCCTCCGGGCCAAATTCATCGCCGAAACCTATCTAGAAAATCCCGTCTGTTATAATGAAATCCGCGGAATGTACGGTTTTACTGGTACCTACAAGGGTAAAAAAGTCTCAGTTCAGGGAACCGGAATGGGCCAGCCCTCTCTTTCGATCTACGTAAACGAACTGTTTCAGTTTTATGGTGTCCAGAAAGCCATCCGGGTTGGAACCGCCGGCGCTGTGCACGAATCAACAAAACTGCGCGACGTTATCATCGCCATGAGCGCGAGCACCGACTCGGCACTCAACACCAACCGCTTCGGCGGCCGCCATTATGCCCCCACTGCCAGTTTCAACCTGGTAAAACGAGCCTACGACGCAGCCATCGCCCGCGGAATCACACCGCTCGTCGGCCAGGTAGCGTCTTCGGACGTATTCTACGACGAAAAAGCCGCCTGGAAACTCTGGGCAGAATACGGCGTACTTGCCATCGAGATGGAAGCAGCGGAACTCTATACCCTTGCCGCCAAATTCAACCGCGAAGCCCTCGCTATCCTGACCGTTTCCGATCATATTGCCCAGGGGACCTCAACTACCGCCGAAGAGCGCCAGACCACCTTCAAACAAATGATGGAAATCGCCCTGGACGCCGTGGTGGGTAACTGATCCGATGACAGAATTGCAACCAACCGAAATCGAGCTGACCGGCAGAAAAAAAAAGCCGGTATCAGTCTCGAAGCGAAAGCTCCTGGTGATAGGATTCGTCATCCTGTTCATAGCCCTCGCCGCTGCCCTGACCGCTGTCCTCGCCAACCGCGCCTCGCAAACCCCGGATATCCTGCAGCAGCAGACCCTGTCCGCTGAGGCAATAGAAAAACCCTTGGCGAAGTGAAGTTCGGATATCGTCTGGCATGCACCAGGTCAGCCCTTCACTGCTCCCATAGTCAATCCCTTCGCCACATACTTCTGGAAAATCATGGTAAGAACGATTGCCGGGGCCATAATGGCCACGGCAGCCGCCATGACCCCGCCCCAGTCCACTTCCGCATACGACATAAAATTGTACACCGCAATCGGAAGTGTACGTGTTTTGTCCATGCTGAGCACTTGCGAGAACATAAAATTGTTCCATGAAAAAATAAAACTCAAGGTTGTCGCGGTAATGATTCCTGGTCCCGAAAGGGGCAAGATGATAGTCACGAACGCACGTTGGTGAGTCGCACCATCCACGCGGGCCGATTCTTCCATTTCCATGGGTATCGACTCGAAATACGAGGACATGATCCACACCACAATGGGGAGGGCGATCAAGATATGCGAGAGGATAAGAGCCGTGTAGCTATCCATCAGGTGCAAGCGTGAAAACACTATATACCAAGGCATTAAAAACGAGATACCGGGCATTAGACGCGCGATAAGAATCAGCACCGAAAGCTTTTTTTGGCCGAATCGGGTAATCGAATACGCTGCGGGCACGCCCAATAAAAGGGACAAACTCACCGCAGCCACACCGACTATGCTCGAGTTAATCAGGTATTTCAAAAATGCCTGTTCGCCAAAGACTTTCGCGAAGTTGATCATGGTCGGCGTAAAAATGAATTTCGGCGGCCAAGAAATTA
>JBBRWY010000010.1:0-73500 GCA_038248875.1 Treponematales bacterium
CCGCGTTTGATAAACCAGACTGATATTGACGCATCTTCAGGATTATGAAACCGACAGTGCGGGTTTGGACAGAATTCCGGTTCGTGTACCGGGTCGTGATTGCTTGCAGGCTTCGCCATGGGGAGGTCCTCCAATAGAGCGGTTACTCCGCTCTATTGGTTATATATGTGCAGATCAGGTGTTTTGCCCGTGATTGATGAAAAAGAACAATATTAAGAGCAGTTTAAAAGTATTAAGGGTATACTGTTTTGTTTTGGCAACCGCATTGAAGAGGTAGGGGGAAACCGGTTATGCTCTGGGCGGGAGTTTGAAATAATGCAAACACAATTTTCTCGGAGTGAGATGCTGCTCGGGACTGAATCGACCGCTATTCTTTCAGGTAAAACCGTGGCAGTGTTCGGCCTCGGCGGAGTTGGATCGTTCGTCGTGGAAGGGCTTGCCCGCAGCGGAATTGGCCATTTTATTCTCGCTGATCACGATATTGTACGTCTTTCAAATTTTAACCGACAGTTGATTGCAACCTATAAGACCCTCGGTCAACCGAAAGTAGAAGTGATGCGGGAGCGAATCCTTGATATCAATCCCGAGGCACGCGTGGACATTCACTTTTGTACCTATCGTTTGTTGAATGCCACGGAATTCGATTTTTCTTCTTGGTCCTACGTAGTTGACTGTATCGATATGGTAACCGCAAAGATACTTTTGGTCGAAAATGCAAATCGCGCGGGGGTGCCGGTGATCAGCTCCATGGGGACGGGTAGCAAGGTTGATCCGACCCGGCTGGAGCTTGCCGACATCAACAAGACGAGTGTCTGTCCCCTTGCACGGGTCATGAGGCATGAGCTTAAAAAGCGCGGCATCAAAAAATTGAAAGTGCTGTACTCGCGCGAAGCGCCTATCAAGATTCCATGCGTGTCTGAACCGGAGCTCGAACATGAATCCGAAACGGCCAAAGGTAGCGAGGCGACAGAAAGTGACGGCTTTATTATAGATCGCAAAAATCGGCCTGGCAGTGTTTCGTTTGTACCATCAGTTGCCGGCCTTATAATCGCCGGAGAAGTGGTGAAGGATTTGTTGAAACAACCATAAAAAAAGCCCTTCTGGTTTGGACCGGAAGGGCTTTTTTGTTACTGGGCGATCTTAGAACGTGCGGTCAGCCAGATACTTGTATTCCTGCCATTGGCGGCGTACTTTTTCTTCGGCTTTCTGCAGCAGCATTGCGGCTCGTTCCGGCTCTGCCGTCTTCAGGCTCTTGAAGCGGACTTCTTTATACATGAAGTCTGCAAGCTTGTAGTCGGGTTCTTTGCTGTCGAGCTGGAAGGGATTCTTGCCCTGTTCAGTCAAGCGGGGATCATAGCGGTACAGCGGCCACAGACCACAGGTGACGACCTCTTTCTGCTGGTTCATTCCCTTTTCCATGTCGATACCGTGGTTGATGCAATGGCTGTAGGCGATGATGATCGACGGCCCGTCATAGGATTCGGCTTCGCGGAAGGCCTTGATGACCTGGTTCATGTTTGCACCCATGGAGATCTTGGCTACGTACACGTATCCGTAGGACATGGCGATCATGCCCAGGTCTTTCTTGCTTGTCGACTTTCCGGAAGCAGCGAACTTGGCGATAGCTCCGATCGGTGTTGCCTTCGACATCTGTCCGCCGGTATTCGAATACACTTCGGTATCGAGAACGAGAATGTTTACGTTGCGTCCCGAGGCAATCACGTGATCGAGACCGCCGAAACCGATGTCGTATGCCCATCCGTCACCACCGATAATCCATACCGACCGTTTGATGAAATTGTCAGTGAGGGAAGCGAGTTCCTTCGCAAGCGGGTCGTTGGATTTGGCAAGTTCTGCTTTGAGCACGTCAACATTGGCACGTTGGGTTTCGATTGCGCTGTCATCTTCCTGTGTGTTGGCAAGGATGGTTTCGATCGCCGCTTTCGCGATGCCTTTACCCTTGAGGGTTTCGGCCACTTCACGGGCATAGACAGCCAGCTTGTCGCTGGTTAAGCGCATACCGAAGCCAAATTCTGCGGCGTCTTCGAAGAGAGAGTTCGACCAGGCAGGGCCCCGTCCGTCCGCACGTTTAGCGTACGGGGTGGTGGGGAGGTTTCCGCCGTAGATCGAGGAACAGCCGGTCGCGTTGGCGATAACTGCTCTATCTCCGTAGAGCTGTGAAAGAAGTTTGACGTACGGTGTTTCGCCACAACCGGCGCAGGCACCGGAGAACTCGAACAGCGGGCGTTTCATAGCGATGAACTTGGCGTTTCCGAGGTTCAGCTTTGCGGAATCCGGATCGGGAAGATTCTTGAAGAAGGTCCAGTTAGCAGATTCTGCTGCACGATGCTCGACAAAGTTCTGCATGTTGATGGCTTTGTGTTCAGGATTTTCTTTCGATTTTGCCGGGCACTGCTGTACACAAAGTCCACAGCCGGTACAGTCTTCGGCAGAAGCCTGGATAGTGAACTTCCACCCCTCGAATTCCTTGGTTTTATAGTCTGCGCTCTGGAAGCTCGCGGGAGCTCCGGCGAGTTTCTTGGGATCATACGCTTTAGCGCGGATGACAGCATGTGGGCAAACCATTGTGCACTGGCCGCACTGGATGCAGAGATCTTTTTCCCAGATGGGCATGCGTTCGGCGATTGCGCGTTTTTCGTACTGGGTGGTCGCGGTCGGGAAGGTTCCGTCTTCGGGAATCTGGCTGACTTTGAGATCATCGCCCTTGTTTATAGCGATGGTTCCAAGTACTTTCTGCACGAAATCGGGAGCATCGCCAGTCATTGCTGACAGCATTTTCAGTTTGCTCGAAGCAGTTGACGGATATTCGACTTTTTCCACACCGGCAAGGGCCATGTCGATGGTGTCGATATTTTTCTTGACAACGTCGGCGCCTTTTTTACCGTAGGATTTTTCAATCGCTTTTTTGATGAGCGAAATTGCTTCGGCTTCGGGAAGGATTCCGGAAATCTTGAAGAACGCGGTCTGCATGACGACGTTTATGCGTCCACCCATTCCGGCATCTTCAGCGATTTTTACCGCGTCGATGACGTAGAACTTGAGTTGCTTGTCGATAATCTGCTTCTGTACTTCGACGGGAATGTGGTTCCAAACGTCATTTTTGCCATAGGAGCTGGTAAGAAGGAAGGTTGCTCCTTTCTTGACGTTAGCGAGCATGTCGTATTTTTCGAGGAACGCAAATTTGTGGCAGGCAACAAAATCGGCCTGGGTCACGAGATACGGTTTGCGGATCGAATGTTTACCGAAACGAAGATGGGAAGTGGTGATCGAGCCGGACTTCTTGGAGTCGTACACGAAGTAGGCCTGTGCCTTGTTGTCAGTCGCTTCACCGATGATCTTGATGGAGTTCTTGTTGGCACCGACAGTTCCGTCCGATCCCAGACCGTAGAACATAGCCTGATGCATGTCCTTGTCTTCGAGCTGGAAGGCGTTGTCGTACTTGATACTGGTATGGGTTACATCGTCTTCGATACCGACGGTGAAGTGGTTCTTCTTCTCGCCTTTCATGTTTTCATAGACACCCTTGACCATTGCGGGGGTGAATTCTTTCGAACCGAGACCGTAGCGGCCGCCGATGATGACAGGATAATCTTTGAAGGAACATTTGCCGGCAGCCTGCATTTCGCCGATGGCGGTGCGGATATCTTCGTACAGGGGTTCACCGACAGCTCCGGATTCCTTGGTGCGGTCGAGAACGGCGATAGTCTTGACTGTTGAGGGAAGAGCTTTTACAAAATCTTCTGCGCTGAAGGGACGATACAGGCGTACTTTGAGGAGGCCGATTTTTTCGCCCTTGGCGATAAGCGCTTCAACGGTTTCTTCGACAGTGTCACAACCCGAGCACATAAGGATAACTACACGGTCAGCGTCTTTGGCACCGACGTATTCATACAGTTTGTATGCGCGGCCGGTGAGCTTTGCATATTTGTCCATAGTTTTTTGGACGATTGCAGGAACGGCGTCGTAGTACTTGTTGACTGCTTCGCGTTGCTGGAAGTATACGTCGGGGTTCTGGGCGGTTCCGCGGAGCTCGGGAGCTTCGGGTGTAAGGCCGCGGGCACGATGTGCGCGCACGAGATCGTTATCGATCATCTGCTGCATCACTTCGTAGGATACTTCTTCGATTTTCTGCACTTCGTGGGAGGTACGAAAACCGTCAAAGAAGTGAAGGAATGGGATGCGGGATTCGAGAGTTGCTGCATGGGAAATAACGGAGAGATCCATTACTTCCTGTACGTTGTTCGAAGCGAGCATTGCCCAACCGGTTTGGCGGCAGGCCATGACATCCTGATGATCGCCGAAAATCGATAAGGAACTTGCGGCTACTGCGCGAGCGGCAATATGAAACACGGTGCTGGTAAGTTCGCCCGCGATCTTGTACATGTTCGGGATCATGAGGAGTAGACCCTGGGACGCGGTGAACGTGGTCGAGAGCGCTCCGGTTGTAAGCGATCCATGAACGGCGCCGGCAGCGCCGGCTTCGGACTGAAGTTCCACGACTTCGGGAACGGTTCCCCAAATGTTCTTCTTGCCTTTCGCCGAATATTCGTCGGCAACTTCACCCATCGGGCTCGAGGGAGTGATCGGGTAGATTCCGATTACTTCGCTCAGTGCGTGAGCCACGTGACCGGCAGCAGTGTTACCGTCGATCATTACCAGTTTTTTCTCAGACATATTTCCGTCCTTATAAAAAGTATTGAAAAGTGCATTAAACAGGGATATTCATTCCTATTATGGAACAAAATACCCCGAATGGCACTTTTTTGCAAGGGGAGAAAATGCGTACACCATTTAAGGAAAGATGTTATACTCTGTTTTATTATGAGTACTTCAAGCGAGTTAATCAAATTTACCAATGTTTCTTATACTTGGCCGGACCCGGATTCTCCCGGAAAGCCGGTTTTCGACGTTTTTTCTGCGGACATACCGGCCGGGTTTATTAGCCTTACCGGGCCGAACGGAGCGGGAAAGTCCACGTTTATGTTGCTGGCAGGTGGCCGTATCATGCCGTCCGCCGGGCGGATCGAGCTGTGCGGAGGTGATACCCGCATATTGAGCGGACAATGGAAGGATGAAACCGGTTTGCCCGGACCCGGTTTAACATCGGAAATCGAGCATGCGCGGAATCTTGTGTGTTCGTTTCTGTATCAAAATATGGAATTTGATGCGGATGATGACGATCGTTCCCGGGTAGGCCCTCTGCTCGAATTTGTGTACAGTACTGGTGGTCATCGTTCAAAAGATGAACAATTCCTAAAAGATGTGACAAGAACTTTTGAGCTGGATAAGCTTTTGACACGCAAACTGGACGCTCTTTCCAAAGGAGAAATCCAGCGAGTGCTGCTCGCGTTTTCTGCTCTCTATGGTTCGCAGGTGATCATGATGGACGAGCCGGTTTTCGCGATGGAGCAGCGCCAGAAGGAAAAGGCGCTCGAATTTTTCCGGGATATGCATCTGCGTACTGGTGTTTCCGTTCTTGTTTCTCTCCATGAATTGTCTCTGACCCGGAAATATGCAGATACTGTAATGCTGTTCTATCCTGACCGGCGTATAGACTTGGGGACTTGCGATGAGGTGTTGACCAAGGAATCTCTGGAAAATGCCTATGGGTTGCCCTCGGAGATGTTACATGACACCGAAAAACTGACGCGTTCGGCCATGCTCGAGAGCGAAAAGGTACGTAAAGACAGTGTTTGACCGTGAAAAAGGGAAGTTTGGTTGGTTTTGTAACATTCGTTGTGCTATATTTATTTATACTAGTAATTCTTAGGAGGAACTTTATGTTCAAGAAACTTAGTGCTGTAATGGCAATTCTCGTACTGGCATCAGCCGTATTCATGTCGTGCTCATCCGCACCGAAAGAAAAAGCTCCGGAAGCAGCCCCTGCGCCGAAACCAATAATCGGTATGGAAGGGGTCCCGATGCCTGAGTGGATTAACAGTCTGCCGAAAAGCGAAACAACCTTTTTTGCGGTCGGCTATGGCAGCAAATCGTCGAAGGCAATCTCCAAGACCGTTGCCGGTCAGGATGCTCGTGATCAGATCGCTCGCTGGGTTGGTACAAGCGTAAAGAATGCTCTCACCAACTACACCAACGAATCCGGTTCGGAGAAAAACATTCAGACTCTTACCTATTTTGAAAGTATTTCGAAACAGGTAGCGGACCAGACTCTCGTGGGAGTTGAAGATGACAAGGTATGGGTTGACGACAAGGGTGCCGTGTACGTGCTCGCTTCTTTCCCGAAATCCAATGTAGGAAAAGGATTCGCAGAAGTTGTACAGAAATTCGAGCGTAATGAAGCTGCAGCGTTTGCTGACTTCAAGGCCAAGGAAGCTCTTTCCTTCCTCGACAAAGAAACATCTTCCGGCGTGACCAAGAAATAAATGAAGGAGCCAGCATGAAATTGATACGGTTCGCGAAATCTATTGTATCGATTTTATGCCTGGCTGTTGCTTTCAGCGGTTGCGTGACCGCTGAAGGACGTTCTGAATCTGGTACTTCAATGTTTCTAAAAAAATCTTCCTATTCAGATACTTTGTATGTCTCGCAATCCGCGTCGATGCAAACCCCCGAAAAAGAACTATCTGCCTGTTTTTTCGACACTGCCCGCCAAATTTCCATCCGAAAACAGGTTTTTGTCCGCTATACGGTGACCACCCAAAAAGCAGCGAACGGCGACACGATTCGCGGAGCCCAGGTCTTGCTTGATTTCGACCAGACAAACAGTATTGCACTTCTTGAAAAAATGACGGTTGTGGAAATCGCACAATCTGATACCGGTACCGAAGCTCTCATCAAATATTCTGGTTCATCCGGTTTCACGTATCCGTCAGTAACCGTTAAAACAACACTTGACCGGGACGGAAACCCCGCCTGGGTTACGCAAGTTCCGAAGGGTCCGAAATTCTACGCAGCCGTCGGTACCGTATCCCAAACAGTAAACCGCGACGAAGCTTACACAAATGCAGACTCGTACGCGATCGGCGCATTGGCTGTCAATGTTACCAAGCCGGTTGTATCCGGAAATACAAGCTTATACGAAACAGTTCTGAAAGGTGCGTATATTGCCCGTCGCTGGTATAATCCCTCGACAAACCGGTATTACAGCCTCGCAATCCTGCCGAAATAAACAAAACTATATGCATACACATATATTATTCAACGAACAACAGAGGAGAGAATCATGGCCAAGAAATTATATAAGATTGAATACGGCAAAAAGATTTTTGGGGTGTGCGGCGGATTGGCCGAGTATCTGAATGTCGATGTAGTTATTGTCAGGATCGTATGGGCTGTTCTTGGTCTTTGCTATGGAACAGGGGTTCTTCTGTATCTGGTATGCGCATTTGTGCTGCCCAAAAAGAGCGAAGTTGAATATTGAATTGCAAGATCCTCATAAGTGATGATAAAAGAAAGGGCGCGGAGGCAATGACCTCCGCGCCCTTTTTTATTGTCCTTTTGGATAAATTATTGGCCGAGTAATTCCTGGGTGTTTTCGATGAATGTTCCGTTAACAAAATACCGCAAGCAATTTGCATACGCCCAGGGCAAATATATACCCAGGGTGATTATTGAAAGGAGGCTTTGGCCCCACAACAGACCGAATCCACTATCAGTCTTGCCGTCGAAGCCGAGCCGAGCTGTTTCCTTTCCATCGGTTTCGAGAACAGTACGTTCGGCGAAATAGCGGTAACATTTGATGTAGAGAGCAGGCCAGTAGATGCCGAGCGTGATAATGGTCAGCAGAAGTTGTCCGGCGATCAGGCGGCTGGAAGGCCAGAATTCAGTTTTCCAGGTAATGTGTATATCCTTCCACTGGATATCGAAATACCATTTGTACGAAAGATAGATGAACGGAACGATGAGGAAAAAGAGGGCGAAATACACGATTACGGCCAGAATGCCAAATACTATGGTTGCGCTGCCCTCATTCATGATGGATATGGTCATTACTGTAATCAGGATCCCGAAGAGAACTGCCCAAATAAGGATGGGAACCCAGAGAGCGAGTAGGAAATACTTGAGTAATTTGCCTGGTTTTCCCAGGAAAACGGCTTTTTCACCCCGGTAATTGGAGGAAGAAGTAATGTATGCTGCAATATTTCTGGTAAACCAGGGGAAGTAAAACCCGAGGGTGACAATTGAAAGAAGACTGCCGATCAGGGTGAGTTTGATGAACGGTCCAATTTCTCCGGTAAACTTGAATGCTTCGCCACGTACACTGATGGAATTGTATATGATTTTGGTAAGTAGTATCGTGAAGGCCGCATCCAGGATGAGTATGAGTACAAGCATGACCAGAATAAACAAGAGACCGCTCGCCGGGTTTCCTGCACCGGGCATGGACATTTTAATGATGGCAAACTCTAAAGGGATGAACAGGGCAAGAAACAAGGCAAGAAAGCCAAGATAGTGTTTCCACCACTGTGATCCGGTTATTGAACAGCTGAAATTCTCTTTCATATAACAATCCTCCCAAGGGTACTGTTTTCTTGTAAGAATGTAAGTATAGCACAAGGCGTCTTGTGGAATCATCCTTTTTCTGTGAGAATATAACAGATGCAAAAAGAATTTGAATTTCCGCTGAATGTCTATCTCTCAGCGTCGGATCGGGAACTTGTCCGCAAAAATTTGCGTATATCCGATGTTCCTGCAGGTACCATTCTGTTCGATTCTGTTTCCTGTAAGGGCGTGCTTGTCGTGATCAGCGGTATCGTCCGGGTCTATATCGTGTCCGAAGAAGGTCGCGAAATAACCCTGTACCGGCTTTTCGAGAACGATGTATGTACTTTGTCTCTGTCCTGTCTCATGGGGACTATGCCGATGCAGGCGATGATCAAAACAGATACCGACTGTCGTATCGGAAGTTTGTCGAATGATGTATTTTCCGATATTCATAAAGGTAATCCAGAAATTCAGAACCTGCTACTGACAACCATGAATACACGGCTCAACGATATCATGTGGGTAGTGGAACAAGTCACCTTTCGGGGTATGGACCGACGGATCGGGGAATTCCTATTGTCCCGCCCAAGCACCGTTATTTATGCGACACACGAAGAAATTTCGGCAGAGCTGGGAACCGCACGGGAAGTCGTGAGCCGCATGCTCAAGTATTTTGAAAAGAACGGTTATATCGAACTGTCGCGGGGCAAGCTGAAAGTAACCGATACCGAGGGCTTGAAGAAATGCATCGGGATGACACAAAAGACGGTATAAAAAAAAGAAATCTGCCGGAAGTGGTAAAAGGGAGATGCGTATGATAACTGCACGTTTCAAGGGGCTGATGCCGGAATTGGTTAAAAAACTATATCAGTTGTATGGCACGAGATGGGACTTTTATCAGGTGCTCCAGAAGCTGACCGACATAATTGAGGCCGCCGCCTTGGTGCGCCGCGAGGATCTCCGCGCACAGGACGAGGAGCGCGAACTGCATCCAGATTGGTTCCTTGACGAAAAAGAAACCGGCATGATGCTGTATGTAGATCTCTTTGCCGAAAACCTCTCTGGCCTGAAAAAGAAAATACCGTATCTTACAGATCTTGGCATTACCTATGTGCACCTGATGCCTCTTTTCCGCTGCCCTGCCCTTCATAACGATGGAGGCTACGCAGTTTCAAGCTATCGCGAGGTAGAAAAAAAGCTGGGGACCATTACACAGCTCGCGGATGTCGCGACCCTCTTCCGCAAGGCCGGAATACGCCTTGTGCTGGATTTCGTGTTCAACCACACGAGTGACGAGCACGACTGGGCACTGGCTGCAAAAAAAGGCGAGGAAGAATTTCGGGACTATTACCTTGTTTTCAAAGAAAAGACCGAGGCGGACAGCTGGAATACTACCTTGCGCGAGATTTTTCCGGACACGCGCCGTGGTTCGTTTACGTATGTTAAGGAAGCGGGCGGCTGGGTCTGGACGACATTTAATTCATTCCAGTGGGATCTCGATTATCGCAATCCGCAGGTATTTCTCGCCATGTGTGAGGAAATGCTCGCGATTGCCAATCTTGGTGTCGATGTGCTCCGCCTCGATGCCCTTGCCTTCGTGTGGAAAAAGATCGGTACAAACTGCGAAAACCTTCCAGAGGCTCACGTCCTGATCGAGGCTTTTCAGTATGTAGCCCAGATCGCAACACCTTCCCTCATTTTCAAGAGCGAAGCTATTGTGCATCCGGACGAAGTGATCAAATACATCGGAAAAAATCAATGCAGCCTTTCCTACAACCCGTTGCAGATGGCTCTTTTCTGGGAAAGCACCGCCACCCGACGAACAAACCTGTTGATCAAGTCCCTCAAAAAAAGATGGACAATTCCGAAAGGCTGCGGTTGGGTCAACTACATTCGCTGCCATGACGATATCGGCTGGACCTTTTCCGACGAGGATGCGGGCGAATGCGGCATCAACGGATATGACCATCGGCACTTTTTGAACCGTTTCTATACCAACCGCTTCGACGGTGGTTTTGCCCGTGGTGAAGCTTTTCAGTATAACCCCGAAAACGGAGATTGCCGTGTCTGTGGTACTATGGCCTCTCTGTGCGGTCTGGAAGAAGCGAACGAGTTGTATCGCAAGGAAACTACCGCAGGAAAAGGGGATCGAGCCCAGGTCTATGCCAACATGGCGATACGCCGCATGATTATGTTGTATTCCGTTCTTTTCGCCCTCCCAGGGATTCCTCTCCTGAATGCCGGGGACGAGACTGCGACCCTCAATGACTATTCCTATCACGAAGACGCGAGCAAGAAAACCGATTCACGTTGGGTGCATCGAATCGTCACGGACTGGAAGCGGATCGAAAAAATCAGTACAGGTACAACCGGCGAGGATTGGCTTCTCGGGCAGCAAGCAAAAGTGTTTCATGCGTTAAAACGCATTATCAGTACCAGAAAGGGCGAGAGCCTTCTCGGCAGAGCTTCCATTGAATTCTATGATGCACGTAATGAACATGTTTTTGCATTCATCCGTCAGGAACCGGGAAAGGGTCGAATATTTGTTCTTGCCAATTTCAGTGAGGAAAAGGCTTCTTTTCCCCTGTATCTGGGCGTGACCGGAACGGACCTTCTTTCCGGAACTACATATTCCGGCGTTGACACTTGCATTCTTGAATCGTATCAGACGGTCTGGATCAAAGAGGAGAACTGAAATGAAGCAATTTGACATAACGGCCTTGGGCGAAATACTGATCGATTTTACATCCGCTGGTTTGTCCGCGGCAGGTCAAGTGCTGTATGAACGGAACGCCGGCGGTGCTCCTGCGAATGTCGCCGCTGCCGTGGCACGGCTTGGCGGCAAAGCGGCTTTTATCGGCAAGACAGGAAAGGACGATTTTGGTACTTTTTTGCGTGGAACACTTGAATCGTACGGCATCGAAACGCGGGGCATGCAGACCGCGCAGGAACAACATACAACGCTCGCTTTCGTGACCCTCGCCGCTGGCGGGGAACGTAATTTTTCATTTTACCGGAATCCCGGCGCAGATACCCAGCTTTCGACGGACGAACTCGATGTTTCCCTGCTTGCGGATACCCGTTTCCTGCATATTGGCTCGCTGTCTCTGACGCATGATAGCGCCCGATCTGCAACTATTGCAGCGATCAAGAAGGTGCGAGAATCTGGCGGATACATATCCTACGATCCGAACTGGCGGGCGCCACTGTGGGACAACCGCGAAACTGGCATACGGATGATGAAAAGCCTGTTTCCCTACGCAAACATGGTGAAGGTGTCTGATGAAGAACTGAAGCTGCTGTTCGATACTGATGACTATTCTGCCGGTGCGACGAAAATACTTGCGGAGGGAGCTCAGCTGGTGCTGGTAACCTTGGGACCAAAAGGTGTCTTTTATAAAACAGCTACAGACGAAGGAATTGTCGATGTGCCGAAGGTAACGGTTATCGATACCACCGGTGCCGGAGACTCTTTTGTGGGCGGGCTATTGTACCGATTGTCGCGTTGTCCGGATGGAACGGATCCCTTTGTTAAACCAAAGGAAGAGCTTGAGGCTGACTTACGGTTTGCCAACACAGTTGCGTCCTTGTGTGTGACCAAACGCGGTGCAATTCCTGCAATGCCAGTGCTTGCGGATGTTACTGCTTTTTTGAAAGCACATTGAGTTTTCGGTACAAAACAGTCTTTTCAGGTACTTGAAGCCTCATAATCCCGAACCGCATCGAAGAGTGTAGTGATGTTTTCTATCGGGGTATCCGAGAGTATCGCTTCATGGCTGGGGCTCGCGATATAAGCTCCTCCAGGAGCGAAAGTCTTCAACAGCTCGAGAGTTGCCGAGCGTACGAGCTCGGGAGTTCCTTTGAGTAGCAGATTTGTCGCGTCAATTCCGCCGCCAAGGCATATCCGGTTTCCAAAATCTTTTTTAAGTTGATCTGCTTTCATACCTGCACAGTCCGGTTGTAACCCGTGCAGAGCGTCGACACCCGAACGGATGATTGCCGGAATCAACGGGCGGATGCCGCCCGCAGAGTGGAGCAGTACTTTTTTTCCGTAGCGATGACCGAGGTCGGCGAGACGTTTGAGTGAGGGAACTATAAACCGCTCGAACTGTTCTACGCTGAGAAGCGGACCGTTCTGGCCGCCAAAGTCGTTTCCAATGAAGAAAATGTCGATATATTTTCCTGCTGTCTCGAAGATAATTGTGCTGACTGCGATGTAGTAGTCCACAATGCGTTCGAGTAGGACTAGAATAAAATTGGGATCGTCATACATCAAGTAATACAAATTCTGGGTACCGATAAAATCGATGCAATCATGCCAGAACGGGGACCATTCACCACCCAGAATCGCGAATTCTTCATGGCTCGTCTGCGCGTTCTTCAGAATAGCCGAGACGTCGGCGGAGGATGGGTCAGGCCAGGGGAAGTTTCGCAGAGCAGCAAGCGTTCGCCGTTCGAGGAGCGGTTTCATGGTCGGCTGTCCGTAACCGGGAAGCCGGCGATCATGGCCAAACGGGCTGCGCCAGCGGGAACCGGCACCGCCAATCAGCGATTCAACGCGCCTGAAGTCGTCCCCAAGACGTCTTCGTAACGCTTCTTCGTCCATGCCTGTTTCGGCTTGCGCCCTAGACAAAAATTCCGGCGAGGCACCGAGCCATTTTGGTACAGCTCCGATATCGATGTGGTTGAACGCGGCGATTACTTTTTCGCGCGGTAAGAGCTGGGATGGTTTTGTGGTGTGCAGTCGGGTCATTCCTGAGTCGTAGGGTCTTGTTGAACCCCGAAGGATGAGTTGCTGCTTGACTTTAAGGACTTTGATTCCGGTGGCGCTGCGGTCAAGATGCCCTTCCATAATTCCACAGGCGATCGAGCCCATGAGGTTTGTGTCAATCTGCATGGTGCTTATGCGCAGCGTGTGTTCTTGGCTGTAGTCCAGAAGGTCGCCGGGCGCGATGAGCGAAACATCCTTGGGAACGGCGACTTTCAGTTCACCGAGGACCGACAAAACTCTTGCTGCGATGTCGTCATCCAAAGCAAAAATTGCAGTAGGTCGATCGTGAATTGAAAAAAGTGCAGATAACCTGCAGCGTAAAAATTCGTGGTCCCGTTTGTCATAGGTCAGACGTTCGATGTTACTTAAGGGAATTTCATATTCTTCTATGGCTTTTTTGAAACCAATAAAACGGTCAATGGAAAGCATCGGCAGGCCTTCGCGTTCAATATCGATAAAAAGAATCTTGCGATGCCCTGCTTCCAGCAAATGAAGTGCACCTTCATAGGCACCCTGAAAATCATCAACGCAGACGGTTGAAAAGCGGTTTTGAAAATTGCCGTTCATGAGAAGGACGACCGGAATTCCGCGACTTTCAAGTTTGGTAAAAAGCGTCTCGTTGCCATAGTGTAAAGAAAAAAGTCCGTGGCACCCGAGGCTGTCTACTCTGCGAAAAATGTCTTCGGGAGTCATGTTGAAAGTGATAGGGATTATTACTGTAGTATGGCCACGCGTGGAAAAAAAGGTTTCGATGCTATCGAGAATCGGGCGGATAAAGCGGTAAGTCATGGCCCATTCATCTTCAATACTGAACAGGATGCCAATAACCGATCTGCGTTTGATTTCGGTTTCTTTTTTGTTTGATTTGCGATATCCGAGAGAGTCTACAGCCTCAAGCACTTTTTGACGAATTTCGGGAGAAATTCGGCCTTTATCGGTCAGGACAAAGGATGCGGTGGTGATGGATACACCAGCCGCGTCGGCAACATTTTTTAATGTGATCTTGGCCATGCAAACCTCAATTGGTAAATAATATACCAGATTGGTAAAATATTTGCAGTTATTTATATCTGTACTGTTTCATTTATTCGTTATTTTTGTCTGCTTCCATTAAAATCGGTTACGGCGTCAAACATGGCCACTACATTTTGAGGAGGAACGTCGGGAAGAATGTTGTGCACCGGGTTGAAAACGAATCCTCCTCCAGGACTGAATATTTCGAGTCGTTCAATTACATGGGTGCGGACCGATTCCGGTGTGCCATTGTTAAGCACTATGCGAGTATCTGCTCCGCCCCCCCAGAAGGTGACATCCTTACCGAAATCCTTCTTGAGAGAGGCCGGATCCATGTCCCGGGCAGAGGTTTGTACGGGGTTGAGAATGTCGTATCCGGCTTCGATGAGGTCCGGGATGAGCGGCTTGATGGAACCACAGGTATGCAGGAATGTCGCCATCGTGCTGTGCTTTTTTACATAGCTGCAGAGTTGCGTATGGCGTGGTTTGAAGAGATCGCGATAGACATTTGGTGGCATGAAAAGACCGGAATCTGTTCCGAGGTCATCGCCGAAGCGGACGATATCAACAATGTCGCCTACAGATGCACAAACCTTTTCGAGGGTGGCAAGGTGTTTTTCCATAAGTGCATCAAGGAGTTTTTCGACCTGTTCGGGTTCGGTAAGAAGATCCATGAGGAAGTTGTCAATGCGTCGGAGGAAGGTTCCCCATTCGAACAGGTTGCATCCAACCACCACCATCAATGCACGGTCGGTCGATTTTCGGAGGGCAATCGTTCGTTTTCTAAGGTCATCCCAGAAACCGGGTTCCCCAGCGTGTTTCCAGGGGGAATGGACCAGATTTGACCACAAGACCTTGTCCATTGCGGAACCCAGATTTGTATAATCGGCAGGATAGTCATCAAGATACGGGAAGCAGGTTTGGTCGTAAAAGGCGCTTCCTTCAGGCATACGTGCAACGGGTGTTCCGTCATTGTGGCGTGCAATCCAGCTGCCGTCACCCTGGCTTTCCGGCTTGAACCAGGCGGGGTAGCGGCCTTTTTTTCCGTTGACCATCGGGATGCTGTACCAGTCTTTGTTTTCTGTATCGAATGCTCTGCCGATATCCACGACGTCTATACCAAAACGGTCCAGAAAAGGCTCGCATGGTTGTGCAAGTTGCTGGACGACATCGTAAATGTCTGTTGTGCCGTTCATACCTGTAAATTCAAGAAGATTGGAATAAGCTATAGCTGAAATGCCTGAACTGGGAGTGGCACCCATATCCACTGGAATTTTGTCGGATTCCCGATGCGCGATCGCTGCAAGGACACGTTCTCTTCCTGTCATATGATGCTCCTGAGGTATTGTAGCATAATTGGCGGGGATGTCAATAAATATTTTACCAAAAACCCCACTAAAGCATTTTTATTTAATAAAATTTTATCAAAAAAGAGAGGGATTACTTCTGAAAACCGCGAGCAGCACGAAAACGCCCGGGTGACATACCGGTATATTGCTTAAAAACGCGGGAAAAATAGCTTTGGTCGTCAAATCCGGCCATATCAGAAATATTGACGAGAGGAATGGACCGTTCGCGTAGTAAAATTTTACTTTTGTCTACACGTATACGGTTCAGAAAATCAACATAACCTTCCTTCATTTCGGTTTTGAACACCTTGCTGAAATGGGAAGGACTCATATATACATGCTCAGCGATTTCCTGGAGACTAATTTTACGGTTATAATTTGTATTCATGTATTGGATGGCTTTCTGGATGAGGTCTGCGTGTTTGATTGAGGTAAGGGTAAAAACGCAATCCGAGAAACGCGTGAGGATGCGGGTTAACCAAGCCGCAATGTCGTCTATGTCGCGCATTTTTTGGAGTTGTAGTAGATAGCTGTTGTTGAGACCGAATACTTCTTCGACCGAAGCGCCGCCTTCCACTGCGGCGCGGGAAAGAAGAACAACCAGTTCCTGGACACGGACACGGATTCTGGCGACATCGTTGCCCGCCACGAAAAAAATATGTCCGATAATTTCGTTTAATATTTTTTGTGAGTTGATTTTGTCGCCGCGGCTGACAAGCTGCATTAATTCGTTTTCCTTTTCCACCGGATACGGGTTCTCAGAGCGGTGTTCGGCATTTTTTTTCAGTTCGTGAATGTATTCGGCAATCCTCGATGACTGTTCTGTCTGTCTGGCGATGTCCGGCTGGCTGCCGTAGATTTCGGAGACAAGCCCCGAGGCAATACGGTAGAGCGACTCCGAAAGGGAGCGTACCCTTACCGGGGTGGCGAATGGAACGTGAGCAAGTAGTTCCTGCAGTTCCTGCAGTTCTGCAGGCGATCGGTCACCACTTTGTATGAATTCCTCCTGCAAGTATTCGTCTGGTTCGATAAGGAGTACCGGGCCGCCGATAAACGAGGCAATGGTTTGGCCTTCCAGTTGCAGAGGGACAGCCCAGTGGGTAAAATTATTGGGGCAAAAATAAATATATCGGCCGCCAAACCGTTCCGCCTGGTACGTACCGTACCGGTGGATCGAATTACAGCTTTGCTGTGCTTTTATTTCGAGCTCGGCAGCCTTCCTGCAGAATCGGCAACCCGGACTACAGGTTTCTCCGGAAGAAAGAATTTGACGCCCATCGGATCCTATAACCTCGCAAGGTACACCGGTGGCATCTGCGAATTGGGCTGCGGTCTGGAGAACCAGCTTCTGCGTTTCGGGTTTGAGGTCAATCCATTCGGAATATATCTTGATTTCTTTCACCTATGTATAGTTTGAGGATAAAAGGAGTCTGCGTCAATAATCTCTGGTGTCCTTCCGGACAATAATTTCCAATAAAGAATGGTATTTTTACATACATCCGGTATAACACGAGCTACACTTATTATATGAGAATAAAAATCAACGGTACAATCGGAGAATCTCTTCTTGATTTGGTTCGGACAAATGATATGCACATACGTGCTCCTTGCGGTGGCCGTGGCGTGTGTGGCAAGTGTCGTGTATCGGTGGTGTCTACAAATGCTGCGGAGTTGCTCTCTTCGCCCGAAGCGCGAGAAGTATCTTCTCTCGGCGAGATAGCTCTGAAAAACGGAGTACGTCTTGCGTGCGTGACCCATTTTATCCGCGAGGGAGTGCTTGAAATTGAACTGGACGATGACGGAGTTGTCAGTCCGGTTGAGGAAATATCTGTTGCATTTGATACTGATATTCGGAAAGCAGCATCCTTGTCGGGTCATCCGCTCCGTGTTGCCGTCGATATCGGTACAACAACCCTCGCCGTTTGTCTTCTTGATGCGTCTGCCGGTTCCCTTTTATCTGTCAGGACAGAAGCCAATATGCAGAAAAGTTGGGGCTCGGATGTGGTTGCGCGCATACAGGCCGTTATAGATGATCACGCTGCATTACAATCAATGCATAAGGCGGTTGTCGGTCAAATAGAGCGGTTGATAGAAGCGGAGATTCTTGCTGCAGGACGATCTTGCGAAGAGGTCGAAAGCATAACCGTCGCCGGAAATACGATCATGATGCACCTTTTTACCGGTGAAGATCCTTCCGGCATGGCCCGGGTTCCCTTTGCACCTGTTTTTCTGGAACAACGGACATATCGAGCCGCCGAGTGCGGTTTTTCACTTTTTTCAGCAAGCTCGGTTGTGGTGCTTCCGGGTATTTCTGCTTTTGTCGGGTCGGATATTTCAGCGGGAATTCTCGCAACCGGCCTGTATCGGGCGGAAAAATTTGAACTGTTGCTTGATATTGGTACCAACGGTGAAATTGTGCTCGGTAACAGGGACCGGATGATTTCTACCGCAACCGCCGCGGGGCCTGCTTTTGAAGGAGCTCATATTACTCATGGATGCCCGGGTTTGCCGGGGGCCCTTGATCATGCCGGATTTAATCAGGAGGGGTTTTGGTTTACTACGATCGGCAATCAAGCGATCAAGGGTATTTGCGGATCTGGTCTGCTCGATCTGGCGGCGGGATTGTTGGGAACCGGTAAGTTGGATCCGGGTGGATTTTTGGAACTGGATGATGAGGCGGACTCTTTCTTTGTCGATACAGAACGGACTGTGTGCCTTACCCAGGACGATATCCGCCAGCTCCAGCTGGCGAAAGGTGCAATGGCTGCTGGTGTGGAAGTGCTGTGCATAAACGCCGGTATTACGCCTGCGGACATTAGCCGGGTACACCTTGCCGGTGGTTTTGGGTCGTTTATGAACCCAGATTCGGCTCTCGCGATCGGCCTTCTTCCGGAGGGCTTACGGGGAAAAATAATCCCGGTGGGGAATACCTCGCTTCAAGGCGCGATTCTTACCGTCACCTCTGCTGCTCTGACCCAAAAACTTGTTCAGATTGCACAAAACGTCCAAACCGTCGATCTGTCGGTTGACCCAGCCTTTCAAAATGCATTCATCGAGGCGATGATGTTTCCTGGAGAATAATGGTCTCGAATCAGGATTAAGTACATAAAATCGCAAAAAATTCCAATACAGGTACCAGTATCAGGCTTACAGTGATTATAACGGAGGAATAATAATGTCAATTCTTGAAGATATTTCGGCAAACCTACAAAAGGGCAAGGCCAAGGATGTTAAGGAACTGGTACAGAAAGCGCTTGATGAGGGTCTGAGTGTTAAATCAATCCTGGAAGACGGACTGATGGATGGCATGAACATAATCGGTGCTAAATTCAAACTGAACGAAGTGTATGTACCGGAGGTTCTTATCGCCGCGCGGGCAATGAACGCAGGAACTGCGATTTTAAAACCCTTTATGGCAGAATCCGGCGTCAAGTCGAAGGGTAAGGTTATTATCGGAACCGTCAAGGGTGACTTGCATGATATCGGCAAGAACCTCGTCCGCATGATGATGGAAGGAAAGGGCTTCGAGGTTATCGACCTCGGCGTTGATGTATCCGCCGAAAAATTTATTGCGGCAATCAACGAACACCATCCTGAAATTATCGCCATGTCGGCGTTGCTTACTACTACAATGAATGAAATGAAAACAATCATCGACGCACTTTCCGCTGCCGGTCTTCGCGACAAGATCAAGGTAATGATCGGGGGTGCACCGATTACCGAAAGTTACCGGGCAAGCATCGGGGCCGACGCCTATACGTCCGACGCTGCCGCAGCAAGTGATGCAGCTGTCAAGTTGGTTGAAGCCAAGGCAAGCTGAACAAGCAAAGGATCGTTCCCCGGCGGAACGATCCTTTTTTTATACCCGCGCGCAGCGAACAGTGGTAAAACGTACGCGGGCTTTTGACTTGAAGATGTTCCATAGGGTCATGATTTTTTCGTGTTGTGAGCTTTCATAGATCAGAGTGATTCCATTTGCGTATTGCGAGAGGGCTTCACGTTCGCTCGTTTCAATTTCACCATTGTTATTTCCTAAAAAGTATTCTTTTCCTTCAAGAAGGTAGTATCCTTTCAGGCGTAAGACAAGAGGTGTGATTTCCTGTAAGAAGATCTGCATATCCGCGAAAGTAAAGTCATGCGGTTCGATCGTGAAGCGTTTAGGGGCGTTCTCGGCCGTGTTGCAGGATTCAGCTGTACTGTCCAATACGAATTTCCGATATTGAAGGCCGTGAAAGTCAAAATTGCAAAATTGGGTAAAATGAATTTCTGCTGCGGGGTTTATCGCAAGCACTGTTTCGCGCAGCTCGACTTTTTTTTCTTCCGGTATAAGGTCGGCCTTGTTGAGCAGCACGGTATTTGCAGAAATAATTTGACGGTCAATGAAGGTAAGATTTTTTCGCAACTTGAGCATATTGGTGCAGTCAGCCACGCACAGGACATTCCTGATGCGGAAAGCTGAAAGCAGCCCGTGCTCGGTGAGGAGCCGGGCCATGCTTCCCGGGTCCGACATGCCGGATGTTTCAATAAACAAAATATCGGGCGCTTTTTCGATAAAATACTTGAGTCCGAACACGAAAGATGAGGTGAGGCAGGCACAAAAGATCGAACCGTTTCCTATCTCATAAATCGTACTTTTATCCAGTTCCTTGAACGTGTCCTTTATCAAGCTGCCGTCAACGGGAGTTTTTCCGAAATCGTTGATCAACAGCCCGATATGACTATCCTTGAAAGAAGATATCAATCGCGTCAGGAGCGTTGTTTTGCCGGCTCCCAGAAAACCGGTTATGAGTATGATGTCTATCTTCTTTTCGCTCACAGAAATTTTTCTACTTCTTTTTGGAGAACATCACGTTTCGGGATTATAGAGATGAACGCAACTTTTCCGTTTATAACGATGGTCGGAAGGTTCGACACGCCGAGGATGCCGAGCCGTGCAATGTTTTCAGGTTCGGTGATCTTGCGTTCGATGACCTCTATCTTGTCGCCGAATATCGCGAGCATATCGTCTGCAGCCGCTTTCATGTAACCGCATGCAGCGCATGTTTGTGAATCGATAGTAAGAACTTCGATCAGTACCTTTTTGAGGTGCGCGTAGTCCGGCATCTCGACTTGTATATCAATATTTTTCTTGACATAGCTTTCGAGGAATTTCCGGGTGGCTTCCACTGCCTGGACCGCTTGTCCTATACCAATCACGTTTTCCGAGGGCACGTCGTACGGCATGTCGCAGCCGGGAGCGAGAATGAAGTTGCGGTTACCCATCGTGTCAATTTTTTCGAGTGCTGCTTTTTGGCAGTCTTTCTGGTTACCGAGAAGCATGACGATAGTAAGCTGGATATTTCCGCTTATTACGATGTTGTATTTGTCGGTTATTTTTTTTGCTTCGACCATATTGATATTTTCATCAATGCTGATGCAGTCGGGTCCGGTTTTGCACATAAGCTCGATGTTTTTCGTAGCGTCTCCACACACAAAAAAGGACGAGAAGGTTCCCTTTGCACGGATATGGTCGAATATTTTCTTGTAGGGAGCGGCCATGAATTCTTCGAAGGAATCGGGGGAGATTTGCGAGACGAGAGGATCGACCGCCCCAATCACATCCATTCCCGTTTCGATATAGTAATCGGATATGGCGATAAAGACGTCCGCGCAGTAATCAAGCAAGCCTTTTACGTATTCGGGATCATCATACATGTCCATGAAAATATTTGTAGAGCGAAGATGGGATGCAAGGGTGAAGGGGCCGCAGGCGAGTCCATACAATGCGGTCTTATCGCCAACGGCAGATTTCATACGTTTCATTACATCAAGGATGAGGGGAAGACGGCCTTCTGTTTGTGCAGGAATTTTGTGGGGAATATCTAATGTGTCTGCAAGCGGGTGTGATTTGACGGTAGGCGGTGAATTATCGGCCCACAAAAGTTCACAGCCGAGAATTTCAGCTTCTATTTGCAGATCGAATACGACGGGCTGACCATCAGGAGAATACTGTCTATTCGATTCCATGAGACAGTCGAACAGTTTGTCGCCGTCTTTCAGTACTTCTTCTGCGGTATATCCTTTGAGTTTTCCGACCTGCACGCCGGTATACGGAACCCAGGGTGTCCGTTCCAGTTTTTCGTTTCTGAAAGCGCTAAAAACAAGTTCTTTTCCGTTCATATGTAATCTCCTGTGATAGGTGTTACTATATCGTAACCCCTTATGGATGATTAAATATTGCAGATATCAGCGAGTTTATGCATTTTTTTATGTTTAGCGCGGTTTTTATTTCGTCACTGTCCCGTAAGGCCAGCGATTGATCCCGCCCAAGTCATAGACAGTGGTGTATCCTTGCTTGAGGAGCCACTGAACTGAACTGCGACTCCGGTTGCCGCTACGACAATAGACTACCACGGGAGTGTTTTTGTCGGGAAGCATTTTGGGCGCCTTGGCGCTGAGTTCGTAATCCGGGATCAGGATGCTTCCGGCTATGTATCCGGCTGCATATTCTTCGGGGGTGCGCACGTCGACGAGAACAGCCCTTTTGTCTTCCACCAGCAGTTTTTTCGCCGCCTCGGGCGTTATCTGGCGGTATTGTGCAGTTTGGGCTATTGCCGGGATAGCGAACAACACAAGCAGGGTAGATACGATTGCAAGCAGTTTTTTTGCGGGAATATTTCTTTGTTTCATTGAAGTCTCCTTATGAAAGGTACTGCTCTAATTATACACCGGTGCTGTCAGTTTGACCGTGACGAAGTCACAGATTCTGTATCCAGACGCCAGCCATGTCGATCCAGTTTTGGCATTCTTTCTGAACGCCCCAACCAATCGCGTTTCTGGTTTCCTCGTTCGCTGCGGAAAGTCCGTGGGCTCCCCGTTGGTAGATGTGCAGTTCAAAAGGTACTGTGTTTTTGCGGAGCGCTGAGGAGAAAAGGAGTGCATTTTCCACCGGGACCGAGGTGTCCTCGAATGTATGCCAGAGAAAAGTGGGGGGAGTCGTTTCGCTCACCTGTTTTTCGAGGGATACGGTTTCCAAAAGTTCGTCATATTTTCCTCCCAGGAGCGCACGGAAGGACCCTCTGTGCGCGAATTCGCCCGAGGTGATGACCGGATAGCACAACAGTAGCGCGTCGGGCCTGATGCGGGCAGCCTTGAGACCCAGGGCTTCAAGGAGGAACGGTTTTTTCCAAAATACACCGAGGCTTGCTGCGAGATGGCCCCCGGCAGAAAAACCGGCAACGACGATCCGTTTGGGATCTATGTGCCATTGTGCAGCATTTACGCGCAGGATGGATACCGCAGTGGCAAGTTCCATCTGCGGAGCCGGAAATACTGCAGGTTTGCAGCTATATTTTAGGATAAATGCATTAAAACCGAGTGCATTCATCCGTATTGCTATGTGCTCGCCTTCGCGGAAAGAGGTAAATTCGTAGCCGCCACCCGGACAGATCAGGACAGCCGGTCTTTTTTTGAACGGCTGGATTTCCGTATAATTATCGAGAATATAGGTGTACAGCTTTGGTTGGTAGTCGGGCTTGGGGATGCCTGCCCGGGCATAGTCGCAAACGATATCAATTGTCTTGTGGATCATTGTGTATCTCCGGTAGTAGTAAATATATCATATCTTGATGCTGATCGCCGCTTGCGTTTTTTTTTAAATGTAGTACGATTAACAGTATGCTTTCTGGGGGACTAAAATGGATTTTGGTCTGACTGATGTTCTGAAGGGTGTTAAGACTTTTTTTGTAGTCCCCGATGTGGAGGTTTTTCCGGAAAATCATTTAAAAAGTTTTTTTATGCGCGGATACGAGACGTATTTTTTGAAGGATGATCCGGAAAAGGACCTTGAAGAGCGAATACACGCCCTGTTTTCACTTTTTCCCGAAGTGATACTTTTTGTTAATATCGACCATGCGGTTCCCGGTATTGATTGGCCTATTTTAATCGACGAACTGCAAACCAGATATGCAGAACGCGCAATGATCGGCGTTTTTTACCGCAAGCGTGAAAACCCGGAAGAAACTAAACAGCTGGAACGCCTGTATTTGTATGATATCGGGATAATTTGCGGTTGCGTACCGATCGAGTGTCAGAAAGCCAAAAATTTGTTTGTTTTGCTGAACGTGCTAATCGCAAACCAGGCAAACGGACAACGAAAATTTATCCGTGCATCCTGTGATGAATCGTGCATCATGACCCTCTCCTTTGGTGGAATTCCGTTTTCTGCCGTTATTCGGGATATCAGTGTAAATTGTTTTTCCTGCATTTTCAGCGAAAATCTCCTGGATATACCACTGCAAACCAAGTGCGCCGATATTATGCTGTATTTAAAAGGGTATGTTTGCAAAACTGACGGTATATTTGCACTGAAGCGGGTAGTTGGCCAGGATACGGTATACGTCGTTATTTTCCGGAATCCGGAAGATCAGGACGGGCTACCCGTCAATAATCTCGTACAGATCAACAGTTATATTTACCAGACGCTGTCCGGAACAATCTACAATCTACTGGACCAACATACATGAGTTTTTTTTAAGCACCAACGAATTTTTTAAACCTCTTTCAAGAATTACTCACCTAAATAACATGCCACTCTTAAAAATCACCCCATACTTATGAAAATATTCATACTGTACGGCAGGCAGAAACAGACGTACCATTCAGAATCTTGTCAACTTCCATAAGGAGAAAGAATTATGAAAAAAGCTCTGGTGTTACTTTTAGTTCTGATTTCGGTAGTTTCCGGAATCGGCGCACAGTCCAAGACAACTGCGCCCAAGGATCAGCTCTACATCGAGGTTTCTGCTCTCGGAAATCTTGATTATTTCTATGACCACAAAATGGGTATGGAAATGGTTGGTAAAGAACTGGGTGTGCGGACTGAATATGTCGGACCGGCCGAGTATGATATGAATGCCATGGTATCTGCTTTCGAAATGGCGATAGCTAAAAAACCGAAAGGAATTGTCGTCGTCGGTTTTGAACCCTCGCTTAACTCGATTGTTGATAAAGCAATCGGTATGGGTATTCCGGTTGTAACTGTGGACGCTGATCTTCCGGGCTCGAAACGTCTTGCATTCGTCGGAACCGGAAACTTTAATGCCGGCGTGACAGGTGGTAACAAACTTGCTTCCCTCATTGGCGGCAAGGGAAAAGTAGCAATCATGCTGAAGCCCGGCCAGTCAAATCTCGAAGAACGTGTTGCAGGCTATAAATCCGCCCTTGCCGCATACAAGGACATTACTATTGTGCAACTTGTCGATACGCAAAGCGATCCGGTTGTTGCAGCCCAGGCTGCTGCTGCCCTTTTGCAAAAATTTCCTGACCTCGTCGGAATAGCTTGTGTGGAAGCAGCCGGCGGATCCGGGGCCGCAACTGCCGTGCGCGAAGCCAAGAAAGCGGGCAAGGTAAAGATTATCGCCATGGATCGCGGTGGGGAAGTTCTTGACGGTATCGCCTCTGGTGTAATTTCTGCTTCTGTTGCCCAGCAGACAGCGCTGATGCCGTACTATGCGGTCCAGATCCTGTATAACCTGGTTAATTCGAAAGTGGCCATCACTTCGGATAACAAGGCAGCAGGCGTACTCGGAATCCCGGTTGTAGTCGATTCTGGATCGGTTATTATCGATTCTACCAACTATAAATTCTTCAAACGCTGATAAGCGTAAGGTACATGCCGCAGGCGATACAATATCGTCTGCGGTTCAAGGAAAAAGCCAATGTACGAATTTATTCTGGAAGCACACGGTATCGTCAAAACATTTCCTGGCGTGCGTGCTCTCGACGGAGTCGACCTGAAGGTTCGCCGTGGAGCAACCCATGCTATTGTCGGCGAGAACGGCGCGGGGAAAAGTACCTTGATGCTTATCTTGACCGGCGTATATCAACCTGATGCAGGTTCTCTGGTGCTGGACGGCAAACCGGTGCATTTTTCGTCTCCGCTGGACGCAGTCCAGCATGGAATTTCGATCGTTTTCCAGGAGCTGAGCCTGGTTCCCAACCTCAGCATTGCCGAAAATATTTTTGCTAATCGTCAGCCGGTAGGCCGGTTCGGTATTATAGACCGTAAAGAATTGAATAAAAAAGCACGAGAGGCTCTTGCACTTTTCGATCTTGACTGCATCGACCCGGAAACGATGGTTCGTGACCTGAGTGTGGCAAACCAGCAGGTTGTGGAGATATTAAAAGCTATATCGACGGATCCGAGCGTTCTGATTCTGGATGAACCCACTTCTTCGCTGACAGAGGTGGAAGCGAACCGGCTTTTCGAGAATATTCGGCGCCTGACCGCTCGGGGTATCGCATGTATTTATATCTCGCATCATTTGAAAGAAATATTTGAAATTGCGGATACCGTTACTATCCTGCGGGATGGACGCTTTGTCTGCGATGCAGAAGTCAAAGATATTGATGAAGATTTTTTGGTTTCAAACATGGTCGGCCGAAAGATACTCGATATATACGGAGCGCGGGTAACCGAGGATCAATTCGGGCCGGTCAAACTGGAAGTTCGAAATCTTGGCCGGTCGGGTATATTTTCCGGAATCAGTTTTTTCGTGCGATCGGGCGAAATTGTCGGATTTTCTGGTCTCGTCGGGGCAGGACGAACCGAGGTGGCACGCTCCATTTTCGGATCGGAACGTCCGGATTGTGGAGAAATTCTGCTGAACGGAAAAAAAATTGCACCCGCATCGCCGAAAGACGCCATAGAAGCCGGTATCGGGTATTTGACCGAAGACCGGAAAACACAGGGATTGTACCTCGATTTTTCTGTTCCGGCAAATTTGGTCGCAAATCGGCTGGAAAAATTTTCGAACGGGCTTTTTATCGGTGAAAAGCTTATTTCAGAGGCTGCAGAAAAAGCAGTGAGTGATTTTCGGATATCTGCAGGAGGTTTCGGGAAAAAAGTCCGGACTCTTTCGGGCGGAAACCAGCAAAAAGTGCTGTTGGGCTCCTGGATTGGTATCGAGCCTCAGGTTTTGATTGTTGACGAACCAACACGTGGTGTCGATATCGGTGCACGAAGCGAGATTTACGGATTTTTAAGAACGCTCGCGGCACAGGGTACGGCGATATTGATGATTTCATCGGATTTGACGGAAATATTGGGCTTGAGCGACCGGATTATCGTAATGAAATCGGGTCAGATAGTGGGTGAACTTACGGGAGCAGCTGCGACGGAAGAAACGGTTATCGCACTTGCAGCAGGGGCTATGGCGGGAGGATGTGACTGAAATGAAGTGGCTTAAAAAACTGACCAAACAACGGGAATTCATGATTTTTTCGATAGTGGCGACGGTTTTTATCGCGATGTGTTTTGCTTCGCCATATTTTCTATCAACAGGAAATTTATTTGCTTTATTGCTCGGACTTTCGATAGAAGCAATTATTGCTGTGGCCATGACCAATCTTATGGTTGCCGGCGGCTTTGACATGTCTGTCGGTTCGATTGTGGCTTTTACCGGTGCGGTGGTTGCAATGCTTCTGACCCATGGCATGCCCTTAGTGCTTGCGGTGTGTATTGGTCTTTTAATCGGTGCAGCTATCGGTGCTTTCAACGGTGTGCTCATTTCCAAGGTAGGTATAAACGCGTTTGTCATCACCCTTGCTTCGTTAAGTCTTTTTCGGGGATTGACGCTGATCGTAACTTCCGGAAAAAATATTGCCGGTTTGAGTGACGGCTTCAAGGCGATAGGACAGGCAACCTTTTTCGGGGTGCAGACTCCAATCCTGATCGCTGCTTTCCTGATTATAACAGGCGATATTCTCTTGCGTCATTCCCGATTTTTCAGGCAGAACTATTACATTGGTGGTAACGAACGGGCTGCCCGGCTTTCGGGTATTCCGGTAGATCGTATGAAAATTCTCGCATATATGCTTACCGGTCTTTTTGCGGGGTTAGCCGGCATTGTCATGACAGCACGGCTCGGAGCCGCTTCCGTCACTGCGGGAACCGGACTCGAGCTTCGGGTAATCACCGCAGTAATTATCGGCGGAGCAAGCCTTCAGGGCGGTGAGGGCACTGTTCTTGGTGCGTTTCTCGGTTCCCTTTTAATGGCGCTGATTACCAATGCCCTGACGCTGCTCGGCGTGGATGTGTACTGGCAAACCTTCGTGATCGGCGGAACCCTTCTGCTTGCCGTTCTGATCGACCAGTTGGGAAAATCGAGTGCTGCAAAAGGTGGAAAATAATGACATCATATGAACGGGTAAAAGCAGCTTTGGAACACAAGGAACCGGATCATATTCCCTTTGATCTTGGCGGATCAGTTCTTACCGGCATAAACCGGCATGCATATTCTGCGCTTATCGATTATCTTGGTCTTCCGAAACGGGAAATATCCCTCGTGGATTCGATGCAGCAATTGGCCCGGGTGGATGATGACGTTCTGGCGCGGCTGGGCGTAGATGTTGCCTGTGTTGATCCTTCCGCTCCGGCAGGTCCAACTCTTGCACGTCCCCCGGTGCGGGACGGCGATTACTGGCGGATGGTCGACGAATGGGGTATCAGCTGGAAAATGCCGGTAAACGGCGGGCATTACTTTGACATGACCGATCAGCCGCTCAAAAATATGGAAGTGGCGGGTGAACTCGATTCCTTTCCCTGGCCGGATCCGGTGCAGGAAGCCCGATTTGCGACTATAAAAGAGCGGGCTGATCGGGCGGTAAAAACGGAAAAAAAGGCATATATACTCGGGCGTCAGTATGCGGGAATCTGGGAGACTGCGCTCTGGATGTGCGGCTTTGAAAAATTCTTCGCCGACATGATGATAAACGAGGAATTCGCCCATGCCTTGATGCGGAAAATAACCGACCTTAAAAAGCAGTATTGGGCAAAGGCTCTTGAAACGGTAGGAGACAACGTACTGATTGTTTCGGAAGCTGATGACCTCGCGACCCAAACAAGCCTCCTGTGCTCACCGGATCTGTACCGTAAAATGGTTCATCCGTATCACAAGGAATTGTTCAGTTTTATCAAGCAAAAAGCACCGAATAAAGTACATATTTTTTATCATACATGCGGGGCGGTCAAGCCGCTCATTCCGATGCTTATCGAAGAAGGCGTCGACATCCTTAATCCGGTCCAGGTCAGTGCAAGCGGAATGGACACAAAAATCTTGAAAAAGGAATTCGGCAAGGATCTGACATTCTGGGGCGGCGGTGTGGACACCCAGCATGTTTTACCGTTCGGGACTCCTTCGGAAGTACGCGACGAAGTGAAACGGCGCATCGACGATCTGGCTCCCGGCGGCGGCTTTGTTTTTGCTGCAGTTCATAATGTCCAAAGCGATGTTCCACCCGAAAACTACATGGCTCTGTGGGACGCCTTCCGCGAATTCGGTGTTTATGGTTGACCCGGTCCGGGCAAAAATACTCTTTGCGCTTATAGCGAATCTGTGTTACCGTTATCTACAGGTAGCACAGATGACCGCACAGCGTTTGAATGAATTGACCATCTCGATACTTTCGCGCTCCGCTCAACTCGTATCGATCAACGATAATCGCGAGGCATATGATTTCCTTTCACTCGCAACCCGCTTTTTTCGATATCTTTCCTCTACCGATCAGACTGTTCCGCTTTCGGACGAGTTGGGAATTCTCTTGCTGTACCGAAAACTTGATCCTTCACGAGATATCCGGTTTCGGTATGTCGACGAGTTGTTTCCCTGTGCCTTTATCGAGCGGTTGGCTCTCATCGACGGTATCGGAGACCTTCTCGAAGAAAATCCCGATTCCTTTGTTTTAGTCGAACCGGGTTCGGCTACTGACGGTTTTATTTGCCGCCTAACCTGCGGCCCCTCCGTCCGGCATATCGGATGTGCTTGACTGCCATGACAAGTGTCCTTATCGTCGATGATGAAGAACTATCCCGAATGGTCGTTCGAAAGCTTGTTACCCGACTTTTTCCCGAAGACGAGATTATTGGAGAAGCCGAGAATGGACGGCTCGCGATCGAAATGGCCGAAACGCTTAAACCGGATATTATTTTGATGGATATAAAAATTCCGGTTGTTAACGGCCTGGACGCAGCGGAACGGATTTTTACTATTCTGCCGGATACCCGTATTATTATTTTCAGCGCTTTTGACAGTTTTGGCTTCGCACAGCGGGCCTTGAACCTCGGTCTTTCAGGTTATCTTTTGAAACCTGTCCGCGAGGATGAATTTATTGTTCTGTACGGGAAAGCGCGAGAATTGGTCGCGACGACGACGAGCCTACCTGCCGGTGAAACGTCAATTCCATTACCACTACGGAAGAAAATCGAGGATGCTATCGCCTCAATTGCCTGGGTAGAGCTTTCTCTTGACCGTACTGCCGAAAAACTCTGCATGAGCCCACAATATCTATCGAAAATATTCAAGGATCTTTTCGGGATGAAATTTGTGGAATATGTCACTATAAAAAAAATCGAAGCGGCAAAGGAAATCCTTAAAACAGGGAATCAAACCGTCGGTGAAGTGTGCAACCTTTTAGGCTGGTCCGATTCAGCCCACTTTGCCCGGCTTTTTAGGGAACAAACCGGCTATACGCCAAAGGCCTGGGCTCAAGCTTTTCTGGAAGGAAAGGCTTGACGGTCGGTTCGCCGTTAGATACGTTACTTTATTTACGCTTCAGCTTCGCCATTCGCGTACCGCTTCGGTCATGGCGATGAAATTCTCGGGAACGGTATACCAGGAAATCTGATTTCCCGAGCCTATGGCAATGCCACCATGACCGGAGATTTTGGGAAGTAACTGGTTCAGGTACTGCTTCACCTCGGCAGGTGTATTGTTCGTGAGCACATTCATGTCCACGCCGCCAAAATTGCCGATCCGGTCCCCATAGCGATCAACCCAGACATCAAATGTATCGATGGCATCTTCGTTTGAATGTTTGGCGTCAATACCGACGTAATTGATCAGATCATCCATTACATCATAGATCCGGCCACAGGAATGAAGCAGAAAGGGTTTTCCCCGGGAATGTATCAGATCGACGATACGTTTGTACTGGGGAAGAATATGGGTGCGGATGTCTGTAGGATTCATGAGGAGTGCGGACTTGAACCCAAGGTCATCACCAAAGCGGCATACCGCAAAACTGTCTGCATAGGTATCCAGAAGCCAGGTCCACAGGGAATAGTGCAGATCACCGATTTGTATCCAAAAACGTTCGAATACTTCAGGTTCATCAATCTGGAGCAGGGCAAGTTCCTGATAGGGAACGAAATCCTGCACAGTTTCGAACAATCCGTTCCCGATGCCCCCGACGGCCTTCATGCCCTGAGGAAGCGCAGCCTGGAGTGCAGTAAATGAATCCTTGAACTTGTCGACATACTCGCCTTTCTTTTGGTCCCAGGGATATTTTTCAAACTCGTTCATGTTCGAGATCAACGTTTTTCCGTGACCCATAATGCCTTGTCCGTTCTGAATTATTGAGCATACCAGAGCCTCGAACGGGATACAGTCATAACCATGGCGGACAGCAAATGTGCAGATGCGACGATACGCTTCGGTCTTGTCTGCGAGGTTCCCCTTGAGAAGCGGCTGAACCTCTTCCCCGAGAATTTTCTCAACAACACTCACATCAAATCCGTGTTCATAGAGTGGGAGGCGTTTGGCTTCCTTGTTATGGGCGGCATCAATTATATGCTGGTAATCCGGCTCGAAGTTTTCCATACGATACTCCCGGGAGAAAAATTATCAAACCTGACTGTTCCAGGCCACGAATACTTCACGGACGTTTTCTGGTTTGGCCCCGGGACCGAATTCGCATTGCGCGATGGCTCCACCCGATTGCCAGACAGTCTCGCGCACTTTTTGGACTGCGGTTTGGACATCCTGTTTAGTTCCATGGGAAAGAATATCCTGTCGGTCAATTTCTCCCCAAAAGGTAATTTTCCCTTTGAACTCGGCAAGCTTGTCTGTACCAATGCAAAAAATCTGCAGGTTGGCTGCATCAATACCTATATCGATCAGGTGCGGAATAATATCAAGGGTATTTCCGTCGGAATGAAAGAATATTTTTTTGCCGTGACTGTGCGCAATATCGACATAGTCCCGGTACATGGGTTTAAATATCCGCACCCACAGAGCTGGATCCATCAAGAGGCTTTTTTGACTGCCCCAATCATCCATAAAAAAAAGACCATCAACATCTGTTTCTGCCCACTGGATTAGAAGTTTCTTGAAAAATGAATGTGTCTTTTCCAAAAAATCATACATTGCAGGGTTTTTGAGGGCGAAATCTACGAACAGTTCTTCAGTGCCGCGGATGAACTGCATACGTTCGAAGGGACGGGCAAGTTCTCCGGCAAGTACGAAGCGGTCTGTGCCTGCGCAATACGCATTGACGAGTGTTTTGTCCAGGGTAAGGAGTTCGTCGGGAATATGAATGCCGGAAGCTGAAAGCCATTCATCATCGCCTGCCTTGACCACGGGGTGTTTCACCTCGCCGATAATACCTGCATGTATATTCTCGAATTCGCAGTTCCATTCATCAATATACCTACCATTGGCATACCAGTTTCCCGAGGTTTTCGGGGGATTTGTGTACCGCATATGCGTTGAAGGTACAATGACTATATCGTCGGGAAAGTCGCGGCGCAACTGAGCCATTTCTTTCGGGTAATGCGTTTCTGCCCAGGGAAGGGTCCACAAATGACGTGGAACTTTCCCCGATGTGTTTCTGAATTCCAGGGTTGAAAGAACTTTTTCGCGGGACGTCATTTTTTCTCCTTATTTAGCCATTTTGGCTTTCTGGAGGCTCTGAATCTGGATGGTATTAAGAAGGACCGCGAGGAGGATCAGCATACCGCGTACAATGTATTTCTCGAAGTCGCCTACGCCGAACAGCGTCATGCCGTTATTGATCACCCCGAGGAAAATGATACCGATCATCGTTCCCCACACTTTACCGATACCGCCGTTGAGGCTCGCACCGCCGATGATGACCGCCGAAATAACATCCATCTCGTAGCCGCGGCCGAAGGTTGAGGAACCGGACATAACCTGAGCCGAAAGAATTATTCCGGAACAAGCGGCAAGAACCTGTACAGCGACGAGGATTATGATCTTTACTTTTGTTACGTTGATTCCCGAAAGCCGAGCTGCTTCGGGATTTCCGCCCACGGCATATACTTCTCTCCCGAATTTCGTCAGGTTCATTATGACGAAAACGACGGCGAATGCGATTAAAAGCCACACAGCCGGAACAGGAAAGATTCCCCAGAGTTGGCCTGCGCCGATCCAGTTGTACCAGTCGGGAAGCGTGGTGACCGGAAAACCCTTCGAGATAAGGGCTGCTGAACCATAGATTACGTTGAGCATGGCGAGTGTGATGATGAAAGAGGGGATGTTGAACCGGGTACGAACGTATCCGTTAATCAAGCCTATCACAAGACCGATGAGGATAGCGCAGATCATGGCGACGATTACACCGGAACTCATCGGCAGGATGCCCGCCTTGGCCAGCGCACCGGTGATAGTCGCGGTTACGACCGCCGAAAGGGCGATCGAGGAACCAACGGATAGATCAATTTCGCCGCCGATGATGGTCATTGTCATCCCGAAGGAAATGACTCCGGCAAGAGCGACGTTACGAAAAATATTGAGGATATTGGGGAACGAGAAAAAGCCCGGGGCCGAGAAAATCAGGACCAGGGTGATGAAGGAAAGAATGAGTTCCATCATGTACTTTTTCGAGAAGCGTGATAAATCCATTCTGTTTCGTGCTGTCGTTTGTGTCATTTTTTGCCGTCTCCCATGCAAAGTGCATACAATTCTTCTATTGTTACGTCTTCCGGGCGGATTTCGCCGACGAAGCGACCTAAGCGCATAATGATGATCCGGTGGCAGACCTCGAGCAGCTCTTCAAGCTCCGAGGAGACCACGACCGATGAAATGCCGCAGCGCGACTGATCCCAGATAATTTGAAAAATCTGTTGTTTCGCGTTCACGTCGATGCCACGGGAGGGTTCGTCCAGGAAGATGACTTTGGGGCACGCGTTAAGCCATTTACCGACGACGACCTTTTGCTGGTTTCCGCCAGAAAGGCTTGTCATCGGCAAATCCGTACCGGTCGTTTTTATCTGGAGTGCATCAACCTGTTTGTCGGCGAAGTTTGTCTCGAGTCGGGTATCGACGAAGCCGGCCGTGGAAACATGGTCGAGACATGCGTGGCAGAGATTGTCCTTGATGGATAGTATTTGGACAAGGCCCTGTGACTTTCTGTCCTCCGGGGTAAATGCGAGTCCTTTACCACTCATTAATCGGGGAGTGGGTTTGCGCACTGTTTCACCGTCGAGGATAGCGAGACCCGAATCCGCTTTGTCTGCACCGAAAATCGCGCGCAGCAGTTCGGTTCGTCCGGATCCAAGCATTCCGGCTATGCCGAGAATTTCGCCTTTTTTGAGGGAGAACGAAATATTTTCAAACCAGGGAACGCGGTTAAAGTCCTTGATTTCGAGAATGGTCTCGTCTGAGATGACGAGGTCGGTTGGGCGTTTTTTTATTTCAACATCACCGAACATGAGATTGAGGATATCTCGAGGTTTTGCCCCCTCCATCTCGACTTTTCCAGTTGATTTTCCGTCGCGGAGTACGATGCTCGTATCGGCGATTTCCCAAAGCTCCTGAAGACGATGTGTAATATAAATGATAATAACGTCTTTCTTTTTAAGTTCGCGGATAAGCTTAAACAGGATCTGGGTTTCGTGCTGGGCCAGTGCCGAAGTTGGTTCGTCGAGCAGGATTACCTTGGGCCGGCAACTCATCGCCTTGACGATTTCTACCACCTGACACTGCCAGACGTTCAGGTTGATGACGGGTTCCCGCAAGGGAAGATCAATGCCCATTTCATCAAGAAGGGCTTGCGCCTTGGCGTAGGTTTTTTTCCAGTCAACAAACAGACCGTTTGTTTCGTATCGTCCTATCAATATGTTTTCGGCAACGGAAAGGCCGGGTATCAGGCTCATTTCCTGATATACCGTTGCTATTCCTTTCTCGAAAGCATCCGCCGGATTTTCAAATTTGAGAGGGACTCCATCGATGTCGAGGGTTCCGCCGTCGGGCAGATAGGCACCGTTGATAATTTTGACCAGTGTCGATTTTCCGGAACCATTTTTTCCGATGAGGGCATTAACTTTTCCGCTCTCGAAGGAAAGTGTCACGTTGTCCAGGGCCGTGGTGCCCGGAAAAACCTTGGTGATGTTTCGGACATTCAGAGTGCTCATTAAATCCTCTTTGCTGAATTGTTTTGTAGACTATAAGAAGGGGTTCCGCATGCCGGCCTACACGGTCAGCGCGAAACCCCTTGTCGTAGATATCGATTCAGATTCGGGAGGTGTTAGTTACCCGCTTTCGACTTGAGATCCGCGAGGAAGGTATCGAGTCCGGCTACGTTATTGCGTGCAAGAAGGATTCCGGGGACAATGATGGTCTTGCCCTTGGTCGCGCTGAAGTCTTCACCCTTGATCTGCTTGATGAGACTTTCCATTGTCTTCACGCCGATTCCGTAGGGATCCTGAGCAATCGCTGCCTGAAGGATGTTTGCGGGATCCTTGAGAAGCTGCACCATCTGTTCGCTGCCATCAAAACCGAATACAAAAATCTTGCCGGCTTTTCCTGCATTCTTGACTGCCATTGTTGCGCCGATTGTGCCACCTTCATTGGCCGAGAAAATGAGGTTGAGCTTGTCGCCCTGTGCGGTGATGATGTCTCCACCAACGGTGATCGCCTTGTCCTGCATCCATGCATCCTGGTCGGCGATGACGGTCACACCAGGGAGATCTTTCATCTGGTCGAGGAATCCGTTCGAACGGGCAGATGACTGTTCAGGAAGAAGTGACTTGAACTGAAGAATGGCAACATTCGCCTTTCCGCCCATGTTTTCTTTGATGAATTTTGCAGCAGCCATACCGCAGGTTTTTCCGAGGTCATAGTTGTCCGAGGTGAAAGCGCCGGAAATGTACGGTGCACTGGTCAGGGTGAAGTTGGAAATACCGATTGCAAGACCTTTTTTGGAGGCATCGGCTATCACTTTCATCGAAGCACCTTCGCTGATCGGAGAGATCGCGACGCCCTTGTACCCTTGAGTCACATAGGTGTTGAGGAATTCTGATTCCTTCGCGGCATCGCCGTTGGTGTTTCCGGGGTAGAAATCAAATCCGGCTTTGATTGCAGCGTCCTTGTATCCAAGCTGCAGCAGTTTCATGAACTGGTCTTCCTGGAATACCACGCCGGCAACTTTGGGTTTTGCCTTGCTCTTATCCGAAGTGCCTCCTGCGAACGCGCCAGCTGTTACTACGACCATCATAGCCATTGCCATCATTGTTACGAGAATCTTTTTCATCCGAGCCTCCTGTTCAATCCTATCCTTTTTACCACCGCAAAAAGCGGCGGGTTAAGCCCGTTATTTACCGGTTATATCCCGGTATATTTCTGTTCCGGCTTTCATGCCTTCATCAAACATCGCAGTGATGTTTTCGATAGAGATACCGTCGTGCAGGGAATGATCCGAGGCGAGAATATAACCGCCGCCTGGAGCCGCATCCTGTATGGCCTGTCTGACTTCAGCCCTGACATCCTCAGTTGTTCCGTATGGCAGCGTCCGCGAAGAATCGATGTTCCCGATTATACAGAAGCGGTTACCGTATTCTTCTTTGACCCGCTTGATATCCATTCCTGCTGTTCGTTGAAGCGGATGGATCGAGCTGATTTTCGTATCGGCCAGGAGATCAAGATACTCGTAGATATTTCCACAAGAATGAAGGAGGGCCGGAACTCCGAGCGAATGCACGTAATCAACAAGATCCTTCAGGTAGGGATAAAAATGCTTGATGTACATTTCCTTACGGAAAAATACTGAATTGGAATCGCCCAGGTCTTCGCTGACCCATATACCGTCAACACCACATTCAACAGCCATCTTGGCGGCTTTTTTGAAAAAAGCATTGGACATGGCAAAAACCGATTCGAGGAGGTCGGGATCATCATAGAGGCTGAAGCTGATATTCTCGAAACCCATGAGAAGCCAGGCTGTTGTGAGCGGACCCTGAACGCCGCAGGTAATCGCAAGCTGGGAATCTGTATTGTTTGCAATCGTTTGTCTCAGTTCAATATCGCGTCCGGGAAGAAGGGGATCGGGACAGATATATTTTTCGAAATCCTCCCGGCACGTGATCGGATATGCAATAGGCGAATCAATGGGCCAGGAAACATCCGAACGAACAAAGGTTGTTCCCCATTCATCCTTGTACGTTTTGGCATCGATCCATTCGGGTGCATACCCTTGAAAACCGGCAAGAGGTACCCATATTGCGTCGAGTGATAATTTTTTCGCGAGTTCGAGGGCATCCATGCCGTTATAGCTGCCTGGTCGGTGATCGATCATTTTTTCATATAGCGGTTCCTGAAATAAGAAATCAAACATTGGGACCCTGTCCGGTTGTCCTCGGTTTATTGCTGTCAGAAATCGTTCTTTCGATGTCATGCGTGTATCCGCCTAAAATATGTATACGATAAGTGTATCATGAGGTTTTCTCTATAGCACAAATTAATTAAAAAAATCACCGATTTATTTGGTTAAAAACTGTTTTTTAACTTGATTAACATTCACATTCAAAAAAATGTATGTATAATGAGGGTATGAAAAAAACAACGATGAAAGAAATTGCGGACGCTGCAGGTGTTTCTGTGGCAGCGGTTTCCATGATCCTTTCCGGAAAAGGGAAAATATCAGAATCAGTGAGCACTCAGGTGCTTAACCTCGCAGAAGAAATGGGATACAAGCGAAAAGAAACGGGCTTTACCCGAGCGAAGCGCAATTTTAAATACGTCGCCATTTTACAGCGGGAAGAAGTTTCTTATTTGTGGAATTTTTCTATACCGTTCGCTCTATTTCTGGAGGATCAAGTTTTACTGAAAGGAAAAAATCCGATTGTCTTTCATGTGCCGGCCCATTATACCGCCAAGCAGCTTTTCAAGGAAATTACCGGAGCGCGGGTAGGGGCCGTGTTTTCACTTCATTATATAGATCGTGATTTGTTTACCGATCTCGAATTCGCGGGAATCCCGGTAATAATCCTGAATAATAGTGAATATCAGAATGAGTTCAGTTGTGTTATATCAGATAATTTGCAAGGCTCGTACGATGCGACTTGTCATGTGATCGACTTGGCGCACATACGTATCGGATATGCGGATTATCACCGGTCCGATTATACTTCCCTGGTCGCCGATCGCCTCTTCGGATATCGTCGAGCACTCGAAGAAAAAAGGCTTGAGTTTCGCGAAGACCACCGGATTAGCGTGGAAATTTCTGATTATGCCGGCTTGCAAAAAAAGGTGCGGGATATTTACTCGAGGGATGACGCACCGACTGCCTGGGTGGTGCATGATGATTTTTTTGCTGCTTGCCTCATTGAGGCGCTTAAATCAATCGGTAAAAAAGTACCCCGTGATATTTCAGTCATCGCTTCCGGTGGGGATGTTCTGGACTATACATTGCCCTTTATTCCGAAGATCGACACGATGCAAGGCGACCAAAAATTGATGGTATCTATGGCATGGAGTTTGCTGGAAGCGCGGCTCGAGTCGCCCCTGAATATCTCACAGGTTCTTAAGACAAAGATGACTCTTTTTGAACGGGGCTCCTGCCGCTTCGATATGGATTAGAGCGATTTTGCTGGTAACGCGCCGCTCGGGATCGTGATTCGGATGCAGGTTCCGTTGCCGGGAGTACTTTCGATCAGCACTACCGGCTTACCATACAGAAGTTCGAGGCGCCGGGATACGTTTTGGATGCCCATATGGCCGCGCTCATTTTCGGGCATTACTTCAAAAGCATCAAAGCCTTTTCCATCATCGCAGATCTCTATAAGCAGGTTTTCATTTTGCATTCTTGCAGCAATACAAATCGTTCCCCCGTTTTCGAGGGGCTCGAGACCATGAATTACTGCATTTTCCACAAAAGGTTGAATAATCATTCCCGGAATTTGAAACATACCGGTTTCAGCATCGTGACAAATTGAATGACGTAATCGTGAACCAAAACGGATTTCTTGTATTCGTAAATAATGTTCAGCTGCTTCCAGTTCCTGATCTAAAAGAACAAAGGATTGCGCCGATTCTAGCTGGGTGCGAAGGAGTATGGCCAGGCTGTCAACTGCACTTTTTGTTTTTGTGGCAGTTTCAATATCGGCAAGGGCAGAAATGGTATTGAGCGTGTTGAACAGAAAATGGGGATTTATTCTGGCCTGCAACGTTTCCAGTTCAGATTGCTTGAGTGCATTCTCGATTTCCAATGCATGAATATTTTGCCGGCGTATTTCCTGTTCTAATTCTGATTCCCGGCGTATTTTTTCCACGAAACCCCTGATCTGTACGGTCATCAGGTTGAAAGATCGGACAAGAACGGCGATCTCATCATTTCGTTTCCGTGTCAAAGGTACGACATCGAGGTTTCCGGAGGCGAAGCTTTCTAGGGAGGCAACGAGTTCATGTACAGGATGGGAAATGTCCCGGGTAATCCGGAGGGCGAGGAAGATACAGGCAAGTGTGACTAGGAATAGAACCAACCAGGAAAAGCGTTCGGTCTTTGCCAGAGCGGTTCGCATACCGGTTACCTGACTGTCTACCACCTTCATGTAATTGGACAGCACGCGGGAACACTCCAAACGAATATAACCGTTGAGGCGGGAGAGCTCGGCGACCGAACGATTGACATATATGGGTTCCTGCCCGGCATTATAAAGCCGGACGGCGTCTGCTTGTATTTCGTCAAATGTCCGGATCATGTTGAGAATATCGTACATTTTGTATTTGAGGTCCCCGGGTAGCTGTTGTAAAATTTGGCCGGCCTTTTTTATACTTGCTGCATGTAAGGTACGGTATTCGTCAAGGTATTCGCCGCGGCCCGAATGAAGGTAATTATCGACAGCTGCAAAACTGTTATCGACCGAAAGTGACAGCCCCTCGATACCGAAAAGATCCTCCTGGACGGTGGCGAGAAAGCGATAGTTGAGTTGAATTGTGGAAAAGACTGTAACTGAAAATAGAAACAAGAGGGCGATGATGGCACCGAAAGTCAGAAAAAGACGCTTGCCGATTGTAACGGTCTGATTGATTTTCATGTGAATCTCAGACCGTTAAGCAATGTGTCATTACATCAATTCTTCAAGATCTATCTCGCCTGCCACACAGGGGGTTCCAATAATCCAGTTTTCGAGTACTTGCGGGTGGATTTCTCCGAAGATGCCCACCTGCTTGCCTTTGATCATAATCGCGGCTTGGCGGCCGGGAATGAAACGGGGGTCGACCGATTCGGCGACGACGTATTCATGGTCAAGGTAATACAAGAGGCTGGCGACCTGGCTTGCGGCTTCGTTGAAGTTGGCGTCGCTTGAGGCGGTCAGGAAGCCGAGATGCTGGCGGGTACGAGTACCGGTATTTTCTTCTTTGCAACGATAGGCTACCTTGCCGATCTCGAAGATGCGGTGCGGGTAGACCGCATTGCCCGAAGGTGCTTCGGCAGACAGGAGACTCGCGATGATTGATGAACGAACGAATTGGAAATTCTCGGACATGGGATTCGAGATCTCGATTGTCTTTGAGGCATCGATGTTCATTTTTTCGATATAGTCCTTGCCGGAGCCGAGATAGTTAAAAATCATTTCCTGATAGCCGAGACCGACCATGAGGCTCTTTGCCTTGCGGCTGAAGATGGTGACGGGCGTAAGGCGTCCGATGGTGAAATCGCGCGGCTTTGCCGGCTTGAAGAAGCCGATTTCTTTTCCCATCATGACGTCCTCGATGATGTCCACTTCGTGCAGGAAGTCGTTGCGATATTCAGGAGGATAGATGGTGATTTTTTCGCCTGAGGTTTCGACTTCACTGCCCATACGTTCAAGGGCGTCGCGGATTTCACCACCGGAGAGTTCCGAGCCGAGAAGTTTGTTTACCGCGGTCATCGTGGTGCTCGTAGATTTCTGGAAATAGTACGGGGTGGTTATCGACTTGCCCATGCCTGTTTCGTAGGGGTGTTCGATCTTGACCGGAAGGATCTGGTAACCGGCGTCCGCGAAATCGCAGGCGACGATACTGGTGGCGAGTACAAGCGAAGGCATGTCTGTTCCGGTCATCTCGACGAGGAGATCTGTGTCCCCGACCTTGACGGCGCCGAGAGTGGCGCTGTTGATGACGGGTGCCATCGACAAGACTTCGTTTTTTGCATCTACGAGGAGTGGAAAAAATCTGGCATCTTTGAGAATCCAGCCGTATTCTTTACCCTTTGGATGGTCGGTGATCATCTGGCGACAGGTCATCGAAGAATCGGAGCCGAGGGGCACGAAGCTGGTCTTGTCCGGGTCTACGGCTTTGTAACTTACCGGCCAGGTGATGTTAGCCGAGCGGTAGATGCCCATCGAGATTGACCGACGCTTGCGGCCGAAATTCCAGCATAGTTTTTCCTGAGTCTGGATAATGTCGAGGAGCATCGGCTCGTCAATCGCTTTACCAGAAATAACGAAGGCCGTCATGTAGGGGCGGATGTCTTTGAGTGCGGCGTCAACTTTTACGAGGCGATTGCCGCAGTCCTGTGCTTTTCCCTCGCGTGAAAAGAAGTCGGTGTATTTAGCCTTTACTCCACCCTTGTGAAGCCGGAGCTGACGTGCAATACCAGCAGTCGACCAGAGGTCGGGTCGGTTTGTGTCATTGAGTTCTATTTTGATTGTGCGTTCGTTTTCGCCGAGACTCATGTTCGGTTTTTCATCAAGCTCCGCTTTTCCACAGGTGAGCCGTTCTTCGAGTTTCGCATAATCGTATTTTTCGCCGAGCAGACTGAAAAACAGTTTCTCGTTTACTTCAATTTTTGGCATTGTCGCATCTCCTTAATATTTCGCTTTCCGTTGGCGCACGCCTTCGATGTCGCCGCTGAACAGTTCCCGCAAGTCGTTGAGGCCGAGCGCCATCAGTGCCATGCGGTCGATGCCGATTCCCCAGGCGAGGACCGGAACGTCGATACCCATCGCGCGGGTAACCTCGGGACGGAAGATTCCGGAGCCGCCGAGTTCGAACCAGCCGAGGACCGGATGCTTGATGTGTACTTCGATCGAGGGTTCGGTGAAGGGGAAGTATCCGGGAACATATTTTACGTCTGTGGCTCCGGCAATCTCGACGGCGAACATTTCAAGGAAGCCGAGGAGGGTTTTGAGATTCACCTCGTCACCGAGCACGATACCTTCAGTTTGGTAGAAGTCGGAAAGATGGGTTGCGTCTACCTTGTCGTAGCGGAAGCAGCGGGCAATACCGAAATATTTACCCGGGATCTTGGCTTTCGCCAGCTGGTGAGCAGAAAGAACGGTTCCCTGGCTGCGGAGAATCAGGCGCTTGGTAAACTCGCGGTCGAAGCTGTAATTCCAGCCGCGGCTGCCCGTATTGCCACCGTTTTCGTGCGCAGCCGCCACGTTCGAAAGGAATGGTTCTTCGATGGATTGTGCCTTGGTGGGTTCCTTGACGTAGTATACGTCGTGGATGTCGCGAGCCGCGTGGAATTGTGGCATGAACAGGGCGTCCGAGTTCCAGAATTCGGTTTCGACAAGTGGTCCGTCGAATTCCTCGAAGCCGAGCGAGCACAGTTTATCCTTTACGCTCTCGAGGAAGCTGACGTAGGGATTGGTACGTCCGGGGATGATGCGTCCCGGGGGGATAGCGGTATTGTAGCCGCGGAACGAGCCTTTTTTCCAGTCACCGGACTTGAGCATTGCGGAGGTTATCGAGCCGATTTCCTCACCGGTTATTCCGGCAGCGTCGAGCGCTTCTTTCATTTCAACAGCGCTGGGAGTGAGAGTGTAGACGACTGTTTCGCGTTCGAGGATACGGAATGGGGAGTCGGCCGAACCGCGTTTTTTTGCGAGAGCGCCCATGACCGAAATTTCATCCTGAGTCAGTGTTTTCTGGTCGATGGAACCCGAAGGGCTTTGCGATGCGAGGCTTACGAGTGCCACTGTGATCGCATATCGTTTGTCCCTGGGCATTTCGACGAAAGAGGCTTTCTTGTTTTCGTCCATTCGCACGGCGCCTTCTTTGGAGAGGATACCGAAAGAGGACCCGACATCTTTGTTTTCAAGGCCGGTAGCAGCCGCGATTTCGGGAAGTGTATGCGGGCCCTTGTCGCGCAGAAGTAAGAGGATTCGTTGGTCGGGGGTTCCGCTTGCGGCAAAAGCGCGCCCGAGTTCGGTTATTTCAAAAAAAGTATTGGCTTCGCGGCGGACTTCCTTGACCAGTTCCTTTCCGCCGAGCCAGGAAAAGGCCTGGTTTGCATGTCCCGGTTTGTAGTTCAGTTCCTTCTCGAGTTTGTCCGCGGTAAGTTCTGTTCCCGGCCCGTAAGCCCTGATGACGCGAATTTCGAGAGGATGCAAATTTTTGATGAGTGACTGTACATCCATGACTTTCTCCTGTTACTATATAGGTATATATATAACATTTTCTTTGGAGTACAGTAAAGAGTGCCGCGAAAAGTTCGTATCTGGTTCAAAATATTCTTTATTGTTCTCGTTGCTGTCATTCCCACTGTAGCGATTACCGTGGTTTCCGCCATATCCTGGCAGCGTTCCTGGTTCAACGAGCGGAAAAGCCGGCTGACCGATTTCTGCTACGGTTTTACCAACGAACAGCGTTTTATAGTCCGAAACGCCGAGGAGACCCTTCTGGCGATTTCCCAGACCCAGGCGGTGCAGGACAGGGAATACAAGCAGCTCAATTTGTACCTGAAAAACCTCATGGCTGTTTATGGCAATTATTCGGTCATTCTGGTCGCCGATTCATCCGGGCAGGTTGTGGCGTCGGGGGTCAATAAAACCGCGTACTCGGTTGCGGATCGGGAATATTTTGAGCATGCGCAGGCGACCGGCATATTCTCGCCCGGTTCTTATATCGTAAGCCGCTCGACCGGAATTCCTTCCATAACCTTTACTCTACCGGTGCGAGACCATAGTGGTGAAATGGTGTATATCATTGGCACCTACAATCTGGATAAATATTCCAATGAACTGTCCCTTTCACGACTCCCGAAAAACACTGTGCTCGAGATTTTCGACTACTTAGGCAACAGCCTTTTTTCCAATTGTATGGAATCTGGTTCTGCCGTCGGCGACCCGGTGGATAAAAACCTGTTTTCGCTTGCAAAAGCCGGTACCGCTCCGGTGACTGGAAAGGTCACCCTCGAAACCGGCGATTATCTCGTCTCTATGGCTGCTTTTACCCGTAATAACCGGTCCATTTATATCTCTGTCCGGTCTCCGTACGCAACCGTTCTCCAGGAGTCGTGGTACCCCGCCCTGTTTCTTTTTGCTGTCATGCTCCTTGCCTGCGTTTTGGCCTTTGGGCTTTCTCTCGCATTTGCCCGCAGGCTGATTGTCGACCGCATTGAAGCGCTTACCGTATACGCCGGAGATCTCGAACGCGGAAACCTGGGTGTGCGATTCGACATCAGCGACGGCAGGGACGAGATATCGGACTTGATGGAATCCTTCAACACTATGGCAAATGCACTGGAAGAACGCAGCCTGAGTAAGCAGCAGACGATCGAAGAAAAGGAAATTCTCCTTCAGGAACTCCAGAAGCGGGTTTCTGACAATTTACAGATTTTATCGAGCATGATAAACCTGCAGATTGAACATTCCACCCGTGACGACGTGCGTCGCGCCCTGACGACTACTCATGCCCGGATCATGGCCCTTTCCCTGGTGTACGAGACGATTTACCGCTATTCGGACGTCCAGCAGGTGCAGATGCAGCGCTACTGCACGGGGCTCTGCGAGTTTCTCGTATCTGTGTATGCGGATGTGGGTTCGGCCATCAGCTGCGATGTATCGGGTACGGATGTTGCACTTCCGATAGAAAAAGCTCTTCCGCTTGCCCTGGTGCTCAACGAACTGGTGTCAAACAGCCTCCAGCATGCTTTTCCTCACAGCAACGGCGGCCATATCGCGATTCATTTTACCCGCTTGAAGAGCGACCTTTTTATGCTGAGCCTGATAGACAACGGAATCGGTTTTGAAGGGGATATTCACGAGAAGGGTACACTTGGTTTCGAGATGATAGAAGCGCTCGTGGAGCAGGTACGTGGAGCGCTTGTCGTGAATAACCGTAATTCCGGCTTCGAGATATGTATCCAATTTCCTGTTTGATATTGTTTTCTAGAAGGTTCGATACGGTACGACTTCTTGTAGGTTCACTAAAACCTTGATGTCGGCGACGAATTGTCCTTCATCGGCAAAAAGGCGCGCTCCCTCCCGGAGCAACACTTCTCCCCTTATTTCCTTGGGTTTGTTTTTCTCAAGCTTGCGCGCATATTCCCGTACTGCGTCCCTGACTGCGTCCGTGTAGGCCGCACTGATTCCTGCGACTTCGTCCGAACGTTCGCCCCGGCCCCGGCCGTTTGCCGATTTGAACATAACTGAAGACCAGTACGACGACCAGCGCGAAAGTGAATCGTCGAGTGTATATTGGGCCCAGGTCGACAGCCGTGGATAGTCTGGTTTGGTTCCGGCAAGCACCATCCGGTTGTCGCCTCGCGAAATAGTTCCAATCGGCGTCAGCGTAAAAAATTCAGCAACTTTACGGGTTTTGTCACTCGGAGTATAGGAAAAATTCCAGCCGTACAGCATGCCGGCCATAATAAATCGGGCGATCTCGTCCAGTTCCTGTATAGGGGGCAGCTTTGCGGCGATTTCTTCCGTGGTCAGGCTACCGGGAACTGTTTCCAGATATACCCAAATCGGTGCCTGCAGCATACGGGGTGTTTGAGATGCAATGGTAGCTCCCGCGCACAGCAGAACAAGCAGGGGTATGAGCCGTTTCATTGGCGGCGGGACCATATCTTGGCGGGATTGATACCGAAACGGACCAGAAAATAGAGCCAGGCGACGGCGAAACCGATGAGGTGAGCGCTGTGAGCCACGCCCTGATTGGTTCCGGCTAGCATATTGAACACCTCGATGCCGGCATAACCGATAACCAGAAGGGGTGCGGGGACGGGGATGATCCCCCATATGTAGATGACAGAATTCGGGTATAGCACGGCATAGGCCAGAAGCAGGGCAAAGATAGCTCCCGAGGCGCCCATCAAAAACACGTACCAGGTTCCCGTCGCGACATATAGCAGAAAAGAAAGAAGCCCGCATAGGGTCCCGGAAAGAAGATACAAGAGAAGAAATTCCTTTGAACCCATCCGTTGTTCAACTGCGACTCCGAAAAAAACGAGTGCAAGCATATTGAAAAAAAGATGAGAAAAACTGCCGTGGACGAATTGATACGTAAAAATTTGCCAATACATACCGCCCTTTAGCACAAATAACGGGTTAAGGGAAAGGTACTTGCTTGTTTCCGGCTCGGCCATGGTAAGCAGGTATACGAGCAGGTTGATGCCGATCAGTATAAAGGCCGCGTTCCAGAATACATAACGGAAGGGTTTTCGGACGAACGATAGAATGCTCATATCAGAAACTTACCAGTAAGGCTTCATGCGCCGCAAGGGGCAATTTGCCTTCATTTAGGGTTTCTTTTTCCATTCGGCGGTTTCCAGCCAGCACCCGGGCAGTTGCGGGCAAGTTGACCGTGTGTGTTTTTCCCGAAAAATTCAGGTAACAGTCGATGCTTCCTGCCGGAAAGCCGTTGTCTGTGCCGCCGGGAGTCTCGGAAACTGGGCTGCGGCGGAAGGCAATAACGCTTTTTGGGGTATGCTTCAGAAAAGCAAAGGACCCGGTCTGCAGCGCAGGCGAATTTTTTCTGATAGCTATAAGTTTCCGATACCACTGCCACAGCGAGAGGGGATTTTGCTGTTGGGCTTCAACATTTATTTCCGTTCGGTTTGGATTCACGCGTAGCCAGGGCCTGATCCCGCTTGGACAGAATCCTGCATTTTCTCTGTTCGACCACTGCATCGGGGTGCGCTCTCCATCCCTTCCGAGCGGAAGAGGCCAGAAGGTGATGCCGGTTGGATCGACCATTTCCTTGTGCGGTATGCGCCCGTCAGTCATGCCGATTTCTTCGCCGTAATATACAAACGCTGTGCCCCGCGCTGTTAAAAGAAGCATCGCTGTCATCTGCATACGTGCGAGCTGTATGGTCTTGTTTTTCGAAGCGAAGCGGCTGCCGTGCCGGCTTTGGTCGTGGTTGCTGAAGGTGAGATTCGGCCATCCCGCTGCAGGGAGCACGGAATACCAGCGCTCGAGCGCTTCTTTGAAAGCGCAGGCATTCCATTTGAGGTACAGCATTTCCATGTTGAAGGCCATGTGCAGTTCGTCTGTTCCACTGCCCTGATAAGATGCCGCAATGGCGGGTTCCCGCGAAAAAATCTCTCCGACAAGGACCCGTTCGCCGGGATATGAGTCCGCGATGGCACGGATTTCGCGGCAGATTTCGTGGGTTTCGATTTGGTTACGGTCATAGATGTGTTTCTGGAAAATCTCGGGATTTGCATTGAATGAGAAGGGGTTCGAGCGGAATTGCGCGTCCTTGATGAACCAGTTGACTACATCCATCCGGAAACCGTCGACCCCTTCGTCCAGCCAGAAACGGATGACGTCATACATGGCCGCGCGCAGTTCCGGATTCCGCCAATTCACCTCGGGTTGATGCCGGGTAAAGGTACCCAGATACCATTCGTCGGTTGCGTCGTTACCCCACCATGCGCTCTTGAACTCGAATTGGCACACCCAGTTGTTCGGTTTCGGACGTTTTTTCCCGGTGGTCGTATCCGACCGATTTTTCCAGATATACCAGTCATGTTTCGGATTGTCCCGGGACGAACGTGCTTCGATAAACCAGGGATGCTGGTCCGAAGTATGGTTTATGACAAGGTCGAAGATGATTTTCAGTTTCCGTCTATGGGCTTCGGCGATCAGCTCGCGTGCGTCGGCAATAGTCCCGAAAAGGGGATCGACGTCGCGGTAATCACTGATGTCGTAGCCGAAGTCGTCCATCGGAGATTTGAAGAAGGGCGACACCCAGAGAGCCGATATTCCGAGCTCCACGAAGTAGTCGAGTCGTGAAACGATGCCTTTCAGATCGCCGATTCCGTCAGCACCCGAATCCAAGAAACTACGGGGATAAATTTGATAGAAGACCGCGGTTTTCCACCAGGGAATCATTCGGACAACGACACCTTGTTTCTGCCAGTCTGTTTGGAGTTGTACAGTGCCTTGTCGGCCCGATCGACGAGGTTTTTCGCCGTTACGTCGGCTTTCGGCTTAAACTGGGCGACACCAATCGAGATGGTCAGTGTCAGATGCTTTCCGTCGTAGAGGATGTCAAGGTTTTCTATTGAGTTTCTTATCCGCTCGGCTATTTTTTGTGCGGTGGCGATCGGCGTGTCACAGAGCATGACAACGAATTCTTCGCCGCCGTAGCGTGCCGCCATGTCCTGGTTGCGGGTATTCTGCTGGATAACCTTCGCGACCATCTGGAGCACCACGTCCCCGCAGGCATGTCCGTGAGTATCGTTGAAGCGTTTGAAAAAATCGATGTCGAGCATCAGGATCGAAAGAGGGGTTTTATGGGATTCGCTTTGTTCGAGTTTTTCCATCAGCACCGTATAAAAATAGTGCTTCATCTTGAGATGCGTCATCATATCGGTCGTCGTCATTTCGAGGAGGGCTGCGTTACTTATGGCGATGGCCGCGAGGGACGCGATGTTGATAATGTGTTCTTTTTCGTATTCGGAGTAGGGTTCCGAGGTAATCTGTTCGCCGAGCACGAGCATGCCGCTGATGTGTGTTTTCGCCTTGAGCGGCACGATGAGCGACGGTTCAAGTGCAATAAGGGCTTCGAGTGCACTGTCCATTTCGAGATGTTCGCGGATTTCGGCGACTGTGATGCAGGTATGTCTGGCATTAAGGAGCGTGATCAGCGGGTGTGATTCCGGGAAGGTATAGTCGTAATCGCTCTGGAGCTCGAAGCCGCAATAGTTCCGGTTGAGGTTGAAACAGGTCGCATCAAAGTTCTTTTTGGTAAAGATGGCAACCCCGAGCGTTTTCATCTGGCCCATGCAAGTGTAGAGGATGGCTTCTATGAGGGTGGAGAAATCGATAACCGAATTGAGGCTTTTCGAAATCTCAAGAAGCTGCTTCAGATCATAAATTTGTTTTTCATACTCTGCATCATCGACAGCATTTTTTTTTGATTTTGCCATGTTTTGGTTTAACTCTCCGTTTTATCGGCCAGACTTGCAGTTACTGACAACGTACCCACTATAGCATATTTTTTCATAATTTCAAGAAAATTACGAAAAACTCCATTCTCTTTTTCAAGCCATACAAAGGATTCGTTGTTTTTTGTGGAGATCGAAAGGTTGCGCATATTGGTGATGTGGTCAGGGATACTTTTGCGGGAATCCTCGAGGATGATCATAGTGAAGTTGAATACTTCTGAATACTGGTTGACAGCGAGTTGGATGAACTGCTTTGCGTGGCCGTTCATATTTTCAACCATCTTGCGTAGCGGTTTTTCGAAATCTACGCCCTTTTCGAGTTCGGTCAGATAGTTTTTCATTGTTTTAACGCTGCAGGCTTGATTGTCGTCGAATTGATGTTCGAATTCGTTCAGCTTCGCAGAAACCGATTCGCAGTATGAATAGGCTGTCGCATATGAAGTCTGTTGGGGGCGGTTGTTGAAATACCCCTCCACAATGACCGAGCGCAGGATCTGCCGGAAATGCGGCTCGAAAAAGTGAACGGCGAATGTCTTGATGATTTCCATCGGCTTGATCCATTCAAGCGAAAATGGGGTCAGTTCCTGCAGAATGCCGTTAGTATCTTCCGAATACCCCTGCAGTGTTTCGAGCTTCCGGTCTCCGAAAGCCGCGCTAATGAGGGTCTGAATGACATTTTCTTCCCGGTCCTTGAGCAGCCGCCGGGAGTCGTTGTGGAAAAATTCTGTTATCCGTGTCCGGTATTGCTGGATATAGTCGGTAGTAGTTTTCGCCTGTTCGGGCAGAAAGGTCGTGTCATCCTTGGTCAGCCGGATGATAGCAAGAAGGATGTCATTGCTGAGTCTTTTCTGCAGCAGGAATGATATTGCCTGAAAAACCCGGTGCATCCGACTTTTAATTTCGTCGCCGAGTGGTACGTTATTTTTTTTAGCCTCGAGGATCGCGGTCACGTCGATGATGGGTGTGCCGATGTCCAGCCGGGAAAGAACGTAATACAGGTCGAGCAGCACAGGAACGATCTCGACAACCTCGACTTGGTAAAAACTGGGCGAGGATACTGTAGAGTCAAGCCCGATATGCGGCTTGAAGGCGGGATCAAAGTATGAAAAGAAGTTGTTGAAATCGAAAAGAGTGAAATCCGAAAGGAGTTCGATCTTCTGCAGAAGCGCGCCTGCACGATGCAGATCGGGTGTGTCGAGTACTTTCAGAAACTGGCCAAAGTGTTTTCCCTGTTCCTCGATAACCCGTTCTGCCGGAATGTTTTGAGCGGCGAGAGCCACCGTCCGTTCGGTATAGATAAAGCTTTTTCGCGTAGCTCGCTGTTCTTCGGTAAACAGGAGCTCGAGCAGGTAGTCCCGATATTTTTCGGATATCCGGCGATCCTTGTTCCGTATCGTGGCTTCGAGCGTCTCTTTTACCGGCAACAGGAACTGGTGGATTTGATAGAGTGTAGCGGGGAATGTGGGCAGTAAAAAGCCGTCCGGACGATATATAGGTGGCTCCACGGCTTTCAAGGCTGCTTCAAGCTGTTTGAGCTGATTTTTTTTCTTGTATTCAGGAGACGATGAAGAAAAAAGAGATTCGATAAATTCCCGCAAAAACACCAGAAGCGTGTTTATAAAACCCATGCAGTATTTTAGACACAAGGGCGTGAATTTGCAAGCGGGCTATACGGAAGGGAACTCGAATCCATGTTGGGCGAGGGTAAGACGATACTCATCGACGGTGCCTGCTTTGACCAGTTCTGCTCGCATCGACGCACCGCCTTCGATGCCTTTGGAATAGGCGCAAAAACGCTTGCGCATTTCGCGGCAAGCAAGCGCTTCTCCCGAATCGGCGACCAGAAGCAACAGCTCTTTCCAGCCGGCATTCATGCGTTCCTGTGGTGGAATTTCATGATATTCTCCGGTAGCAAGGAGCTCGATCGCCTGCTTGAAGATAAAGGGATTTCCCATGGCTCCTCGTGCGAACATTACGCCGTCACAGCCAGTTTCGGTGAGCATTTGTACGGCGGCTTCGGGGTTGAAAAGGTCTCCCGAGCCGAAAACCGGAATTCCGGGGTTGGTTTCGTGTACCCAGGTCGCCAGCTCGGAAAGAAGGTCCCAGCGGGACTTGCCCTCATAGCCCTGGGCTCTGGTTCTCGGGTGCAGGGTGACGGCTGCAGCTCCGGCGGAAAGGGCAGCTGCGGCCGCTTCTTTCCAGGTAATGGTGGAATCATCCCAGCCCGAGCGAATCTTGACAGTTACGGGCACCGGCTGCTTGTCTTTTTCGCCGGACCATTCACGTACGGCGGTAACAGTCGCGCGAGTTATTTCGAACAGACGTTCGGGGTCACGGGTGAGGGCGGATCCCGCTCCGGTTTTAATTATTTTGGGTACCGGGCAGCCGGCATTGATGTCGATACATTCGGTACCAGTCAGGTCGAGGGCGACCTTAGCTGCTGCCGCCATCCGGGCTGCTTCCCCGCCGAAAAGTTGCACAGCGTAGTGGCGCTCGTTCGGGGCCCGGAGCATCAGCTGTTCTGTCTTGTCAGAATTGCGGAGGAGGGCTTCGGCCGAGACCATTTCGGTATAGGTGAAGGACGCACCGCACTCTATGCACAAAGAACGAAACGCGCGGTCGGAATACCCTGCGACGGGTGCGAGAAAGAGGTTGCCGGGCAGGACAAGCTGCCCGATCTGTACCGGATGGTACAAAGGGGGCGCTGCGGTCATTCGGGAATACGGAAAAATTTGCAGCTATTGGTCCACAGCTGTGCGGCGAGTGTTTCAATGTCCATTTCGAGCATTTCAGCCATAAATTTGACAGTTGATGGCGTATAGCAGGGCATATTGCGCTTGCCGCGATAGTCGGCCGGCACCATGAAGGGGCTTTCTGATTCGACAAGGATGCGGTCCAGTGGAAGGGAAAGGACAGTTTCGTGGAGATTTCGGGCATTTCGGTACGTCAAATTGCCCGCAAATGAGAAAAAGAGGTTCAGATCGAGTGCGATCCGGGCATATTCGGCATCTTCGGAGTAGCAATGGAGTACGCCACCAGCTTCGGGCAAGCGTTCCGCAAGAATGTCTAATACATCCTTGCCTGCATCCCGATTATGTATAATGACGGGGACATCAGCCTTGTTAGCCATGTCCAACTGTGTAATGAATAGTTCAATTTGTGAACGTTTATCGCCGAATTTTCGGAAATAGTCGAGACCTATTTCGCCGAGAGCAACAACATTCGGAAGTTTGAGTCCTTCTTCGATCGTTCGGACCCAGTCTTTACCGGGATTGGTGACTTCAGAGGGGGATACACCTATAGCGTGATACACCGAAGGAGCGGATTTGAGGGTAGGGTACACAACGCTGAAGTCGTGCAAGCTGTTACATATACTGACTATGCGTGTAACCTGAGCTTGTTTTGCTTCCTGTATTACACGAAGCTGTTCAATAGGGTCGTCATAGATAAGCCCTATATGAGCGTGAGTATCGAAAAATTGCATGGCTGACATCCGATAAGAGAGTAGTCACTGCCCGAAAGGGCAGCCGAGTATCTATACAATACCATAGGCGGTGTCGATCGTCAATCAAAAAAGGATTTGATGATTTGACAGTTTTTTTCGTTCTATGGTATACTCTGCAAGTTACAGGTGTTAGCAAGGGAGTGAAGAGTGCCCAGAACCAGAGGATATAAGCGAGTCGAGAAAAACGTTGTCCGTTCTATCGGCCGTTTCATCAAAAAGGGTTTTGTTTCGGTCGGAAATGGCCTTGCAGCTGTTTTCCACGGCGGCAGGCGTAAATTGACTATTATGGTCGTTCCCCATTCCCAAAAAAAGGTTGTTAATTTCCAGACGACGTTTTTTTCGCTGATCTTTTTCGTACTCCTGGTTGTCGGAATCTTCGCATCCTTTTTCTGGTTTACACGCTACACCATGGTGTCGGCGAAAAACCTTTCTGAACTCCAGGTTGAATCGCGTGAAACCCAGGCCAGCCTCGACCGGTTGAAGGACGAAACAGGAAACCTGCTCAAGGCGGCTCAGAACTTTCAGTCCGCCTTTTCGGGAACCTTGTCGCTCATCGGCCTCGAAACCACCGACACAACAGCCAAAAGCAACATCCAGAACGGAGATCTTTCTTCGCTCTTCAATGTAAAAGAAAAGGCGCAGGGATCAGTTAAGGAAATCGCCGAACTGCAACGCCTGACCGGCTATTTGCAGAATTCCGTTCAACCCATAGAAGAAATCGGTAAACTGCTCGATTCTCAGAATACCCTTTTCTCGGATATTCCCAGCTTGTGGCCCATCAAGGGCGGAATTGGCCATGTTTCCATGGTTTTCGGACAGAACAAGCATCCCTTTACCGGCCAGTGGTATATCCACAAGGGCGTTGACCTTTCGACGTACCGTTCGGGTGATGCGATTCTCGCTACAGCTGACGGACAGGTTGTTACGGTCGAATACGATCCTGGTTTCGGTAATTATGTGATTATCAAACATAAACACGGGTTTTATACCCGATATGCACATATGCAGTCTTTCCGGGTCCAGCGAGGGCAATATGTCCAGCAGGGCCAGGTTATCGGATATATCGGCAACACCGGTGTTTCTACCGGACCCCATCTTCATTACGAGGTGCATATTGGTTCCGATGTAGTCGATCCGATGAAGTACCTCAACATCAAGGTTTCCAACAATAAATAGGGGCAAGACAATGGCTTTTCAGGCTCCCGAAGACGTTTCGATCAATACTATTGTCGGTCCCGGATCTTTTGTACGCGGTGAGCTGAAAATTTCGGGTTTCATCCGGATTGACGGTGATATCGACGGCAACCTCGAAACATCGGGCCGCGTCATTGTCGGCGAAAACGCCCGGATTCGCGGTCATATCCGTTCACGTCTTGTCACTATCGGCGGAATCGTACAGGGCGATGTAATAGCGCCCGACGGTGTGCTGATCCTGTCCACCGGTATGGTCCTCGGCTCCGTGTTAACCAAAAAACTCCAGATCGAGGAGTCCGTTATCCTTCATGGTCCTTGTTTTGCGGTAAATGATCAGGCCCGTTTTGATTTTGCTCTTTCGGAATATAATGATCGCCAGGCACTGGGTTCTTCCGCTTTCGCTGCCGGTCAAAGGCGGCTTTGATGGCCGGTACCAGTCCCCTCGATTCCGCATCACCTTTTTTTGCTTCCCTGACCAGTCAAGTTGCCGTCCAGAACGGGGCGAACCGCGCGAATGAAAACCGAAAAAAAGACAAAACAGGCATCCGTCGCTTTGACCGTCTCGTCAAAAATGAACTCGACGAAGCCGAAAAAGCTACTCTCGCCTCGATCCCGGCGCATCTGGTCGGACTCCCACCCGAAAAAATACTCGAAGCGCTCCTTGACGATGTCCATTCCAAAGGCGACCTTCTCAAGGAAAAGCCTCTACCCGACAATATCGTTTCATACAAGAATGCCGTCCGTTCATTTGTCAAATATATAGTAGAACGGACCTATACCGTCACCGAAAGTACCTCGGGCGGGAATATTTTGAAACGAAAGAAGTTTATACAGGTACAGATCATCGACCAGAAACTGGAGCAGTTAGCTGCAGGGATTCTTTCCAATCAGAGGGACCAGCTGGGCCTTTTGGGAAAGATCGAAGAAATTAACGGGTTGTTGGTAGACTTGATGTCCTAACAGCCAGAGGTGGAAGGTGTATGAGTTCAGTTTTTGATAACGATATGCGCAGCGAGGATCTGACCAGTCTGGAAGATCCGCAGGGCGAAGCGATAGATACGAGTTCCGGAAACTATGTGTTTCCGGAGCCTCTGTATCACCTCAAACTCGAGTATTCAAGTGAAAGCTTGTACGCGACCCATGCATCGCTCGAGATTTCCGGCGGCGAGTATGTGATGGTTCCTACCCGTTACGGCAGGGATATTGCACTTGTTATGGGCAAGGTACGCGTTCCGATCGGTATTCGTCCGGACGATGTCGTGGTTATCGAGCGCAAGGCAGAGTCTGATGATCTGGCAAAGGCCGCCGATTTCCGCGAAAAAGAAGACGTGGCGTTCAAGGTGTTCCGCGAGAAAGTTGCACAGCACAAGCTGGACATGAAGCTCATTGCAGCTCACTACCTGCTTGACGAACCAAAGATATTGTTCTTTTTCAGTGCTGAAAACCGCGTTGACTTCCGTGATCTCGTAAAAGACCTGGTGACCATCTTCAAGATGCGTATCGAGCTTCGACAGATTGGCGTACGGGACGAATCACGGATTACCGGCGGACTTGGTGTGTGCGGGCGTCCGTATTGCTGCCACTCGGTGACTGACAAATTACGTCCCGTCTCGATTCGCATGGCGAAGGATCAAAACCTATCGCTTAATTCACTTAAAATTTCGGGACAATGCGGACGACTTTTGTGCTGTCTGTCCTATGAGCATGACTGGTACTGCGAGGAACGTAAAAACCTGCCTAACGAGGGCATCAGGCTCTTTTATGACGAAGTGAACTTCCGGGTAAGCGAAGTGAACCCGCTTACCCGCATGATCCGCCTGCAGGGCGAGGACGGCCGGGTGCTCGAAATACCATCGTCCCGTATGAGCCGGGTCGAAGGCAAGTGGCGCATCATCTGATACTCAGTCAAGAATCATGATCGTGGATGGGCTCTCGTCTGTCCACGGATTGAGGTTAAAATCCCCATACAGCGATAGACCGGTAAAACCGGCTTCCTTGGCATAGGACTCGAGACGTGACACAGTTGTCGGAATCATCTGCGTCTTTTTCTGGAGAATAATTTTCTGTCCGTTACCAAGTTCAAGTGATGCGTCGAGGGTCAGAAGGCCTTTTTCTGCAGATAACAGGGAACGTTCGAGGGTAACCCGGATTGATGTGAGGTCCGGCAGCCGTTTCGGCTTGTTTTTCTCAAAAGAATCGAAATTCAGTGTCTGAATGACAAATTTACCTGATGGTGCGAGGAGTTCCCGGGCGTCATGAATGAATTTGCGCAGGAGAGTTTCGTCGGAGATATAGGGAATCAGGTTGTTAATGCAGCTTATGATATTGAACGATCCTTTTTTGAGGAACCGCTTCATATCGAGCGTGGACATTTCGAAAAACCGGAGAGTCGAGCTTCCCTGTTTCATACGGCGATTAGCGGTTTCGATCATATCGGGGTTCTTGTCGATGCCGGTGATGTCAAGACCGTACGATGATAGCTTGTTTTCGAGGTTTCCGGTAGCACATCCGATTCCCAGAAAACGGCACAGTGGAGCCGGCTGGATGGGACATGATTCCTGGAATTCTTTCTGGAGCATGAGGTGAAAATCGAGACAATTTTCCTGTAAAGGGAATAATTCGTCGTAATATTCGAGAATTACGGTGTAGAATTCCTGCAGGCTCTCTATGTATATCGCTGGGTCTGGCGTTCGCTGCGTAGTAAAGTTCATTTTCTCTCCTTGACTGATGGTGGCTGCATAATTGACCATTTCGATATTTTTTTATACAATAGACTCAGGAGTCACAAATGGACAAACCTGAAACAATCATTATTGTCTGTATGGGAAGCTCGTGTTTTTCCCGTGGAAACAATATCAATGTAGAAATTATAGAACGCTTTTTGCAAGAACACAATTTGTTTGCAAACGTGGAAATTCGCGGCTGCCTGTGCGATGGTCACTGCAAGGAAGGTCCGAACATCAGGATCGACAAAGAGCTCCTGCAGGGAGTAGAACCCGGTATGATGCTGGACCTTCTGAAACACAAACTCTTAAAGAATAACACATGAATTATCAAAATCCCATATATACCGAAAAAACGCAATGCCAAGATTGTTACAAATGTATTCGTGAATGTCCTGTAAAGGCAATTCGGGTCGAAAATGGGCATGCAATGGTGGTTTCCGAACTGTGCGTGCTCTGCGGTCATTGCGTTACCATCTGCCCCGCAGGCGCCAAACGTGTGCGGGATGATCAGTCCCGGGCTAAACAGCTGTTAACGCTGCGAAGCCGGGTTATTGTGTCGCTTGCACCGTCATTTGCGGCGGAATTTTCGGGGATTCGCCCGGAACAGCTCGTTTCGGCCATACAAAAACTCGGGTTTTACGGTGTTTCGGAGACGGCAATAGGGGCAGACCTCGTTTCGGCGCAACTTGCAGAGGACTTTAGTCAGATTGGATCGGAATCAATTTCGGGCGCAGTTCCTTTCAAGCAGAAGTTGTTCCTTTCGTCGGCTTGCCCCGTTGCAGTCGAATACATAAAACGCTACATGAGCGAATTTACTGCCTGCATCACCGACAGGGCATCGCCCCTTTTGGCTCATGCACGATTCCTTAAAAAAATGTACGGAGAAGATACGGGTATTGTTTTTGTCGGGCCCTGCATCGCAAAAAAACGGGAAGCGGACGTCTGGGAGGCAGTAGACTGCGCAATTACGTTTCGGGACCTTAAAAAATGGTTTGCGGACGCAGGTATTTTGCCGGCAACTGAAGAACCCGCACCGTTTATTCCGTTCAAGGCGGCCAAGGGGTCGCTGTATCCGATCGACGGTGGCATGATCGCTTCCATCAAGAAATATCCGGGTTCGCAGGGAATACACATGATGTCGGTAACCGGAATCGACGAAATTGATAAAGCTCTGCGTGGCCTGAAGCCCGAAAATCTTGTGCATCCCCTGTTTATCGAGCTCCTGTCGTGTCCCGGGGGCTGCATCAACGGCCCGCAGGCTTCGTTCGAAGAACCGACCGCGCTGAGGCGCATAAGCCTGCTTGAATATGCCCAACAAGCCTCCGATACGCTTTCTGAACAGCGCCCTGTTATGGAAGGTACTTTGCCCGTCACTCTTTCTCTGCCGCAAAGGCATTCTGACGATGAAATTCGCTCAGCGCTGCGGCAGGTAGGCAAGTTTGAACTGAAGGACGAGCTCAATTGCGGCAGTTGCGGTTACGACACGTGTAGAAGTTTTACCTCCGCCATGCTCGAGCATCGGGCTGAGAAGACCATGTGCGTGTCGTATATGCGAAAACTTGCCCAAAAAAAGGCCAACGGCCTGATCCGGGCTATCCCGTCGGGTGTGGTCATCTGTGACTCGGCCCTTACTATAATAGAATGTAACGAGAATTTCGCACGCCTCATGGGGAACGACATCCTGTGTATGTTCGAGGCAAAACCGGGCATAGAAGGTGCTGATCTGGAAAAAATCACCTCGATGGCTCGTTTTTTTCATGATGTAATGGCAGTCGACGGGCCTGATGTGGTCGAACACGAACTGCGCGAGGGAAAGAAGATATTCCAGGTGACGGTGTTCTCGATCGAGAAAGGCGAGAGTGCCTGTGGGGTCATCCAGGATGTGACGGCTCCCCAGATACGGAAGGACCGGGTGATCCAACAGACAAAGCGGGTAATTAACAAGAACCTGGCGGTTGTGCAGAAGATAGCCTTTCTGCTCGGAGAAAATGCCGCCGAAACCGAGGCGACGCTTAATTCCATCATAGAGTCCTTTTCTGCGAGTGAAGAGGATGACGAATGAGTGACCTATCGGTCGACGGCACATTCATCGAGGTTGGCCATTATCAGTTGTTTAAATATAACCAGGGAGCAGCAGGCGATACGTTTCTGTCTCAAAAACATGACAGCGATGGCCGGGTGATCACCGTCCTCTCTGACGGGCTCGGTTCGGGAATAAAGGCGGGCGTGCTTTCGACCCTGACCGCTACGATGGCAATGAAATTCATCGCCTCCGACATTCCTATCAAGCGCGCAGCCGACATCATCATGAGCACCCTTCCCGTGTGCAAAGAGCGGGGTATCAGCTACGCGACCTTCACCCTTGTCGACATCGAGCCCAATTCGCGGGTGCGGATTATGGAATATGACAATCCCGGCTATATTTTGATTCGTGAAAAAACGGTCGTCGAGCCGATCAAGCAGTGCACATTGATAGAGCGGAAAAACAAGAAAACCGCACCACTCCGCGAAGCCTGGCTTAATTATTCGGACTACAAGGCGCAGCCTGGCGACCGGCTTATATTTTTTTCGGATGGGGTTACCCAATCGGGTATGGGTACTCATGCGTTCCCGCTCGGCTGGGGTGCTTCCCGCACACAGGATTTTGTGCTCGAAAAAATAGCTGAAAATTCAGAAATAAGCGCGCGGGAACTTGCTCGCGCCGTCGTACAGAAAGCTCAACATCATGACAGTTATCAGGCTAAGGACGATATTACCTGTGGCGTAATTTATTTTCGTCATCCGCGTGATTTGCTCATCATGACCGGACCGCCGATAAATCCCGATCATGATGATGAAATGGCTCGTGACTTCAATGCCTTTGCCGGCCGTAAAATTGTGTGCGGCGGGACGACGACCAACATTTTATCTCGAGTACTCGGCAATTCGGTGAAACTGATATTAAAAAATCTTGATCCGGTGGTGCCGCCTATGTCGGTTATGGATGGCGCCGATCTGGTCACCGAGGGTATTATCACCCTCGGCACCGTTGCCGAAATTCTTGAGCGGGGCACCGTGCCGGGTAGCGGTAGCGGAAACTTGGCCGGACTTGCAGGCGAGCGTACGGGCGAAAACGGTGCAACGAAGATCGTCGAAATGCTGCAGGACTCGGATCGCATCCTTTTTATGGTGGGAACCAAGATAAACGAGGCACATCAAGATCCGAACATGCCGGTAGAGCTCGAAATCCGGCGAAACGTGGTCAAAAAAATACAGAAATTGCTTGTCGAACACTATATGAAAGACGTGACTATACGATACGTGTGAAGGAGACGAAAATGGCGCAGAAAATCAAGGTTGTTGTATGTTCGGGGACTGCTTGCTACGTGATGGGTGCCTCAGAAATTTTATTACTCGAAGAGCACTTGACCGCGGATCAGAAAAACCGGGTTGAAATAGAAGGAACTAATTGCCTCGGCTTCTGCAAGAACGGTCAAAATGGCAAGGCGCCGTACGTAACTGTCAACGATACTCTTTTATCCTCTGCAACCGTGCCCGGTGTGATAGAAAAGATACAGGAGCTGCTTGATGCTGAACATTAATAACGGAGCCGCGCAGATCAAGCGCGAAATTCTGGTACGCATAGCCAAATTGCAGCTTACCGGAAAGCTTGAGGAAGGTGTGCATGGCATACCGCGCGAAATGGCTCCGACCGATGCCAATCCATTCCGCTGTTGCATCTATCATGACCGGGAAATTCTGCGCATGCGGGTAATCGCCCGACTCGGGCACAGCGTCGAGGACTATGATGACGAAAAGAAACTGGCCGAGTATGCCGCCGAAGCCCTGACGCGTGAAAAACCAACCGAGCCGATGTTGACCGTTCTCGACGAGGCCTGTCACGCATGCGTTCGCTCCCATTACATGGTAACCAACGCATGCCAAGCCTGCGTCGCCCGGCCATGCATGATGAACTGCGTAAAAAAATGCATAACAATTTCGAACGGTCGTGCGCATATCGAAGAAGAGAAATGTATCAATTGTGGACTCTGCATGCAAAACTGTCCGTACCACGCCATTATCAAGATTCCTGTTCCCTGCGAAGAAGCGTGCCCGGTCGGCGCGATTTCCAAGGACGAGAATGGCAAAGAGCGGATCGACTATAGTAAGTGTACCTTTTGTGGGGCCTGCATGCGCGAGTGCCCGTTTGGAGCAATGATGGACAAGGGCCAGCTGGTCGACGTAATCCGGAAGATACTGGAAGGTAAAAAAGTAGTTGCGCTCTACGCGCCGGCAATCGCTGCACAGTTCCGCTCAGCCCCCGGCCAACTTGAAGGAGCGTTTCAAAAAGTAGGATTCGCGAAAACATTCGAAGTAGCAATCGGCGCGGATATAACCGCAGACAAGGAAGCCCTGGAGTTTGAAGAGCGGATGGAGCATGGAGCAACCATAATGACGACATCATGCTGTCCGGCGTACGTACGGGCGGTACAACTGCACGTACCGGATCTCATACCCTGCATTTCTGACACCCGCTCTCCTATGCACTACACAGCCGAAATAGCCAAAAAGGAAGACCCGGAATCGGTCACGGTTTTTATCGGTCCGTGCTTGGCAAAACGGAAAGAAGGACTAGATGATCCGTTCGTTGACTACGTTTTATCGGTTGAAGAAATTGGTGCTTTTTTCATGGCAAGTGGGATTGATATTGGTGAATGCGAAGCTCTCGAAGCGGTCTGTCAGCCGACCGCAAGTGGTCGCAATTTTGCCCAATCGGGTGGAGTTGCGGACGCAGTTCGCATCCGGCTTAAAAACCCCGAAAAACTGCGCCCAGCAGTGATTAATGGACTTGACCGCGCAGGGATGAAACAGCTTGCTCAGTATGGAAAGGCTGCTGCATCACAGGTGCAAGCAGATGTGAATCTTGTGGAAGTTATGGCGTGTCAGGGTGGCTGCATTGCTGGACCATCGGTTATTTCAAACCCTAAAATAGCAGCTGTGCAGTTGAAAAAGTATGTCGAAGCGGGGAAAAAGGCTTGATGAATTGCTGAACTTGCGGGTGTACTGCGCGGCAATGATTGCGTGACCGCGGCTCGGTTGCTTTATTGTATCGCGCTGGAAATAACTGTTTTGAGGTATTCTTCGAGCTTCGAAGCGGTTTCGCGGCTAATTGCATGCTCCATGCGACAAGCATCTGCTTCGGCAGTTTCGGTGCATACACCGAGGACGTCCGTGAGGAACAGCTTGAGGGTATTGTGCCGGGCGCGGACTTGGCGGGCAACTTTGAGCCCTTTATCGGTCAGCTTTACGTCACCGTAATGCTCATGTTCGATAAGTCCCGATTCCCGTAATACACCGAGCGATTTGTTAACACTGGCCCGCGAGACACCCAGGGTCCGGGCTATATCGATCGAACGCACAAGCCCAGACTCAACGGAAAAATCCAGAATGGTTTCGAGATAATCCTGTTTGGACGCGCTGATTGAATCGGGCATTACACCAATATATCCTATATCGTTTGACTAAACAACTGATTTTTAATATAGTAAATGTAATATGAGGTTAACAACTGCAATGAACTTAAGCCAATTAAAACCCGGGGAATCCGGCATAATCGATACGGTTGATGGAGAGGGCGCCCTTCGCCGCCGATTGCTGGACATGGGTCTGACTCCCGGCACAAAGGTGGCTGTCCGCAAAGTAGCTCCCTTCGGAGATCCGCTCGAGCTGTATCTGCGTGGATATGAGTTGACCCTTCGCGGCGATGATGCCCGAATAATCAAGATGAAAAAGGCTGCAATATGAAACTGACCATTGCCTTGGCTGGAAACCAGAATTGCGGCAAGACCACCTTGTTCAACCAACTGACTGGAAGCAATCAACATGTAGGCAATTTTCCCGGGGTCACGGTAGAAAAAAAAGAAGGCGTTGCCCGCAGAAACGCTGAACTCACTATTGTTGATCTTCCCGGCATCTATTCGTTTTCTCCGTATACTGCCGAGGAAGTTGTCACTCGTGATTTTCTGGTGCGCGAAAAGCCCGCAGTGATCATTAATATAGTTGATGCAACAAACATCGAGCGGAACATGTACCTGACTCTGCAGCTTCTTACTCTCGGCATCCCCATGGTCATTGCCCTCAACATGATGGATGAGGTTCGCTCAAATGGTGGAACCATCGATATTCCCGGTATGGAAAAAGAACTGGGGGTCTTCATTGTTCCCATTGTTGCAAATCGGAACGAAGGAATGGTCGAGCTTCTTGAACGTGTAGCTGACGCTTCGCAAGGAAAAACACCCGAGGAAAATAGTTGTAAGCGGCGGATAGATTTTTGTGCCGGCCCTGTCCACAAGGCGTTGCATTCTATCACCCATCTGCTCGAAGAAAGCTCGCGCAAAGCTGGTTACGAGCCTCGTTTTTCCGCCACGAAACTGGTAGAAGGGGATCCTCTCCTCGAAAAGGCCTTGCTTTTGTCTGCATCCGAAAAAGACATCATCAAGCGAATCATCAAGGAAATGGAAGTTGAGCTTGGGACTGACCGTGAAGCGGCAATCGCCGACATGCGGTATACCTTTATTGAAAACCTCGTCGGTCGTACGGTCATAAAAAAGGAAGAATCCCGGGAACAGACCCGGTCCATTCTGATTGATCGACTGTTAACTCATAAGACGCTAGCTATTCCAATATTTGTAGCGGTCATGTGTTTTGTGTTCTGGATGACCTTCGGCCCCGTCGGCTCGTTTGTCTCAAACGGATTTTCTGTGCTGATTGACTGGTTGATCGGTTTTGTGGATCTCGCCCTTGATGCACTCAAGGTAAGCCCCTGGATGCATTCGCTTATAAGCGATGGTGCTCTCGTGGGTATCGGAAGTGTTTTTTCGTTCCTGCCAGTAATCATCATACTGTTTTTCTTCTTGTCCTTGCTCGAAGATACCGGTTACATGGCTCGGGTCGCCTTCGTGCTCGATTCGCTTTTGCGGAAGATTGGTCTTTCGGGGCGTTCATTCGTTCCTATGCTGGTCGGTTTCGGTTGTTCCGTTCCGGCCATAATGGCGGCGCGCACCCTTTCGAGCGATCGGGACCGAAAGATGACCATCCTGCTTATACCGTTCATGTCGTGCTCTGCCAAGGTGCCCGTGTACGCCGTTTTCTGTGCAGCTTTCTTTCCCCGCTCGGGCGCACTGGTGATGTCTGTGCTCTATTTCGGCGGTATTCTTGTTGCAGTCGTCAGTGGTCTGATCCTTAAGCGGACTGTGTTCAAGGGCAACTCGGTACCCTTCGTGATGGAGCTTCCGGTGTATCGCATGCCGTCCCTCAAAACAGTTATTCTGCATCTGTGGGAAAAAACCAAGGACTTCGTGTATCGGGCCTTCACCATTATTTTTATCGGTTCGCTGGTCATCTGGGTTTTGACAAATCTTGACTGGTCGTTCTCGATGGTAGCTGACGGTTCGCACAGCATTCTCGCATCCATCGGTTCGGTTGTCGCGCCTGTTTTCACGCTGAACGGGTTCGCCTCATGGCAGTCTGTCGCGTCTTTGGTAAGTGGATTCGCTGCAAAGGAAGCCGTAATAAGCACCTTATCTGTCGTGCTACCCGGCGGATTGAACGGGTATTTTACCCCATTGAGTGCGCTATCATTTTTGGTGTTTACCCTGTTGTATACTCCGTGCTTTGCCGCCGTTGCCGCAACGAGACGGGAGATCGGTTCGTTCAAGTGGACATTTATCGCAGTAGTTTTTCAGACAGGTATTGCCTGGGTTGTATCGGCTGTGGTGTTCCAGGTTGGGAGCTTGTTTTTCTAGACAAGAAAAGCCCCCGAAGGGGCTTTTCTCATTGCTGTATGTAAGCAGCAGATCAGTTTTTTACGGATACATCAGTGCACGGTCACGTGTCTCGCCGGCACTAGCGCGTGCTGCGGGAATGACGGTCCAGTTGTTGTTTGCAACCGGTGTTACCGGGGTCGCTGCGTTCTTTTCAAACCATTCTGTCAGATAATATCGAAGATCCCGGGTAGTTGCCGAGGTAACGAACTTCATCGAAAGAAGGTCGGCTCCGGTTATTTTTGCTCCGCGTTCGAGCAATCCACCACCACCCATCGCGCGATAGGAATTGATTGCCACCGTGTACTTTTTGTTCATATCGAATGCACTTCCATCCGCAAGAGCGGAGATTGAAACGCGGTCGCCGGCAAGTTTGCTTACGTCGACGGTATAATTGATTCCCTGTGCCGAGTCATAGTTGTAATTGGCTGTTTTGGTACGGGGAAGCTTCGATCGCGGATCCATATCGATTTTTCCTTCGGGTGTCAGCGCAAAGCGGATCAGGTGGTCTTCTTCCGACGCCATCTGGTTAAACCAATTGCCGTACGAGTCTTCGAGGAAGCCGTCGATCTGGGTTCCTGTCAAGTCCATCGTATACAGCCAGTTTTCATATTTGTACAGGGTGAACATGTCGGCGACCGTGATAATTCCGTCTGCCCGAGAAGGCAGAACTGAATTGCCCGACAGGGGCGCACAGAAGCTGATCTGAGCCGGCTTCAGTCCGGATGCGGGATCGTTGGTGAGCTGAAGCTGGAGATCATGGATCAGGTCGACGAAAGCCGAGTCGCGGTACATTGAATCCCGTGTGGTCATGCTTCCCTTCATGCTACCGATCTGCTTGCCGAGCCAGACCTTTGCAGCAGTTTCATATGGGGCGAATTTTGTGAGGAAAACCGGATCCGGCGCGATACCGGTGATATCGACGAGCGAACCCGCGAACGAGATGTCATATTTGTCTGTTGCGGTATTTTTTACCGCGACAAGATTGATGACCGGAATCTTGCGGGCATCGTCGAGTCCGCCGAATATCGGCACGATTTTTCCCGAAGGACTAAGTACGTCTTTTTTTGCTTTGGCAACGGGGTCCCAGCCTTTGCCGTCCCAGCCTTGATGGTCATGACCGACGAGGATAAGGTCAAAACCCTCTACCTGTTCGGCAACCAGTTGGCTCGGATTTTCGTTCATTACGCTTTCTTTCTTGTACCCGCCGTAGGTATAGTCTACACCCGAATGGAACAGACCGATGATCACGTCCGGCTTTTCGTTGGCTTGAATGACCGGTATCCAGGTTTTCGCGGATTCGACCATGTCGATTACTCTCGTTCCTGCATACAGGACCTGGGGAAAGTTCTTGACGAATGCAGGCTCTATGAGCGAAAGAACGGCGATTTTTAGTCCGTCCTTCTTGATAATGCGATAAGGTTTGAAATAGGGTTTACCGTCGGTAACATTGACGATATTGGCACAGGTATAACCCGTGTCGAGTTCCTTGTTTACCTTGTCAAATACCGCATGTCCTGTCTCGACGTCATGGTTACCGAAACCGACCACGTCGTATTTCATGTAGTTGAACATCTGGGAAGCGGGATTTTTATCCTTCGTATTTATGAAGTTGTACAAGTAGATTATCGGCTGTCCCTGAAGCAGATCTCCGTTATCGAGGAGCAGCACTTCGCCAACAGCGCGTTTTTCGTTCACGAGCTGCGAAACTTGCGAAAGGCTTGTTTCTTTCGGCTTTCCTGTTTTGAAATCATAGGGGAAAAAAGCCCCGTGTATATCTGTAGTTTCAATGATGGTGAGTTCGACACGGTCTTTTTGTCCGGCCTGTCCCTTTTCAGTTACGCAGGAAACTGCAAGAACTGCAGCTAGCAGTACAATCAGCGAGTTTCGTACAATCTTTTTCATTTTCTTCATGTTTTCTCCTTGCTTCCGGTTTTTTGCTATGCCGGACTGCAAGTATACCACGTTTGGCAGATAAACCTGTTAAAAAATGATGAGAAAACAGCAGGTACTCATCTGTGCTGATCAGTTTATCTTAGTTTCGAAATAAAAATTGCACCAGGGGCGTCGTCGCGCTCTTTTTTAACGAGATATTTTTCCTTTCGGTTGTTAAAGTAGTCGAAGGGTTTTCGCACGCCGAGTTCGCGGAGGTCGAAGTCGGGCTTCACCTGGCGGATATACTGCATGAGCTGCGAGAGCATTACCCAACCCGAGGAATCGGATAATTGATCGACGGCTTTTTCGAGGAGTATTTCGGTCTTGTTCAGTTTTTCGGCTGTTTTGTGCTCTTCCTTGCGGTCATGACCGGCAGGTTCGATATGCAGGAATTCGTTACATGCATTAACGAACGAGGTGGGCGTTTTTTTCTCGCCAATGCCGATCACGTATTTGCCCTGTTCGCGGATACGGCTTGCAAGGCGGGTAAAGTCGCTGTCGCTCGACACGATGCAGAAGCAGTCGAAATGCTGGAGATACATCAGGTCCATCGCATCGATGATCAGGGCGCTGTCGGTAGAGTTTTTTCCGACTGTGTTGCTGAACTGCTGGATGGGCTGGATCGCATATTCGAGCAGGAGCGTCTTCCATCCTTTCATGCGTTCGGCCGTCCAGTCTCCATATATGCGCCTGACCGAAACAATGCCGTACAAGGCGATATTTTCCGAAATATCCTCGAGAAAGTTGTGTGATATGTTTTCTGCGTCGATCAGGACCGCTATGTTTTTGAATTTGTCGGGCATTTTGACTCCTGCATCAAAGATACAGCCGATAGGGTATTTTGTCAAAGAGCACGGAAGAGCAATCTGTTTGTCGATTTTTCCGGATCGAGTCTATCTTGCCTGGAATATGATTTCTGTGTTTTTGCTGACTGTAATTTTTCGGAAGCCGATTTAACGCGTACGGCATTTAGGTCGACGCTGTTCAATCAGTGCGATTTACAAAAATCCGATTTTCGGGATGCAGAAGGCTACGGGATAAATTCGCTTACCAACAAAATCCAGAAGGCGGTTTTTAACCTGCCCGGAGCTTTGTCCCTGCTGGATTACTTCAATATAGTACTGAAATAAAAAAAGGAACCGCACAACGGCCGTTCCTTTTTTTATTGTTAGCGTTCCAGCCTGCGGTATACGCCGCGGTGCGGGGTGTCGGCGGCGCTGCCAAAGCGTTCGTGACGCCATTCGGCGTATTCGCTCCAGTTACCGTCGTACCAGATTACCTCGCCGTCCGCTTCGAAAGCCAGAAGATGAGTGCAGACGCGGTCGAGGAACCAGCGGTCATGACTGACGACGAGGGCGCAGCCGGCGAATGTTTCAAGGGCTTCTTCAAGGGCGCGCATGGTATTTACGTCGAGGTCATTGGTCGGTTCATCGAGGAGAAGCACATTGGCCGCTTCCTTTACCATCATTGCGAGATTGAGCCGGTTGCGCTCACCGCCGGAAAGGACGCCGACTTTGCGTGATTGATCTGCGCCCGAAAAATTGAACCATGAGCAGTAGGCACGCGAGTTGACTTCGCGCAGGGGGCCGTTTATTCCCCTTCCGTTCGAATCCATTGCGCCGAGCTTGATGATGTCGAGTCCGCCGGTCAGCTGTTCGAACACCGTCTTGTTCGGGTCGAGAAGCCCGCGCATCTGGTCGACGTAGGCAAGTTTTACCGTTTCGCCGAGCCGGATTTTTCCGGCGTCGGGGGTCACGATTGCTGTTTCGCCATCGGGACCGCCGGTGGGGACAGCCTGACCTGCTGCGCCTGCAATCAGTTTGAAGAGGGTGGTCTTTCCTGCGCCGTTCGGACCGACGATTCCGACGATGGCTCCCGGGGGAACAATAAAATCGAGTTTGTCGAAGAGGATCCGGTCACCGTAGGTTTTCGAGATACCGGTTGCCTCGATAACAAGGCCTCCAAGGCGGGGACCAGCGGGGATGGTTATTTTGGTATCCTTGATTTTTTCGCGTCCATCGTCTGCTAGGAGTTTTTCGTATTGGTTGATGCGGGCTTTGCTTTTTGCGTGACGACCCTTCGGGCTCATGCTGATCCATTCGAGCTCGCGGTCAAGTGCCTTGCGGCGGTCGGAATCGCCTTTTTCTTCCTTGGCCAGCCGGTCGCTCTTCTGTGAAAGCCAGCTTGAATAGTTGCCTTTCCAAGGGATTCCCTCGCCGCGGTCCAGTTCGAGGATCCAACCGGCGACATTGTCGAGAAAGTAACGGTCATGGGTTACCGCGATAATGGTACCTTCATACTGCTGAAGGTGACGTTCGAGCCATGCGACGGTTTCGGCGTCGAGATGGTTGGTTGGCTCATCGAGGAGAAGAATGTCCGGTTTCTGCAGAAGAAGACGGCACAGAGCCACGCGGCGGCGCTCTCCTCCGGAAAGGACGTCGACGATCTGGTCCGGGGGAGGACAACGAAGAGCGTCCATCGCGAGTTCGAGCTGGCTGTCCAGTTCCCAGGCGTTGCAGGCGTCGAGTTTTTCCTGCACCTTTGCCTGGCGGTCCATCAGTTTGTCCATGTCCGCATCGGGATCCCCGAATGCTTCGTTTATTGCGTCGAATTCGGCGAGCAGGTCCATGGTCGACTGGACGCCTTCCTGGACCACTTCCTTGACAGTTTTGCCGCTCTGAAGGTGCGGTTCTTGTTCGAGGTAGCCGATGACGTATCCCGGCGAGCATGAAGTTTCGCCGAGGAATTCGGTGTCGACACCTGCGAGGATCCTTAAAAGGCTCGATTTACCCGAGCCGTTGAGGCCGAGCACGCCGATCTTTGCGCCGTAAAAATACGAAAGGCTGATATCTTTCAGCACCTGTTTGGTTCCGTGACTTTTGGATACGCGGTCCATCGTGTAGATGATTTTCTTGTCGTCTGTTGTCTTTGCCATAAACCGATTGTACAACAAATATTCCGTTTGTTCTATTATAATGAAATGAGTCAATAAAAAGGAGTAGAAAATCTATGACAATATATCCAGCAACCAATGACGATTTCGATACAGTCTGTAAAATCGTGCACGATACCATCGAGACGGTCTATTCATCCTTTTATCCCGAAAATGTCGTTGCTTTTTTTCTGGATCATCATTCGGCCGAACAGCTCCGCGAAGATATTGGCGCGGAACGGTTATATTTGCTCGATATTGACGGCATTCCGGTTGGTACGGGAACTATTCACGATAACGAAATCAAACGGGTATTTGTGCTGCCCGGCTACCAACGAAAAGGATACGGCTCGTTGATTATGCGCGACCTCGAGTCGATTATCGCCCGGACAAGTACCAGTGTCCGCCTCGATTCCTCCTTGCCGGGCTACGGTCTGTATCTCAAGCTTGGTTACCGGCAGATCGCGTACCGGATGATCAGTACACCGGGCGGACAAGTGCTATGTTACCACGAGATGGAAAAAACACTCGGCCCCGAAGACGCGAGCCGGGACGAACCGGGCTCGAAGGCTTTTCCTTTTCCGCAATATGACAATCATGTATTCAGGCCGACGAGGGGCAGTGTTTTGACTGAGCGCGGTGTTTCGCCGGAGACAACCTTTGTATACCATCAGGAAGGGGCGGTTGTATGGGCCGAATATGCTGGTGGCGAGATAGTAAAGGGCTTTCTGGTGGGTACCTGTGATGAACGGGGGGAGCTCGAGGTTGTGTATGAACACGTGAATCGTGCTCTTGTGGTGCGTACCGGTAGCTGCCATTCAATCTCTGAAGTACTTGCCGACGGTAGCTTCAGGCTGCATGAAAAATGGAAAGGATCTGCTAGCGACGAAACGGGAGAATTTGTTCTCGAGGAAGTGCGTTAGAGACTGTTCCGTTCCCGAAAGATACCGTCTGCCAGTCCTTGAATGACGGTATCCGTGCGAGCTAACTCAAGTCGTTTTTCAGCCCAGAGGCAATATTCCTCATTCTGTTCAATACAGATAAAATTTCGTCCCAATTTTTGTGCGGTAACGGCTGCAGTTCCTGACCCGGCAAAAGGATCGAACACGAGCGCTTCGGGTTTCGAGCTGGCGAGTATCAGTTTAGCGTACAACTTTTCGGGTTTCTGGGTCGGATGATCGGTGTTTTCGCTCATCGACCAATAGGGAACCGTTATATCATCCCAAAAATTTGATGGATGGGTCAGGCGAAACTTGCCGTCCTCTGTTTCTTCCCAGTCTTTCGGTTTTCCGTTCTCTCGGTATGGCGCAATTACTTTTTTACGCTGTTTGACCGCAGTGACATCAAAATAAAAATCCTCGCCCATTGTGGCAAACCATATATCTTCGGAAGCGTTTTTCCAGTTGTGCGCCGCACCTCTGCCTTTTTCCCTCTGCCAGGTGATCCGATTTCGGACAACGCATAGTTTTTCAAGTTCCCCGAAAATTGCTGGCGAGGATTTCCAGTCGCAGCAGATATATACGGAAGCATCTGATTTTGCGCAGGCAAGTACGGCGGGAAGCCAGGACGCGATGTACTGTTCGTATTCGGCGTTTGAACGCGACCTGAAGTTGTTTCCATGAAAATCTTTGTCAAGATTATAGGGTGGATCGATGATGACGAGATCGGCGAACGCTCGTGGTAAAAGAGGAAGGGTTTCGAACAGGTCACCGTAAATGATTCGTCCGGTCAGGGCAGCAATGGTTCTGTCGGGATTCGCTTCTGGTGACAGGCCAGCTGGCGAGCGGACTAGTCGTTCGGCATAGCGGTTCCGTTCCTCGGGTGTCAGTGTGAGCGTTTTATTGCGGGGAGAGCGTTCTTTCATAGTGCCGGGTTGATCCATTCTACCTTCCAGCTTCCCTTGCCGTTTTTCCCCAGGACATCCGCAAGGTAGTGGAGCATTTCTTCGAGTTCGGAAGCAAGTTTCCAGGGCGGCTGAATGATCAGCATGCCCGATCCGTAGAGGCCATACCCCGCGCTTTCTGTATCCGCGGTGTCCGGATTCGGCTCATCTATATGTAGTTCGGCGGTAAGAATTCCGGGGATTTGAGACGTGTAGAAACGGTCTTTCAGGAGCTGGATTTCTGCTGTTCTTCTGCTCACAAGCGGGTACCAGAGTACAAGCATTCCCACCGGCCAGCGTTCATGAACTGATAGGAGCGTGGAGGCGGTCTGCACGTAGTCAGCGGCGGTTTCGTAGCTCGGGTCCATGAGTGCAAAGCCACGCCTCGGGTCAGGGGGGCAGAGAGCCGACAAACCTGAAAAACCGTCTCGGTGATGAATATGTATGCGACTTTCTCCAGAGAAATTCGTGCGCAAGATATCAATTTCGGCAGGATGCAGTTCCATTAAGGTTAGCTGATCATCAGCCCGACTTAAAACCCGCACGATTTCGGGCGAACCCGGATAGTGGTGTCCGTCGGCATATAAATCGCGGCAGATCCCGAGATAGGGGTCGAAAAGTGCGGGGACGTCTTCGCGAGCGAAAAGCTGTAGAATTCCACCGTCTGCCTCTCCTGTTTTTTGTGCCCAATCTGTATCCAGTTCGTACATTCCGGCGCCTGCATGGGTATCAATATAAGAAAAAGGTTTGTCTTTCTGGACCATATGAAAAATGATCCGTGAAAGCACCGAGTGTTTGAGGACATCGGCATGATTGCCGGCATGAAAGGCGTGGCGATAACTGAGCATAAGCCCATTGTACCTGCCCCCCGATGCAAAGTAAATACCGCCGGAATATTTGACAGATGCAAGGGCGCAAACTACACTTTTAATTGGACCGTCTTCGATAAAGGAGTACCTATTATGTTTACAAACCTGAAATTGGCATACAAGATCGGCGGAGGTTTTTTAATAGTTTTGTTACTGACCGCTATCATCACACTGATAAGTATTCTGAGTATAAATACCCTTCGCGTTACCGCACTTCAAAACGACACCCTCGGAAAAATTGTACGCGATATGCAGGACGGATCGATAGCGGGTAAAAATTATGTACTGTATCAGGACAGGGCGTATCGAGATGCCGTGGCTGGATATATGGATAAGATAGTCGAAGCAGCGACGAAAATGCGCGATGGGATAAAAAACACAGTAACAAAAGAAGCTTTTACCGCGATTGGTGAAGGGGCCGCTGCCTATAAAAAATATTTTACAGAAATGTCAGAGATCGGTGACCGCAAAACACAGATGGCTGTTTCCATGGTCAAGAACGCGGAAGCCCTCAGTGCGGTACTTGTTGTCCTGCATGAGAGCCAGCTGAGAGATTTCAGGAATCTAGTAGCCCAGAACGCGCGCCCCGCTGTTTTGACCGATAAAATGATCAAGATTGATGACACTCGTCGACTTATGATCTTTCTGGACGAAGCACGAATCAGCAGTAATAAATATCTGCTTTCAAACGATCTCAAGGATATTGAAAACATGAAAGTAGAAATACAGAGTATTATCGATCTTGCTTTGGACCTGAAAACCCGTTTCGCCCAGAAGATAAACGATGATCAGGCCGATACGACAGTGGCCATGGCCCTACAGTATCGGGACGATGCTGTTTCATATACCGACCTGAACCGGATTCAGAAAGAAAGTCAGCTGCTGGCAGCAAAAGCCTCTGCGGTAACCATAAAGACTGCCATCGACCTAAGCAACGCGGCCTCTGCGAGTATGAAGGTGGTCATGGCGACAGCGGTCTCTACTGTGTTGGTGAGTGCGATATTTGCTGTCCTTTTAGGTCTCTTGCTTGCCATATTCATCACCCGAGGGATCGCTTACCCAATCAGTCTTGCCGTGGGAAAGGCAGAGGAAATCGCCGGCGGTGAGCTTCGTAACGATGTACCGACTCAATTTAGCGGGCGGGGCGATGAAATCGGTGCCTTAGCCAAATCCCTTCAAGGTATGATGGAACGGCTCCGTTTGGTAATCGGCGAGGTGAATACCGCTTCTCGGCAGGTTTCGGCAGGCAGTCAGCAACTGAGTAGCACCTCCCAGCAGATGTCGCAGGGAGCGTCCGAGCAGGCGGCTTCTGTTGAGGAAATATCCTCTTCAATGGAAGAAATGACCTCCAACATAAAACAGAATGCGGACAATGCTGCTCAGACTGAAAACATTGCTCGTAAATCCGCTCTTTCTGCGGAAGAAGGTGGCCGCTCAGTTACTGCCACCGTTGCTGCGATGAAAGAAATTGCGTCAAAAATCGGCATCATCGAAGAAATCGCCCGGTCAACAAACATGCTTGCCCTTAATGCCTCGATCGAAGCGGCACGTGCTGGTGAATACGGCAAGGGCTTCGCTGTTGTCGCGTCCGAAGTCGGAAAACTCGCTGAACGGAGCCAGAAGGAAGCGGGAGAGATCAGCAAGCTTTCGAAGGAAAGTGTCAGCATTGCCGAGCAAGCAGGCGCCACGATAAACGCCATTATTCCCGACATCAAACGGACCGCCGAACTGGTGCAGGAAATCAGTGCTGCAAGCAACGAGCAGAATACCGGAGCGGAACAGATCAATTCGGCAATCATGCAGCTGGATAAGGTCGTACAACAGAATGCATCCGCCTCGGAGGAATCGGCTTCAATGTCCGAAGAACTGGCGAGCCAGGCTGAACAG
>JBBRWY010000011.1:0-73471 GCA_038248875.1 Treponematales bacterium
TATAATACGGTGTTTTGTTGTTGGAATCCGGGGGCATCGTTGAAAAATAATCCCGGATTCCTTTCTTCCTTTTGTTTCGAGCCTATATTTTAATGTCGGAATATTTCCTGATTCCCGCAAGATTAATTCGGGCGGCTACACTTGTTAGAATTCTCCAAAAGCCCCTTGCAAAAGTAACCGACTTTTGCAAGGGGCTCTATATATTAGGCCATTAAAACCTGTTCGACGTATTCTGGATTTTTCGAGACAATTTTTAATAGTGCTAATGCCGGCCCATCTGGTTTTCTCCGTCCCTGTTCCCAATTACGTAATGTCGCTACACTCACTCCGATCATATGGGCAAAATCAATCTGTGTTTTATTGCTTTTCTCACGAATAGCTTTAATATCAGGCACATTCATTTCAAACTTGCGGTTAGGATTTTGCATTCCCCGCTGAATTTTGCCAGCCTCTTTAATACTATCAACAAGCATCGAAAAATCTTCGTTATTCATTTTAATTCCTCCTTAACCAGTCGGCTAAGAATTTTCTTTTGTTCCACACTCAGATTTTCCTGAGTAGATTTTGGATATGCAAACAAGAAAAAGATCGGGTTCACTTGGTTCTTAAAGAAATAAAATGACACGGATACCACCGCCTCCTGGAATCAAGTCACCACTCGCGGGGTGTAGCATTAAAGCACATTGCAGAGATTTATAGGACTCATCTGAAAGTAATTCGAGTATTTGCCGGGTAAAAATAGAGGTCTCAATAAACTCCATCAGCTATAATGTACGCCATTGGCGTATAAATGTCAAAACAAATTCGTAATAAAAGGCTAATTTCCTGAAAATTGTTTTTTTTTGGCAAAATTTCAACTTATAATTATTTTAAATAATTATAAAATTAATTTGATTTTAATGGGATAATCTGATCTGTATGCACGGGTAATTCAAGATCAAAACCCTTCTTCTGCAGAAGACCGTTTCATATCAAAACATGATAAATCTGGATCTTGAAGATTGCGCTAAAACCAAAAGTAACTGGCGATAACTTTCAAATAATCAACAATTCTCACGAAAATTTTTTTTATCGTTGAATTTTCTAATTTTCCAATTCAACGGTTGGCCTCGGTCTGTCATTCGTATCTCAATCACATCGACCTCGACAAAAATACTTCTCGAATCCTCAATTTTTACATACTTTTTTCTATTTTACAATCGCTTGCCCTGAAAGCATTTCGCGTATATGTTATAGGTATATGTTAAAAGAATATCGAACGCTCTTTCCGTACATACAGAAGTACCGTTTCAATTATATCGCTGGTTTTGTGTGCCTTTTGGTAGTGGATGGGGCGCAGTTGCTTATTCCCCAGTTTATCAAAAAGGCGATAGATATTGTTTCGACCGGAAAATTCGGGATGGAAGCGATTATGGCAGTATCCCTTTCCATTGTAGGGGCTGCCGTTCTTATATCGGGCGGGCGATTTTTGTGGCGATTTTTTATTATCGGGGCGTCCAGACGCATCGAGACTGAACTGCGCGACAAACTGTTTGCTCGCCTCCTTTCGCTACCGCTTTCATTCTTTCAAAAAAATAAAACCGGGGACCTCATGGCCCGCGCGACGAACGATATGGGCGCGATACGGCAGGCCACTGCTATGGGCTTTGTCGCCTTTGTCGACGGCGCTTTCATGTCTGCGGGGATACTTATCATCATGATTGTCCAAAACCCCGGAATTGCCCTCCTTACGATCATCCCACTTCCCTTCATTTCTGTACTTATCATCATTTTTGGTACGATGATCGGGAAGCGATTTACAAAAGTCCAGGAAATATTTTCGCGGCTTTCCGATATAGCCCAAGAAACGATTGCCGGAATCCGGGTTGTAAAGGCATTTGTAAAAGAAGACTATTTTGCGGAAAAGTTTTCTGATGCCAATGACGAATATCGGGATGCGTCCATGTCTCTGGTTAAGGTTGCCGGTTTTTTCTTTCCGCTTATCAATTTTTTGGCAGGACTGACCATTCTCATCCTGTTACTGGCCGGTGGCGGAGCGGTGCTTGAAAACCGCATGAGCGCCGGGGACATAGTAGCGATGCTTGCGTATCTGCAAATGCTTATATGGCCGATGATAGGTGCCGGATTCACCGTCAACTTGATCCAGCGGGGAGCAGCAAGCTTAAAACGGGTAAACGAGATTTTGGAAGAAAAAAGCGAAATTGAAGCTGCATCCGATTCCTGTCCTGATTGCCTTTCCGATTTTGCAGAAGGCACACAAAATTTTTCAGGCAGCCTTCGTATACAGAACCTGTCTTTTTCATTTCCGGAACAAACTGCACACGAATCACAACAGAAAGAAAAGCCGGTTCTTCAAGATATTTCTTTTGTACTTGAAAAAGGACAAACACTTGGTGTTCTTGGTAAAGTGGGCTCGGGGAAATCGACGCTCCTTAAATTGCTGCTCCGCCTTCTTGAGCCGCCGCCTGGCACCATGTTCATCGGGGAAAAGGATGTGCGGGAAATTTCACTTCCCGCCTTACGGATGATTTTCGGCGTTGTGCCGCAGGATTCATTTCTCTTTTCGGAAAGCATAGAAGAAAACATCCGGTTCGGCGGTGCAGATATCAGTGCAGAACGTTTCGCCAAAGTCTCGGATATTTCAACTATTGCTCGTGATGTCGCGCTTTTTCCGATGTCATGGAAAACCGTTGTGGGTGAAAAAGGACTCACCCTTTCAGGTGGCCAGAAACAACGAGTGGCAATATCCCGTGCGCTTGCCAGTGATCCCGAGATTCTCATTTTTGACGATGCCCTTTCGGCTGTGGATGCCGAGACAGAGGATCGTATTCTTGAAGCCCTTCTGGAAGAGCGCAGGATGCGCACAAACATTATTGTGTCTCATAGAGTTTCAACCCTCCGGTATGCCGACCTGATAATTGTCCTCGACGACGGTAACATTACGCAGCGCGGAACTCATTCCGAACTTCTGGCCCAAGAAGATGGTTTCTACGCAGAAATTGCCCGGCTTCAGGAAATGGAACGAGCTGTGGAAAAGGGAGTCTAAAAGAACATGTCTGATTTTTTTGAAGTTGACGAAATAACAAAAAGTTACGATTCCCGCATCATACAGCGTATTCTGTCCTATGTCCGGCCCTATTGGCGCATGGCACTCGCAGCGGTGTTCGCACTTGCAGTAAGCACGGCCGGTGAATTACTTGTACCGATTCTGGTGCGGAATACGGTCGATAATGCCCTTATGGCATCTTGGATAACTGTTGATGAGTCTTTGATGCATTCCAGCGAAGGTCAGAAACTGAAATTATCCGAAGCTGATCCGGTAATTGGCGGCAAGTTTTATCTTGCCGATAAGCGATTGGGTGTCCTCTCCGGTGCTGAACGCGCCACCTTGGAAGCATCCAGCCTTCTTGACAACACGTCTCGGTATATTTTTCCAATACGAGAAACCGATGCGGATCAAATACGTATTTTCGTTCAATATCCGGATACATTCAGAAAAGGGCAAAGTTGGGCATCGCTTCTGGTTACAGATCTCAATACACTTCCTGGATCCGATGCAAAAATTATACGCCGAGGTGATTACGCTACCATTACGGCAAATGTCCGGATTCTCTTGTTCGCTCTCATCGCCGTTCTCGGTGCTGTTTTTGCCCAAGTATTCTGTACCAGTCTGATTGGACAAAAAATAATGAAAGACTTGCGGATCGAGTTGTTCGCTCATACGTCTACCCGCTCCCTTGCCTTTCTGTCGCGCCAACCAGTGGGCCGCATAGTTACTCGCCTCACGAGTGATATTGAAACAATAAGCCAGTTTTTTACTGATGTGTTCGGTGCGTTCATGAAAGACGCGACGCTCATGATTGGTGTGCTTGTCGTGCTATTCTTCCTCGATGTCCGTCTCGCATTGATTACATTGGCAAGTTTGCCTCCAGTTGCTATTCTGACCGTGGTAACCCGCTCCCGGGCCATGAGTGCATTTCGCCGCCAGCGAATCTGGCTTTCGAAAGTCAATTCATACATTGCCGAACGGCTTTCCGGGATCACTATTGTAAAACTGTTTGCCGGAGAAAAACGTGCTCAAGCTGAGTTTGAAAGTCACGATCGAGAACTGATGAAAGCCAACATGGGCGAAATGTATGTGTTCGCAATTTTTCGCCCTATGGTAGACTTTTTATCAAGCACTTCGATGGCAATAATCATTTATTTCGGTTCCGGTATGTACCGTTCCCAATTAATAACACTGGGTACGCTTATTGCTTTTATCAATTTGATCCGCATGTTTTATTCACCAGTTCAAGACATGGCCGAAAAGTACACACTTCTGCAAAGTGCAATGGCCGGCGGGGAACGGGTATTCAAGCTTCTGGATGCCGAAGAAACTATTCCGGATAATCCCAAGCGAAACATGATGGAAAAAGTTGCAGGCGCTGTTGAATTTGATCATGTATCGTTTGCGTACAAGAGCGATGAATGGATACTGAAGGATTTGTCCTTCAATGTAAAACCGGGCGAAATGGTTGCTATTGTCGGTCCTACCGGTGCCGGTAAAACAACAATAGCCAATTTGATAACCCGGCTATGGGACGTGCAAAAAGGTGAAATACGCCTTGACGGAATTCCGGTGGAAGATCTTCCTCTCTATGATGTACGACGCGCAGTGCAGCCGGTTTTGCAGGACGTATTTCTCTTTTCCGGTACAATTGAAGACAATATCCGGTTGGGTACCGATGTAACGGTGGAGCGTATGCATGCAGCCGCCCACGCCGTTCATGCTGACGATTTCATAGATAAAATGAGCAATGGCTATGGAACAAAGCTTTCGGAAGGTGCCACAAATCTGTCACAAGGACAGCGGCAGATTCTTTCCTTTGCCCGGGTTCTTGCTCATGATCCAAAAGTAATTATTCTGGATGAAGCGACGAGCTCGGTGGACACAGAAACCGAACAGATGATCCAGCGCGGCCTCGAGGCTTTGCTTGAAGGACGCACGAGTATTGTTATTGCTCACCGCTTGTCTACCATCCGGCATGCAGACCGCATTCTTGTTATTATTGCCGGGCGTGTTGCAGAACAGGGAACGCACGAGGAGCTTCTTGCACACAAGGGTGCGTATTGGAACCTGTACCGGCTCCAGTACGGCGGAGAGTAAGAAAAGGTTACACCTTGATATCGACGTGTTGGTTCATTTCTTGCTGGGCCCTGCGGGCCATAGTATATGCTTTGGAAGCAGTTCGAAGGTCGCCTGCAGAAGGATTCGCTGGCGCATTCGCCGCGGTGATAATCGATTGAGCTTTCCGGAGTGTCGCTTCCGGATCGCCGGGAACTTCAGATAGATCGACGGCAATCCGTCCACCGACAGCGATGGTCTCGCCTCCGGGTCCAGTGACAGTATCATAGATAATCGGAGAGGCAGCAGCTGATCCGAGCATAGCCAGATGTGCACCTTCATGCGCGCGAACTTCCTGGTTCCGCCTGACCGCTTCGTCCGATAACCGAACTTCGTATCCGTCTCCGGATCGATAAAAACCACCGGTACTATCGACCCTGTCCGGTTTTTTTCCCCAGGAAATGATGATAACACTTTCACGTTCTTTCGTAAGCGCAGAACCCTTCGCGCTTGATGAAATATGCGGATTAAAAGGAATACCGCCTGCATCCCGGTAGATTATTCGCATGCTCCTCCTTAGGATCGGCCTGTATAGTTCTTGTCAATCCATTTCTGGTAGTCACCCGACTGCACGTTTTTGACCCATTCGGTATTGGTAAGGTACCAGTCGACGGTTCGTGCAAGCCCCTGTTCAAAGGTAACGCTCTGCTTCCAGCCAAGTTCTGCTTTGAGTTTTGAGCAGTCAATCGCGTAGCGGCGATCATGGCCGGGGCGGTCCTTGACATAAGTGATCGTTTCGCGGATCTTAGCCGGATCGAGTTTCGCTTTTTCTGCGACAATATCGATGAGCCGCTGGAGAAGTGTGATATTTTCCCACTCATTCTCGCCGCCGATATTGTATTTACCGCCGCTCACCCCGCGGTTCACAATTGCCCAGACAGCTGTGTTGTGGTCCTCGACGAACAACCAGTCGCGGATATTTTTTCCGTCACCATATACCGGTAGTGGTTTACCGACAAGCATGTTGAGAATCATAAGCGGTATAAGTTTTTCGGGAAAGTGATAGGGACCGTAATTATTCGAGCAGTTTGACAGTGTCACGGGCATGCCGTAGGTATGGTGATAGGCGAACACAAGATGATCGCTCGAAGCCTTGCTCGCCGAATAGGGCGAGCGCGGATCGTATGGTGTCGTCTCGGTAAAGAAGCCCGTGTCCCCGAGGGAGCCATATACCTCGTCGGTGCTAATATGATGGAAGAGGACGTCATCTCTCATGGTGCCGTCAGATGCACGTTTCCATGCATTCCTCGCAACGTCGAGAAGGGTAAAAGTTCCCATCACGTTGGTTTTGATAAAAGCTTCGGGGCCGACGATTGAACGGTCCACATGACTTTCCGCTGCAAAATGAATGACCGTATCGATGTCGTATTTTTGAAAAATAGTTTCGACGGCAGTCCGGTCGCAGATATCGGCCTTCTCGAAAAAGTAGCGGCTTCCACCAAACGCTTTGTCGATGTCGGCGAGACTCGAGGCATTACCCGCGTAGGTAAGAACGTCGAGATTGATAATGCGGCCTGAAAATCCGGGAGTCTTCTGTAAAAGCACATGAATAAAATTGCAGCCGATAAATCCGGCTCCGCCGGTCACAAGAATGTTGGTCAGTTTACGTTCTGTTTTCATTGTATATCCTTTATAAAAGAATCGAGGCTCGCTTCCCATTCAGGAAGTGAAAGACCGAGCGCCGCGACTATCTTCGACTTGTCGAGCACCGAGTACGGGGGACGGCGGACCTTTGCGGGAAACTCGGCACTGGTGCACGGCTTGACCGCGCAATCCTTCGAAAAAAGACCGAGTGCCCTACCCTTTTTCTGGATTGCACAGGCAAAATCGAACCAGGTGATATTACCTTCATTCGTGTAATGATAGATACCGTAAGGCACACCTCTTCCATCTCGGTCGGCTTCAATGAAGGCAATGAGAGTTCGTGCAAGGTCAGCCGCATGGGTCGGGCTGCCCCGCTGATCATTGACTACCGAAAGAGACTCTTTCTCCTTCATCAAACGAAGCATCGTGAATACAAAGTTATTGCCATGCTGCCCATACAGCCAAGCGGTGCGGACAATGTATGTCGCGTCGTTCCCCGAAAGGGCACGAAGTTCGCCGTCGCGCTTGGTCTGTCCGTAGACGCCAATGGGGTCTGTCGGATGATCCTCGCGATAAGGGTGCGTACCATTTCCGTTGAACACATAGTCTGTGGATATATGAATCAGTTTCGCACCGATTTTTTTCGCCGTCGCCGCTATGTTGGCAGGTCCATCGGTATTAAGTCGGGTGCACAGTTCAATATCATCCTCGGCTTTGTCAACTGCCGTATAGGCTGCGCAGTTGATTATCCAGGATATGCTCGCTTCGCCGGTAAAGGAGGCGGCATACGCGAGCAATGAGGATGCGTCAGTGATGTCTACTTCCCGGTCCGTGCCAGTATACGCAATGCCATGCGATTCGAGCATGAGAGAAATTTCAGTTCCAAGCATGCCTTTATTTCCAATAAGCCAAATCATAGGTTTCCTTTCAATTTTTTAATGATGGAACGGGCAAGAAGTTCATTAATTTCTGAATGACGGGGAACCGGTTGTGAAACCCTGGCCTCATTATTCGTATCCCAGTCATGGGCACCACCGTGTCGAACAAGAGTGCACCCCATTTCTTCAAGAATCTTGATCAAATCTCGCCGTTTCATGCAATGATCAATTCTGAAACATGACGAATATAAGGAATCGTCCCCGTTTCAATGTCCAGATAAATGTCCTTTAAATGTTCCTGTAATTCTTCCAGAGTAATGCCTTGGGTTTCGTAGTCAGGATATTCATTCAAGTATCCCAAAAAAAATCATCATCTTTCCACCAGGTAAATGAAACATTTTTCATAAATACCTCCTCAATCAGTATACTTTGAAAATCTTTTTTTGCAAAGAAACTCAGATTTTCAAGCCTGGATGCTTCGTGTCCTTCTCCGATAGCAAAAAGTCGGTCCCGATTTCGGGCCATTTGATACCGATCGCAGGATCGTTCCACATAAGGCCACCCTCGTCTTCAGGATGATAAAAATCGGTGCACTTGTAGGCAAAGATGGCAGTTTCGCTCAACACAAGAAAGCCGTGGGCAAAGCCTTCGGGAACATAAAATTGGTTTTGCTTTTCTGCGGTCAGGGTGACTCCGTGCCATTTTCCAAATGTCGGCGAACCGGCACGAATGTCTACAGCGACGTCGAAAACCTCGCCCTCGATGACTCGAACGAGTTTTCCCTGCGGATGGGTTTTCTGGAAATGTAGACCACGAAGCACACCGCGGGTCGATTTTGACTGATTGTCCTGGACGAAATGCATATCGAGACCTGAGGCGTGAAAATCGCGTTCCGACCAGCTTTCGAAAAAATAGCCCCGGCTATCTCCGAACACTTTGGGTGTAATTTCATAGAGTCCGGCAATGTGGCACGGAGTAAAAATGAAGGCCATGGGTTACAGGGTCTCCGCGATATACGCGAGATACTCGCCATATTCGGTTTTGTAACCGGATGCGAGGGATCGGAGCTCTGCATTGCTTATCCATTTGTTGGCATAGGCAATTTCTTCGATGCACGAAACGTACATACCTTGCCGTTTCTGGATGGTTGCGATGAAATTCGATGCCTCCAGAAGTCCGTCATAGGTTCCCGTATCGAGCCAGGCCATACCGCGCCCCAGTTTTTCGACTGAAAGCCTGCCGGCTTCGAGATAGGCATTGTTGACCGCGGTAATTTCGATTTCTCCCCGGGCAGAAGGTTTCACGTTTTTTGCGATCTCGACTACGGTTTTGTCGTAAAAGTAGAGACCGGGAACTGCAAAGTGAGATTTTGGCGCGGCAGGCTTTTCTTCGATAGAAAGGACTTTGCCTGAATCATTGAACTCAACAACACCGTAGGAGGTCGGATCCTTCACGTAATAGCCGAAAATGGCTCCGCCACCCGATTTTTCAATACCGGCAGCAGCCTTTTTGAGGGTTCCGCTGAAACCGCTTCCATAAAACACATTATCGCCGAGCACGAGTGCGCACGAATCCCCGGCGATAAATTTCTCGCCCACAATAAAGGCGTCGGCTAGCCCACGCGGCTTGTCTTGAACGGCATATTCGAAACGCATCCCGATCTGTTCTCCCGAGCCGAAAAGCTCTCTGAACACGCCAATATCGCGGGGAGTCGAGATAATGAGAACCTCTCTGATACCCGCAAGCATCAGAACCGACAGGGGATAATAGATCATGGGTTTATCATAGAGGGGAAGAATTTGCTTGGAAACAGCTTTGGTAATGGGATAGAGCCGGGTGCCGGAACCGCCGGCCAATATAATTCCTTTCATGTTTGATTCCTTTATATGTATTCAGTTTAACACATAAAAGAATCAAACCGCAAGTTGGCCGACGTTTTGTTCATTCCATGATATAGGTCTTGAGGGGCGGGAAACCGTTAAACTCTACCGAGGCATAGCTCGATGTATAGGCGCCGGTGGACAGAAAATACACGCGGTCGCCGGTTTTGAGGTCGAGCGGAAGCTTGTATTTGGTGTCTTCATACATGATATCCATGCTGTCGCAGGTAGGCCCTGCAAGGATTACTTCGCCAGTTTTCCCGTCAGGTGTGTCCTTGTTTGTCACAATGGGGTATTTGATCGATTCGCCAAGCGTTTCGATTAACCCGTTGAATTTGCCCGCATCTACGTATACCCACCGATTTAAGGCGGTGTTATTTTTGCGGGAAATGAGCACTACCTCGGTCATGAGAACACCTGAGTCACCGACAAGGGATCGTCCCGGCTCGAGAATGATCTGCGGGATCTCGTCACCGAAGTCATCGCGGAGATAACGGGTGATTTCCGAGGCATATTCCTTGAGGTCGTTCGTCGGCTGGATATAGTTAGCAGGAAATCCACCGCCCATGTTAATCATCTGGAGCTTGATGCCTTCTTCCTCCTCGAGCGAGGTCATGAGGTACTTGGTCTTGGCAATAGCATCGTTCCACTGTCCGATGTCGCGCTGCTGACTGCCCACATGGAAGGAAATTCCATACGGGGTGAGCCCTGTGTCGCGTGCCTGTACCAACAGATCGTACGCCATGTCGGGGTGACAACCGAATTTACGGGAGAGAGGCCAGTCGGCGGTTACCGAATTTTCAACGAGGATCCGCACGTACACACGGGATCCGGGAGCGTATTTCACTATATTTTTGAGGTCTTCCTTGCTGTCAGTGGCGAACATGCGGACACCGTTTTCAAAAAAATAGACAATGTCTTTGGTTTTCTTGATGGTGTTGCCATAGCTGATGCGCTCCGGAGCGACACCGAGGCCCAATACCTTGTCCAGTTCGAATCTGGAAGCTATGTCGAAATTGGCGCCGAGTTCGGCGAGCAGCGAGATTACTTTCGGGTGGGGATTGGCCTTGACCGCATAGTAAATCTGCGCAAACGGAAAGGAATTCTGCAGTTTGATATAGTTCTTTTTGATGGTCCGTAAATTGATCACCACACAGGGTGTCTCCAGGTTCTCCGAAAAGGCGATAAATCGCTGCCATTCGGTGTCATTGATATATTCATCTCGCTTCACGTAAGGTTTGCACCTCCTTAAAAAATTAAAATGATTTTTGCAATATAGATAACTGTACCGGTTGTGTCAATCGACAAAAATGTCGATAATGCCTTTTATGCCCGTATTATTGCAAATCAGCGCGTTATTTATATTAATGGCAATCGGATTCGTCACCGGAAAATTGAAAATAGTCGATTCGGGTGCGGTACGAGGAATGTCGGCTCTCATCGTGAAGGCAACCCTGCCTGCCCTTATTATCATTTCCCTCCAAAAACCCTTTTCCCGCTCCCTCTTGGGCGATGCGCTCGAGACCCTGGTAGTCGCGACCCTTTTTTATATCGGAATAATCGTCCTGTCGCTCGTCACAACGCGATTGCTTGGCACCCCGAAGAAACAGGTTGGAGTGATGATCTTCGGGCTGAGCTTCTCGAATGCTGCGTTCATCGGTTTTCCAGTGGTGGTTTCGATACTTGGCCCGGAGGCACTTTTTATTACCTCGATCCACAACATCCTGTTCAATGTGCTTGCTTTTTCCGTCGGCATTTTTATCATTGCCACGGGCGCCCTATTCCACACGGACGGTGCTGCCAGTCAGCCGACTTTTTCTGCTAAACGGTTTCTCAATATCAATGTGATTGCAGCGATTGTCGGCTTCATATTCTTCCTGGCGTCTATCGCTCTCCCCCGCTTCATATACGTTCCGCTCGACATGCTCGGTGGACTCACCACGCCGCTTGCCATGATCGCTACCGGCGCAATGCTCAGCCGCACGAAAATCGCGTCCGTTCTGGGAGACTGGCGCATCTATGCGGCAACGGTTCTCCGCCTCGTGCTATGGCCCGCCCTGACCGCTCTGGTACTGTATCTTGCCGGTGTTCGAGGTGACCTTTTCTACATTACCGTGATTATTGCAGGAATGCCCGCCGCTTCAAATACCAGCCTCTTGGCTGAAGTGTACGGCGGGGATACAGATACCGCGGCCTCGCTCGTATTCATGACGACACTTCTTTCGGTGGTGAGCATTCCGGTTTTAGCGCTGCTTATTGGCTGAAAAGGATCATACTTCACCTGCGAGAGCCAGGTTCCAGTCCTTTTTCGCCTGGGAAAGAGAGGTCCATACAAAAGAGTGGATGCCGGCCTTGCGTGCGCCTTCGACATTAACCGCGAGGTCGTCAAAAAAAACAATTTCGTCGGGTTTGCAGCCGAGCCGTGCGATAAGCGTCTGGTAAATTTCGGGTTCAGGCTTAATCTGGGCGACATCACACGAAAATATAGCCGTATCAGCCTTGCAGAATAAACTGATTTTATCTCCATGTAATTCAAGAAAATCAAAAGGCATATTGGAAAGAATACCGAGAGCATACCCTTCTTTCTGTACCGAAAGACCCCATTCGGTAACCGGATCGGAAACGGTAGCCCAAGAACCGAGATCCTCGGCGACCAGTTTTTTTGCCATAGCGACGAGAACGGCTTCGCTTCCGCCAATACCTGCATCAGAAAGTACCTTCCGATACATTGCTTCTCCCCGGATTGTTCCGCGGTCATATTCCGCTCGATATTTCCAGAAAAAATGCAGAAGTTCCTCTTCTGTCAGTCCGGACAATGCGGACATCCGCGTATAGCAACTCCTGTCCTGCGGCTGTGAAATCACGTTGCCATAATCAAATACAATTGCCTGTATCATGTTAGTACTCCTCAATTCAGCCGGCAGCCAGCTGTTCCAGTTTTTCGCGTATAAATTCGCTTTTTTCCTTGAGGCCGATCTTGCCGGTTTCGAGAATGAGAATATTGGCGTGATGGGGGTCGAGTTTAACGCGGCCCGCAGATTCTTTCATGAGGCGCAAGAGGCGTTCGATCGATACCTTTGATACGCGAGAAAATTCGACATGTACACGGCCAGCGCGTTCCTTGAGACTCGCAATTGAAAGGCGGCGGCAAATGATGCGAATCTCGGCGAGCGCAAGCAAGCTTTGCACTTCGTCCGGTATCGGGCCAAACCGGTCGATCAGTTCCGAGTAAACGCGGTCGAGTTCATCCTGGGTCGAGATAGAAGCGACTTTCTTGTACACTTCCATCTTGGTGGTCGCAACTTCGATATAACTGTCGGGAATAAAGCCCGTATATTCGAGTTCGAGCCAAACATCGGCTTCGGCAACAAAATTGGTATTCTGCAACTTCTGCACTGCTTCTTCGAGCATCTTGAGATACCGGTCAAAACCGACGGAGTAAATGTCCCCGGACTGTTCTTTTCCCAGAAGATTTCCGGCTCCCCGGATTTCCATGTCCTTCATGGCAATTTTGAAGCCCGAGCCGAGTTCGGTAAAGTCGGATATTACCTGGAGGCGCTTCATCGCGATCTCCGAAATTGCCTTGCCTTCCGGATAAAAGAGATACGCATACGCCTTGCGATCCGAGCGCCCGACGCGCCCGCGCAACTGGTAGAGCTGCGAAACGCCGTACATGTTCGCGCGATCTATGATTATGGTGTTCACATTCGGTATATCGATACCATTTTCAATGATCGTGGTCGAAATCAAAATATGGAAACCGCCCAACTTGAAGCGACGAAATATTTCTTCGAGTTCTTTCGGATTCATCTGTCCGTGAGCAGTATCGACGAGCATTTCGGGCACCAGTTTTTCGAGCATAAGCCGGGTTTCCTCAAGACTTTCGACGCGGTTGTGCAGATAAAACACCTGTCCGCCACGTTCTACCTCGCGCCTGATGGCTGCAGCGACTCGGTCACCGTTAAACTCGGCTATCATTGTTTCAATTGGATGGCGATTCTGCGGAGGGGTAGTCAGAAGGCTCATGTCGCGTATCTTTAAAAGTGACATATGCAGGGTGCGCGGAATCGGTGTGGCACTCAGGGCAAGAGCGTCGATATTTGCACGCAGTTCCTTCAGGCGCTCCTTGTCTTTGACTCCAAAACGCTGCTCCTCATCGATGATCATCAATCCGAGGTCTTTGAATTTGACGTCCTTTTGGATCACGCGGTGCGTACCAACAAGTATGTCAACCTCACCCTTCAAGAGCCGATCCAACGTTTTTTTCTGATCGGCAGGGGTCACAAACCGGGACATCTGCGCGATACGTATTGGAAATTTCTCGAAACGTTCAGTCAGTGTGTCGAAGTGTTGCTCGGCGAGAATCGTGGTGGGCGCGAGAAAAACGACCTGCTTGCCGCCCATGACGGCCTTGAATGCCGCCCGCATGGCCACCTCGGTCTTTCCGTACCCCACATCGCCGCACACGAGCCGGTCCATGGGCACCGGTTTTTCCATGTCGGCCTTAATCTCCGCAATAACCGTCAGCTGGTCCTCGGTTTCCTCATAAGGAAAAGCCGCTTCGAAACCGGTTTGCCATTCGCCGTCCTTGGCAAAGGCAAATCCCTGCGCTGCCTTGCGGCGCGAATACAGGTCGATAAGTTGCTCGGCGATATCCTCGACGGATTTTTTGACCTTGTTCTTGCGATTTTCCCAGGACTTCGAGCCAAGCCGGTCCAAACGAGGATTTTCACCCTCGTTACCGATATAGCGCTGGACAAGATTCACTTGCTCGATCGGAATGAAAACAGTCTCATCTTCAGCGTACTCGAGTTTTATATAGTCCCGTTCGTTTCCGAGAGCACGTACCCGCTCGATTCCTTTGAACTGTCCGATTCCGTAATTGACATGAACCACATAGTCGCCAGGATTGAGTTCGACGAAGGTATCCAGGACGCTACTCTTCGCGTGTTTGACGGATTTCGGGATATGCCGGCGACGCCCAAAAATCTCGTTTTCCTGGATGATAAGAATCTTGAGTGAAGGAAGACCGAAACCGGACGACAGGTTAAGCGGAATGATTTCGACCGGAATATCCTTGAGAATTTCTCGAACGCGCAGTGCCTGATTTGCACTTTCGGCGAACACACATATCTTCCAGTTGTTCTGGATGAGGTTAGCGAGTTCTTCTTTGAGATACACAATGTTGCCGAAAAAACTCCGCGGAGGGTCGCACGACAATTTGAGGCGCGTCAGCGAAAGGGCTTCGTCGCCGTGGATGGTACGGAACAGGAGCCGACGACTAAACGAGCGGCTGAGATCTCTGAACGAAAAAAGTTCACGGATTGGTTCTGGCACTTCTGCCAGCAGCGGATTTCTGCCTGCTTCCCCGCCTGCTTCGCGATCCTGGGAACTCCGGAGCTTACGGTACAACCCCAAATATTCACGCTCGAGGCTTTCTTGCGCGTTTTCTTGCCGGTCGAAGTCGAGAAAAAATACGGTCGCTGTCGCTGCGTCAAGATAATCAAGAACCGAGCCGCTTTTCTCGAAAGCCACCGGAAAGAAGAGTTCTTCGCCCTCGATGGTGGCGTGAAGCTCGAGGTGTTCGAGTAATTTTTTACCTCCATCGGAAAATTCAGGCAAGGAAGAAAGTTTTTTACCGAGGGCGACAACTCGTTCCTGGTCCCAGATAACTTCCTTCGCCGGATAAATAACGAGTTCATCATAATTCTCGACCGATGTTTGATCCCCCGGATTGAAGGATTTAATCTGCTCGACCTTGTCAAATTCAAAAACTATGCGGTGCGCCTCGGTCTCCCCGGGCATGTAGAGATCAAGCACCTCGCCTCGCAGGGCATACTCGCCGCGAACGGTGACACGGGGAACCCGGGTATAGCCATAGGTTGAAAGGGTTTCTGCGAGCGAAGGAGAATCGAAGTTTGCACCTTTTTTTATGGTGCGAAGCAGGGAGGAAAAATAAGCAAGAGGCGGCACGGGGGTCAGGAAGGCTCGCTCGGTCATGACAAGAATGCGGTGGGCGGTGGTTTTCGCCGAATTGCTATACCTACCGGTAGGTATACACAATTTCGAAAGCTGAGCAGCCCGCTGCCCGAAAACGACCGATCCCTGTGGAACCGGCCGGTACGCCATTGTTCCCCACCAGGGCAGAATATCGAAATCAAGCCCCGTCAAATCGAGATCTGCGCTCAGAGCTTCGATATCCTTTTCAGTCGGAACAACGATGACGAGTTCGCCGGGAAAGGCATCAAGATATTCGGCAAGGAAAAAACCGTGAAGCCCGCCCTGAATTCCCTCAATCTCGTAGGGCCATGTCTGCTCTTTTAAACGTGAAAGAACACCGGTCATCTCGGGCCACCGGTGTATCGCATTCTGGAGAATTTTACTGCTCATACTGAATGCATATTACCACTAATGCACGATCGTAAAAAGGCCGATATTATGGAAAAGGGAGTTTTCCAGGTGAAAAAACTGTTTGCTATATGTCTTTGCGGCCTCGTGTTTGCCGGTTCTCTGTGCGCTACCGATATCTCGATCCGGTTTTTTGACCGCATGGTATATTACCCGGGCAATTCTCCGTCCGAGCCGGTTCTGGTTCAGGTTACCATTACCAACGACGAAACCGATACCCTGCGTTTCAAGCTCGCAGATCAGCATTTTTTCAGCCTCGATTTTACAGCCGTAAACACGCGCAACAAGAATCTCGAACATACCGAAGACTGGGGCAGGAAACGAAACAGCAACCAGCAAATCTTTTTCCGCGAAATAAGCCTCGAACCGGGCGAAGCCTATTCATTCATAGAAAACATTAAGGACTATGTTTCCATCGACATGCCCGGTATGTACATTCTCGAATGTGCTTTTTATCCCGAACTCAAACGGCTTTCCGGCGACAGCGAGTCGTCAATCAAGTCAAACAGACTTACCCTCGAAATAAAGCCCTCACCGGGACCAGCTGCAGTTAAGCTCTTGCCTGTCTCGCCGATAACCGCCGAGGTTCTGCAGGCACAGCCGATTCCACCCGATCAGGTGATCACCTATATGCTCACCGCACGGCAAAAATCTCTGTGGGAACAGTTTTTCCTGTATATGGATATGGATCGAATGCTCTCGAGGGACCCCTCCCGGAGTCGCAGGTTCAAGGCAGAGTCCGAAGCAGGTCGTGCGCTTATCAGGGAAAACTATAAATCCGAGCTTTCACAGACAAAAATCGACACGGAGATTTCGACCATTCCCGTCGAATTCCGGATAGAACGAACTTCCTATACAGAAATGGAAGGTACCGTCACGGTGATCGAATGGTTTAACTACAAAAACTTCAGCGAGAAAAAACGCTTTACTTATCTGCTTTCCGCACGAGATGGCATCTGGCGGGTGTATGATTATACGGTCGACAATCTCGGAACGGAAGAAAGGAAACAGACAAGATGAAAGCACTGCTGATAGCAGACTCGGATATAGCGGTTCGGAATATTTCAGGTTATGTCAAACCGTACGGCTTTGACACCATCCGATACCGGTCCGCACTCAAAGCTATCGAAAATATCGAAGAAATAGCACCTGATGCAGTGTTCATCAGCACCGGGGATTTTCCCCGACACTGGAAAACAATTGTACAATTCATCCGTTCTGATACAGACAAGGAATCGACCGTTATTATTCTTTTAATCAATGATCGATTCACGGCAGAAGACGCCGACAAAGCGGTGCATATCGGAGTTCAAGCCATTATCACCGAAAACCTCGATGCTTCGAATGATGAGCACAAACTGAAGGAAGTATTTGCCCGTTATCGGCACCTTGAAAGCACCGAAGCTGCAGTTTCCGGCGCCCGTATCGAAGAACGTGCTATATTCCTCTTTACCAATCCGGTTAACGACACGATCATCACCGGAAAGGTTAACAGCATCGGGATGAGCGAAATCCGTTTCAAACCCGACGCGCCCTCTTCGACTGCAGACCTTGCTAACGGAGAACTGCTGGATCAGTGCTCGCTAAAACTAGACGGCAAGATTTTCTCTCCTGTGTGCATGATACAGAAAAATTCAAATTTGATGATTTTAGAATTTGTCGGTCTCGACAAAAAAATATCCCAAGGATTGTCCGATTTTATCGCCGTAGCACAATAACGAGAATAAAAACTATCACAAGAAAAACTGATGAGGCATATATCCACCAGGGTAATGGATCCGGAGAAATTTTCTCATGCCCTTTTTTTTGAGTATAAGTGTTTTTAGTATCTGCATAATTCATGCGTTGCCCCTGGCTGGGAAAAGCATAACCGCACGCAGGGCAGCCGTCCCGGAATATTCGGGAGTCACCCGAAAATCCGCATGAAGGACATTTAACCGAAGCAAAATATTTTCCGCAATGTGAACAGAGCTTGTCGTTTTGCTTTACTTCCGTTCCGCAAGACTCGCAGAAAAATTTCGGTTTGACTCTCACCTCTTATTTCACACCGGAAGCAACTGGAACTGCGGCGGGGACGGATTTCTGTTCAGTTTTCTGTTCACCTTTTTTTTCGGTTCCCAACCCGCTCTTTTGAGAAGCAGCCGATGCTCCTGAATCAGTCACGTAAAAACCGGAACCCTTAAAACTGATGGCGATTCCACCCGTTAATACCCGCCTGACTTTTTTGCCGCATTCGGGACATTTCTCTACTGGTGCATCCTGCATTTTCTGGATAATCTCAAAACCGTTACCACAAGAATCGCAGGCATATTCGTATGTAGGCATTTTTCGAACCTCTTTGATGTATCTTTATCAATTAAAATACAGTTTTTCCGCCCATTCGACAAGTTTTTCTGCCGACACCGGAAAGGAATCAATATACACCGTTTCTTTTTCGAGCCGGATACCGCTTCCGGTTATCAGGCGCAACAATGTCGACATAGCGCGTGCTGTCCGTTCATCCTGCATCACGATACGAGCCGACACCAGATACGGTGATCCGGATTCGAACTCACGAGTGATCGGCGCCTGGGCATATATCTCGGCATATTGGACTGGAAGTGAAACATCAGGACCAAGCACCGTTTTTGTCAGAAAATCGGCGTGCATCAGAAACACACCTATCCTGCCGTCGGTTTCTGCATTAGAAACATAAGAGTTGAATGATGGCGAAAGGGATACCGGAACAGGATTTTTCAAGTTGCCAAGAAACGTTTCCATACCGCCGGCAGAAGACAGAAGAACCATGCCGCTTTTAGGCACTGCTGCGTCCATCGTAGCCGCCCGGTACCAAGTACCAAGATCAGACGAGTTTTTTTTTGTCCAGCCTTTTGATGAAGGAAAATACAGAGATGAGGTACCACGGGGGAAGTTGCCGGCAACCAGAAGACGGAAGGAACTACCGGGCGAAACTGACGCATACACCATGTCGGTGCGGTCAAAAGCGCGAAGGAGCGCGTCACCATCTTTTTGATTTCGGGCCAGGAGGTCGAGTAACGGCCGATGGGATTCCGCCGGAAAAACGGCATACACCGAAGCACCATGTTCCAACACCGAAAAGGGATCGGCTGGCCCAACAGGAGAGCGAGTTGCGCATCCTGCTAACAAAACAACAGAAAAAAATACAAGCGGGAAACACAGGACCAGACCGAAATAATATCCTTTTCCCGGCACTGCTTTCCCGGTTTCAGTTTTATTCACGGACAAGCTCCGCCGCCCAGTTCATGTCGCCAGCTTCGATCACTGCGGGCTGTACCTCCGCATTGAATGATGCAGTCCACTCTGCGGAGACCGAAAGGGTTTCGCTCATCAGGTAGTCCCGAAATTGGCCGAAAGCCTTTTTGAGGGTTGCAGTGACTTCGTCTGTCGAGCCGGCAGCCGCCGAAACAATTAGATTGATGCGGTCCGTAACCTCGAGACCGCGTTCTTTGCGAAGATTTTGCACACCACGCACGAGGTCCCGGATGCAGCCTTCAAGCTGCAGTTCTTCAGTCACCTCGGTATCAAGACCGACGGTGAGGGTCCCCTCGTTGACCACTTTGAGGTTCGCCTTTTCTATCCGATTGATGATGATTTTTTCGGCGGTTAATTCGACCGTAACCCCCTCGACCTCGATACTCAACGTGGATCCGTCCAGTATCGACTGGATTTCGAGCGAGGTGAGCATCTCGATTTGAGCAGCAGCGATTTTCATCGATGTTCCGAGTTCTTTTCCAAGCACGCGGAAGTTGGCCTTAGCCGAGTATTCAACGAGATCTTCTTCCTTGTCATGAAATATAACTTCCTTGACGTTGAGCTCTTCGCGGACGCTTTCTTCCATTTCGAGAAGAACCGTTTTTTCTTCCGGGTTCCGGGTCACAAGCTCGACGGCTTTCAAAGGCTGACGTGTCTTGAGGTTGTATTGGTAGCGAAGACTGCGTCCCATGGATACCGCTTTCTGTACGGTCGTCATCTTAAACTCAAGTGCAAGGTCGCGAAGGCTTTCGTCATAAACCGGATAGTCCGCCAAATGCACCGATTCGACATCGGCCGAGGTGCGGAGATTGAGCCAGATGGAATCGGTCACGAACGGCACGACAGGAGCAGCAACAAGAGCAAATTTCTTGAGTGAACGGTACAGGGTATCATAGGCCTGCGCCTTGTCCCCGTCATTCTCACTCTTCCAGAAACGGCGCCGTGAGCGGCGGATATACCAGTTGTTGAGCTGATCAATAAAGCTGACGATCGGGTCGATAGCTCGTGAAAGGTCATAGGCTTCGAGTGCTTCGCCCACTTCCTTGACCATCTTTTCAGTGATTGACAGGATCCAGCGATCGAGGGAATTCGAGCTTTCGGCAAAAACAGTGGGACGTTCAATTTTATCGATATTCGCATAGGTTACGTAGAAGCTGTAACTGTTCCACAATGGAATCAGGATGCCCTTGAGAACGTCACGCACACCTTCGTCGGAATACTTAAGATCGTCAGCCCGTACGACGGCAGAGTGCATCAGGAACAGGCGGAGCGCGTCCGCACCGAACTCGTTAACAACCTTGTTCGGGTCGGTGTAGTTTCGTAGCGACTTGGACATTTTCTTACCGTCGGTAGCGAGCACAAGGCCATTGACGATGCAGTTCTTGAAGGCGGGCCGGTCAAAGAGCGCGGCAGCGAGCACGGTGAGCGTATAGAACCAGCCGCGAGTCTGATCGAGGCCCTCGGAAATAAAATCTGCAGGAAAATGACTTTCAAAATATTCCTTATTTTCGAAGGGATAGTGACTCTGGGCATAGGGCATAGCACCCGACTCGAACCAGCAGTCGAGAACTTCGGGAATGCGCTTCATGGTCGAGCCACAATCGCAGGAAATGGTAATCTCGTCGACGAAGTGCTTGTGTAAATCTTCGGGATACACGCCGGAAAGCTGTTTGAGTTCATCACGGCTTCCGATGCAAATGGTCTTGCCGCAGTCCGGACATTTCCAGATGGGGAGCGGGTTGCCCCAGAACCGGTTACGGCTGATTGCCCAGTCCCGGGCACCTTCGAGCCATTTTCCGAAGCGGCCGTCTTTGATGTGCTCCGGCTGCCAGGTGATCTTGAAATTTGCATTGAGCATGCTTTGTTTTATTTTTTCGACGCTGACGAACCAGCTGCCTATTGCACGGTAAATGAGCGGGCTCGAACAGCGCCAGCAGTGCGGGTAAGAATGGAGTATCTGTTCGCGCTTGACAAGTTTGCCCTCGGCCTTGAGCCGCTCCATGATCACCTTGTCGGCATCCTTTACAAATTGACCCTGGTAGTCGCCTACCTCTGCGGTAAAGCGGCATTCAGCATCGATCGGGCAGATGGAGGGAACGCCTGATCCCTTGAATACCTTGTTATCTTCTTCGCCGAAACCAGGCGCAGTGTGTACGATGCCGGTACCGTCCTCGGTGGTAACGAAGTTACCCAAGAAGGTCCGAAAAGCGCCGGGAGAACCGTCCTCATTTTTTGCAAGAGACGCGAAATAGGGAAACAGCGGCTCGTACGAAACACCTTCGAGCTCTGCACCCTTTTTCTTCCAGATAACGGTGCAAGAAGCGGTATCCTTGTAATAAGCTCCAAGGCGTGATTCAGCAAGGATGTAGCGTTCGTCGCCGTCCTCTACCATCACATAGTCAATATCCGGACCGAGGGTGAGTCCGAGGTTACTCGGAAGAGTCCAGGGCGTGGTAGTCCAGGCCAGCATAAAAATCAGCTTTCCATCGAGCGGGAGGTCTCGCGCAATTTTGGCTGCAGGTTTTCCGGGGATGGTGCCGTTCACCCGGAATTTGATGGTAATCGCCGGGTCGTGCACGTCCTTGTAGCCGCCAAGATTCAGTTCGTGGTTTGAAAGGACGGTCGAGCAGCGGGGGCAATACGGCAGGATGTAGGCACCCTCGTAGAGAAGTCCCTTTTCCCAAAGGTTTTTCATGACCCACCAAATTGATTCCATATAGTCCGGGTCCATAGTTTTGTAATCATTATCGAAATCAACCCAGCGACCAAGCCGGGTTATGGTTTGCCGCCATTCATTGACGTAGCGGAGCACACTCGAGCGGCAGGCTTCATTAAATTTCGCTATCCCGAATTTTTCGATATCGGTTTTGGAATTGAGACCCAGTTCTTTTTCGATCAGATTCTCTACCGGAAGTCCGTGACAGTCCCATCCGAAACGGCGTTCAACTTTGCGACCTTTCATGGTCTGGTAGCGGGGAATAATATCTTTTATTGTACTGGGTACGAAATGTCCGAAATGGGGCAAACCGGTGGCAAAAGGTGGGCCGTCATAGAATACATAGTCAGGGGCGCCTTCGCGGTTCGAGATAGATTTTTTGAAAATAGCATTTTTCTCCCAGAATGCCAGAACTTTTTCTTCCTGCTCGGGAAAATTCACTTTCGGGTCTACCGGTTCGTACATATCAGTAAAGCTCCTGTATAGTAGGTCATAATCGATGGGTAGTATACCGGAAATCTGAATTTGTTTCCATAGGATTTAGGTGCGGATACAAAAAGGATATTGACTTTCGGTGTCAAGAGGTTTATCGTTAAAAAATACCCGATACTCAAGGATTTTTTATGATCAAGCAAAAAATTTCTGCAGTACCCTCGATACGCCGGCTCCCTTCATATCTCCACATCATTCGGCAGGCCAAGAACGAGGGCGCTGAATACATTTCAGGAACGATCATCGCACAGGAACTCAGGCTCGAGCCTATACAGGTCCGTAAGGATCTCGCCATAACCGGCATTGTTGGTAAACCGAAGAAGGGTTATCCAGTCGTCGCGCTCATGGCAGCTATCGAGCATTTTCTCGGCTGGGATGAAGTACAACAGGTTATCCTCGTGGGCGCAGGAAACCTCGGAACCGCGCTTTCCGGCTATCCGGAATTTCAGTTTCATGGACTCCATATTTGTGCTGCCTTCGACCAGGATCCATCAAAAATTGGTAAAACGATTCATGGAGTGCCGATACTTTCCCTCGATACCATGCCCATCCAGATTGTCAGCCAGAAGGCGAAAGTTGCGATTCTGACGGTACCTTCAACGAGCGCTCAGGCGATAACCGACCAGCTCGTAGAAGCGGGCATCACCGCCATCTGGAACTTTACCAACGTCAAGCTGAAGGTGCCGGAAACCGTGCTTGTTCAGCGGGAAGATCTTACTTCGGGCTACGCCATGCTGTGCGTGATGATGAATGCCAGAAAACATGGAAACAACTGAAACAGACGGCTACGAGGCCGAATCACCCGAAAAAATAGCATCACAGGCGTCCATGTTCGCCAATAGGCTCGAAAAGCAGTACAAACATCTGCGAAAATGGGCCCGAAGGACCGGCGTATCTTGCTTCAGGCTCTACGACAAGGACATTCCCGAAGTACCTCTCGCCGTCGATCTGTATCAAAAATCGGATACCGAAGAAAAATACCTTCACATAGCCCTGTACGAGCGTCCGTACGACAAACCGGAGGACGCCGAAATCAGCTGGATGGAAGCAATGAAAGAGGCTGCTGCTACAATGCTCAACATCCCGGGTAAAAACGTATACACCAAAATCAGACGGCGCCAGAGGGGCGAAGATTCCCAGTATGAACGAGTCGATACCGCCGGAAACCGGATTGCAATAGACGAGGGTGGCTCGAAGTTTCTCGTCAACCTTACAGACTATCTTGATACAGGAATATTTTTAGATCACCGCCCTGCCCGCCTCATGGTGCGCTCCGAAGCTGCAGGCAAGCGGGTGCTCAACCTATATTGTTATACCGGCGCCTTTTCGGTCCATGCCGCAGCGGGAGGCGCTTTGAGCGTCACCTCGGTTGATCTTTCCAAAACATATCTTGCTTGGGCAGCCGAAAACCTCAAGCTGAACCGATTTGCGACCAATTCCCCGACTGCCGGGCATTCTATCACCGGAAGCCAGCTTGCAGCTGCGAATGCCCGCTATCCTTGCATCCATGCCGATGTAAAGGCCTTTCTTGCCTCGGCAAAACGTACAGACGACAAATGGGACCTCATTGTCTGCGATCCGCCTACCTTCTCAAACTCGAAACGGGCAGCCGATACGCTTGACTTAAACCGCGACTGGGCAGAACTGTGCCGCACCTGCCTTGCCCTACTCGCACCGGGAGGTACCCTATACTTCTCTACAAACTCCCGTTCCCTCAGGTTTGATCCCGAACAGATTGGTGGTGCCGCAACGCGCGCAGGAACAATCATCACAGACCTCTCGGAAGCCTCGATACCGGAAGACTTCCGTAACCGTAACATCCACCGGCTCTGGAAAATCGGTATAGTCTAAGGATTCGAGCCAAGTGCAAAAGAAACCGCTGTTTGCACTTGGCTCGCGTAAAACAAAAAAGACTGCCCGAAGGCAGTCTTTTTTTAACCAATATCAAACCAATTAACGACAGTATCGTCTCAGCTTTCCTTGATGTTATACCGTTTCTTGAAGCGGTCAATTCGTCCTGCAGTATCAACAAGTTTTTGCTTGCCGGTAAAGAACGGGTGACAGGAAGAACAAATTTCAATGTTGATGTTCTTTGCTGTTGAGCGGGTTTCGATTACATGACCACAAGCACACGTAATTTTTGTGTCTTCGTATGTGGGATGAATTCCTTCTTTCATAGTTTCCTCCAGTAGCTGGCGGTTTCTAATAAACACGCCCCGAGACTCGGGGCTCGCCGGCGTCCTACCTCAAATATACGGTAAAAGACCCGACGCAGCAATGAAAAACGAATTACTTCGTACTTCACCGGTTTCTTTAGAACCTGTTAGTCCATTGCGGCTGAACCGGTGTTCATAGACCGCAGGAACGCTTCATTATTCTTACTTTTCTTCATTCTGTCAATAAGGAGTTCCATGATTTCGGTGTCATCCATCGGGTTGATTACCTTGCGGAGCACCCAAATTTTCTGCATTTCTTCCTCGGATAGCAGCAGTTCTTCCTTCCGCGTACCGGATTTTTTGATGCTGACGGCGGGAAACAGGCGACGATCAGAAAGTTTCCGGTCGAGGTTGATTTCCATATTTCCGGTTCCCTTGAACTCTTCGAAAATAACTTCGTCCATGCGACTTCCCGTTTCGATCAGAGCAGTCGCAATAATGGTAAGACTTCCGCCTTCTTCGACGTTACGGGCAGCACCGAAGAATCGTTTTGGCTTGTGCAGTGCATTGGAATCGACACCACCTGAGAGCACCTTACCCGAGGTGGGTACGGTCTGGTTGTAGGCGCGTGCGAGACGGGTAATCGAGTCGAGCAAGATGACGACATCCCGCTTGTGCTCGACAAGGCGACGGGCCTTTTCGAGTACCATTTCGGCAACCTGCACATGGCGGGTTGCCTGTTCATCAAAGGTAGACGAAATAACTTCGGCCTTGACGGTACGTTCCATGTCGGTTACTTCTTCCGGGCGTTCGTCGATCAAAAGAACGATCAAATACACTTCGGGATGGTTCGCAGTAATGGCGTTCGCAATCTTCTGCATCAGGATTGTTTTTCCGGTCCGGGGAGGGGCAACGATAAGGGCACGCTGACCTTTGCCGATGGGGCAGAACAGGTTCATGATGCGGGTAGAAATTTCTTCCGATGTGGTCTCAAGGTTCAGTTTTTCATTCGGATACAAAGGAGTGAGATTGTCGAACGGGATGCGGCTTTGGGCTGCCGAGACCTCGTCAAAATTGACCGTCTCGACCCGAAGTAGCGCGAAAAAGCGCTCACCCTCTTTCGGGGAGCGAATCTGTCCATAAACGGTATCCCCGGTCTTCAGGTTGAACAGGCGTATCTGGCTCGGTGAAATGTAAATATCGTCAGAGCCGGGAAGATAGCTATTTTGGGGTGAACGAAGAAAGCCGTAACCGTCAGGAAGGATTTCGAGGGAACCGGAAGCAAAAATAATACCACCGTGCTCGGTATGTGCCTTCAGAATCTGGAAAATGATTTCCTGTTTCTTCATGGCAACCATATCTTCGTGGGGGACCCCGTATTCAATCGCGAGGTCTCGCAGGGGATGCATGCCCATGCGGGTCAGTTCATTGATCGTCAGTCTGGGCTTGTTTTCGGTGTCTCTGATCGCTTCAGCATCTGCTTGCGCTTGGGCTTGGCTCATTTCTCTGGTCTGATTTTTATCTTCACGGAACCGTCGGTTATCGCGATACTCGCGCTGATCATTGTCTCGCCGGTTGTTGTTGTTAGTGCTGCTGCTGTTGTTGTTAGTGCTGCTGCTGTTGTTGTTACTGCTGCTGCTGTTGTTGTTACTGCTGCTGTTGTTTTGATTGCCGCCCGGAATGGGGTTTGCAGAACCGTTGCCATAGTTGCTTGCATTGTTGTTGTTACCGGCGTTTCCACCGTTGTCATACGCTCCCGGTTTACGTCGGGGACGGGGCCGAACGATCACCCGTTTCTCGCCCTGTTCGGTTCCGTTCGGAATAGCCGATACGGCAGTCTGTTGCGTCACAGTGCCTGCATCGGTGTCCGCCTTTGCAGAGGGTTCAGCGGGCGGAATTTCGGCAGAAGGTTCGCTTGAAGGAAAGCGTTCCTCTACGCGTCCGAGATCAAGTTGACCCTGATCCGCGCTTTCTTGCACCGTTTCTGCTGATTCTTCAGCGGGACGGCGTCTTCTAATTGGTGCCATGGGAATTCTCCATAATATGAATACAGGACTTCTGTATAAAAGACATTATAACTGTTCTGATTTTTCCGTTAAAAAAATAAGGGATAAGATACAGGAAAGTATAATAAAGCTTCTATTCTCTGTCAAGATGTGCAAGAACCAGGGCCAAAGCCTTCCGCACTGTTACCGAGCGTACCCGGGAACGCGAACCTGCAATGCGCACGGAAATCGATTCGAGCACAGCGATACCGTCTACCCTGCGCCGGGCGGCCGCAATACATACAGTTCCGACCGGGACGGCATCGGAACCGCCACCTGGTCCTGCTACACCGGTAACCGCAACGGACATATCTGCCGTACTTGCACCAAGTGCACCCACGGCCATAGAAGCGGCAGTTTGTCTGCTCACCACGCCAAAGTGCCCTATGACTGCAGTATCGACGGCTAAAAGCCGTACTTTCGAGTCTACACTGTACGACACGAAACCACCCCAGTATACATCCGACGATCCCGGGACGGCAGTTATCGTTGCCCCAATAAGACCACCGGTAAGGGATTCGGCGGTTACCAGTGTGAGTGTCGATGTACGGAGTCGGTCAACCAGTTTTCGCGCTGTTATACCGATACTGAAGCGGTACAGTTACTTGGTCTCCCCGATGCGTATCTGGTCCTTGAGTACTTCGGAACGGGTTGAAAAAAGATCGATATCTGTATTGTTCCTGATCATCTCGACCGATCCCTCGAAGGATACTCCGTCCGCGATACGAAGCCGTGAAGCAGTGATATTTCCACGCACACTGCTTCCGGTACGCATTTCGATGCGGTCGCCAGCAGTAAGGTTGCCCTGAACAGAACCTTCAAGAATGATGGATGCCGCTTTAATATAATCGGCGGTACAAGATGCGCCTTTTTTAATCACCAAAGCACCCTGTGCGTCAATGGTCCCATCGAAACTGCCCGCTATATGTAATTCCTCGGTAAACTTGAGCAAACCACGAAATTTAGTCTTTACGCCGAAAACGGTTACGTCCCGTTCTTTGTCTTTCTCGCTGAAACGTGCCATCAGGTACCCTACTTTGTCGTCATAGTAAACGCGCCATCCCAATCTTCGGGAGGCGGATTCTCGATATAATAAACGCAGCGTTCGAGATACACTTTCGAAGGAGAATCGGAGGGATCGGTCTCGAGAGCCTTTTTGAAGGAATCAAGAGCTTCCGTAAACTGCATCAGTTTGTAAAACTTTCTGCCGGCCGCGAATAATTCAAGGGCCTGCTTCTTTTGTTCGGTAATCATCTGTTACTCGCTGTATACTTTCCGCAATTCGTTTTCGAGCGAGGTGACCGCAATTTCCCTGCTCTTGAGTTTTCTGCCTTCTTCCTGCAATTCGAATATTTTCTGCTGGAGACGTGAATATTCAATCTGACATGAGTCTATGCCTGAACGGAATTCGCCGTTTTCCGGCACAGCTGAAGCATTGCACAAAGACAGGAACTGCTGTGATACAAGATCGACATAGGCTAGCAATTTTTCATTCAATTGTTCCTGAAGGGCAATGCGCGATTCCCGCTTTTTAAGCTGATCAATCAATTCATGGTTACGCAAAACAGAACGAATTCGGGCAAGGACTTCTGAAAAATTGAAAGGTTTGGTGATGTAATCGTCGACGCCGAGCTCGAAGCCCTCTATCTTGTCTTTGACGTCATCCATCGCAGAAAACATGATTATTGGCACGTCATGCCATTCGGCATATTCATTTTCATTTTTCAGAATACGGGTCACTTCCCAGCCGGACATTTTGGGCATAATATTGTCGAGCATGATCAGGTCGGGAGTAAATTCCTTGACTTTTTCGAGGGCTTCCCGGCCATTTGCGGCCTTTTCGACGATGAAACCCAATTTAGAGAGCATCAGATCAAAAAATTCAACATTGATTTGTTCGTCATCTACGATCAAAATCTTTTTTCGTGTTTCCATATCCATACCTGCCTACTTGTCGTCTTGTTTTAAAAGTTTTATCACTATTCCGGTCACGAGCATGAGGGCTGCTCCCGCTGCAAACAGGATACCCCATAAATCGCCCCAATAGCCATATAAAGTGCCGATTTTTTCGGATAAAACCGGTATTTTACCGACAAGGGTCGTTTCGATGAATGGTTCTGCCATCGCAAGCACTTTTCCGTTCGGGTCGATAATGCACGTTTGGCCGGAAGCAGTCGCTCTGACCATAGGAACCCTGTTTTCCACCGTCCTGAACACGGCCATGCTCAAGTGCTGATACTGGCAGGGAACGCTTTTCGCCCAGGCATCATTCGACACGTTGACAATTGCTTTTGCACCGTTGTTCACGAAACGTCGTGACAAATATCCGAAGGTGTCCTCGAAACAGATCGGAGTCGAAAACTTGAGTCCGTCGACCGAGAAAACAACCGGATCGGTACCCTTTTCCCAAAAATGAGTATCGAAATCAACCAAAAGTTGGTAAATGCCGGGAAATATCTTGCGATAGGGGAAATTTTCGGTGAACGGTACCAGATGGATTTTCCGGTAGCGCTCGGGTTCGGGCGGGAGCACGTTTTCCCTGGGTCTAAACAAAAAGACTGCGTTGTAGTCAATTCTCTCGAGTTGGCCCTCGTAGTTCCGGCCCATAACCGCGTCATCGTTGCCGAGCACGAAAGGGACTGGAGCCTTGTCGAGATACGTTAACAGCTGCGAAACAAGCTCGAAAGATTCCTGGTCTTCGCGGTATCGGTAATGCCAGTCAATGCGTGGAATAAATGCTGTTTCTGGCCAGACTACCAGGTCGATGTCCGGATTTTCCGCGATCACGTGATCTGAAAGCCTTGTAAGGGTGTTAAAGTCGCGGCGGTAGGCATTAATGCCGCCGAGCCAGGGATCGCTGTTAGGCTGAACCAGTGCCACTGTCACCGTGGGATTCTTCGAGTAATCGAGCGGAGAAACGAGTCCGAACAACAGCACCGCACCAAGCACGACAACCCACAGAATTCCGGAAACAGCATGTTTTTTTGCGAAAGCAGGAAATCCCGAAAGCCAACCTCCGAGTCGTCCCGTGCTACCCTCTTTGATGCCACCGGCAATCCAGGCTGAAGGAAAAACGACCAGGGCCGAAACACCCCAGACGCCAAAAATGGAGGCAATCTGGATGATTACCGGCCAGCTCCACTGGGAATAGCCGATAACTCCGTAGGAATAGCCGGTAAAACCGAGCGTCTTGAGGTATTCGTATCCTACCCAGACAAGCCACTGTGCAATAAAGCCGTACCGCGGAAAAAGCAGGTCGGCAAGTTTGAGAAGAGGAACCGCTGCAAGGAGATAGAAAAAATACAGGAAAGCGATTACGTACATGGCAAGGGGATGAAACACCCCAAGCCAGTAGGTGAAGACGCAATAGCAGAAAACTCCGTACATGCCACCCCACAGAAATGAGGCACGGAAGGAAATGCGGCGAATGAGCACAAATAGTGGAACGAAGGCGATATAGGCCAATAGGGGAAACCCTTTGACCGAAAGCAAGTTGGGCTGTGGAAGGGCAAAAAGAAGCACAGAGGAGGCAAGCAGGGCAAAATTCAAGCCGAAGCCGGCGAACCGGTTATAAACGGATTTTTTTTCTCCAGACGGAAGATTCATTCCTTTTTTCCGCCGGTTCGTTGGGCAGGAATTTCCCAAACAGTACTTTTGAGGTCCTTGCCTGCACGAAAGGCGACTACCGCGTGGTCCTCGACGCTAACTATGGCACCGGTTTTCGGATTTCGCGCCTTTTGTCGACCTTTTCGTTCCCGCACTTCAAAGGTGCCAAAGCCGCGCAATTCTACCGACTGTTCTTTTTCGAGGGCTGCCTTTATTTCTTCGAGAAACATATCAACAATTGAACGTACGTCTTTGAGTTCATGCCCTGTTTTTTCATAAATCTGGTCAATCAAGTCACTTTTTGTCTGTTTTTTAACAAGCATGATTCAACCTCTGTTTTAGTATGGTATCATAAAAAATCGGCATTGTTAAGAAAAAAAAACCGCAACTGACTGAAAATCAGCCATTGCGGTTTTCACACCTGATACGGTTTTAAGAACAGTTACTTTGCCGCAAAAGAAGCGTTATACAATTTCTGCATTCGCGACTTCTTGCGAGATGCGGCATTGCGGGTTATAATACCCTTGCGTGCCGCGGTGTCAAGTTCCTTAACCAAATCGTGTAAAAGTGTACCAGCCTCGGCTGTATCTTTTGCCTGTACACTAGCTACATATTTTTTAGCACTGGTGCGCACGGAACTCTTCACGGCCTTGTTCTTGATCCGCCGTACTTCACTCTGCTTGTGTCTTTTGACTGCAGATGCATTCTTTACTGCCAAAGGGAACCCCCGAAATAAAACTGTCTTTGTAGAATATCAAATCTCATTTTACTAGTCAAGACCGTCGAACCAGTCTTTTACAAATACGACCTGTTTTTTGCTTGACACTTGAAGCATAATTCAATATTATTCTGGTAACTTTGTTTTCAGGAGAATATACATGGGTGGAGCGAGCAAGAACTCTCGTACGTCAATTACAACACATAAATTTTTGTGCAATTGCGGTGGCGAGGTAATAATGAAAACCCTGTTTGAAGGCGGAAAACTGAAGAATGTTGCGGAATGTGCCAAGTGCAAGCGCACCGAGCGCCGTCCGAAAGACTTCAAATAATAACCGCCTTTCAAAAAGGCTACACTGTTGGAAAAGGAGTTTCCCCCGAGGGAGCTCTTTTTTTTGCCCTTTTTTATCTTCCGGGGCGCATTCTCCATTCATCCTGTTGGGCCTGGATAAGGGCCTTTCCTTCTTCCAGAATAAGCATCTGTTCGGCCTTGCTTATCGGCGCGGGATAGATTTTTAGTACTTTCACCCGATAAAAGCCGCCTTTCAAGTGTGTGGCCATGCCTAGAATAGAAGAAATATGCCAGGCACCGTCGACCGCGCACACCGCAACCGACATTGGTGCCTTGTCCAAAAAACGCCTGAAGCCGGCAGCATGGAATGTGCCAAGAGAGCCGTCAAGGGATCGGGTCCCTTCGGGAAAAATAACGGGAATCCAGTTATGTTCGAGAACGCGCTCAGCGAATACGTCAATAGTCCGCATCGCCTTCGCCGGGCTGCCGGTACGTTCGACAAGGCAATGCTGGTCGCTCTTGAGCATGATAGACACAAGAGGTACATTTCGTCCCAGTTCGGCTTTTGCGACGAAACGCAGGCGCGGGCCGTCGAGATAACGCATGAATAGTGGAATATCGAGAAGGCTCTGATGATTTGACATAATCAGATACTGTGGCGGAAGCTTGCCGACTAGGTCGCGTTCACCTGCAAACCGGAAATCGAGATACGTCAGAAAAAGAGAAAATATGCGCCTAATAGAGACAGTGGTAACGTGTTTGTTAACTAACCGGCTGAGTCTCACATCGATACCATAGGCGAACAAATTAACCAGTGCCATCCACAAAAGCTCGCTGATTATGCACACCATTGTTAAAAAAGACATCATACCGTTTCCTCCTGATAAAACAGATTCATTTTCACTTCAATTATAGAGGAATCGCTCTACACGGTGTATAATATCCGAAAGGGGTGCGAAACACTGGCCGGTTTCCGGTAAGCTGGAAAGAAAAAGTGAACCGTACTTCTTGGCAAGCAGCCTCCGATCCAGCACAGTAACTACACCCCGGTCAGTATTCCGCCGCATCAAACGGCCGAAGCCCTGACGGAAGCGTACCACTGCCTCGGGAAGGCTCAGTTCCATGAATGGATTTCCTCCATACAGCTCGATGGCCTCGGATCGCGCCGCATGTACCGGATCGTTCGGTACCCGGAACGGCAACTTTACCATTATAACATGCAAGAGGGTATCACCGGGAGCATCTACCCCTTCCCAAAACGAGTCGGTGGCAAACAGGACACTCGATTCGTCGTTCCGAAAGGTGTCGAGAAGCCGTGAACGGTCATCATCACCCTGCTTGAGTATGGTCAAGCCCAGGGGCGAAAGTGCCGTGCGGGACACTTCGCAGGCAGCACGGAGCGATTCGTACGAGGTGAACAACACAAGAGCATGACCAGCCGAGGCCTGTAAAAGAGAAACGATAGCTGTCTCGATCCAGGGCTGGAACCCCCGTTCCTCGGGAAGCGGCGCGTCGTCCGGTATTGCGAACAGCACGTTCGTACGATACGGAAAGGGAGAGTCAAAGACGCCGGAAAGGACTCGTTCCTCTTCCATAAGAAATACGCCGGTACGGCGCATCCAGTAGTCGAAACGGGTAGCGATACGAAGAGTTGCCGAGGTGCACACGACCGTGCGGAATGGCTCGAAGACACCTTCTTTCATCATGGGTGCGACTGAGAGCGGCGTCTGTACAAAACGCGGATACCAGATATTTTCCCGGTCGCTTCCCCGGGGGCTACGGGAAGTCAATCTGATTTTTTCGATCCAGAACACGGATTCTTTCCGCTCTTCCCATTCGCAAAAATGGAGGCAGAGGGTGCCAATGAACTCGAGTCGTCTGAGCGCGAACTTGGATTCCCAGACCACACTCTCGTTCAAATCTTCTTCCGCAATGCCCTCTATCACAGTGCGTATGATTCCCGCAACCTCCGCAAGGCGCTGTCTGAGGCCCGCAAGGGCTGCAAGGATATCCCGTGCACTCGAAGCGGTTTTATCGCAAAGCCGCAAAGAAAAACTGTCGCCGAGAATGGAAAGGCCAGTATCTTCCACGAGCGAAAAAGCCTGCTTGACATCCTGTATGGCGGAAAGCGCGTTTTGGACTTCACCTCCTGCGGATGAAAGCCGCTCGAGGGCTATAAGGTGGCCGCCTATGCCGCCACGCCGCACCCGATATAAAATAGACAGTTGTTTGAGCAGTTTGAAGCGGGTAACGTATTCGGAAAAAAAACTGGTCGCCGCATCTTCCATAGTGTGAGCTTCGTCAAACACGATGTGATGAAACGGCGGAAGCACTGCGGTATCATCATAACCTGCACCCATCATGCGGGCCTCGAGATCGGCAAAAAGCAGGTGATGATTGACAACGAGAATCGAAGCCGAAGAGGCTTCCTTTCGTACGCGCATGACAAAGCAGTTTTCGTGGTACGAACAACGCATGCCCATACAGGCGTCGGATTCGGAGCACACCCTACTCCACACAAGTTCCTTTGGCATGAACGAAAGATCCGAGCGACTGCCGTCGACAGTCGTTTCTGCCCATTCGGCGATTTTCTCCATCTCGACCGTCTCGTCGTCGAAAAGATCCTTTTCCTGTCGGGCATCCGCCATTGCCTCTGCCAGCCGCCGCTTACAGATATAGTTCTGCCTGCCCTTAAGCAGTACCGATTTAACCGGACGGCCGAGAATTTTCTGTGCCATCGGAATGTCTTTGTCGATTAGCTGCTGCTGCAGGTTTATGGTGCCTGTCGAAATAACTACACGGTCCTGATTATCAAGAGCCCACAGCATTGCAGGAAGAAGATACGCAAAGCTTTTCCCAACCCCTGTTCCTGCCTCGAATACACCGATAGAACCGGCATTGAAGGCCTTGGCTATGGAAGAGGCAAGACCTATCTGTGTTGGTCTCACTTCGTAATTAGCGGAAAGGGCAGCGAGCGGTCCGGTTTCGTCAAGAAGAGCAGCAACCGCTTCAATGTCTAACAGCACCTTTTCCCGGATAAGTACGGGCTCGACTACGGCATAGACAGCTGTAACTGCATTATTGACAATATAAAACCCGAGTCCCGATTCTGCGGTCCTCGCTGCTATTTCGAGGTCGGCATCGCTTGGTTGAAGGTTTCCCGAAGGATGGTTATGAATGAGAACTTCGGCGTGTTCGACTGCTGACTGAATGACCGGAACCGCGCTTTCGTGACCTCGGGCGGCTACCTGAGCCGAAACCAGAAGACCCTGCCCGTCCAATGTACCGGTAATGAATACCTCGTTTCCACCTGCATCCTGTATGGCTTGCGCGATGTACTGTCTAACCTCACTGGAGAATCGCTTGTCGATATCCGCCATATGCTTCCTCCCGGAAACGGAGAAAAAAAAAGGTAAGGACTTGAGTCCTTACCTTGAATGTCTTGTTCGACTTTACATCTCCTAGGGGAATTGAACCCCTGTTGTCGGGATGAAAACCCGATGTCCTAACCACTAGACGAAGGAGACATGACCGCTACGCATTTGCCGGTCTCGCGGATCAGCTCTGGTGCAACGAAAATATTTATAGCAGAGCTTTCCGATAATGTCAAGCGCTTCAGGATATATCAAGTTTTTTAGCGATCATCATACGAAGCTTCTTTTCTTCTTCCTTCGCAAAACCGAGCGAAACTGCCTTGTCGAGATCAGTGAGTGATTCGGTATACATGCCCAGCTGGTAATACGATTGCGAACGACGGTAATACACATAGGGCTGGTACAGGTTGAGTGATAGTGAATGGTTAAAGCTTTCTATGGCCTCAGGTTCACGCCCCATGACACTGAGTACGATACCAATATAGTAATAGGCACGATAATTTTTTGGACTTCTCGCGGCACTGCTGTTAAAGTCACGAAGAGCGTCTTCGTATCTGGACTGTGCAAAATATGCCATACCTCTGTGCTTAAAGATAACAGTAAGGACTGTATCGTTTGGTGCGGCTTCGATAATTCGGGTGTAAATCATCCCTGCCCGCTCAAGGTTGCCGGAATTATGAGCTTCGATAGCATCGAGAATCATGTCGTCGATGTTACCCTGCACATACGACGAATTGATTCCGGTCAATTCATTTGTCTGCGGAGCCAGCAGAAGTTCGTCTCCAGCAGACTGGAAATCTGTTTCGCTATCCGCCTGTTGATAAAAACTCCCCCGACGCTTGTCGAGCTCACGATTCAGTTTATTCTGATAATCCCGTATTTCCTGGAAGATAATATCGGCAAGACTGAGACTGGCATTGATCGAGGCAAGTTTGCGTTTGAGAGGCAAGTCAAATGGTGAAAACTCTGATTTATAGACCAGTTCATGCTCAACTTCGGCCCATGCATCCTGCAGAATGGTTCGTACTTGTATTTCAAAAATCATACCTTCGGGTAAATTGAGTCCTTTCTTTAATTCTTCGGGAATCGCAAGGAGAATATGCGTTGATTCATAGCCGAACTCGCGAAATGTCCGATCTGCACCTTTCCGTTCAACTTCGTATACGCTGAACATGTTTTGAAGAATTTTTTCAACCTGTGTCAAATCCTGTAAAAATGCGCAGATAATACGGATACCGATAATATCAGTTATAATGGGAAGGTCGGTGGAAGTCGCTACATTCTCGGGTAAATTGCGTAAAAGTTTTCGGTAGTAACTGTTGAAATTCTTGACACGTGCCTTGTAAGTGGGTATCGAAGAAACGGAGATACAAGATTTCAAGCGAGATTCCAGCCGTTCAACCAGAATATGAAAATCGGGCAAAAAGGCTGCATATTGCAAGGATAGTTGTTCCCTGTTCGGTAACCATTGGGCCGGTTTCTCCGGTTGATTCATATGTATTACTATAACGGTTATTTTAAAATGAAGCAATTTTTAAACACAAAAAAGGGACCAGATGGTCCCTTTTAGTATAATCTCTTCCAGTTTATTTCTTGGTTGCCGCTGCTTCAGATCCTACAGAAGGATTAAAACCGCTTTCGGTAGCCATTTTTTCCTGTTCGAGGAAACGGAGTACCTGAATACCGCCAAAGCGGGAAACTTCAAGCTGCTTGGTTTCGGTAGCTTTCTTGGTATTGATTCCCCAAAGGTCTTCGTCGGCAAAGTCACGAACACTGTTGAGCACAGCCTTGTCGTAAATAACCTTTACGTCCTTGAAGTAGGCAACAAAATCGCCGCCTTCATGAAGAGCATCACGGGTAACGACAAAACCATTGAAGGATTGGCCGGGAAATGCGGTGGGGTATACAGGATACAGACGGACTTCACGGGTACGTACTTCAGAAACGTATTCGGGATTCTGCCAGACAAGCTCTTTCCATCCGTCGAAGTTCAGATAACCCATGAAATAACGTTTTTCTTCCTTGCTTTCGTTCTGGAGCAGAACGTACAAACCGTGGGGAAAGTTCATGCCATACGTATTGACAGCGATGGATTTGAGAACGCCGACATTCTTTACAACACCGTAACCGCCTTCGAAGCGAGTTTTACCGGATGCTTTTTCTTCCGCAGTTTGAGGCTGTACAGTACCTTCATCGGAAATCGTAGCCATGGGTTCATAGCTGGGAATTTCGAAAGAAGGCTTGATGATCGCGTTGGCGTTGCCGTTCCAGGTAGGGAAATTGACTCGTACACCAAGCAGGGTCTGTCCCGCGAAGTTTTTTGCAGTCTGGCTTACGGTGGACGATTTGGCCCTGGAGACCGAAACACTGGTGACATTTCTTGCGGAAGAGTTCAAAAGAACTTCCCAATTGTCAATTGCAAGCGAAGTTCTCATCAACGACTTCTGCTGGTCTGTGAAAGTAGCACCGGCAACAGCGGAATAATCCATAACGGATCTGCGGTTTTCGGTCAATTTTCCATCAGGTCCCGCGATTATATCCGCGTTCAGCAGAGAGAAATCAATAAGAACTGTTTCCTCAGCCATTGCAAAAGCACCTACACAAAGAAGTGCGATAGCAACAAGTATGAATTTCCTTTTCATTCAAAGCTCCTTTTATTCACGTTCATAGCCCTGTTAAGTTATAAGTATACGGAAGAAATATCTTTTGTCAACGCTTTTTATTTATTTAGTCTACGCCGACTTCCGGTATTTCGCTGTACACTTCAAGCCCATCAATATACAAATACATCTTATCAACATTTCCGAAATTTGTAAAAACATTTTTTTTTAAAAGTGCCGCTTCCTTTGCCGAAAAAAACTTTCCATTGCCAGCCTGGAGTGCCTCGGTTGAAAGATCAATATACGCAACATGATCCCTGATAAAACAACGCAGAACCCGAACATTTCGCCCGAAAAGGGGCGTATAACGGGTATTCACGGGACCGAGGGCCAGTTCTCCCGAATACAGAGTCAGCCTTGCATCAGTGTCGCGAACAGCAGGCAGGTAACGCACCTCCATCCGGGTTTTGCCTGTTGCCGTCTCGGTAAAATAAAACACAGACCGCCTTGCAGCCGGTCGAAAGAGCATGAAGACAAAAATAAGGAGCAATATGCCTGCACAGACAGAAAAAGCTAAAATCTGCAGGGCAGGATGGGTATTCTGGATTTTTTCTCCGGTATTTTTCAGAAAAGCTAAAATCTTTTTCATTGTATTGATGTAAATCCCCTGGAACCTTCAAATTGCGAGATAAAAACAGTTAAGCCATTATATATTCCGGTCGCACACTTCTGCAAGTAGGCTTCATCGGCAAGCAGCTTGGCTTCCCCGGGATTGCTGACAAAGCCGAGTTCGATCAGAATACTTGGCATTTTGGCGTTCCGCACCACAAACCAGGATTCTTCTTTTATGCCCCGATTGGGACTTTGCTTGCCGATTTGTTTGTCAATTTCTTCCATTATAGTTTTAGCTATCAGAATACTTTCGGTAGTAAATTCCTCTTCCATCATTGAATTGAGGATTGGAAGGATGTCGCTGGACTGACTGTCGTCCTTGTCGATGACGGTACGGCGATAATCGGGTGAAAGATACCAGACCTCAAAACCGGTAGACGTCTTGTTGAAAGCCGCATTAACATGGATCGAGATATATAGAATAGCCTCATGTGCCTCAAGCTTGACTGAATTTGCCATTTCGACGCGATCCTCGAGGCTCGGATAGGTATCGCCCGTGCGGGTAAGCAGGATCTGTTTGTCCGGATATAGACGTGAAAGTCGATTATACAAATCTTTGCCTACTTTCAGTACCACGTCCTTTTCGGCAACAGTGACCGTTTTTCCGTTAATCACTGCCTTTCCGATTGCCCCGGGATCCTTTCCACCATGACCGGGATCAATGAGGATGGCTCCGACACGGTACGAAACGGGAGGAGGGAGTGTATCGAAAAAGGAATCAAGACGGTCCGCGAAAGCGGCACTCAGCATGATTGCACCCGACACGCCGACTGGCGCATCAAGCAGGGCAAGTTCCCTGTAATCGAAGAGAACAAGTTCCTCCCCTACTCTGAAATTGACCAGATGGCCGTTTTTTGACAGAGTAACCGCACCGGAAAGCGGATCCCAAAAAAGGGTCGCATCAAGTTTTTTTGCCGTTTCGGCAAGGGAAATTTGCACAGAAGGAGATTCTGCGGCATGAAGCGACAAGGGAAGGATAGTCAAAAGCACAAGGGCCGAGGCGGCGACGATAGCTACCGGTAAGTTACGTTTTGTCACGGTCATAGACATATACTATTCCCTGAATTCCGCCCCTGAGCAAGGCTTTCCAGCAAGAATGAGTACTTTTTTCGCCGTTTTGTGCAAGAAAAGGGAACAAGGCTGGTTCCACCGAAAGGGATTGTAGGAAAGCCTCCCGAATGGTCCGTCCCTGCCAGTCAGTGACCGAATCCAGATATGGTACGAGAGATGTAGGGACGGGAACAGGAAGGCCATCCACAGCAAGGCACGATATAGGGGCAAGAGTGCCATAAATTGCGGTTGATACAGCCGAAGGAACAGTGAAAGCGTCTGGAGGAAATTGACCGGATCCGGAAAGAAAGGCTTCGGTTGCCGGATCGGGGGCCTCGAGACGGACGAATATCGAGCGGCAAGCGGCTTCTGCAGCCCCGATCGCGAGGGCACGTTCGGGAGCAGCAGCGAGGCAGTTACCGCATTTTTCGACGTTGTTCAGGGGAAAATGTACGCCTTCTCCCGGGTTCGACCGGGGGAAAACGTCCTTGATCCAGCGGATTGAACGGGCGGTTTCATAGCCCGATATCGACGCGATCGTGCCCGGAATGGAAATCCAGGCACGTTCGGCACTTGTCCAGTGTATGGCAGCAATAAGACTCGCAGGCCTATTACCAACAGCAAGGTCGAGAGCGGCACCGGTCAGGTTGATGCCCGAAGAATAGGGAAAGGTCCAGCCGGACATGTAGCCGCCGGAAAGACGACCGGCAATTTCACCAATCATAGGACCCTTGCGGGTCAGTTTCATGTCGCCCTTGACAGTTCCGTGGGTGAGGCCGAGGGACTGTACACCTTTATAAAAAACAGCCGTGAGAGCGGCAATATCGCTTTCGGAAATTGAGGTAGGAATCGTGTGGCCCATCTCGATGAAATAGGGCGGAAAAAAAATGTGTCGATCGGCGAAACCGGTCATGTGAAGCTCATCGTCAAACACAAGTCCTTCGATCGAGAATTCGGGTCCGTCCATATATTCTTCAACTATAACTTTGCCGTTCCGGGAATACCGAATCGCGTCATCGATTGCGGCATCGAGGCTTTCGGCCGTTTCAACCTTGCGACATCCCCGGGCGCCCATATTGTCAACAGGTTTTATCACTACAGGAAATTCGATTTTCTTGTTCGCCATAAGGGATACAACTTTGCCGCGGGTGTACTGATCAATGCCGAAAAAAACGGGAGATGGAATTCCGTCGCGGTCGAAGCACGCGCGCATGCGAAGCTTGTCGGAAGCATTGAGAGCCGCTTCGAAGGTATGGCCGGGTAATCCGCACACCTGCGCAACCCAGGCAACCGATGCAGAAAAATCGGTGGCTGCCGTGAAAACCCCGTCCAGGCTGCCTTCCTGTTGCAGCTTTAAGGCGAAGCAAGCAAGGGCGTCCCGATCCTTGAGGTCTATGGGTTCGAACCGATCGGCGAGCGGTGCGCAAACTGCAGCGGGATTCCCGTCAACGGCGACTACTTCCCAACCACGTTCGCGAGCACACCGGATGGCCACACCCTGCATGAATCCCGCGCCGAGCATCAAAATTCGCTTTTTCATTGTACATCCTTCAGGGAACCATTTTTATGGGCATACACTTCAAAGGTATCGCCGAGCGAAAACACGCGACTCACCAGCGTGCATAGCCGGAACAGTAGGGATCCGGTCTTTTTATCTTTCAGAAAAGGAAAACGTTCGGCATGATGGCCTGTCGAGACAATCTTTTGTACCGTGAAGCCATAACGGCGCAACTGTTTGCGCACCTTTCGGGGATCCCAAAGGGTAAAGTGGTCGCGCGGACTGTTGCGGTAAAATGATTCGGAATTGAAGCGTCCGGAAACGCCTGAAACCGAAGGCGTCGAGAAAGCAAGAATGCCGCCGGGGACAAGCAGCGAACGAATTTTTTCGAGCACCGGCTCGAGATCGGCAAAATGCTCTATCACATACCACAGGGTTATTGCAGTGAAGCTACGCCCTTCAAGACTGTTTTCCGCATCAGGGGCGGGAAAGGCGGAAACGACGGCTGGAATATGGAGCACGTCACGGACATAGGCTACCGCATCTCCTGAAATATCGGTTCCGTACGGAGTCCAGCCGGTGTCACGGGAGGCGGCAAGGAAGGGTCCGAAGGCGCAGCCGATATCGAGCAATTTTTTGTCCCCGTCCAGCGGATGGTGAAAATTCAATGCGAAAAGCCGGTTAAGCACGGATAACCGTTTCAAACCGGTTTTGCGGATCGACTCGAAATCTTCGAGATAGGTTTTGCCATATTGCGCTTTGTATTCATCAAAAAAATAAGAACGGGAATAAGTCTGGCTGCCAGCGGTTAAAAAGGAAAGGTATTCCATACTGCATTCGGGACAGACGCTGATCGTGCGGTCAATCGAACGGGCACGAACAAGGGTCGAACCTGTTGCACCGCAGAAGGGACAATCACTGACACTGCGAGATACCAACTGAGAGACTGCCTGGGCAAGATTCTGTTGCACTGATTCGCGTGTTATAAGAGAAGGAACTGAAATACCGCGATCAAGTTGTTTCTTGAACGTTGTAAGGCAAAATTTTTCTGGAGGGATTACCGAAAATCCGTTTGCCTTTGCAAGCCGGTAATGATAGGGACTAGGAGAAAAAAGGAGGACCCGACAGCCGGCAGCGAGGGCCTCAAACGCGGTAAACCCGAAATGGGTGACCACCAGGTCATATCCATACAGAGTCTCGCTGAGATCCGGTACCGGTTCGGAAATAATCAAAGTTTTGTCGATTCTGGTTACGCCTCGAGCGGAGGGATCGATGACGGTGACATCAAAGCCGTCATCCGCAATCATCCGGGCTGCTGGCATCGCGAGACCGGCGGCATTTTCCCCACCGGCGAGAACCAAAACCCGGTTGATAGAAACCACCGAGTCCTTATGGCGATTCGCAGGAAGTGGCAGGAAGGCGGGAGAACATAAATTAGGAGGACATAGAGCGCCCGTTATTCCGGGGATAATGTCGAGAAGATAGTCCGCCTCGTTCCGGCCTGAACCGCCATCGTCGAGCGAAACGACGGGGGCGATTTTACGCCAGGATCGCATGTCCGTAGCTGAAGTACGGAAATTGTCTAAAATAATCAGATGGGCTGTTTCCGGAACCTCGGTAACCACGACATGTTTGAGGGCATCGGAAACGAGAAATAAAAAGGGAGAACCGAGCGGAATGTAGAGGAGACAGCGCCAGGACTCGTGCAGTGCAGATACAAGGCTGCAGATACGCTTAAAATGACCGGTACCCTGTCCAGGATTCACCGAGGGTACAAAAACGAGAGTACGAGAAACGAAGCGCCAGGCTTCGAGAATAGCATTGGTTGTTGCTGGAAAGGAGTGGCCTCTTTCAACAAGAAATTCGGACATCAAACAAGCGCGCTCATAATCGACGCTCGTATCGATGGTGGTGCGCATTTCAGGATAAAACCAGTCATCGGGAGCTTTTTCGTTCACGCAGGTAAAACGGTCGGTATGACGATACAGAGCGGGACCTACATGTTCATGATCGTAGGCGGAATCGGTGAACGACGCTGCCTCGAGCAGGTGAAGGGCCGAAAAGACTTCGATGCCGCTGCCGTGAGGAAGACCTGCATACGTGAAATAATGAACCGGCTTCGCGCCGGACTGCAATTCAGCAAAACGGCGGAGGCTGGCTTCTGCCGCATCCGCAAACAGGAACGGATTGTCCCCGGTCGCGCGCAGCACGGTTTTCGCGCCAGTCTTCCGGATGACCATACAGAAGCGTTCAAGCACATCTTCTTTCGGTCCACCGATGCAGGTAAAGCCTACTTCAAGGGCAAGAGGAGTAAATATTTCTTCAGAAGCGGTATCACAAGCGAGGATATATCGGTCAGCCGGTACCCGGCGGAGGTTTTCCATTACACGGACGATGACCGGCTTGCCGGCTAGATCGAGCAGAGCCTTCCGGGGTAGCCGGGAGGAATCAAGCCTTGACTGGAGGATAATGCAAGTCATTGAATGGCTGGCTCCCATATTTCGGTGATTTTCGCCGCATCCTGAACAAAACGAAACTTGTTCAACTGTATCCATTTTCGTGCCTGACGGAAATAAGTCCAAGCTTCGAACAAGTTGGTACCCGATTTTCCGGCGTATGAGAAAAAGCGGGAAATAGGCAGAAAAGCCTCGTCCTTGCGGAATACCGGGGCGAGATTTTTTAGGTAAAAACGTATGTAGGAGGAATCAGCGGTGATGTCCTCGCTCGGTACCTCGCCGTCATACATCAGGCGGAACGTGGTCGAAATAGCAATTTTCTCTCCCCACAAGTGAGCACGGAAACCGAAATCGAGGTTCTGCCAGTAGGGATTCGTAATTGTATAATCAAAACCTCCGAGCCTGATAAATTTTTCGCGGTTATAAATACCGGTAAAATCGAACGGATAGATAGTTGGAGAATTATCCTTAAAACAGGGCATTGGCTCAACCTGGAACGAATGGCGGTTTATTGCTGGAACCATCTGCACGGGCAGGGATTCAAGCTTCTGACTGGTCAGTACCGGAACGGTACAGAAAGCGTTTTCTTCGGCGACACGTGCCACAAGGCGCGCTGAAATACTTGATGCAGATACCTTGATATCGTTCCAAACAACGAACACGAACGGTGAATCCGTCTCGGCAATACCGGTATTGATCATCTCGCCAATCGTCACCTTTTCGAGAGGTACGAGAAATTTAACTGACGGAAAACGAATTGAGAGGTTTTCAATATCGTACGGCTCGCTGGACATCTCGATCGAGATGACCGAATTGAAACCGGCGTTTTCGAGGTTCTGAAACACAGCCGAGCGATAATACCGCCCGCCGCGGTTAAGCAGTATGACGGTAAACGACGACCTGTCCTCATCACTTTTTTTTACTGTGCCACCGACGATGGTATGCGGAACTTTGCGTTCATTAAAAATTAAAGGTATAGTATTCATCACAAGCTCCACACATTCCTTCATAGACACATACTGCATGGTTTTCGTACACCGGCTGCGCACCTGACCATAGCAGGGAAAGGTCATCGCGTACAGCGTTGCCGAGGGAACGGGAAGCATATAGGTCTTCGCGACACAGAGGCACGGTTCCATCCAGCAGGATACTCATGTCGCGCTTCAGATGCCAGCACGGATGGCGCACGAGCGGCGAAAGGTCGGCAACCCGGCGGTCCTCGATACTCCGACAGAAATGATCATGTTTCTGAATGATCACCTGTCCGAACTTTTGTTTCCAAAACCGGAAAAAAGTTTCGAGTTCGATTTCATTTTCGTTCATCCTGACCATTTGAGGCCAAACCGCTCCGGGGAAGGCGGCAAAGAGAAATTCGGTAAACGAAAGTGCGTCGCGGAGCACTGACTCTGCGGCCGAAGTTTCAGTGATTCCATGCATAGCGCCATAACAGGCGGTGCCGACAGCATCGAGGGAAACGACCCAGTTAATCGGGAGCTGGCCATTCGTCCGTGGTTCGGCAGCGGAAACAACAGAAGATATCGCGTCGAGAGTCTTTTTTTTCCAGCCGATACCGGTGGTCTCGATCAACACCGAAAGGCTCGGGTACGAAAGCACGGTCTCGACGAGTTCTGCAATATCCTGGTGATATGCGCACTCACCCCACAGTGAGAGGGAGACAACCGCATCTTCGGAAAAAAGGGCAATTTTGTGAATAATTACCTTGAAATCGGCTGAGGACATGAAATCAGCACGTGTCGTTGCGGAAACTGCCGGCGAAGATCCCTTCCCGCTCCGGCAGAACGCGGGATACGGACAATAAGTGCATTCGAAAGGACATTTTCCCGAAACCTGTATTGCGTAAAAAGCAGGAAGAGTGCGTAATTGTGCTGCCCGTTTCTCGACAATCTGCGCGTAATTGACCGCGTTTATACCTTCGAGAGCTTCGCAGAGCTGGGTGTTACGGCGGGAGTCACAAGCAAGCGAAAGCCTGAGCTGTCGAAGGTCGACAGGTGCGATGTCGGTTTCAATGTCGAACGAGTTGATGTCCTTCTTTACGACGTCGAATACAAACCCGCGGGTTACCGGCCCTGAATTATCTTTCGAAAGAGAAGCAAGAATCGGAATGATACCGCGGGCTAGAATGTCGGGAGAAAAGCCGTATGGATAGCCGTCAGCAAAGGTATATTCTGCGGCATATTTCCGGTGCATGGCATAGAGATTTGCTGTCATTCCGGCGTCGAGGAAAGGGCAGTCGGCCCAAGCGATAAACACATGGTCGAAACCTTCCGATTCTTTCGTCAATCGGGCAAAAAACGCCGAAACAGTCCAGTTTGGCTCGCTAATGAACCGGACGCCGGGAATTTCTTTTTGTATTGATCGGGATTCACTGGTAAACACCAACACACGGACCAGGTCCGGTATCCCCTGTGCCCAGGAAACAGCTCGGTCAAAGGCAGAATCTCCACCGGCGAAAGGTGCAAGACCATAACCGGATATTTCACCGGCAAATAAGGCAACCAGGGTTTTCATACTATTTTGAATATCGGCACCCTGGATATCAGCTTGAGGAAACTCGGTCTTCATGATACGTTATTTCATGACCAGCGCAAAACCGCTCAAGATTGCCGAAATATCCTCCCTTATAAAGGAAATACTTGAAGGTTCCTTTCCCTCGATAACCCTCGAAGGCGAAATTTCCAATTGCCGTCCATCAAGTACCGGCCACCTGTACTTCACACTCAAGGACGAAAGTAGTGCAATCTCCGCTGTAATGTTCAAGGGAAAAAGTCGATATCTCTCCTTTACCCCGAAAGATGGAACACTCGTGCACGCTACCGGGAACATTTCGGTCTATGAAGCACGGGGAACCTATCAGATCATCGTCGATTCGATGGAAGCTGCAGGATCGGGCGATATTCTCCGCCTGCTCGAGGAACGAAAACAGAGACTCGCTGCCGAAGGCCTTTTTGACTCCGAACGGAAAAAACCGATACCGGTCCTCCCATCGCGCATCGTTGTCATCACGAGCCCCACCGGAGCGGCGATTAGGGATATAATTCAGATCATTGGAAGGCGAAATCCCTCAATCAATGTAACCGTACTTCCCTGCCCGGTACAGGGATCGGAAGCTGCGGCGGCTCTTGTGCGTGAAATGGAACGGGCTAACCGGTATGACATGGCTGACGTCATTATAATCGGTCGAGGTGGCGGCTCCCTCGAAGACCTTCTGCCCTTTTCGGATGAAGCCCTTGTCCGTGCGGTAGCCGGCTCCCGTATTCCGGTAATCAGCGCAGTTGGCCACGAAATTGACTGGTCACTGTGCGATTTCGCTGCCGATCTTCGCGCGCCGACTCCATCCGCCGCCGCTGAACTCGTCAGTCCGCTCAAGTCCGATATCGACGAGCGTATCGTAGAAGCCGCATCCGATCTCGAAAACGTCATGCTATCGCGAGTAGACCGAATCAGACTCATGATGGCATCTTTTTCCCCGGAATCCCTCGAGCTCCGGTTCCGCCGCATCGAACAGCCGCGCCTCATGCGTTTCGACGACGCGAAGGAAGCTCTTCTCGAAGGACTGTCGCACAGAATCAGCGAAACCCGCCAACATATTGCCCTCCTTGCGGAAAAACTTGCAGGAGCAAACCCGAAAACCATCCTGAAACGCGGCTATGCCATGGTCCGCGACGCTGATACCGGAAAAATCATCCGTTCCCCCGCGGACACACGCGAAGGCTGCCGGATTGTCATCATTCCAGAAAAGGGCGCCCTGTATGCCCGAGTAGAGGAGCTCCGCAATGAAGAAATTTGAAGAACGACTTGAACGCCTGGAAGAACTAAGCGATGCGATCAAGGATCCCGATCTCGCGCTCGAGGATGCACTCGCTTTTTTCGAGGAAGGAATCAAACTCGCGAAAAATCTTGAAAAAGATCTCGATAAAATAGAGGGAAAAATCCAGATTCTGATGAACCAGAGCGCACCTGCCGACGAAAAACCCGAGCTGGACCTCTTCTCCGGCCAGGGTATTGATGGAAAATAAGGGCACCGCCTCTCTTTCGCTCCGGCCGGTACGCGCCCTACCGGCAGAGGTAGCCCGAAAAATCGCCGCAGGCGAGGTGATAGACCGGCCGGCAGCCGTTGTGCGGGAACTCCTCGACAATGCCATAGATTCGGGGGCGACAAAAATCACCGTGGAAATTTCCGGCGGCGGTGTCGAAAACATCCGGGTGACCGACAATGGAAATGGCATGACTGCCGAAGATCTATCGCTGTGTACCCATGCCCACACAACGAGTAAAATTTCCGCAGAAGACGACTTATTGTCCCTCGCGACCCTCGGTTTCCGAGGTGAAGCCCTTTCTTCAATCCAGGCTGTAAGCAATCTGGAAATCACCACAACCCGAAATGGGCACGAGGCCTGGAAACTAGAATTCGGCAAGGTGCTTCCGGCAGTTCTGCATACAGGCACTATTGTGCAAATCGGTGCCCTGTTTTCCAATTTCCCCGCCCGCAGGCAGTTCATGAAGCGTGCCGCTGCCGAAACCGCTCTCTGCCGCCAAATTTTTACCGAAAAAGCTCTGGCCTGGCCGGAAATCGAATTTCGGTTTTCATCGGACGGGAATCAGAAAGCCCTACTCTCTCCTACGCAAACACTGAGGGAACGCTGCCTTGCCGCTTTCGAGCCGAAGGAAGGCGAAAATTTCATTTACGAGATTTCAGGAGCCGGAGACGGTTTTATATTTCAGGCGGTGCTCGGTAGTCCCGAGGTGGTTCGCGCAAACCGGCGGGAACTCATGGTGTTCGTAAACGGCCGCCGAATTATGGAATACTCGCTCTTGCAGGCTATCGAATATGGCGCGGAGGGACACTTTCCGAATGGAGGGCATCCCTTTGGCTGCCTTTTTATCACAATCGATCCTTCCCTCGTCGACTTCAATATTCATCCGGCCAAACGGGAGGCACGGTTCCGCGACCCGTCGCCTCTCCATCATGCGGTAAGCTCGGGGATCCGCGACTTTTTCAGGCGGTATGCGATAGCCGATCTCAAACGCGAAGATTTTTCGGCTGTCCGTTCCGATAAAGACTTACCGAACGGGACGGATCGGACCGTCGACTATGCCGGCATAGTCGACTATGCCCGCCAGGCCGCCTCCCCGTATCCGGAAACAGCCGCGTACCGGGAAGCGGTATATAGCGCAGACGACGAACCAACGAATTTTCGCTTTCTTGGGCAGGTGCTCGGCACCTTCCTTGCGGTCGAGAAAAATAGCATATTTTACCTTATAGATCAGCACGCTGCCCACGAGCGCATATTGTACGACGAGCTGTTTGCCCGCTCGTCCGAAATGCAGGAGCTTCTGATTCCGTACCGTATCGAAACGGACTCTGAAAGCGAAGACCGGCATCTGGAAAACAACCGTGAAAGTCTGTTAAAAGCCGGGTTTGTGGTAGAAAACGAGGGTGACGGAATCTGGCAAGTTACAGCTGTTCCTTCACGGTGGACCGGTTCGCAAAAGGAACTTTCGGAAGAACTTCGCGACGTTTCGGTCGGCTCGGAATCTCTTGTATCGCATCTCTACGCTACTGCCGCATGCCGGGCCGCCTGCAAGGACGGGGACGTCCTCGATACCCTGACGGCCAGAAACCTCGCGGAACGGGCATTCGCCCTCGCCGAACCGGTCTGTCCCCACGGCCGGCCGATATGGATCGTGCTGGACCGCGAGGAACTATTTCGGAGAATCAGACGAACCTAAAATCTGTCTGATTTCTAGAGTGTGTCGAGGAGCGTTTGTACTTCCGCTGCATGCGGGTAATCCGGTTTTTTCTTCAGAAGTTCTTGCAGAATTCCCTTCGCCGCCGGCTTGTCGTTCAAACCGATGTACAACTTGCCAAGTTCAAAGTAGGCATCCCAACGGGTACCGTCGATCTTTAGAAGATCGACATACGTGTCGCGAGCTTTTTCCGTAAGTCCCGCGCTGATGTAGGCGCTTGCAAGGTTCGCACGCACGCTTGAGTCCTTCGGATTTTTCGCCACAGCCTTCGCATAATGATCCACCGACTTGTCGAATACGCCTTTCAGGCCGTAGGCCTTACCCAGATTATTGTTAACCTCAAAATTATCTTTCTCAATATTGTATGCTGCATTCAATTGAGTGAGCGCATCTTCCACCCGGTTTGCCTCCAGGAACATCGTTCCGAGATTGATGCGCGGTTTCGCATATTTGGGATCGGCAGCTATGGAGCGGGAATATTGCTGAAGCGCGATATCGGGCATGGAGTTCCGTTCGGCTGCAAGTCCGTAGTTATACAGGTACACCGCATTCTTGCTTTCAGCATCAACCGCCTTTTTTGCATAATCGAGAGCAACCGCTGGCTTCCCGAGTTCCAGCTGGACGGCAGCCATATTATAGTTGGTCAGCGCGTCATCAGAACCAAGTGTCAAGGCTTCCTTAAAATAGCGCTCGGCCTCGACAAATTTCCCTGTTGTGCTGTAAGTGGTCGCCAGTTCGCGCAGAGCAGACACATTCGCCGGTTCATATTTGAGCGCCGTGGTATAGGCAGAAACCGCCCCTGAATAATCCTTTTTACGGACCAGCAGTCGGCTGATTTCGATGTACGCACGCACATAATCGCTTTTAATCGTCGTTGCCTGGCGGAATGCCGCAAGTGCGTCATTTGAGGAACCCAGCGCGTTTTCCGTCATGCCTAGGTTAAAAAAGGCTGACTCGAATTTAGGTTCGAGTTTTACAACAGTGGTGAAACATTGTTTCGCGTCCGCAAATTTTTTCTGCAGGTAGTACAACTTACCCAGTTCATATACATACAGGTAGTTTTTCGGATCAAGACGCACTGCTTCTTTCATTTCGGCAAGCGCGAGATCATTCTTTTTCTGGTCGGTGTAGATGCGCGAGCGGAGATATCGTGCGGATGCATAACCGGGGTCGGCAGCAACCGCCTGATTTACGTATTCAAGGGCGGAGGACAGGGCCTCGTTTTTGACGGTGCTGTCGGTGGATGACTGAGCGATAGCATAGAGTGCTTCGGCCATTTCGGTGTATTTTTGTGCGGCAAAGGCTTTTTCCCCTTCCGGTAGAGCAGCTGCCGCCTTTTCAAAGCTGGAAAGGGCCGAATTGAGACTGCCCGACGCGGCTTTCGCTTTTCCCTGCTCTATGAAGCCATTCACTTCCGCGATCTGTTTCTGAATTTGGCTATTCCGGTTCGCAAGTTCGGCTTCAAGTGCCTTGCGTTTGGCGAGTTCGGCTTCCGCCTGGTCTTTCTGCTGTTTTTCAGTTTCAGCTCGCGCTTTTTCAGCTTCCTGTGCTGCAGCCTGCTTCGCGCTCTGTGCTGCCTGGGTCTGTGCTGCCTGTGCGGCCTCAACTGCTGTCCGGTCCGAAAGTGTCTGTTGCGCCGCGCGTTTCGCGCTCTCGGCTTCGCTCGCGCTTATTCGCGAAGCTGCTTTCAGCGTTGCGTCCGCTGCCGCGGCAACCCGGGCTGCCGCCTGCCTTGCCGCTTCAAGTGCCGCGAGCAGTTGTGTATTATCCGCACCCGCTCCTCCCGATTCGATAGCGAGCCGGGCTTTTTTAGCGGCGAGCACGATATCAAGCAATTCCGAAGCATCGGTATCAGCAGGATTCTCGATGAGGAGTTCCTCAAGGAGGCCGAGAGCACGGTCGAATTCTTCCTTATCTACGTATGCCCGCACCAGAGTCAGCGTATTCAGTCGGCGCTGTCCCGCACTATCACCCTTTCCGCCAGCAGTGATCGAACGAACGAGCCAAACGCCGCCCAGCGATAAAAGCAGTACCAAAATTCCGGCAGCGATGCCGGCGACAAGCCGTTCTCTTTTATTCAAGTTGTCCTTCCTCATTGTAGGTGATCACGTCCTCGGATCCTGCCGACAGGGTACTTGCGGCATCGACCGCCTGCAGGGAGGCGTTCACATCATCAAGCATCTTCTGATACCGCTCCGCTGCAGCCTTCTTTTCGGCTTCAGTTGCCGCGCGTTCGGCTTCCGTCCGCACGAGCGCATCTTCCCTGTTCCGTATTTCGGACGAAAGAAGCGCTATGAGCTTTCGTACCGAATCCTGCTGGGGAGAAGCGGGATCGAGGGTCAGATATACCGTATAATCATCGATCGCCTTCGCGAACTGTGTCAGCTTGACCCGTGCATTCCCCCGGTTAAGATACGCAGGGGCATAGGCGGAATCAATCTCAATTGTCCGGGAATACATTGCAGCGGCCTCGATATAGAGATTCTGTACAAAATACACACCGCCCGCGTTAAAAAACAGGACCTTTCTGTCCGTTCCGATCGCCTGGGTGCCTTTCATAAATACGCTGATAGCATCCGCGTATTTTCCGGTTTGCTTGTAACAGAGTCCGAGGTAGATGAATACCTTCGGATTCGTCCCGGGCGCAAGGGAAGCCTGGTACAAGAGAGGAGCGGCTTCCGCGGGTTTGTTTTCGCGGAACAGGCGCTCGCCTTCGGTAAATAAATCCAGTGTGTACGCCGGCAAAGCCAGAGCTGTACTGAAAATAACGGCGAGCCAAAGAAGCCTACAAAAACCATGTCTCTTCTGTTTCATATTTGACAATACCCCATAAAAGCTATAATCTTTACATATGTCATCAATGTTTATCGGTTTCATACTGATTCTCGGCACAGGAGTCGCAGTTCTCCTGGTTTTTCTGATTAAATCGTCCCTCGTCCCGAAAAAAATAGCGGGAATCGAAAAATTGATCGGCATAGGTAAGTATACCGCCGCGATCAAGCAGGCTCGGCTCATGATCACTCGAAATTCGCGGGATGCCGAAGCACGGTACCTTCTAGGCCGGGCGTACCTTGCCGACGGAAAAACCGAACTTGCCCTCATGGAATTCAAGAAAGTTGACGAAACGGCACTTTTCTCCAAGACGATACCCGAATCCGACTTCAGGAAAACTATAGCACAACTTTACCTTAAATATAATCAACCCGAAGAAGCTCTCAAAGAATACCTGCTCCTGATCAAGATTGAACCTTTCCACGCAGAGAATTATTATAATGCCGCATATCTGTTTGAACAACGGGAGAATAACGAACAGGCGCTCACCTATTACCGCAAAGCTGTCGAAACCGATCCCAAGCACGCTGCAGCCCATGCTGCATTGGGCCTGCTCCTGTTCAAGAGCAAGCAAATGGCAGATGCCCGGCAGGAAATCGGGATTGCTCTCAAGCTCGACCCAAAAAACACCAAAGCCCAATACTACCAGGGTCGACTGCTCCGCGAAAGCCATGATTATGCAAATGCCCTCGCCGCTTTCGAAAAAGTGCTCCGCGATCCGGATCTCAAGCAGAAAGCGCTCGTCGAACGAGGATGCTGTTATCTCGAGGCCAACAGCATCGAAAAAGCCATTATTGAATTCGACCGCGCCATCAAGTCCTCCAAGGATGACGCCGCCAACGATACCCTCCATGCCCGCTATTTTCTCGCCTCCTGCTACGAAAAACAACGCGATATAGACCAGGCGATCGAGCAGTGGGAGAAAATATTCACCAAAAAACGGAGTTTCCGCGATGTCGGCGAAAAGTTGTCCCAATACCAAGAACTGCGCTCGAACGACCACATGAAGGAATACCTGACCGCCGGGAAGGAAGATTTTTTCAACATCTGCAAAGCGGTCACCAATGGCGGTCTCGAGCTAGCTGTGCGCGATATTTCGGAAACCAAATTCGGCTGTTCCCTCGTCGCCGTCGAAAACGACGCAGAAAAATGGCGGAACGTGCGCAAGATGCCCCGGCTTATCCTGTTTTACCGTGACCCGCACCTTATCGAGGACTCTTTTTTACGGGCACTTCAGGAAGATATGAAAAAACAGTCGATTATCAGAGGTATTGTCATCACCAGTTCGGGTTTTTCCCGCCCCGCACTCGAATTTGCCGAAAGCCGTCCACTCGAGCTGATCGGCAAGGACAAACTCGAACAGATGCTGGCGGCCGCTGATGCCCTCGGCAAAAAATAAGCAAGTCAAAACATGAAGATACTCTGCATTTCGGACCAAATAGACCCCCTAGTATACTCGAGCAACATCAAGGAACGCTACAAGGATATCGATTTGGTCATCTCGGCAGGGGACCTTCCCATGGAATATCTCGATTTCATCGTGTCCTCACTGAATAAACCGGTATATTTCGTGTTCGGAAACCATAATTTGAGTGAATTCTGCTTTTATCACCGTACTGCCCATGCCGGATCCCAGTTAACCAAAACCAACGATAGCTTGGCAACGATAGCAGCCGGTCACGGAACCTCCTATCTCGGTTTCCGTTGCGCGAGTGAAGGCGGCTTACTGATGGCAGGACTATCGGGTTCCCTTCAATATAATAACGGGCTCAACCAATACACCGACAGCCAGATGCGTCACAAAATATGGACCCTCATTCCCACATTGGTCCTCAATAAAATCAGGTATGGCCGCTACCTCGATATACTGGTCACACATGCATCGCCAGAAGGGATTCACGACAGAAGCGATCCCTGCCACCGGGGCTTTGCCAGTTTTTTGTGGTTTATGCAGGTATTCAAACCGCGGTACCTCATTCACGGGCACATCCACCTGTATGACCTCCAGGATATCCGCGTGTCAAAATATCTCGACACAACCATAATTAACGCTTACAGCCATTTCATACTCGAAACCGGAGAAATAAATATATGAGCGATTTTGTAAAAAACCAAGCAGGAGAGGACTTTAACAAGGCTAGAAATAAGGCCTTGTTTCATGAAATCCAGAATTTTCTCAATCCCGACAAGGCCCGTCTTTTGTCCTTTCACGATGTCAAAAAAATACTGAAACCGAAAAACGAAGTATATGCCGGCATGAAAACCGTACCCATCGAAAAAATTGCAGGCAGTGAAGGACGGTATCAGGATTTCGACAACCATTTTCTTCCCAAAACCAGCAACCTCCGCCAGAGATGGGAACGGGTCGATGAAGCCCACCTGGCTGATGTAGTCCTTCCGCCCATCCAACTGTACGAAATCGGCGGTCTATATTTTGTGCGGGACGGAAACCACCGTGTTTCTGTTGCCAAGGCACAGGGTGTACAATATATTGATGCCGAAGTCATATCTCTCCAGAGCGAAATAGTCCTCAAGCCCACGACAACCCCGGAATCTATCCTCTCCGAGGTTATCAAGTACGAAAAACGTGTTTTCTACACCGAAACGGGCTTCGGAGATCTGACCGATTACTGGAATCTCGACTTCACCAGTCCCGGCCAGTATGATGTCATCTACAACCATATTCTTGTGCATAAATACTACATGAACAACACCGTCCCGACGGAAATTCCCTTTAACGATGCCATTCTCTCGTGGTATCACAATGTGTACCAACCGGTCATGCATGTCATAAAAAAGAACCGTCTCCTGAGTAAATTCCGTAATCGTACTGCCAGCGACCTCTATGTTTGGATAATCAAGCAGTGGGACGAGTTGAAACAAAAATACGGCGTCGATTATTCCCTGGAAGATGCATCCCGAAGTATCTCGGATACACACCGACCCGGACTTTTCGCCGCCTTCTCGGACTGGTATAAAAGAATCTTTCAAACTTGACGTCTGAAAATAAGAATGGTACACTAAACCACAATGCAAAAAGCACTACTTGAGTCATTCACAATACTTCCCTTGGTATCGGGCCTTCTTTTACAGGGAATTGCAGTTTTTTTTCTTGTCCGCACTTCGAAAAACCAGCCTGAAAAATTTCCCGATCCTCTTTTTTTAATCCTGTCAGTCGTTTTTATCGGCCTTTTGGGCATCAGCAGCATCATTGGCATCCTCGTACCGAGCCTTCCGATCTATGCTGCAAGCATCCTTCTCGCCAGTATCGTATTGCTTGTCGTATGCATACTCTATTATTCCCTGGTGCCTTCTCCACGCGAAAAAGCAGCAATTGATGAAACCAGAGCGAACGCACCTGTTATTGACGATCCACTCGTGGGTATCGGACAGGAATTCCTGTCACATGTCGCTGAGTCCCTCACAGAAGAAATTAATCTTGTCCGGCTTCTCGATTTTATCAACAGCACGGTAATAGCACAGACTCATGCAGATGGTGGCGTCGTTTTTCTTACCGACGATTTTGAGGACATCATTACTGTAAAATCATTTACCGGTAAATTTCCGCCACCCTACCGTTTGCCCCAAGAATTACCGCATAAGCCTGTCCGGGTCGAAACAAACTTTCGTTATGTGCAATTCAATCTCGGTGATACCATATTTGGCGAGGTAGCAGCGTCCGGAAAACCGGTCCTGATCGAAAAGGGTCAGGCAGATTCACGCATTTTTACCAATGGACCCGAAGAATTCCTTAAGACAGGCAGCTACATTATTCTTCCCCTCATGGTCCAAGACCGCGTAGTCGGTGTCGCTGGCGTTGCGCGCATTCCGGAAAACGTCCCTTTCTCCAGCGAAGATTTTCGCATTGGGAAGGCTCTCGCACATTACGCCGGAGCGGCAATCAACAATGTCTACACTGTCCAGGAAATTCTTGAACGTGCAGATCTCGAACGAGAAGCGAGCATCGCATCCCAGATACAGAAAACCCTCCATCCCAAACGCCTGCCAGAACTGCCGGAAGCCGGTTTCGGTTCGTTTTTTAATGCTACAAAGGGCGTCTGTGGTGATTATTATGACATAATTCTAGCCCGCAGGGACCGCATTGGAGTGGTGATTGCCGACGTTGCCGGAAAGGGAATCCAGTCCAGCATGGTAATGATAATGTTGCGCTCGATCCTGCACCTTGTCACAAATACCACAAAAAGCGCGGGCACCATCCTCGACTGGATAAACAAGGGCATAACCGGTAAAATCGACATGGATCATTACGCGTCCCTGTCCTTCCTCAGCTATTCACCTGCCGACCATACAATCGACTATGCCAGCGCCGGACATCAGCCCATGCTCGTGTGGAGAACTTCTACCGGTAAGATTGAACAAATACGACAGAAAACCGATCCCATCGGTGTCGAACGTAGTTCCGAATATACCGAAATGAAGTTGACAGTCAGTTCAGGAGATATTATTATCCTCTTTACTGATGGTCTTATAGAGGCACTGAATCAGGATGGCCGGCAGTACGGAATCGAATCACTTTCACAGGTTATTTCCGAAAACAGTTCTTTAGCTGCAAAGGATATTGCTAACGAAGTTAAATTTAACCTGCAGGCGTTTATAGGATCTGCCAGTCTTCATGATGACCAGACTCTCGTGATCATGAAGATAAAAACCTGAACGCACAATAAAGGAGCCGCGACATATGGAACTCAAAATCAGAAAAAATGGCGAAGTATACATCATAGATGTAAACGGAGAAATGGATCTGTACAATTCGTATAAGCTCAAGGAACTGGTCATGAAAATGCTCGAAAAAAACGTGCAATCATTCATAATCAACCTCGAGCAGGTCGATTATATAGACTCATCCGGAATCGGCGCACTTATCTATATCTGCTCCACGGTCAAAAAAATGAATCTTAAACTTTCAATTACCAATATTCATGGTTCTGTAAAGAAGGTTATCGAACTGACCAAGCTGATGGGTTACTTCCCGATTTCCAACAGTATTGAAGAAGCCCTCCAGCAGATGGAAGGCTGAACAGTTTACACCAGGAGACCCAAATCATGAATCCGATCAAAGAATTGCGTGGGGATAGCAGTGACCCTTTATTTGACAAGACAAATATGCTCTACAAGGAATTTCCGTCCGATTTTCGACAGATTCGCTATTTTACCCTGCTGATCGTGCAGTCGGCCCCGCTCGAAATCAAAGAAATCAATCTGCTCGAACAGCAGATAAGCGAAATAATCAAAAATGCCGTCAAGCACGGCAATGATTGCGACCTGAACAAGAAAGTACGGGTCTGGTACGCTTTCAGTTCCACCCATGCACACCTGATCGTCGAAGACGAAGGTTCCGGTTTCAAAGATATCGCAAAATGGAACGATTTCAACCGCAAACGGCTCGAATGTCTGTACCAGCAGGATTTTGAGCATTTGGGATCTTACGTTTCGTTCCGGACAGTCAAAAGTGACGAGCAGGACGGCGGTAACGCACTCTTTGCGGCTCTTGAATACTGGAACGGTGGATTCGTGTATAACGACAAGAAAAATGGCGTAGCGATGCTCAAAAAGTATCCCCAGCGCCGGCACGGCATTTGCATAGACGGTGAATGACCGGAATACGTGAATAACACCCCCAGAAAGCAGTGCTTTCATGGGGGCTTTTTTTAACCCTTATACTTTAATTTATGTAGTTTCTCGAAAAGAAACCGTTTATCTTCTTCCTGAGTTTCATCAATTGATAGGCACAATACGTCGAGATTAACCTGTACCGGAATGATACCGCGTAAAATAGCGTTTGTGCGTATGGTCCTGCTATCATAGATTATTTGTACAGCCAGTTTCTGTGCCGTTCCGACAGCAGTCATTCCGACTGTTGCTGTTCCAGGATTCCGGAATGCCACCAGCGCGTGAGTATGATCAAGGTAGAACAATTCTCCCGGGAAGGAACCTGCGGAACCGGAGGGTCCCCGGGAGCGAAACGCATCCAGGTAATCGAACAGCCTGCACGAAAGCAACGGATTTACTGCAGTGATGCCCGCTTTGGCGGTAAGCTTGTCGATGGTTTCAGCACGTTCAAGAGAAACGGCAGGGTTGACCATGACACAATCAAGGGGCCATGAAGGTGTCGAAATGGCTTCAAAGGAAAACGATTCCGAAGCGATGGAAATTCGGGGGAATCCCGAGCCGGATGTGCCTAAATCTTCCTTGAACAGTTCGCCCGATATACCGAATACAACACGTCCATCGGCAAGCTGCTCGACTATGCTATTAAAAAAAAGTCCGCGTTGCTTGTGACGGAAAAAAACGCGGATAGGGAGAGATTCCCGTTTTCCGGGAAAAAGACCGGTCACCGTAATCCGTTCAGCATCTATTTCGTACGCGCTACCGGGAACATGGAACAGGGTATTGTCTGAAAGGATTGACAGGGGTGATTGTATGTCCTCCAGACTGCGGATGACATATTCCCGTTCAATACGGCTGAGCGAGGCCGGCATAACTTTCACCATCAAAAAGGACTTCGGTAATTTTCCATGTGGATGAAACCGGCACGGCAGTTACCATGAGATAGACGGGAACAGATTTTTCATCCTTCCTGCACAGCAACCTAAAAACAACGATTTGGCCGCCGACCTCGGCCGGACCTTTTGCCGTCAGACCGGAAACGGTCGAGGCGCTACCGTTCCCCGTCTGCGGTTTCGAGAACAGGACACTCTGTACCGAGGGAAGACGCACGAGCCGGTATTCGGCAAGAACAGAAATAAACGGACGCAAGGGATCGCACAAGGAAGGATCGAGTTTCAGTCTGCCGAGGTTTTCGGAAACCGACAATAAAAAGGAAAGAAGCTGTGGCTCCAAGCTCGAATAGTCGAGGGTGCCAAGGCGCTCTTCCCGCGGGTATACGGCCGAAATCGCGGTGGCAGATATTTTTGAATTTCCGCGAATTCCCGCGAGCACTGGAAATGATTCGTTACCTCCAGGCAAAGAAACGCCGGTAATTGCAACAGCGGGATGGTTTTCGGAAGAGGTAGCCCAGTCGATTACGCCGAAATGCAGGTTGCTCCGCTCGCGCAAGTTTGCATTTTGCGCGGGAAGTACCAGAGTTACACAAAAAAGGAAAACGGCAATATAAAACCGATACGGAAGGATTGCATTCATACAGGAAAAGTATAACACAGGTTTCCGGATATGGACAATCTCGGTCCTACGGGTTACAGTATCACTACAAAGAATTTCGATAACTGCAGGAGAGGCAATATGGCACTTACCCTTACCGAAAAAATAATCCAAAATCATCTGGTAGAAAACAAGGGAATCATCCCCGCACGTGGTTCCGATATTGCGATCCGCATAGACCAGACGCTTACTCAGGATGCCACCGGCACGATGGCCTATCTCCAGTTCGAGACGATCGGCATAAACCGGGTCAAAACTGAACTGTCCGTTTCCTATATTGACCATAATACCATCCAAGAAGACTATAAGAATATGGATGACCATCGCTACCTCCAGAGCATCGCAGCGAAATATGGCCTGTGGTTTTCCCGGGCAGGCAACGGCATCTGTCATCAGGTTCACCTTGAACGCTTCGGGGTTCCCGGCAAGACCTTACTCGGATCCGATTCGCACACCCCGACCGGAGGCGGCCTCGGAATGATCGCAATCGGCGCGGGCGGTCTCGACGTAGCCGTTGCCATGGGTGGTGGAGCTTTCCACCTGAGCATGCCCAAAATTTTCGGAGTTAAATTGACCGGCAGCCTTCGTATCGGAGTTTCTGCCAAGGATGTCATTCTCGAAGTACTCCGCCGCGAGACCGTCAAGGGCGGAGTCGGAAATGTATACGAATACTTTGGAAGCGGTGTTTCTACTCTTTCCGTGCCCCAGCGTTCGACGATAACCAATATGGGAGCCGAACTCGGCGCTACTTGCAGCATTTTCCCCTCGGACGAAGCAACCCGCTCGTTCCTAGAAGCCATGGGACGAAGCGAAGATTTTGTGGCCATTGAAGCCGACGAAGGTGCCGTCTATGATAAATTGATAGAGATCGACCTCTCCGCCCTTGCACCGCTTGCAGCTACACCCCATTCGCCCGATGCAGTTGCAACCATTGCCTCCCTTGTCGGCAAACCGGTAACCCAGGTTGTCATCGGCTCTTGCACGAACAGCTCTCTCAGCGACCTGAAGGCCGTCGCTTCCATCGTGCGAGGAAAGCATATTGCAAGTGGAGTCGAAGCAGGAATCACACCCGGAAGCCGCCAGACACTCATGCAAGCAGAAGCGACCGGAGTGCTTGGTGAACTCATCCGCGCAGGATTCCGCATCCTCGAGAGCGCTTGCGGACCCTGTATCGGAATGGGATTCGCTCCCAACTCGGGGGGAGTCTCCGTGCGTTCCTTCAACCGGAATTTCAAGGGCCGCTCGGGCACTCCTGACGCGGAAGTCTACCTTGTTTCTCCCGAAACGGCCGCCTGTACAGCGATTACCGGTGTTATCACCGATCCGCTTACCTTTGCCGAAACTCTCGGCAGCAATCGCGAATCCTATGCGACGCCCGGCTGTGAATGCATCCGGGACGACAGCATGCTCATCGCACCGGTGCCCTTGGCCGATGCAATGAAAGTAGCAGTTATCCGCGGCCCGAACATCAAACCCTGCCCGCCAAGCCCCGCCCTTCCCGCCTCGCTCACCCTGCCCCTTCTCCTGAAAGCCGGAGATAATGTTTCGACCGACGAGATCATGCCGGCAGGATCAAAGGTACTACCCTTACGCTCGAATATCCCCGAAATTTCAAAATTCACCTTTGAACGGATCGATACCACCTTCTACTCACGGGCAAAAGAAAAATCTGGATGCTTCGTACTCGGCGGGGAAAATTATGGACAAGGTTCTTCACGTGAACACGCCGCGCTCGCGCCGATGTATCTCGGGGTCCGCGCCGTCCTCGTAAAGTCGTTCGCCCGAATTCATAAGGCCAACCTGATCAATTACGGAATCGTACCGCTAGTCCTCGACGATCCTTCGATTTACGACTTGCTAACTCAGGACGACGTGCTCGAATTTACAGGAATCCGCGAGGCACTTGAAAAGGGAACGCCATTCATCTTGAAGCGAACAACCGACGCTCTAGAATTCAGTGCTAAAAACGACCTTGACCCCCGCTCGCGAAAAGTGCTCCTTTCAGGTGGACTCGCTGCCTGGACCCGGCAGGGCGGACAATAAAAAACGGAATGAAAACCGATTTTTTGCAAAACGAAGCGAGGTTTAACGTCGCGATCCGGGATCCAATATGGAAACATATCTGGATGACCCCGGAATTCCGCGAAATAACGCTGGCAGAACCCTTTCTCAGGCTGTATCGCATCATGCAGCTGGGGCCTGCAGAATACGTGTATCCGGGGGCAACACACACAAGAGCGGCTCATTCGTTCGGAGTGTATCATCTTGCTCTCAAGGTTCTGCGGGTTCTAGTAGACCGCGGTGCGGATACATGGATCACAGAAACTGGCTGCAACTCGTTCCTGGCCGCAGCCCTGCTCCATGACCTAGGGCACTTCCCCTTCACTCATTCCCTCAAGGAACTCCCGCTTGAAGACCACGAGGTGCTTACAGCAGCCCTTATCCGCACAGAACCGTTAGCAGGCCTCATTCTTGCTTCCGGTGCAGATCCGGGAATGGCTGCTGCTATCGTCGACAAAAAAAGCGTAGTTCCCGTTTCCATCGAGACCGAAACGCGTTTTTTTCGCAATCTTCTTTCTGGTGTTCTTGATCCCGATAAGCTCGACTACCTTAATCGTGACGCCTATTATTGCGGTGTCCCCTACGGCCTGCAAGACACCGATTTTATCCTCTCCCACCTCCATCCAGACAAAGAACGAGGTATTGCTATAGATCCAAAAGCGATCATGTCGATAGAGAGCATCTTGTTTTCAAAATACCTTATGTACCGTTCGGTATACTGGCACAAGCATGTCCGGATTGCCACAGCCATGATGAAAAAAGCAGTTTTCTCCGCTCTTGAAAAGCAGCTTGTTGAACCTGCACAACTCTACAGCCAGGACGATACGGGACTTTATACCCTCATCGATACACTCGATTATCCCGAAAAAGAACTTGCAAAAGATATACGGAACCGCAGTTTTTATGTGGTCATCGCCTCTTTTCGTTTCGATCCAGCTGATATCCACATGATTGAGCTTGAAAAGCTTACAACCCGCTCGGTCGCCGAAACAGCTCTTTCGGAATACCTCTCCCGGCTTGCAGGTATAAGTATTCCTGCGGAACACGTGCTCATTGATATACCCGAGCGGATATCGTTCGAGAGCGATCTCTTTGTCACCGGTGAAAATCGGGAGTTCAGCAAGAGTTCGACTGTTTTCACCGGCAGTCTCGTAAGCAGCTTCACCTCATCTCTCCGCATCGTGCGCATCGCTATCCATCCATCGCATCGTGAACGACTCGCGCTTATCGACCGGATCGAACACAAACTTGCGAAATGCCTCGAGGTAGGTTACACTGATAGGCAGGAAGAGTAACCGATTTTGGAGGAAATATATGAATGTTCATAATATAATGGAAGAACTGGTGTACTCTGAGGTCAACAGCTTTTTTGATACAGCAAAAAAAGACAAAGCTCCCTGGCTGACCTGTAGCTGCAGCCAATGCAGGCTGGATACCATCTGTTATGTACTGAACCGTGTGGAACCTCGATATATCAAATCCGGTCGTGGACTGGCCTATTCCCAGCTTGAAGAATCTATAGACAAAGCCCAGCTTGCCGCAGACATCAACACGCTCGTATTCGAAGGAATGCAACAAGTCCTTGCCTCCAAGCGCCCCCACAGTGACGAAACAACGGATTTACCCGAAACACCAGTATTTAATTTTCCAACGCTCATGGGTCGTGTCCTCGACGGTCGAACATTCGAACCTGTCAAAAATATGTCCGTTTCACTGTATCTCGACTCGAAACTTGCCGAATCCATCGATACATCCTGGGACAATCCATACCAAATCAGCATGCATACACCCGGAACATTCTCATTCTGGGTCAAACCGATCGGAAACGACAAGGAAGGAACGAAAAAAGTTTTTTCTTTTGAAGTCAGGATCGAAGAAAAAGGATACGATCTCATTCAATACTTTTTCGAGCTCGGAATTACCAGCGAATCCTTCATCCGCACGGCGTATTCCGCAGAACATTCTTTCGTCCTCCCCGATTTGCATCTGTTTCCAGCGGACGAAGAACCGAATCATATGCAGGACTAATGCAACACTTGCTTGACAGCACATTTCATTTTAGATAGAATGATGTTTCTTACGGGATGTAGCCTAGGGGCTAAGGCGTCTGGTTTGGGACCAGAAGATCGGAGGTTCGAATCCTCTCATCCCGATTTTTTACCTCTGCTTGGTATGCCTACATACATCTAAAACAGCCAATCTATTTTTTACACCTCACACGCATTTTGGTTCATCGATTTCTGACAAAAATCGATCATGAACTCCGGAGTAATAATTGCATGTGAAATCTGGAAAGGCGGCAGTTTTCCCCGTGCCGTGAGCCAAGGCGTTTCGCCGTGGGTACGCACTTCCAGCTCATCGCCGGTGAACTGCCCATACACAATATATACAGCGTTGATCACACTGACGGTATGCCTGTCAAAATCGGGAACCTTCGATTTTTCGATTGCAGGAATTTCATCAAAACCATAGCGGCGGTATATGTCATATAATTGGGGTGATACCGGGCCATGAATCCAGGCCTGAAAATCGGTTTGCATCAAGGGTTTATTATAGTAGTAGTAATGCCAAGCCTGGGCATAAAAACACAATTTTTGCAGTTTTTTGTGAGTCATTGGGCTGCGCACAAGAAATAGCCGAGCGATATCATGTACTTGAAACGCCATTGTCTCCCCCGATTTAACTGGATATTTTTATACCGATAACCGTTCTATATGGTATAGTATAGGGCATACAAATCAATAATTCATATTTTAACAAAGAATATTTATTTTCTTTTTGCTTAATATTTATTTTCTTTTTGCTTTCAAAATTTACCCTTTCATACTAAACTTACAAGAGGCCGATCAAAACGGGCACAGAAAAAAACGGCCTTTTGTTGACAAAAATCAGGGGAAAAGGTACGATACAGCTGATTTATCGGCCTATATTACAATCGGAATATATGGTTTGAACCGTAAACTGGTTTACTTCCTGTTTTATCCGAATTCCGGGATCGTAGCTCATCCGGATAGAGCAACTGCCTTCTAAGCAGTAGGTAGGGGGTTCGAGTCCCTCCGGTCCCGCAACCTTTTCCCCGACATTGATGTCCTGACCCGTGTCCTACATCTTTGCGGAGGAATACATGAACTCTTTTACGGTAACCTTTCCCGACAATACCACAAAACTATTCGACGCGCCGGTCACGGGTATCAAACTGGTTTCCTATTTTCCCGCACAACAGCACAGGCTCGTCGCACTTCGGGTGAATAACGAACTATTTTCGCTAACCCGAAGTATCGACGTACGGGCACACGTACAGCCTGTTTACAGCGATACGACAGAAGGCTCTAACGTATGCAGGAGAACGCTGTGTCTCGTGCTTGCTGCTGCCGCGCGCGAGATATATCCGGATCTCCGGCTGCTCGTCGGCCACAGTATGGGGTACGGCTATTATTACACCCTTGAATCACTCGGAAACAACAGGACTATCGAACTGCCAGTACTCGAGAAAAAAATGAGAGAACTGATTTCTTCGGATATGCCGATTCAATCAAAATATGTGTCCTATGACGAAGCGCTGGATCTCTTTTCTGATTCCAATCAACCGGATACCTATCGGCTGCTTTGCCAGACTAGCAAACCAAAAATCCTTATCAATAAGCTCGATACCTATTGCGATCTTTATTTTCAACCCCTCCTGGACCGTATAGGTAGTCTGACCGTCTTCGAGTTATTGGCCCACGGCGAGGGATTCCTCCTTCGCTTTCCTCCGACTTCACATCCCGACAGTCTCAGCGAATTCGAAGACATACCGCAGCTTTTTAAAATTTATAGCGAATCAAAAAAATGGGGGAAACTTATCGGTGTATCGTCGGTGGGCCAGCTGAACGAGCTGGTTGAAAGGCGACGGGTCAAGGACTATGTCGAGGTTACCGAAACCCTCCAGAACAAAAAACTGGCCGAGATAGCCGACAAAATCGCTGCAAAAAATTCGGTCCGGGTTGTGCTGATTGCTGGGCCTTCGAGCTCGGGTAAAACGACTACTTCGAAAAAGCTGTCGATGCAACTGCGCGTTCTCGGTTACGAGCCTATGGTTATTTCTCTCGACGACTACTACAGAGGTAAGGACGGTACACCGCTCGACGAAGAAGGGAAACCCGATTTCGAGTGCCTCGAAGCCCTCGACGTTCAGCTGCTCAACGAACTGCTGGTTTTGCTTTTCAATGGCGAAGAAATTGAACTTCCGACCTTTGATTTCAAGTCTGCGACACGGAAAAATACCGGTAAAAAACTGAAGCTCAATCCCCGTACCATTCTTATTCTGGAAGGTATTCACGCCCTGAACGATAAGCTAACGCCTCTGGTTCCGCACGAATTAAAATTTAAAATATATCTTTCAGCTCTTACGCAGCTCAACCTAGACGATCACAACCGCATTCCGACCTCCGACAACCGCTTGGTGAGGCGTATTGTGCGGGATGCGCAGTTCCGCGGGAAGGTCGCGGCAGGTACTATCGCGATGTGGTCAAGTGTACAGCGTGGCGAGCGATTGCACATTTTTCCGTTCCAGGACAAAGCCGACGTAATGTTCAATACAGCCCTCGATTACGAACTTTCGGTACTCAAGGTATATGCCGAACCACTGCTGCGTGCGGTAAAACCGACTGAACGGGAATACACTGAAGCATCACGCATGCTGATGTTTCTTAATAATTTTTCGCCGATCCCATCATCGTACGTGCCGGGGCAGTCAATAATAAGGGAGTTCATCGGGGACAGCGATTTCAAATATTGAGAAGATCAGTACGGCTCCATATTTTGCCGTGCATTGGAAAGGTCATCCAAAACAGCAGCCTCGTCATCAAGGGTCTCCTTGTGCCAGACTGCTTCTTTTTTTTCCTTAAGTTTGGAAATAACCTGCCGGTCGCGGGTCGCTACGATGTATTTTTCACGCATTTGCTCGACAACAATTTCTGCTGCCACAAGATCGTTCAATAGCGTTTCTTTTCGAATGTCGAGGCGTGTAATGTACCGCTCGATAGCCAGAAGGTCCTGTATAGGCAAGCTGCCTTTTCGTTCAGCTGCAGATGAAAAACGGTCCCGGGCGACTCCTTCAAGCTCGATCTTGATCCCGTCGCGGACCGAGTTTGCCTTGCCGAGGGCAAGTTCTGCCTCTTTTTCCCTGAATTCCCGTAGTCCAAGCAATTTCTGGAGGGGAAAGAAAAAACGCTTCATCCGTCCTGCCAGTCACTCAACTCATATTTTTCGGCGGGTGCACCTTGTGTATTGTATTTGTGGTGCGCGCCCGGCCCGTGGAGGGCAAATTCTTCTTCGGGTATTTCCATATCTGCGACAAGTCCGAGAGCCTTGATAGTCGACATGATTGGTGCGGGATCGCTCACTTCCTGAATGAGGAACGTTTCAATCCGTTCATGGTGGGCAATGGCCTCGTCAATGGCTGGATTTGAACCCTTCTGGTACGCGCCGACATTTATCATGTCCTCGGATTCGGCATACACGGCCATAAGTCTGCGGATATAGCCTGCAGCCTTTTTAGTCACTGTTCCGGAAACACGGTTGGCGAGGCGCGAAATACTCGCGAGCACGTCTACGGCCGGATAGTGGTTTTTCTGGGCAAGTTTCCTGCTGAGGATGATGTGTCCATCCAGGATACCGCGTACCGCGTCCGAGATCGGCTCGTCCATGTCGTCACCGTCGACGAGTACGGTATAGAATCCGGTTATCGACCCCTTGTCCGAGGTACCGCTCCGCTCGAGAAGCTTTGGCAGGGTTTCGAATACACTCGGGGTATACCCGCGCGTAGCTGGAGGTTCGCCGATGGCAAGCCCGATCTCGCGCTGTGCCTTTGCAAACCGCGTGACCGAATCGAACATGAGCATGACATCTTTTCCCTGATCCCGAAAATATTCGGCCACTGCGGTTGCGACATACGCCCCGCGGATTCGGGCGATAGGTGACAGATCGGAAGTCGCAACTATAACAACCGAGCGCTTGAGGCCTTCGGGACCAAGGTCATTTTCGATAAAATCGACCACTTCGCGACCGCGCTCGCCGATCAGGGCGATAACGTTCACGTCGGCATTGGTGTTGCGCGCGATCATACCAAGAAGCGTGGACTTTCCGACGCCCGAACCGGCAAAAATGCCGAGACGTTGACCGCGCCCGACGGCAAGAAGGCCGTCTATCGAACGAACACCGGTCACAATGCGTTCACTGATAGCTTTGCGTTTCATGGGATTGGGAGGAGCAGCGAGAACCGGATAATGAAGAGTGGACGCTATTTCACCTTTCGAGTCGGCGGACTTGCCGATAGAATCAATAACACGTCCGAGAAGCATGTCGCCGACCGGTACCGAAAGAATATTGCCGCTGGCAATTACTACACAGCCGATTTCGATACCCTGAATGTCACTGTAGCTCATAAGTTGCACGGTAGTACCGTTAAGGCCCACTACTTCGGCGAACACCGGGGCGTTGCCCCGCGACAGAAGTATCTGGCATACCTCGCCGATGACGGCCTGCGGCCCATGACTTTCGATAAGCATACCGCGAACTCGGCTCACGACACCAGTATATTTTATAGGATCGGAATCTGCGACTGCCGAAACATACTTGTCGAAAATATCGATCATAATTGATCAGTCCTGGCTGACAGGATTAGCGGTTTTGATCCGCGTGCGAATGGGGGAAACCTCGAGAATCCGCTGTTCAATCTCGTTGAGCTGGCTGACAATTTTCGCGTCGATTGCACCGAAGTCGGTTTCGATGACACAGCCGCCGCGATCTATTGTGGAATCTTCGACAACGGTGATGTTCTTTATATTTTCGGCGTTAGTGAGGAAATCCTTTATATGCTGGGTAGTCATAGCTACATCGTTCAGGTTGACACGGATCGTGACGTCTCCCCTGCCCTTCACTTTGCGGAGAGCCTGCACGACATTCGACACAACGATATTGCGCTGGTTTTCGGAAATGACTTTGACAATCTTGCGCGTCATAAGGAGCACGAGGTCCACAATCTGCTGCTCTGTTTCCGCAAGAATTTCCTGCCGCTTGTCCATCATCCGCTCGATCATGGTATGCAGTCGGTCAGTCAGGCGCTGGGCTTCAAGGTTGCCTTCGCGAAAGCCTGCTTCCTGCCCTTTCTTGAATCCGTCGTTATAGCCGTCTCTACTCTGCTCGTCCATTTTAGCTTTGGTCGCCGCTATGAGTTCTGAAGCCTGTTTCTCGGAACCTTCGACGATGGACTTGGCCTGATCCTCTGCCTGTTGACGTATAACCTGTCCCTGGTCGGTTTTCCGCTTAACTTCATCAAAAGCTGCTTTGCGGGCATCTTCGAGAATGCCATTGGCTTCGGTACGTGCGGAATCAACGAGTTCTTGTTTGTCCTTTTCCCATTGCCGCTGATACGACTCGGCCTCGCGGCGCAGGTCGTCGGCAGTTGGGCCTTCATAAATAGGAGCTTCTTCAATCTCCACAAGTGGTTCATCGACTACAAACTTGCGTGAAAGTTGCAGAAGCACGTGATCATCAGACTTTTTGACTTCACCTGGACGAAAAACAGTTTTTGCCATGAATTACCCGCCGTTAAACAACAAGTTCGTCTTCTCCCGAGCGGGCGATAACAATTTCGCCTGTATCCTCGAGATGACGGATGATAGACACAATCTTCTGCTGTGCTTCCTCGACATCCTTGAGGCGGACTGGTCCCATGTACTCCATGTCTTCCTTGAGCATGCCGGCAGCGCGTTTGGACATGTTTCTGAATATCTTGTCCTGAACCTCGGTATCAACCGCCTTGAGGGCCTTGGCGAGCTCCTGGGTGTCGACTTCGCGCATAACCTTCTGGATAGCACGGTCGTCGAGCATAACAATATCTTCGAACACAAACATGCGCTTCTTGATTTCTTCGGCAAGGTCCGGATCCTCGTCTTCGAGTGCCTCGATGATCGATTTTTCAGAGGAACGGTCGACAAGGTTAAGAATTTCGACGATGCTCTCGACACCACCAGCCGCTGTATAGTCTTCACTAGAAAGCGTCGACAATTTCTTCTCGAGAACGCGCTCCACTTCGCGTAGAACATCCGGTGAAGTGCGGTCCATTGTTGCAATACGTCTTGCGACCTCGCTCTGTATTTCGTCGGGAAGGTTCTGAAGGATTATCGAAGCCTTCGCTGGCTCCAGATACGCAAGAATCAGGGCGATAGTCTGTGGATGTTCCTGCTGGATGAAGTTCAAAAGGTGAGCGGGATCCGTACGCCTGATAAAGTCGAAGGGCCGTACCTGCAGGGAGCTGGTAAGTCGATTGATAATGTCGATAGCCTTCTGGGGTCCGACCGATTTTTCGAGGAGTTCGCGGGCATAGTCAATACCACCGGTCGTGATGAAATTCTGGGCCATCATGAGGTCCTGGAATTCCTGCAGAATCGCGTCCTTGAATTCAGGTTCGACAGTCTCTAGTCGCGCAATTTCGAAAGTTAGAGTTTCAATCTCGTCCTCGCGCAAATGTTTGAAAATCTCCGAAGAAATTTCCGAGCCGAGTGACACAAGAAATATAGCTGCCTTCTGCCGCCCGGTGAGTGATTTGATGTCTTTCGATTTTTTGGACGAACCGGGCGCTGCCGACTTGTCTCTTGGTACCGATGCAGGGACTGCCATACCTTATTCCTCCATTAACCAAGTGCGGATCAGGAGGGCGACATCCTCGGGATGTTCTTTGGCCATATTGATGGCATTTTCCTGAAGCTCCAGACGCTTCCGCTCTTCGACAGACATGGAAACTTCCATGCCAGCCTGTTCCGCTTCCCAAAGCGTTTTTTCCCGCTCCATCTGGTGCTTGCGTAAAAGTTCTTCTTCCTTGAGCCTCCGGCGGCGTTCCAGCTCGCGGGAAATCATGCGGTAAATTATAAATGAAACAAGAATGAATGCGAGGGCGACCAGCGAATATAGAATGGTCTGCTGGGTCTGCTGTTTTTGCAGGAAAGCCTGGTCTTCTTTTTCAAACTGCGCAGTGCGGTCAAACTTGATGTTCAAGACACTGACCGAGTCGCCCCGTCCCCGGTTATAACCGACGGCGTCCTGGACAGCCTTCGCGGCAGACTGGATTTCCTCGGTGGGTATCGCAAGGTATTCGCGCTCGATCGCACCGTTCTTGATAATGAAATCACCTTTGTCGTCCCGTTTTTTTGACCATATGCCGTCAATATTTACGGACACCGTACGTCTTCCCATCGAAGGGCTCACCGTTTCGGTGGTGTCGCGCTGGCCGACAAGTTCGTTTTTCTTGACAATGGACTGTTCGGAAAGGCCGTAGAGATTTGACATGTCCTTGTAAGCGGGTGCAGTCTGGCCTTCGACGCCTGCAGGTCCTTCCGGATTAAAACCCGACCCTTGCCAACGAGTTGTGGAGGTTTCGGAAGACAGGGTGATTGATTTTTCAATCTGGGAATCGTCATACGGAGTTTCCGGATTATCAGCCTTGATGACGGTAGGCAAGTAGTCGCGAGTCTGGACAGCCTTATCGGACATGTCCATCTCGATCTTGAGGTTGAGGTCTCGAACGCGGTCAATCCCGTAAATCTGCTGAAGAGCATTCAATATCTTGGCGCGGTATTGGGCTTCCAGCTGCGCAATAAGTTTCTGCTCCTTTTCGATACGGGTGAGCCGATCCCATTCCTTGAGTCCCTCGAAATCGTTGAGAACGTTTCCGGAGCTGTCAGCGATGGTAATATTCTCGTCCTTGAGACCTTCGACCGCGAATTTCAAGATTTTTTGGATACCTTCCACTTTTTTGCGGTTGGTTACGATATCGCTGCCCGGTTTTGGATAGAGCACGACACTCGCGGTTACCGGATTCTGGTCGACGGAAAAGAGAGTTGTTTCGGGGATATTCACCACAACACTTGCATCGTCGATATCATCAAGGGCTTTGATGTGTTGGCGAACTTCCTCGATAATCGCGCGCCGCTTGTTCACGTTACGCTCGAAATCGGTGAGAGTCCAGCGTTCTACATCGAAAATTGCCCAAGGGTCAATGTTCTGCGGAACGAGATCTTCGCGGATGAGGATAGCCCGCATGCGCCGGGCAGTCGTATCGTCAGAAACAGAAATAACTCCCGTGGCAGACACGGAAGTTTTAACATTTTCCTGGTTGAGGCGGAGAATTATCTTGTCACGGACATCGACGTCCGCGATGGGTGTATCTATAAGCGGAACCATGCTCGGGGCGGATGAAACCGAAAAAAGTGCCACGATACCGATGATCGCCGCGACGACAATACCGGCGAGAACCAGTTTCTGGACCAGTGACCATTTACCCCAAAGCGTTGAAATTTGCGAAATCAGCTTTTTCAGCCATTCGTTCATGCTCCCCTCCCGTTACAGAACGAACCTGTGGTGTGTTAATACTTTAATAAAATATTATAGCACATTCTACCGACTTGTTGTAATGTCATTCCAGCTTTTTATGACCCGATCTATGACCGATTGCGCAATTTTAAGCGAAAGATTTGCCTCGGCCATTGCGATGGTCACATCATGCACATCGACCGATTCGGGATCGATAATCATCTGTTTGGCAAGCTCGTCTGTCGTTTGCTGCTTTTCGTTCATCTTGTCAAAGGCCGCAAGCAGGGTCTGTTCAAAACTGGCAGTTTCGGGCCGAACGGCGGTGTCGATCATGTCGGTATTAGAAACCAGTTTCGAACGAAAATTGTCTACAAAAACGGGGTTGATGCTCATCTATTACCTTCCGATCTCGAGGGCTTTCATGAACATTTCTTTCGAGCCCTGGATTACCGATGAATTGGCCTCGTAGGAACGCGAAGCCGATATGAGATCGACCATTTCGGTCACGATGTTGACATTCGGATATTCGACATAACCGGTCTTGGGTCCGGACTGGATCGCGTCCGGATGGGTCGGGTCGTATACCATACGAAGTTCGGAATTGTCTTTCTCGATGCCCATCACCTTCACGCCACTGCCAGGACCGCGGTCGATGCTGTCCGGTACGAACGGGGTACGCCAGTCAATACCGTTGTCCTTCTGGGAAAGAATGACGCGGCTGCGACGAAATGCACCACCATCTTGGGTTCGAGTGGTTGAAGCGTTGGCTATATTATCGGAAATAACGTCGGTGCGCAGTCGTTCTGCGCTCATTCCGCTGGCAGCTATGTTTATGCTGGTAAAAAGTCCCATAATCTATCTCCTTAAGCCTGTTTCAGTTATTTTAGGACCGAATTCGCCTGCGCAAATTCGAAGGTCTGAAGCTGGGTCAACATCTGGTAATTGAGCTGGATGCGCAGGATGTTCATAGCTTCCTGTTCCGGGTCAACATTATTTCCGTTTGCTTTTGCGGTGGTGGTGTAATCAAGTACACGGCGAGGCTCGATGGTGCGGTAGTCAATCACGCCATCCGACTTGATGTGTTTTTCGTCGGATGTGGCGAGCTGAAACTGCCCCTTGGCGTTGACTTCTGAATCAAGGGCGCGTTTCAACTCGGATTCGAAATTGATATCAGTACGCTTGAAATTCGGTACTTCCGAATTTGACAGGTTGTTCGCCGCGGTGCTGTATCTGAGGGTGCTCACATCCATTGCGCGATGCAGCAAATCGGTTGTTCTGGTAAAACTGTTCATTTTCCACTCTCCACCCTCAATATTTCGGCACAAAAAGAGGGCCAGTTTAGCCTTTTTACAGAATATAGCGTGAAAGGTCCTGATCCTTGACGATATCTTTGAGCCGCTCGTCGACGTAGGAAGTCGTTATCTCCACAGAGTCCCCCGGCATTTCGCTTGCGTTATACGAAATATCTTCGAGAAGCATTTCCATGATCGTGTGCAGGCGCCGAGCCCCGATATTTTCCATCCGGGAGTTAACTTCCGCGGCGAGAAAGCTCATACGGTCGATAGCATCGTCATTGAAGCTGATTGTCACTCCTTCTGTCGACAGAAGCTGGATATACTGCCGGGTCAGGGCATTTTTCGGCTCGAGCAGTATGCGCTTAAAATCGTCGGCATTGAGTGACTCAAGCTCAACTCGCAGGGGAAAGCGCCCCTGAAGCTCCGGGATCAAGTCACTCGGCTTCGAGACATTGAATGCACCAGCGGCAATGAACAGGATGTGTTTTGTGTCCACTACACCGAATTTGGTAGTTACGTTTGATCCTTCCACAATTGGAAGGATATCACGTTGAACTCCCTCGCGCGAAACGTCCTGTCCGCCCGAACGTTCACCACGCGTCGCGATTTTATCAATCTCGTCGATAAAGACAATACCCATCTGTTCTACCCGGTTTTTTGCTTCCCCGGATATCTTGTCGTGATCGACGAGCTTGTCGAGTTGCTCTGACATGATAATCTTGCGTGCATCGCTCACGCTTACCGATTTCCGTTTATTGCGGCCACCGGTTATCATATTTGTGATATTGGCAACACTCATCTCGAGATCTTCGATATTGGACGAACCGGCAAACACTTCGAAAGAAGGCATACCAGAATTCTGTACGTTTACCTCGACAACCCTATCCTCGAGTTTTCCCTCCTGAAGCATAATGCGGAATTTTTCACGGGTAAGGTTGGCAGAATGGTCTGTATCGTCGATCAGAGACAATTCATCCTTTGCAATCGGGGTGCCTTCTGCTACGGTATGAGGTGTGGCTGTGCGTTTTTTAATGCCAGGAAGGAGGAGATCGAGAAGAATTTCTTCGGTTTTCGTCTCGGCTTCGGCACGCAAATTGGTCTGCATTTCGGTTTTGACCATA
>JBBRWY010000012.1:0-71723 GCA_038248875.1 Treponematales bacterium
AGGATTGTCAGACCGAACTTCTGATTCAGGCTTTCCTGGCCGCACAGCAGAACGGTCAGCGCGTTGGTCGAATCGATTTCAAAATTACGATTCTGCCCTGACTCGACAGGATATGCCGGATTCCTATCTCGAATGCGAGAGAGTGTTCGCTCTGCGTAAACTCCGCGTACACAATGCGCCTCGTCGCGTCGTCGATAAAGGCGATCAGTATTGCCTTACAGAGTCCTCCCTTCCCATCGGGAATCATCGGGCCATGCAGACAATCTGATTGCACACATTCCAGCGGATAAAAGAAATCGAACTTAAGACTCTTTTCTTGCACAATCTCCTGAAGCCGTGCTTCACGCTTCGCTCACTGCCCGGCTTTTCCCGCAGTCGGTTCGTCCTTTGGGACGCAATCCTTCCTTGGTTCGTAGCCTCCTGTTGAAGTAGTCAGTGATACCTCAACCTGAGTCTAAGCTGGATTTTGCCATCTTTCGACTGGCGTTTTTATGTGAAATCACTATTCCCGATATAGTTGGGCGCAATCCCGTCCGTACATTCCCACCAAAAAATGATTGTCCGTTGAAAGCAATGGCACGTTCGTTCAGGACAAACAGGGCGTCCGGCAATTCATTCGCGGCGATTGTCATCCAGCGATAGCCACTCTCGTGTTCGTTTCCCCAAGACGGATATAGCACTTTGGCCCGGTACACTGCCGCAGCAAATCGCTTCTCGAGGGATCGTAGGAATTCCAGGCCACAATATGATGAAAAACCACTCGCCCGTGCGGCCACCATGCGGGAATCCCCTTCATTTCGCCGCGCAAGATACGTTTGGACCATTTTTGTGTCCAGACAGGTATGCGGCAACGAAAACGAGGGAATAATCGCATGGGTATGCGCGCACAGCCGGCACCTGAGCCGAACGATCAAGAGATATTCGTTGTTGTGATATTTGTTATACTGGCCATGAACCTTCCACCCGCCTAAGCTTTTGCACGAGGGGCACACAGTTTGTACAAAAAGAGTGCTTATTTTAAGTATTTCGGCGGGATTCTTGTAGTCAACCGCTTTTATGTCGAGGTATAATACGTTGTTTGTTGTTGGAATCCGGGGGCATCGTTGAAAAATAATCCCGGATTCCTTTCTTCCTTTTTTTTCGAGCCTATATTTTAATGTCGAAATATTTCCTGATTCCCGCAAGATTAATTCGGGCGGCTACAAAAGGTAAATCCTTCAACCACACTTATTGTCAGCTTCGCTCCAAACTCTACCGCCGCTCCCGCTTTACCTCGAATTATCGGACGTACATGTGGTTGCGAGATGCTTACGATTCTATCTTCTCCCCGATGCGATTTTGTTTTATACATTTCTCCCTTTTTTCGTTTCTTTGATACTTTCAGATATTCCTTTCGGGCTTGTATCCGGTATGTTTTTCCTTTTTTTTTCTTTTCCTTTGAGCTGCTTGAACACCGTATCAATTATTGATTCTGTTTTTCCCCTGGCTTCATTCAGCAAAGACAAGTCACACGGGTATTGAATGTCTGCAGGCATGCAGGTTGCATCAACAAGAAGTTTTCCCTTATTGATGGGTTCCTTTTTGTTTAGTTCTTCTTCGGCTAAATTTGTTTGCAGTTTTTTTATCAAATTCTCGTGAATTCGTTCATTTATTTCACCGAGCATCTCGGCGGTAATACGTTTCCGGAAATGAACCATCATTGATGAGTCAAAAGCGTTTTCGTAACGGTATCCTTCTTGTCCGATAAAATATTGCAGATAGTGGTTCTCACGAATTTGTTCAACAATTTCTTCATCAGGAATATTCATTTTTCTTTGATGATCGAAGAGCCAAGTGCAATGCGGATTGATTTTGCAGGAGTGCCCGATCCATCATCAAAAAACTGCCCCGCATATTTTTTTTCAAACTCGTCCCATGGAATAAGGGTCGTTAATTGAACCCGCACGAGAGAAGAAAACCAGGTGCAAAAATACTGATAGTAAGCCATCAGTATAGCCCAAACGGTGAAACCAGTCAAAAAAGTCGGTAAATAAAGAGCGATACTAATTCGCTTGCTTTGGTATAAAAAGCAGTAGTATATTACCAACATGTTGGTAGGTAAGAGGTACAATGTAAGTGGTAGATACTAAAAAACAGGATTCACGCGATCGATTACTCGAAATAGCCCAAAAAATATTTGGAGAAAAGGGGTATATGGGTACAACGCTTCGCGACATTTCTTCCTGCCATGGCCTTAAACATGCGTCTCTGTACTATCATTTTCCCGGAGGGAAAGAAGAGCTATTTGTAGAAGTAACAGAAAGAACAATTTTGCAACACGGTCAGGGCCTTGCCGAATTTATGAAAGAAGATGGTCCGGATCTTCGTGGAAAACTCCAGGGTGCAGCACGGTGGCTGTTAAGCTCATCACCCATGGACCTTATGCGGATGTCCGCTTCCGACATGCCCGCCCTCAAGAAAGAATCTGCCAAGCGTTTAATGGATTTGGTGTATGTGCACATGATTTGCCAATTGCGGAATGTCATTACAGAAGCGGTAGAAATTGGCGAATTGGGAAAAGAAACTGATCCAGGGCTTATTGGAGGAGCGTTTTTGGGACTCATAGAAAGCTTGTATTCGATTCCCGAATTTGCACTTAAGAAGACAAGAGCTCAAATGGCCAATGAATTAATAGATATAATATTGAAAGGTCTAGATTACAATGGAGGAACTGTATGAACGTCGTCGAACTTGAAAATGTAAAGAAGCATTACATGCTCGGAAATACCCGGGTAGATGCACTTCGCGGTGTTTCGCTCTCAATTGCACAGGGCGAATTTCTTGCAATAGCTGGCCCCTCGGGATCAGGTAAAAGCACCATGCTCAACATGTTTGGCTGCATTGATATACCCTCGGAAGGCATTGTGCGGATTGATGGAACTGAAACCGAAAAGATGACGGACAAGGAGCTTACCCGCTATCGCAGAACCAAGATAAGTTTTATTTTCCAATCCTTTAACCTTATTCCGGTTCTTAACGTATATGAAAACATCGAGTTTCCGCTTCTTCTCCAAAAATCGATTAGTAAAAAAGAGCGGCAGGATCGGGTTATGAAGGCAATTGCAGATGTTGGTCTTGCTGATCGTATGAAGAACAAGAGCAATGAACTTTCTGGAGGACAGAGGCAGCGCGTAGCCATTGCACGGGCCTTGGTTACCCGGCCCCTCGTAGTCCTGGCAGATGAGCCAACGGCCAATCTCGATTCCGAAACAGGCAAGCGAATAATAGAACTCATGCGTCAAATAAATGAAACAGACAAGACAACTTTTATTTTTTCAACTCATGATGCTCACATCATGAGCCAGGCCAGACGTGTCGTACGCATTCATGACGGAAGTCTTGTACAGGACGGCGAAGGTGAGGGAGCATAAACTATGCTGACATTAAAACTTGCCTTGCGTACCCTTTTAAAAAGAAAGGGTCGTATGGCGTTAATCGGAGTTCTTGTCGTATTTGGAACGGTGCTGATAGTTGTTGGCGGAAGCATTGCCGCCTCGGCAGATACTGCATCCCGGGATGCAATAATCGGGAGTTTTACCGGCGACTTTATTGTGTATGCAGCCAACTCCAAAGAATTACCCTCTCCCTTCGCTTTTCAGACCCCCCTTCCAAATATAAGGAATACCGATCAAGTGGTACAGGCTGTACTAGCTTTGGATGGGGTGGATACCTACACCTTTTATTCGCAAAACTATGGGTTGGTGCAGGTTGAACGGGACGGAAAGAAAATCGACTTACCCTTTATCTTTTACGCGGTAGAACCCGGTCCTTATCGTTCGGTGTTTTCAAATGTAGGAATTACAAAGGGCAGCTATTTCGGCCTTGCCGATGGAGATAATTCCGGAAAGGCAAAGAGCGGAATTCTGATTTCCCGTTTTCAAAATGAACAGTACAAGAAAAATTATGGCCTTACCCTGGAAGCAGGAGAGCATGTAACGCTTCTCGGTCTTACCGAGGGTGGAGTAAACACCGTCAATTCAGAATTAGTAGGCATATTTGAACCGCTTCATTATAAGAGTGTGTTTGACTATATCAACTACATGGATTCGGCTACGTATTCAAGTCTGTACAATTACACGGGCGTAGATTCTCTTCCCGATTCTTTTAACGAGGGTTTGGCTGCCGCAGGAAGTGATGAAGATAGTCTGTTTGCCTTGGCAGATGATAAAGACTTTGGAAAAATCGATCTTTCGACTCTGAAGTCAGAGGCGCTTTCCGGTTTTACCATGATGGCGGTAAAGCTCAAAGATCATTCAAAGGTGGATACGGTTATTGCCAAGCTGGAAACGCAAACCGATCTTGGAATAAAAGTAGCCCGATGGGATGTGGCCTCCGGGTTTTATGCCCAAATAGCGGCAGCTCTGCAAGCATTTATCTATCTGGCAACGGCCCTCATATTCCTGGTTGTCACGATGATCTTTATGAACACGTTGATAATAAATGTGGTCGAGCGAACTGCAGAAATTGGAACGATGCGGGCGTTAGGGGCTGACAAGTCCTTTGTGCGTGGTGTTTTTCTCGCGGAAACACTCATGCTCAATATAGGATCAGCACTCATTGCAATGGCTGCATCTTTCGTCATCTTGCTGCTCGCAAGCATCAAGGGCCTCCCGCTTCCAGAAACGATTTCGCAATATCTCATCGGCGGTGGACCGCTTACAATACAGTTGAGTCCAGCACCTTTTGTGATAGCATTGGTGACTGTAATTCTAGTATCGATACTGGCGACCATATATCCGGTAAGTGTCGCTACATCCATAACGCCGCTTAAAGCAATGAGCGAAAGGTAAGAAGGTTACTATGGGACAATTTATCAGCTTAGCGTTCAAGAATGTATTTAGACAGAAGAAACGAAGCTTTACTCTCGGCGTGAACTATGCGGTGGTGGCGTTTATTCTGGTCCTCCTTTTGTCCTTTTCTAAGGGCGCCTCGATAAACATTGCAACAAGCCTTATTCGGTCTTCTGCAGGCCATATAACCATAACCGGGCAGTTTGCCAAAGATGGAAAAATCTATGGTGGGCTTCAACGGACCGATGATATTCTAGCCGGTGTCAAAAAGACTTTTGGGGATAAGACAGAAGTAGTTGTTCGGTACGCCCTTTCATCGACGGTGTACTACAACGGCCTGTCCCGACGACTCTCTTTTTCGGGTATCAATACCGACTCAGATACAGGGTTTAAGTCCCAAGCTAATTTTGCATCGGGTTCCTGGGAAGACTTTGCTGCAGATCCAAATGGCATTGCCTTGCCTGTAGATTCAGCAGAGTATTTTGGGTTAAAGCTTAATGATCAAGTGGTCCTTTCAAACAGGACTCGATTCGGTGCCTTCAATACCGGAATCCTGGTAGTCCGGGGTATTTACACCACCGATAATTATTTTGCCCGCGGGAAGGTTCTTTCACATTTTGATTTTTTGCGACAGCTTGATTTAGCCGAAAATGGAGCTTCGACATCTATTTATGTATATCTTCCTTCAACCAAGCATCTTTCTATAGAACGGGGAAAGTTGGCCGATGTTTTATCATCTGCAGGGTTTGAAGTAAATATTCCAAAATCGGCAACGGAGGCAATCTCGGCAATCTCCTCTGCCAGCACCAAGTATGAAGAGGATAAAGTAGGTCGAGACCGGGTGATGGTTAAACTTGCTACCCTCGATGAGGTGTTGGGTTTGGTTAGGACCATACTGGCTGCGGTCAATGCAGTTGGTGCCTTTATCGCCGCCGTCATGCTCTTTGTTATTGCGGTTTCTATCTTCATTAACTTGAGGATGAGCATTAATGAACGGTTACGGGAAATAGGAACCATGCGTGCAATGGGCGTTGAGTCTGGTGGAGTTACTGCGCTCTTTGTTTTTGAGAGCGTTTCCCTTGCTGCACTCTTTTCAACAATCGGGGCCTTGCTCGCAGCCCTTACGGCAATCATTATTCGTATCGGTCCCACCTTCCCGCCTGGAGGCAACTTGGGCCTCTTCCTTGATGGTGGGCATCTCATACTGGTTCCGGATCCTATAGGTATGCTTGGTGTTATATTAGCAATCACCATTTTTGCTGCATGCTTTTCTTTTTTCCCGGCTCGCAAAGGTGGGCTCATTCCCCCCGTAGAAGCATTGACCAAAACTTTTTAAAGGAGACATAGAGTATGAACATTAAAAGTAAACTTGCTGCCTGTAGCCTCTTGCTACTTATTGCGGTAAGCCTTTCGGCACAGACTCGTGCGACATCAAATAATCCGGCGGCTGTTGCGTTGGTTCGGAACTTCGAGACCAAGTTAAACCTTGAAGGACTCGATATTACCAATACCTTCACGCTCGTGCAAAAAAAGGTAGGGGAGGCTGATCGCGTCCTCCAGATAAAAATATTCCGTCGGGATGCCACCGATACCTTTACCCTTGTTTTTCAGTTCCCGGAAAGTGAAAAGGGCAAGGGTTATTACCGAAATAAGGATGATCTCTTTCTCTATTTGCCCTCTACCCGCGAATTCGTCTATCGCAATCGAAAAGATGATGTGGGTTCAACCGATGTGCGGACCGACTTGTTTGGCAAAAGCGATTCCGGGGCGCAGTATTGGATAAACGGTGCAGGAACTGCCAAGGTAGCGAAGTGGGATTGTGATGTCGTGCGCCTGGATGCAAAGCGACTGGATGTATCCTATCCCATCCAGAAGTGGTACCTACGCAAGAGTGACGGCCTTCCGGTAAAGACCGAAAATTTCAGCATCTCGGACACACTCCTGCGGACTACCTATTATATAGACTATCAGCAGGTAGCCCCCAACAAGTTTATTTTCACCAAGCTCTTGGGTGTTGATGCTCTGGAAAAAGGCCAGCAGACCTTTATCACCAACGAGGGTATCTCTACTACAAAGATCGCTGACTATACCTTCTCCAAGGCGTACCTTGAAGAACAGTCACGGTAAGGGGGCTCCAATGAATCATATACGCGTGAATAGAAAATGTGCGCGAACCATAGGCTTTGTTTTGTTGTGTAGCCTGCTGGTACTGCCCGGCTTTTCCCAGGATGCTACGGCCCCGGGTTCTCCGGATCCAAATGCAGACGCCGACTTTGAAGCAGCGCTTTTTGGAACGGAAGACAATACAAACTTTTCTGTCAACACCCAAAGTGCAGATATTGCCCGAACGCAATATCTGGTCGGCGGAACTGTTCTAGTAAGTGCCGATGGAACCATGCTTGGTGATGGTGATGGGTATAGCGTCAGTTCTGGTGCCAGCGGGAAGCTCTTTGCTAAGGTTTCTGTTCCCGATTATGGAGCTCTGTACATAGCGTACAACATTGCCCATGTCTTTTTTCAGGGTGCAGAAGTAGATGGGCAGAGCACGCCACCTTCAAAGCTGGCAGAGCCCAGTTACACCTTATCAGAACTTCACTACAGCTTTGATATAGACAAGAAGGTTTTTATTCGCCTTGGCAACCAACTCATAGCTTGGGGTCCATCGCGCATCTGGACACCAGTAGACTTTATCAACCTTGACAAAGCTAATGCGCTTTCAGACATTGACGTTCGTGCCGGTAAGCCAAGTTTACGTATCCATGTACCATTCAATAAGTCAAATATCTTCCTGTTCTCGGATTTTTCCAGCCTGCAGCCCAATGGCTTTTATGGAGATCCTGTGGAGCGTGTCAAATTTGGTGGACGTTTTGACTTTACAGCCGGAGACTTCGAGTTCGGTGCCACCAGCTACGGCGGCATGGAAAGCCAGGTTCGTTTCGGCCTTGATGCCTCAGGCCGTCTCTTCGGGATGACCATATACGGAGAGGGCGCCTATGCCCCCGAATATGATAATTATTCTGCATCGTTCCTTGCGAGTCTTGGCTTTTTCCGTTCTCTTGGAGAGTTAAAACGCTGGACTGTTTCGTCCGAGACTTTTTATAACTCACGGGGGAAAGACCTGAGCGGTTATGACGCCGTTAGAATCAAAACCTTGAGTAAGGATGAAACTACTCCCTTATATCAGGGTGAGCTATACACCTATCTTGCCTTGAGCGCTGATAAGCTTTTTTCGGATTCTTTATCAACTACTGTATCGGCGATAGTTAATTTTTCGGATGCCTCGTATACCATCAAGCTTGCGGAAGGTGTGGCCTTTCCCCGTGCGGTTCCCTTTACTGCTTCGATCTCCTATGTCGGTGGCGGAAAGAATAAGGAATTTACCCGCTTTGTGAGTGACGGAGCTCTGTCTTTGAGCTTGACAACAAGGATCGAGTTTTAAGGAGTTAAGGTAAGAAAAAACTGGCCTGCATCCATAGTTCAGGCTGCGGATGCAGGCTCGATTCAAATCCTGAATACCAGCATGAGACCGAACCCTGTTGTCCTTGCTGATGAATGCAGATTTCATTATTTCGAGAATGTCATCAAGAAAGGATTTACACGAGATACGGTTATTCTGTAATGTTTATTTTTTTTGTTGCGGTAGAAGTATAAAAATGCTTGTGCTCTTTTTATATTCCTGGTACGCCTTATCATCTCCATACTTTTTTTCGGCACTTTGTTCCAAAAGGGGAATGCCCGATACGAAGAGTAAGAGGAGTGTTATTGCAAGTGGACCAATAACAGTTACATACAAGGCTCCGGTAAGGTACGGCAGCACAAAAATAAATACTCCCCACCAAAGGAGAACTTCTCCAAAGAAATTGGGATGCCGTGAATACTTCCACAAGCCACTTTGTATCCATTTGTTGGCATTCTCTTTCTTGTTCTTAAACGAGAATTTTTGTGCATCGCTTATGATTTCAATGATAAAGCCAATTGCCCACAGAAGTGCACCAATTATAGAAACGATGTGAAGCGGTCCTACGTTCTTTAGGCTTAACAGGACACTCACAGGCATCAGGATAAGCCAAACGGCAAGTGCTTGAAGGATCCAAAAGCTTAAAAATTTAACAAAATTGCCCCGTTTATCATCGAAGCGAGCATCTGTACCAGTTTTTAATATCCTCGTGAGTAAATAGGTTCCCAAACGAGCTGCCCAGAGAATGACAAAGAGGGCTGCAAGAATCTGTGGAAGCGCAAAGGCTTTGTTTGTAAAAAGAATTACAAGTGTTAGAACGGTAAATCCAAGACTATAAGAAATATCAGTTACCTTATCAGTCTTGAAAGAAGCGGCAAAGGCGAAGAATGACACCTGAATAACAAAACTTGCAATAAAAGTCCAGAGAATATTGTAGGGGTCAAAAGAAAAAAACATAATTCCTCCGTTAATTCCAGATTTGAGGCATTAGATGAATATCGTCAATATTATAACCACGTACCTTAAGCCGGGCAAGAATATCCTGATAATCTTCGGTTGATAAAACAGGCTTCCGTGCCATAATCCAAACGTACTTATAGTTGTTCGTGCCAACTACGGTATAGCGGTAGTCATCTGCAAGTTCTATTATAAGGTAGGGAAGTTTAAGCGGCCAAAGCGGCTGCACAAGCCATTCTGTATTGGTCTCCTTATCCACTATCCAGCCTTTCTGATGCATGATTTTTTTCTTGCCAGTAGGACTTCCCTTATACAGAATATATTCAACTTTGATATTTCCCTTGGCATCGAGGCTATAGGTTTCAATACCATTAACGCCATCCTTTTCAAGGAAGCTTGGCAAGAGTGCAATCACATACCAGGGGCCTAAAAACTTGTCAATATCCATGCGTTCAACTACCCTTTGAAAGGGTTCTTTCTTTCCTGACGCATAGACTCCGCTTGTGATTGATAAAAGAGCAAGGAACAAAACGATAACTTTTTTCATCATATCTCCTTATATCTTACTAATATAAGTATACTCTATTTATGGAATGCATGCAAAAGAGAAAAAATGAGTTGGTGAAGTATCGGCTTCCGCCAAGCGGTTCAAATGTATGCCTGCATGCTGCCTCCCGCCGTTTATGGTTCACTACCGTAAGACCATTCAATATTTCTGGCAAGTTTTTATTTTCTTAGGGGCACTCCGTTGGTTATCCCGGTTACGGTTCAACCAACGGCCGGGCTTTCGGCTTGTATCTTTTTTGTCGAAGCAAAAAAGGATATCGCCTCAATCCCTCGTGCGAGGAAATTGGTGTAATTACAAAACGGGGAGCCTTCCCCCCTACTCGATGAATTGTTTTTTATCTCCAAAATATCAAAAAAAATCCGGTTCGATCGCACAAGAGATCCTTTACTACCAAAGTTATATGGCGTTTTATTTCGGGCAATGCTACGATCTCATCAAGGGAAAATAGAGAAGTAAAAACAAATTTAAAAATCCATGTAAAAAAATCGAACAGGACTGTCCTTTAAATAAATCGGGACAGTCCTTTTTTTTGCCCGCTCCCGCGCTCTTTTATTGACCTTCCGCTCTCAAAAGGATACACCGTATACATACCAAAATGGAGTTTGATGGAATTCCATCCAGGAGTCTCTCTATGACAAAAAAAGAATGGGAAACGGTCTCAAGCCGTGTCCGGGTATTTCTCGACTATGGCATCGCCGAAACGGAGTGGCTTGAAGGGAGCCGCATGGCCAGATTCATTGCCGCAGTGCCCTTTCTCGCTGGCTGCAGGAAGGCTATGGAAATATCCTTCACACACTTGCTTGTATACCTCGCGTCCTGGGATGATTCGACCAAAGAACTTTTTTATCACAAACCGACAGATGACGGCGATATTTATTCCCGATTGTTCCCCATCCTGGGCTTCAATGGCGGGAATGAGGAAACACTCCGGTGCTGCAGAGAACTTCTCGCCCTGTGCATGATTTCCGGGTATCGCAAGGATGCGGAGAAGGATCAGGAACTCGGCAAGTACAACCCGCTCAACGCAGGAGCCTGGGACGCCACGGCTCTCGTCGAAAAACTGACAGAATCTATAGAAAAGAGACTGACTCCGGAAATCGCGGAATGCTATACAATAGAAAATGCTCTCCAGGGATATTGGCAAGATTAGTGATGAACAGGGGAATGATATGGACAAATTAGTAGATAGCGTTCAGAAAAGGGTAGGCCTCGTGATCAGTAGCGTCGGCTTGGCGATGGTGCTGGGCAACATCATCAAGCGTCTGCAGTCCGGGGATCTAACCTACGCTCTGACCGGTTTCTCTGTGTGGTCCGTTTTTCTGTTTATTATTCCCTTTATCGTATCGATCTTTGTGGAGAGCGAACTTCTCAAGAAGCTGCAGGTGCTGATATTTGCCCTAGTGGGCTCCTTGAACATAATTGACGCGTACCAGGAATTCTACGGTCCGGGACTCTTTCTGGCGGCTTGGCTCTTGATGCGCCATTACGGATACCTCGAAACCCATACAAAGACGAAGAACGTTGCCATTCTTCTGCTCATCACTGCTCTTTCCCAGCTTTCCGCCTTCTTGAGTAACAGCGACAAGGCTTCCGGGTTCTATGCGGGCTTTACGACCCTCATGTACACCCTCTTTCTGGTTACCCTATTGTTGATTCTCTGGTGGGACATGGTCAAGCAACAGGACTTGCTCCGGAAGGAAAACACCTCCCTCAAAATGGATTACGGCAAGTTGTCGGACCAGCTGTCGGAACTGGAAAAGGATCACAAACCCTATGATCTCAAAGCCGTTAAGATAAGCCCTGCAGAAGCACGAGTGATAGAAGCTTTGACCGTCTACAAGGCGGGCAACAGGGAAATTGCCGAGCGGCTGAATCTAGCGGAATCCACCGTGAAACTCCATGTATACAACATCTGTAACAAGATCGGTGTGGATAATCGCTTCGCCATCATCGACCTGTGCAAGTACAACTTTGTAGAGAAGTAAATCTGTATTGTGAAAGCACTCACATGATTTCCGGCAATTCTGCTATAGTTTCGCGATCGTTTCTACGCATAATCCGGTAGTTGAAGAAATCACCCCGGTCGGTATGCCTTCAATTTTCAACTGTCGGGCAATTTCCAACTTTTCCTGGGCGATTCCTTCAAGTTTCCCCTTTTCGAGACCCTTGGCCAAACCCTTGGCCATACCTTTTTCCAGACCTTCAGCCAGACCTTCAGCCAGACCTTCAGCCAGACCTTCAGCCAGACCTTCAGCCAGACCTTCAGCCAGACCTTCCTGGATAGCTTTTTTATGGAGATAACTGCGACTTGAGGCTTCGTCCAATTTAGCTCGTTGATAGCTGCGGTATGCATAGAGAAATTTTTCGCGGAAACTTATTTTCTGACGTGCATGTTCTGCCATATGTATGTCCTTCTCTTCTGCAAGAATTTGTGACAGTATCCCGGGATATTTGTTTTTAGGAAGATCCTTGAAGTAAAAAGCCCATCGCCCGAGCTGCGAAGTGGGCATTATTCCTTGAGTATACTCCAAAAGCTTCGGCAATTCAATAAAATGGATCTCGGTCAAGGATTCGGGCATAGCCGTTAATTTCGTGGCTTCATACATACGGTAACAGGTGTGAAAGTCGGAAAGCCCGGTTTCCAATTTAAAATCCAGAATATTGATGGCGATGCAGGGTTTCAGTGTATCATACGCTTCCCCCGATATTGCCTGGTCATGAAGCATGCAGGCAAGATAATGCTGGGTGCGGTTTATAAAGTTGTCATGGGTATCAATCTGCATTTCGATGTTGACAAGCTGTCCATTCTCGGTGCTAACCATAATGTCCATCACCGGTTTTTTCTGTTTTTTGAACATCCCATAGACGTGGGTATTGAGGTACACGATTTTCGAAATTCTTTTTCCTGCTGGTGGGTCGAGCACTGCGTTTAAAAGCCCAATAAGTGCTATTTCACCCTCCTTGCCCTGAGTGAAAATAGCCTTGAAGACAATGTCGCACTTCGGGTCAAGCCCGATATCATCCTTGACTATATTCATCATTTCACTTAAAAATCTCGGCTGCTTTCTGCTATCTCGGCTCATGTTTTGTCTCCTATTATTCTTGTACATAGAAAGCGCAGGGTATGGCTTTAAATGATCCGCTTTTTTCTCAGAGCTGACTACAAAACCTCCTGCACCAATAAAATGACAGTGCGGATAGCCCTACACCTGTCAGGGATATAAAATTATTTGATAAAATGATATACTTTGATTTTATGAATAGAAATAACACCTTACATACACTTACACACTGGTATTCATTCAGGATGCAGTTGATCGTGCAGGGCATCGGGATTGGGTTGGTTGCCGGATTATTAATTGTACTGTACCGGTTTGCACTCGAAAAAGCGGGTCATTTTGTGGTGTTTGTATATACACGTATACATGCTGATCATGTTCTTTTGGTACCTTGGATATTGGTATTGCTCGTAGCAGGACTTGCTATCGGAAAGATGGTCAAAAAAAACCCGATGATCAGTGGAAGCGGAATACCTCAGGTGGAAGGGTTTTTACTCGGTAAACTGGAAATGAACTGGTGGCGAGTGATACTCTGGAAATTTTTAGGCGGATTACTATCGATCGGTTCGGGGCTTTCGCTTGGTAGGGAAGGACCTTCGGTCCAATTGGGCGCCGCTGTCGGGCAGGGTTTTAGCACTGTTTTTAAGCGAAAAAAAGTGGAAGGGAAATATCTGGTCACCGGAGGCGCAAGTGCAGGTCTTGCTGCAGCGTTCAACGCACCGCTGGCTGGAGTTATGTTTGCACTCGAAGAGGTGCATAAAAACTTTTCGCCTATGGTTCTGATAACGGCGCTCTCGTCGGCGTTAACAGCCGGTTTCGTTTCTAGCCTTTTTTTTGGACTCAAGCCTGTTTTCAATTTTGGAAATATAGTATTCTTGCCGCTCAAGTATTATTTTTTTATACTACTTTTAGGTATTGTTACGGGTGTTCTCGGAATGATTTTTAATACGTTCCTATTGAAATTCCAAAAATGGTATTCTGACCGAAAATGGCTTCCAGGCCAATATAGGATACTGCTCCCTTTGTTCGTTTCCGTATTTCTGGGACTGGCTCTTCCGCAGGTGCTTGGTGGTGGACATGAACTTATAAATGAATTAATTACCCATAATTTTTCAATTACTTTTTTGTTGGCATTGTTTTTACTGAAATTATTCTTTACGTTGCTTTGCTATGGCTCCGGTGCACCCGGCGGTATTTTTTTGCCCCTGCTTGCTATTGGTGCATTGATAGGAAATCTCTATGGCTTGACGCTTGTACAGTTTTTTAATATCGATTCAGATTATGCGAAAAACTTTATTATTTTGGCAATGGCCGGGTATTTCACTGCAATTGTGCGAGCTCCAATAACGGGCATTATTCTCATTACCGAAATGACTGGTTCTTTCTCTCATTTGTTATCGGTCTCGCTCGTATGCATCGTTTCGTATGTCGTTGCAGATTTTTTATCTTCGAAGCCTATCTATGAATCGCTGCTAAACAGGTTGTTGAGCGGCCATGTCGGGATATGCAATCCAGAGCACAAAAATCATAAAACCGTTCTGGAATTCGCGGTATGTCAGGGATCTTGTCTGGATGGTAAGCAGGTAAGGGAAATCTGTTGGCCCGCATCGAGCTTGCTTGTTTCAGTTACACGTGGAAAGACCGAACTGATTCCACACGGAGATACATGCATACTGGCCGGTGATTACGTTGTTCTTTTGACAAACGAGTCCGAGGTATCGACCGTAAATAGCGAACTGTTACGAATGATCAAAAGCTGCGAGGATCACTGAAGCTGGTAGGGTGCCGACAAGGGTGCACGTGAATCGCGTCCACATCACTCCAGCAATATACAGCTTGAGTAGGTGACGGTCAGGGGACCGCGATTGTAGGCAATGCCGCTTTGGGTGCAGACCTTGCTGACGAAGAGGCCGAATGCTTCCATTGAAATAATGGCTTGGTCCGGGTGACGGCAGGGTTCGTCGGGATAGGTGCATTTTTCGCAGAGAGTGCAGGCACCCGCTCCCATGGGCAGGATATCGGGCATTTTTTTTTGAAGTTCGTTCGCGAAAGCGAGAAACTGCTTGCTGTGCTTTTTCCCGGTTGCCTCCATTGTTTCATAGTCGAAATCGTCATCAAGATTGCCGACAGTCTGGACCAGTATGCCTGTCTTATATTTTGAAGCGCGTTCAGCCGCTTCTGCGAGAGAACCACAGGCGGGGGGACAGGTCCAGTTTTTTCCGTAAGAACGGCAGCGGTCAGCAGCACACATGTCCCGTACCTCGCTCATAAACTCGAGTGACTGACAGTTCAGTTCTCCTGCGTGGGTAAAACCGTTTGCGAGGGCTTGATCGATAATGGTTTGAAGATTGATCATTGTTATTTCCTTACTTCTTTACTATAATACCGGTGTTTTAAGAAAATGCAACACATTTTCTTAACTCGGTTGATCTTTGCGATGTACTTTCTCTTGTATTCAATCCGTGTACGAAAGGAGCAGGGGGTTCAATGGAGCATGACGGTGTATATTTTTCCAAAGACCATGCTTGGGTCCGGATCGAAGGTGACAAAGCCTATATCGGTATTACCGGTTATGCGGAGCATTCATTGGGGACAATTGTTTTTGTGGAATTGCCTTCTCCGGGTACGGAGTTATTTGCTGGACGATCATTCGGTATCGTTGAATCCTTCAAGGCAGCTTCCGAGCTTTCGTGTCCTGTTGGTGGAAAAGTAACCAACATAAATCAAGCAGTAATTGCGGATCCATCCCTAATCAACCAAAATCCTCGAGATACCTGGCTCGTCTGCATGCACTATTCGGATCAGAGAGAAATCGCTTTGTTAATGGATGAAGAGGAATATCAAAAAAGCGGTAAATAATTTTCGATCCGCAAAAAAATAGTGCTATACTACCCAAATGTACAATCTCATCATTGTCGATGACGAAGAAATAATTCGGAAAGGTCTATCCCTTATCGTAAACTGGAATTCCTTGTCCTTTACTGTTGTCGGTATTTTTTCCGACGGGCTGTCCGCACTTGAGTATATTCGACAAAATCCGGTTGATGCTGTATTAGCGGATATTCTGATGCCAGGACTTACCGGTCTTGATCTGGCCTCTTCGCTTCGGCTTAGCGATCCAGGTATAAAAGTAGTTATTCTCTCAGGTTACGACAGTTCTTGTTATGCGCGACAGGCTATTGACTGCAATGTGTTTGGGTATCTCCTCAAGCCTTCGAGAAAAGCACATATCATTGATGTGATGTCGAGGTTAAAACTTGTGCTTGATAGTGAGCGCCGGAAAGAATGCATACTTGACGAGCATCGACATGAAACCGTTGTACGATGCCTGCAGAGTCTTTGCCTTGAAAGCAGCTTTGAATGTGATTACAGCTTGCTACCCGTCCGATTTATGGAAAAATGGATGATTCTGTGCTTGGTAGAACCTGAGTGCAGGAAAGCGAAAACTGCCGGGGCCGGCGTTACGGTCTTTTTGAAGCAAATTGCAGGCGAGGAATCCTTTGTCTTTTCAGTCGACAGGGATCGATTCGGAATACTTGTGTGCGAATCTGAGCGTGAACAATGTATTTCCCGAGCTGCCGATATTGCTCAATACATAGAGTCGACTCTTCCCGAAAAAACAGGATGCGAGTTTTCCGGCTCGGTCGGTTCTGTGTTCTTCGGTATTTCGGGACTTCCGGCAGCATTCATTGAAGCCGTTTCTCTTTTCGGCCACCGACTGTACCTCGGTTCGGGCGTTATGGTCGACACCGTAGAGAGCACGGGCGTTCAGTGCACCATCAGAAAGGGGCTCGAAAAAGAGACGGCTACGATTCTTGGCGCTGCTATTTCTCGTGGCGATCCGGACGAGTCGGCTCGGATCGCGATGGCATTCTTTTCTGAATTGATCGAATCCCGCCTTTCCGATTTTGGAAAGCTGACGGAACTGCTTGTAGGGTTGGGGTATCATCTTGGTGAAAGCCTGTCCTTTTTCGGCCTGGATACAAGTGCTTTTAACGGATTGAAAAACCTTGGAGATCTGAAAAACTCAGCGACTGCTTTATCCGGTATGGGGTTGCGGTTTGCGGATATCGTCAGATCGGCAGCCCTGCTTTCCGCAGAGCGCGGTTCTGAACAGCCAAGAAAACTGATGATACAAGCTTGTTCGGTGATAGCCCTTGGGTTTCAGGGTAATTTGGGCCAGGAAGATGTCGCTGCCGAACTTGGGATATCGCCTTCCTATTTGAGCCGACTGTTCAAGAAAGAAATTGGCCGTAATTTCAAGGATTATCTTACCGATATCAGATTCGAACGGGCAAAACAGTTGTTATCGGAGCTGGATTACAAAGTGTACGAGGTTGCAGAGATGAGCGGATTTCGCGACCAGCATTATTTCTGTGAAGTGTTCAAGAAAAAAACCGGGTGCACACCGCTTGAATACCGTGAGAGGCTGGGATCATGACTTCGCGAGTGAGTACAAAACTGACTTTGACCTTCGGTATTCTGTTTACGTTAGTATTCATGGTTAGCAGTTTTCTGGTACTCAGGTTGGCAGAGACGCTCATTTATGACACCATCGACTCCAGCCTCGATTCTACCGCTGACCTGATAAAACGCATCGTGCAGGTGAGTATCGAAAACAACCGGGGTCAGGTTGCAAAGGATATCATCGTTGCCGAGCATTTTATGGGAACGGATTTCAGGATCGATCCTTTGTCCAGACAGACCTATAAAACGTATAATACGGTAACCCAGCAATATGGCGAAACCGTTGAAAGCGGATTTTTTATTGGTGGCCAGCTTGTATCTGTAACATCCGGCCTGGTAGATCGTATCTCACTTCAGACCGGAAGCATTATCACCGTGTATCAGGCAACAAACGCCGGATTTCTTTCAATTTCTACAACTAAAAGACTTGCCGACGGAACTCGGTATCTCGGAGAACTGATTCCGTCCGGCTCTTCGATTGATACGCTGATCCGCAGGACCGGGATTTATTACGGACGCGACTATTTCAACAAGCGCTGGTATCTGACGGCCTACAAGCTTGTATATTCCGGGGAAATTGTCGTAGGTGCACTGTATGCAGCAATCGAGCAAACCGATTTGTACCAGCTCCGACAGGATATTCTTTCGATACAGATTGGTAAAACAGGTTTCCCCTATATTATCGATACCCTAAGTGCTGTGGTAATACACCCGACTCTCGAAGGAAAACATTTGTTCGATTACGCCTATATCAAGGAACTGATATTTCTGAAGGATGGGCACATCATCTATACGGAAAACGATCCGAAGACCGGGGTTCCGAAACAGTATATCAGTTACTTCAAGTATGTGCCCGAAATGAACTGGATTGTCGTCGTCGGTTCCGCCAGAGATGATTTTTTCGGAGCCCTTTCCGTGCTCCGTTTCAACCTGTTACTGATTTTTACCTTTGCGCTGGCCTCGTCGCTCGGTTTTACCGTGCTGCTCGGCAGGAGTATTACTCGGCCCATTACTACCATCACCCGGAAGTTTCGCGAGATTTCAGAAGGCGAAGCAGATTTGAGCCGTCGCCTGTATATAAAATCGAACGACGAGATTGAGGATCTGGCGATACATTTCAATCTCTTTCTGGACAAGTTGCGAACACTCAAGGATATAGAGCGTCGTTCTGTCGAGGTTAGCCTGAAAGACGCGCAGATAAATGCCCTCCAAGCGCAAATAAACCCTCATTTTCTCTATAACACGCTCGAAACCATTCATTTTATGATAACACTGGGAGATCCCCGATCTTCCGATATGGTGCTGTTGCTTGCCGATCTGTTCAGGATTAGCATCGGAAAAGGGGAGCGATATGTAACAATCCGGCAGGAACTGGAGCATGTGCAACTGTTTGTGTCTATTCAGAAAATGCGCTATCCGGGACGGTTTGTGCTGCGTTATTCTTTTACAGAAGAAATTCTCGACCTCTATACAATAAAATTCCTTCTTCAGCCAATTATCGAGAATTCGATTCACCATGGATTCGGAGAAATCGAGCAGGGAGGAGTTATCGATGTGTCCGGAGCCATAGAATCGGGGAAACTCGTTATCCGTGTAGAAGACAACGGAGCTGGGCTTGATAGTGGAAGCCGGCAGAGACTCCAGAACCAACTGAACGGCATTGAAGAGGCAAAAAGCATCGGGCTTCCCAATGTTCACGAGCGTATTACTCTGCATTTTGGCGAAGCCTATGGGGTGTCCATTGATTGGAAAAAAAGCGAGGGGGTTGCTGTTTGTTTCACTTTGCCAATCCTGAAAAAGGAACCAACCACCAGTTTTGCCATCTTAGAAGTCGATAAAATTCAGTTTTAATCCTCTAAAACAGCAAAAAAATCAACAATTTGTCAAAATATTACAACTTGCGGTATTTCAATTTCAGTATATAATAATGAAATCTGAATAGGAGGATTTTATGAGAAAATTTTTCAAGCTTGCACTCGTAGTGCTGCTGGCAGTTGCTGTGACCGGAATGGTCTCTGCAAATGGTAAAAAAGATGACGGTGCTGCACAGAAAAAGGTGACAATTGCATTTTGTTTTCAGGACCTCGAGACCGAATTCTGGGTTGCAGGACACAAGGCTATTACTGAAACATTGAAGGCCGGTGGCGTTACTGTTATCGAGAAGAATGCTAATGAAGACGCAAATCGTCAGCTGGAGCAGGTAAAAAGTGCTATTGCCCAGGGTGTCGATGGTATCATTATTATTCCCCAGGATGGTGACAGTGCGGTAACAATCGGAAAAGAATGCAATAAAGCAGGTATTCCTTTTGCCGTATTTAACCGGCCCCCGTCGAGCAAAGATGCAAAAGCTATTGTTGCGATTGCCGACAATGAAGTTATTGCCGAAGCCGCGGTAGAATACATGGCCATGCAGGCGAAAAAACTCGGACGGAAAGTCACCCCTGCAATCATGGTTGGTGATCTTGGTGACCCGAATGCTGTTGGTCGCCGTAAAGGTTTTATGAACGTCATCGCTAAATATCCCGATCTATGGACAGGCAAACCGATCGAAATTCCCACCAAATGGGATGCAAACGTAGCTCTTGCGAATCTTCAGAGTGCGACACAAGCAAATCCGAACATTGACTTCCTTTTTACCTCCTCGGACTTCCTGTTTCCTGTAATCAAATCCGTTCTCGCTCCGTTGGGTAAATGGAACAAGGTTGGCGATCCGAAGCATGTCATTCTTGGTGGTCTTGATGGTGATGTTACCGCGTGTCAGCTGCTCAAAGATGGATATCTTGATTCTACTGGAGTCCAGGATGTTTTCGCAGAAGCCAAAATGGTGATGGATGCTATGCTCCTGGCGATCAAGAACAAGGAAAAGACTCCGGATAAATGGATGCTCGATCCCGGTTTTGCTCTTACCCAGGAAAACTATGCCACCCGCTCTATGGATATGTGGGGATGTAAACTCCTCGCAGCAAAGACCAAGTAAGTAGTGTAGTCTAACCGGCTTTAATTCGGAAGACGGGTGCTTCTGACCCGTCTTCCGCTATTTAACGAACGAGCTCTGTTTGGATAAAAAGAGCAATATACATCCCGTTTTGGAGAACCTATTCATGAAATCAGTCAAAATCCAATTCCTGAGAGAATGGCCGAGACAGCTTCTTTTGTCCGAATATTTTGTTTTATATCTCACAATTATTTATATACTTGTATTGGTTCCCTTCATCCCCTGGCTTGTCGGTGCCCGCAACATGGCGGATATACTTTCAAATATGTGGCCGTTGCTGGCACTCGCGATAGGGCAGACATTCGTGCTTATTCTTGCCGGTATCGATCTTTCACAGACCTCCGTTATGGCCCTTACCAGTATTGTCGGAGCGATTATCATGACAAAGGGAGCGGATCCGGAAATTTTTACAAAAAGCCCGCTTTGGGGAACCTTTATTACCGAACGGGGAGGACTTCTCGCAGGTGCACCTGCAGCTGTTCCTGTCGCGATAGTTGCTATGTTGGTAGTGGGTTCGCTGGTTGGCTTGATCAACGGTACCTGTGTAGCCATTTTCAGAATGCCGGCCTTCATTGTAACGCTTGTTACCCAGTTGCTGTTCAGTGCAATCGCAATTTACCTTACTCAATCCGAAAATATTCTGCATCTGCCCTCTTCCTTCATTTCGCTCGGATCCGGATCCCTGGGAATAATTCCGATAGCTATGATCATTACAGTCGTTTTAGCTGTCGTTGCACACAGCCTTCTGAACCGGACTGTTTTTGGCCGCAGGTTTTATGCTACGGGAAACAATCCCGTGGCTTCGCGGGTTTCCGGTATAGCAACAAAAAAAATTACCATTCTCGCGTATGTGATTTCCGGATTTTGTGCTGCCATCGGTTCCATTCTGTACTCCGCCCGTCTCGAAATGGGGCGGCCCACACTTGGCAATGGTCAGCTTCTGGATATCGTCGGTGCCTGTGTGATCGGCGGCATAAGTCTTGCCGGAGGTAAGGGAAAAATTACCTGGACTTTTTTCGGGGTATTTTTTTATGTCATTCTGGCAAACAGTCTGAATTTGCTCAATCTTTCCTTTTATACAATTGACATGGTTAAAGGTTTCGTTATTTTCGTTGCCGCCCTGCTCGATGTAATCCGCAGCCGTGCGAATCAAACAAAGCGATAGGGAGGAAGGCATGAGTACAGAAATATTGTTCAAATTCGAAAACATAAAAAAGCAATTCTTCGGGGTGTATGCACTGAACGGAGTGACCCTTGAATTGAAAAGCGGAACTATACTCGGTCTGGTTGGCGAGAACGGGGCCGGGAAGTCTACTTTGATGAATATACTCGGCGGGGTAATATCCCCGGACAGCGGGACAATGACTCTCGCCGGCAAAGAGTACCGGCCGCATGATCCGAGCGAGGCTTCCTGGGCAGGCATCGGTTTTATTCATCAGGAACTCAATTTATTTACAAATCTCAGTATTGCCGAAAATATTTTTATCGAGGATTTTCCAAGGAAAAAGGGATTGCCGCTCATTGATCGGCACATTCTGGTTTCCCGGACAAAAGAATTGTTGGTCGCTCTCGACCTGAACGCTTCGCCGGCAACGAAGGTTGAAAGCCTTGTCCCCGGGGAACGGCAGCTTGTCGAGATTGCCAAGGCGCTTTCTACAGATGCTAAAATCATTATATTTGACGAACCGACGACTTCGCTCACTGCAAAGGAATCGGAGTTTCTTTTCGAGCTAATACGCAAATTGCGAAGCGATGGAAAGTCAATCGTCTATATATCGCATATTCTGGCAGACGTCCAGGCCCTTGCCGATGATATAGCCGTTCTTCGCGACGGAACCCTGGTTGCATCCGGACCGATCCGGGAATTTCCGGTTGATACAATCATTTCGCAAATGATCGGACGAACATCCATTCATTTTACACGTAAGAGCGAGACACCTGGCACCTTCGAAGCCCTTCGTGTAGAGGCGCTGTCTCAAAAAGGAATTGCGAAAAACATAAGCCTGTCCGTGAACGAAGGCGAAATTGTCGGTATTTTTGGTCTTATGGGATCCGGTCGAACCGAGCTGGCTCGCATGATATTCGGTCTTGATACATTCGAAACCGGTACTGTGCTCGTCCGGGGCAAGGCACTTCTGCAAGGTGATCCGGCAGCTGCCATAGCTCTTGGAATGGCCTTTATTACCGAGAACCGGCGCGAAGAGGGATTGTTGATGAATGTGAGCATCGCCGACAATATTGCTCTCGTGTCTCTGGGGGATTTCTCCCGGCGTGTATTTGGCATGCTCGACAATAAACGCCTTCAGCCAGAGGTGGCACGGGTAGGCAAAGAGTTGAAGATTAAAGCGAGTTCGTTTACCCGGCAAAATGCAAAAAGTCTTTCTGGAGGCAACCAGCAAAAAGTGGTTATTGGTAAATGGCTTCTTGCAAGACCTGAAGTTCTCATTATGGATGAACCCACCAGAGGGATCGACGTAGGCGCCAAGTTCGAGGTGTACACCATCATGGACAGCCTTGCTGCAAAGGGTACCGGGATATTGTGCATATCTTCCGAGATAGAAGAACTCATGGGCATATGCGACAGGATTATCGTCATGAGTAGGGGCGAGATCATCAATCAGTTCTGCAGACAGGATTTTTCCCAGGAACGCATCATGCGATCGGCGTTCCGCCAGGAAAATCGTGCAGCAGTCGAAGCATAAGGATTTATTATGGATAAGTTATTTTCTTCGGTAAAGCGATTTGTTCTGGTGAACAGCACCATTGTTTTGTTTGTTTTTCTGTTTGTCTTTTTCGGGTTGATGGCTCCCCGCTTCTTTTCCCTGAAAAATGTGGAAAATATCATGAGCAGTGCTTCGTATATAGGAATCATTGGTATCGGTATGACCTTTGTCCTTTTAACCGGGGGCATTGACCTTTCCGTTGGTTCTGCGATGTATGTTTCTGCGGTTATATCCGGAAGAATAATCAACCAGCTCGGTCTGCCGATCGGAGTAGCACTGTCTGCGTGTCTGGCAGTCGGTCTTGTGTTCGGAATGATCAATTCTTTTCTTATTACCCGGCTCAATATCGTTCCGTTTATTGCCACACTTACTACGATGCTTTTTGGAAAAGGTTTCGGACTCATGCTGACCAAATCTGTCCCAGTCGATTTTCCCGACTCGGTGACATTGATGTCAACGGTAAAGATATTTGGTTTCATCCCGCTGCAGGTGTGTATTTTTCTCTGTGTTGTAACAGCAGCAGCGATGTTTCTCCGCAGTACTCCCGGCGGTCGGATGATTTACGCCGTCGGAAACGATAGCGAGGTTGCAAAGAAAGCTGGTATCCGGGTGAAGACCGTCATTTCGTCAACCTATGTGGTATGTTCTTTGTGTGCGGCGCTCGGCGGATTTGTCTCAATTACTTCCCTTGGACGGGTTAATGCAAGCTTTGGTTCCGGAGAAGAATTCAACGCGATCGCGGCTTCAGTGCTTGGCGGTGTCAGTCTGTTCGGCGGAATCGGATCGGTGTTTCCTGGAACCTTTCTGGGAACTGTCATGCTGCAGATGATACAGGCAGGTCTGGTGTTCAGCAATATCGACGTATACAAACAGGACATCATCAAGGCACTCATTATTTTTCTTGCAGTGTTTATTGATTCGATGCGGAACCAGCAACTCAAGAAGTTGGGGCGGCGTTCAATCATGAAAGCGACAGAGATGTGACGTTTTTCTCTTTCCGGCGATTTCCTATTCTGCTGGCGATTTCTTTTGTTCTTGTTGGTTGTATCGTTTTCATCGCAGGGAGTCGCCGGGTTGATATCTATTATACGGGATCCCTCGACGGCAGGCTCGATGGCTGCACTTGCTTCGGGTATCCCACTGCCGGGTTGGTTAAGACCGCCCGAGAGCTGAGGATCCGCAATACTGACAATTCCGTTTTGCTCGATACCGGTGATGTCTTTGAAGCAGGGCCGAACGAGATGCTTGCGGCTGAGCTGCGCGAGTCGTATCGAGAACTCGGGTTTGATGCAGTCGCCGCTGGAGAGCAGGACACCTCGAATGGACTCGACGTTTTTTTTGGTGACCTTGCTGCGGGAGCCTTTTCGTCCCAGAACATCAAGCGTGTCGGTTCTGGAACGGGACCCTCCGAACCGGTGTTTGTACGGCGGGGCGATCTCGCTGTTCTGGTTATCACGATTACCGGCGAGGAATCTTTTTCCCTCTACCCAAAAGAATTCCGGGATAAGCTCGAAATACTGCCAGTCGACAGTGTTATCAAGTATTCAGTTGCCAAGCACAGTGATGCTGATTTATTTGTAGTGCTGTATCACGGAAGCGAAGTGGCCGCGTCCGAAATAGCTTCCCGATATCCGAAACTCGACGCGGTAATTTTTGGGCATGAAAAAAAACTTGTTGACGTAAGTGTGTCCGGGAACGTCCCTCTGTATTCTCCGGGAGAGGACGGAAACCGTATCGGAATAGTGAGCATTCATGTTTCTCCATTCGGACGAAAAACCATAAAAAACCGTTTCATCCTTTTTGATTACCTCAAGGATGTGGACGATACAGCAATACGAACGCGGGTAATGCGCTACAATGATTATTTCGTGCGGACTACCGGCCTCGAGCGCGATGTCGAGGCCTCTCCAGGTTCCGGAGCTAAAGGCATCTTTGAATTTTCCTATTTCTATTCGCCGAACTGCCGTTCTTGTCTCGACTTTCTCGGCAAGAGGATACCAGAGGCTTCGCGCGAAACATCTATTCTTATTAAGGCCCACAAGCGAAATATTATGGATCCGGCCGAGATGGAAGCACTCGATGTGGAACTCGGTAAACGAGGCTTGTCGGGAACCGGTTTCCCGGTCATCGTTTCCGAAAATGGCATTCTGCAGGGAGAGGAAGAAATACGAGCTCATTTTACGGAACTTGTTCGCGGCGAACAGAATTTTCGTACAGACTTGGGCGTGAAAAGTAGCGCAGAAAAAATGAAGAAGGGTGGTTCGCCCGTTATCCTGCCTGTTATGGCAGCAGCGCTTCTTGACGGAATCAACCCTTGTGCGTTTACCACCATAATCTTTCTTCTATCCTCTCTTGCTGTTGCCGGAAGGGGCCGAAAACAGATTCTACTGATCGGTGCATGCTTTACCGGTTCTGTTTTTATAACTTACACGGCTATCGGTCTTGGTGCTTTCGCTCTGCTCAGAGCCGGTTCTCTCTTTCCTTTTTTTTCGGCATTAATGCGCTACGGAATGGTTGCGGTTCTCACTGTTTTTTCTGTCTTGAGTGCGATCGATTTTTTTCGGGTACGCTCGGGTAATGCCGATACGATGATTCTGCAACTTCCCGTCAAAGCAAAGCTCCGGATCCATGCGGCAATTCGCAACCAGAGGCATTCAGGTGGTCTTATTGTGTCTTCGATACTCATGGGCGCTCTTGTCGCCGCCTTCGAACTCGGGTGTACCGGGCAGGTGTATTTACCGACTATCATCTATATCGTTAAATCCGAACAAAGCTTGCGGGGATATGGCTATCTCGTTTTATACAATCTGTTTTTTGTGTTTCCACTTCTTTTAGTTTTCATAAGTTCCTATCTGGGAATGAATAATAAAACGGTTTCGAACTTGTTTTCCAGATATTTAGGTACCGTTAAGGCTGCTACAGCAGTGCTTTTTGCCTGTTTTGCAGTTTTATTGATACTTTAAGTTTCATATTGTTATTACTGATTATGAAATATATTGACACTTTTAAATACGGGTTATATACTGATTATACATTACGTAATTAGTGACCTAACCTGAGGCGGGACAAATATGGCAGATTATCTACTGGGAATCGATTATGGAACCGGCGGGGCCAAGGCTGCGCTGGTGAATGCGGCTGATGGAACGGTGACCTCTTATGCGTTTGAGGAGTACCCGATTCTGACCCCGAAGGATGGATGGTCCGAACACGACGCAAGCCTTTATTGGTCAGTCTGCTGCAGCCTGATACAAAAAATTCTAGCCGATTCCGGAGTGCCAAATAATGAAATTCGAGGCCTAGCAGTATCTGCAGCAATGCCGTCCTTGGTGCTCATTGACCGATCGGGTAATCCCCTCGTTAATGCGTACAACCTGATGGATAAACGGGCAACGCAGGAAGTGCAAAACCTGAAGGATACAATCGGTGAAGAACTGATTTTTAGCATTTCTAAAAATCGTCTTGATGATCATCCGGCAATTGTGAATCTTCTTTGGGAAAAGAATAACCGGCCGGATATTTTTCGGAATATCTTTAAGGCATTGAGCATAGACGGTTTTGTCACTTTCAAATTTACCGGGGTGGCATCCGGACATTATTCCGGAGCTGCATTTTACGGTGTTGCCTACGACATTCTGAAACGGGATTTTGACAGTGATTTGTTGGTTCGTATTGGTCTCGACCGTTCTCTTTTTCCTGATCTGTATCGTTGCGAAGCGCTCGTGGGCGCGGTTACCGAATGTGCTGCCCAGGAAACTGGATTGATGGCGGGCACGCCGGTTGCAGCTGGACAGGTTGACTGCAATGCCGGCTGGGTTGGTGCCGGGGCTGTCGATGACGGGGATATCCAGATGAATCTGGGAACCTGCGGAAATTTCGGTATCATCCATACAATTCCCGTTTTTCACCAGAGCATGATTGCCTTCAATTACACGACCGATTCGGAAAAGGTTTTTATCACCGTCCCGACCACCACCACCGGCGGACAATTGATTCGCTATATGCGGGACAATTTTTATCAGGCAGAAGCCGTAACCGAAAAAATGAACGGCAGGGATGTCTTCGAATTAATAAATACCGAAGCCAGAATGGCACCTGCGGGTTCGGATGGATTGATAGTGTTACCATTCATGATGGGCGAACGTACGCCTATTTGGGATGTATACGCGCGAGGCTGCATATTCGGTCTGTCCTTGCACCATACCCGCGGTCATGTGGTGCGCGCAATGATGGAAGCCGTCGCTTATGCGCTCTACGATTCCTTCAAGATTATCTCTGATACCGGACAGAAAATTAATGCACCTATTGTTCTCAACGAAGGTGGTGCGAAAAGCGAACTGTGGAGACGCATAATTACTGACGTGTTCAACGTGCCGACGGTTTTGGTTGAAAGACGGACCGGTGCGCCTTACGGGGACGCAATACTTGCGGGTGTTGCTACGGGGATTTTCAAGGATTTTTCCATTGCGAAAAAATGGACGACATATATTGACCGGATGGAGCCTGACCCTGCCACTCATGCGCTGTATGCCGATTATTTCAAGTTGTATAAACAACTGTACGGTCATGTCAAGGATGACTATAAGGCTCTCGCGGCGCTGCGTGCGAGAAATCTGATTTTAAAGTAGGAGCAACATATGGAACTTGTCACCAAATTGAGAAAAAGGGCTGCCAATGGGAATCCTATCCGTGTCGGCATCGTCGGTTGCGGACAAATGGGATCGGGCCTCGCGCACGCGATCGGAAGCATTGCAGGGATGCGGGTAGCTGCCATAGCCGATATGGACCCAACAAGGGGAATCAACACTTTTGTTGAATTGGGCAGGGCGAAAGAGGACGTAATAGTGACCGAAGATGCGGGAACAGCCGAAGATGCTATTCGCGCAGGTAAGGCTGTCGTGACTTCCAATGCCTTTCTCATGCCGGGATTGAATGGTCTTGAAGCGAATGTGGAGGCTACCGGCGTTCCTGATATCGGGGCACGAGTCGCCTACGATTCTATCATGAATAAAAAACCGGTCATCATGCTCAATGTTGAAACAGATATTACAATTGGCTATTACCTTGATCAGCTCGCTAGAAAAATGGGATCGGTGTATACCGTTGCATCCGGCGACGAGCCCGGTGTTTGCAAGATGCTCTATGAACAGGCCGTGCTCATGGGCTTCGAGGTGGTAACCTTGGGAAAGGGTAAAAATAATGTCATCGACCGCGATGCAACCCCCGAGTCCTGCCGAGCGGAAGCCCTCTCGAAAGACATGAATCCAAAAATGCTCGCGGCTTTCAAGGATGGTACAAAAACGATGGTCGAAATGGCAGCGGTGTCCAACGCCACGGGTCTTGTGCCGGACGTTCCCGGAATGCGTGGACCGTTGGTGGAACTGGAAGATCTAGTGAAGGTTTTCATACCGAAAGAGGACGGCGGAATATTCTCGAAACGAGGTGTTGTCGATTTCTCTACCGGAGCCATTGCTCCCGGGGTTTTTGCGATTGTACGATCAGATGAAAAACGCATACGGAAGGAAATGAAATTCATTACTCGTGCTGATGGTCCCTATTATCTTCATTTCCGTCCATATCATTTATGCGATCTCGAAACCCCACAATCGATTGCCGAAGCAGTATTGCTGGGAGAAGTCACCGTTACCGCGGAAGACATGCATGCAGAAGTTGTCTGTACAGCAAAGCGCAATATTGCTGCCGGTGAAAGACTTGGCGGGATAGGCGGCGCGGACTGGTTTGGAACAATTATGACCTATGCTGATGCACGGGCGGTAAAGGCTATGCCCATCGGAATAGGAGCAGGAGCCACTGCCACAAGGGCAGTTGCAAAGGGAACGATAATTACCGAAAACGACGTTCGTCCTGATGAAACGACTTTCGTGTACCGACTCAGACGATTGCAGGACTCGCTATTGGGGGCTAAATGAAAACAAACACTGATACAATGCGCGCGCTGATTGTGCGTGCACCTATGGATTTTTCAGTAGAAACAGTCATGAAGCCGAACGTGCCGGAAGGCGGGCTTCTGCTTCGGGTAAAAGCTTGTGGTCTTTGTGGTTCGGATCTTCGGACTCTGCGATCCGGACATCGCCATGTTACTTTTCCTTGGACTATTGGCCATGAGGTTGCGGGAGTGGTGGAAGCTACCGGACCCGGTTATTCAGGTGTCTGGAAAACAGGTGATCGGCTTGCAGTTGGTCCTCTCGCCTATTGTGGAACTTGTGATTTTTGTCTCGAAGGAAATTTCGAGTTGTGTGAAAACCAAAAAGAAATCGGACAGGCCTGGCCCGGCGGTTTAGCCGAATACCTTGCGGTGCCAGAAGAATGCGTGAAGCTTGGTAATGTTCGCAGGATCCCCGATGGTATGGATGATGTGTACGCGTCCCTTGTCGAACCTGTTTCTTCTTGTGTTAACGCACAAGAGAAGGCCGACATTCATCTCGGCGACACGGTAGCCATTATCGGCTCGGGCCCAATCGGGTGTATTCATGTGGCGCTTGCCAAGGCGCGCGGAGCTTTCAGGGTATTTGTCATCGATATTGATCCCGGTCGGCTGGAACTCGCAAAACCGTTCGGCGCGGATGCTTTGATAAACTCGAAAGAGGAAGACGCTGTCGCAGCGATCCGGAAACTGACCGGGGGTAAAGGAGTGTCGGTCGTCATTGCGGCGACACCTGCACCTGCAGCTTCCGTGCAAGCGGTGGAAATGGCCCGAAAAGGTGGTCGTGTCATCCAGTTCGGAGGACTTCCGAAAGACGATTCGAAGCCCGGTGTCGACATGAATCTCGTTCACTATAATGCGCTTCACATTATTGGAACGACGACCTTCGCGCCGAAGCACAACGCTCGTGCTCTCGAGCTTATTCTTGCCGGGAAAATTCCCGGTGATAAATTGGTGACACACCGGTTCCCGCTCGAAGATTTCGTCGAAGGGGCAAAACTCGCTCTGGCCGGCAAAGCGCTGAAAGCGGTATTTCTGCCATAAAAGAACAGGAGAGAACAGAATGGATGAAAATAAGACATTGCCTTTCCTCAAGAATGGTGTCGCCCAAATCGCTTTTGTGGTAAAGGATTTGGATGCGACGGTAGAGGCATACTGGAAGAACTTTGGGATTGGCCCCTGGCATTTCTATACATATGGTGCCCCGCTTGTCAAAGAGATGACAAGGCACGGCGTTTCTACGGAATATAAAATGCGCGTCGCTCTGTCGTATTTTGGTCCGATGCGGATCGAGTTGATAGAGCAGGTGGAAGGTGATACGGTGTATGCAGAGTTTATACGCGATCACGGTTACGGGATTCATCACCTGGGAGTTTTAGTGGATGACATAGACGCTGCACTTAAGGAAGCGCGGGAAGCGGGATTTGCAATGACCATGGACGGGAAGGGTTTTGGCCCCGACGGTGACGGGCATTATGCGTATCTTGACACAGAGGGAACGATTGGTACTACGATAGAATTGATAGCCCGGCCGAAGCGTAGAGCTGTTCCCGATAAAATCTATCCTTGAAAAAAGTGCGTGGTGTCCTGATCAATAATCAGCACACCACGGAAGAACTGCTGAAATACCTTGGATATTTCCGTTCAGTCGCCTCAAGTGGTGAAGCGCGATATCCGCTCTTCGAGATCCTTTTCTACAACCCCTACTGCATCAGCTCGAGAAACTACTTTTCTTATTGAATTGGCGATCTCGCCGATACCCGCCGTTGTCTCGTCGATGTTGGAAGATACCTCGGCAGAAATTCCCGACAGTTCATTCATGACCATTTCGATCGAGGAGGCGTTTGATTTCATCGTCTCCGAACCTTCTGCAATACGGGATGCAAGGTTTTTCAGCGTGCTGAATGACGATAGAATATGCTTGCCTCCAGATCGAGTCTGTTCGACGCTGCTATGAATTTCATCAATTGATTTTGTTACGGTCATAATCTGAGTTTCGATAGTGTTGAAATTTAAAGAGGTTTCTTTGCTGGATATTTGAGCTTGTGAAATACTGTGTGTGATTCCGGAAATATATTTCGCAATATCCTTGGAGCTTTTTGAAGCTGCCTCTGCCAGTTTTCTGATTTCGTTCGCTACGATGGAAAACCCTTTTCCGTATTGTCCCGCGTGAGCCGCTTCGATTACTGCATTCATAGCAAGCAAATTTGTTTGCGAAGCGATTTGTTCAATCAATCCGGTAATGTCCTTGATGACATCAGCCCCTTAGCTCGCTTTTTCGATATGCTTCAGCGTTTCGGCGAATGACTTTTGCCCTATGTGAGAAGCATCTACCAAATTGCGTGCAGCTTCGCTGTCCCTGCCTGTCGCTGCGCCTATTTGGTCGATCGACGAAAGGATTTGCGTTACTTCCGTTATCGAATTATCTGTCATCAGGTTTTGCTGTTCGATGTTGCCGTTAAGTTCTTTGATGCTGTAAAAAAGAGACAAACTCGCCGATGTCAGCCGGATGGCGAGAACGAGGGAAATAACGGTAATCAATAGTGCTACTATCAGGGTTGTGATTGAAGCTTTCGCCTTGACCCGTGATTTATAAGTGGTAGGCCTGGACACTCGGTGCAACCGCGATAAAATATACCGCAGCAGCACCAGCCATCAGAACAGTTATTCCGAGGACGAGAGAAAGAAGTCGTCCACGTATTCCGATGTATAATTTGTTCATTCGTGTCTGTAGAGATCCCATCCAAGATAGTTGTCTGCGACTTCTTCAATGATGTCCGCGCAATGTTCGCGTACCATGCCAACATGATGTTCAAAGCCGTTGCGAATGAGGAATTTCATGAAATCCTGTAAACGCGGCACCTTGCAGACGGCGATGCCTCCGGACATCGGGAACGGATCGTCGGTAAATTCGCCTTCCCCGAGATATGCCTTTATGCGTCCTTCGGTATCATCGGTGGAGATGCGGAAATAGGTCATGTCGCCGGCTTTGACTTTTCCCTTGACAGCACCGAAGCAGTTCTCTTTTCCGAGTGTTGTGCTGAGAATGTCGAGGTATGAAACCTCGGGTTTGTCGGCTGATTCCTTGCCGTAAGTAAAGCTGCGGGGGAAATTACCGCAATGGGTGCAAACACACTTGTTCCGGTCATTGGCATAGTTGTTGTTCCAGTCGAGGAGTGCCGGTGCGTTGCCGGTTGCAAGGCGAAGCGCGTACATGGACACGACTCCGGCGACATCGGTTTCGCAGGCACAGGGAATGAGCTTGTCGCCCATCATACTCATAGACAGACATACGGCACATCCATAATTCTGCTCGAGGGTTGTCCAGCACTGGATACCGGCGGCTTGTACATCGTTTTTGGCAATCCACTGGTCAAGGACAGTACCTAGTTTAGCCTGGCGTATCAATTGCGTATCGGTAGCTGACGAGATAATTCTTCCGTATTCCTTGATTTCTTTAAGTTTTGTTTGGACTTCCCCGGCTTTTGCATCCATCTTTTCTGCTGCGAAAATGATTTCCGAAAGATCGACGGTAACGACGGTGATGCCCGATTTCTGCAGCAGTTTTTCGCTGATGCGCATGGTCTGGAAATCTCCGGGACGTGCACCTATGGAACCGATACGCGCATTCTTGAGTCCGCCGTGAGTTCTGCACACCTTGACGAACCGCTCGATATCAGCGGTAAATTCATCCGAATCTATTGCACATGAATGCAGTTGGGTATACGTAAATTTTATTCCGTATTGATAGAAGTTGTTCGCGACCGAAATTTTGCCGCAGAACGAGTCGCGTCTTTGGTCGGTTGCCAGCTTGTCGAGATAGTCATCACTTGCCTGGAGCAGAACCGGAACATCGAGTTTTGCTCCATTGATCGCGTTGACGATTCCAAGTTCGTCGCTGAAATTAGGTAGAACAACAATAATACCGTCGATCGTTTCTCTGTTGTCGGAAAAAAGTCGGGCACACTTGACCCCGTCGTCCCTTCCCTCGACTGCCCCTGTCGGTGTGGCATCCTTCGCAAGAATCACGTAGTCGTGGCCCATTTTTTCCATTTTTTGGATGAGCTGTTCCCTGCCTTCGGTAGCCAGCTTCGCGTTAAAACAACCCCTCGTGCCTACAATAAGGCCGAAGGTGATTTTGCCGTTTTTCATGGTTGATCCTCCTGAAATGTGTTTGTTAATCATAACATAATCGGCCTGTTTGTCAAGTTCAAGTTTCATATAATATTATGAAATTGAAATTAAAGTTGGTATTATATGTTATAATTGGTTATTAATAGTTTATAATTTCATTTTTAATATATGTATTTGAAATATTGTCTTGACCAAAATGAATTTCTTGAAGTAGTATGAAAAAGCAGGAAATGGAGGTACAGGCAATGATGACTGGTGAAATGATCTGGAAGAAGGCAATTCATACTTGGGAGATCGGCGCATTTGAAATAGGGCGTCTTGTCCGAAGCATCGACCAGACCGCGTTCGAGACCTGTGCCCGGGAAATTGCTTCCTGTACGGGTAGAATCGCGGTTCTTGGCGTCGGTACCTCGGGTGCCGCTGCCAAAAAAATCGCACATTCACTTTCTTGTATCGAAAGGCCTTCTTTTTATCTGTCACCCGGCGATGCGGTTCATGGGGCACTCGGGCTGGTACAAGTCGGAGATATCGCCATTCTGATTTCAAAAGGCGGAGGAACCAAAGAAATTCTCAACGTTATTCCCGCTCTGAAAACAAAAAAAGTACGCATCATCGCCGTGACCGAGAAAGAAGATTCCCCGCTTGCGAAGGCGAGCGATATTCTGCTGAAGATAAAAATCGAAAAGGAAGCCGACGAATTCAACATGCTTGCGACAACAAGTACTATGGCGGTGATAGCGGTGTTTGATGCCTTGTGTATCGCACTTATGGAATTGACCGGCTACAGCCGGGAGCAGTTTGCCATTATCCACCCGTCGGGCGCGGTTGGCGAACGTTTGGTATCAGGAAAGGAATAATAATAATGAAGATGAAAGCAGCTGTTTTCGAAGGACCGGGACTGATGGTCGTAAAACAGGTCGAACTGGCACCGTGTGGTGCCGACGATATCATAATGAAAGTCTATGCCTGCGGGCTTTGCGGATCAGATATTCGGAATTTCAAGACAGGCCTCAAGGGCGATATCGCAAGCCAGATAATGGGGCATGAGTTTACCGGCACCGTTACCGAAACCGGAAGAAATGTAACCAGGTTTAAGATTGGCGACTTGTTGGCTATCGCTCCGGATGTCAGCTGTGGCGAGTGTTATTACTGCAAACGAGGGTTGGTCAATCTTTGTGTGAGCCACCGTATGGTAGGGACTCATTGGGCCGGCGGCTTTGCCGAGTATGTGCATTTACCGAAAACGGTTCTTGATCGCGGAATGGTCCATCATATTCCTGAAGGGCTTTCTCTGGAACATGCGGCACTTTCTGAGCCTGCCTCCTCGGTGATCGCTGCCCAGGAAAATGCGGGAGTCAGCCTTGGGGATACAGTCCTTATAATCGGCGACGGACCGATTGGTTGTCTGCACATTGAAGTCGCGCGCGCAAGAGGGGCAGCTAAAATTATCATGGCTGGTTTGTCCCGGCTCAAAGAAGCGGAACGCTTTTCGCCTGACCTGCTCCTGGATTCAGCGAGCCAGGATATCGTGGCCGAAGTGTTGAATGCGACGAACGGATTGGGCGCCGATGTCGCGATCTGCGCCAATCCTGTGGCCTCGACTCAGGGTCAGGCGGTGAAGGCGGTCCGGAAACGCGGCAAGGTAGTGCTGTTTGGCGGATTACCGAAAAGCAACCCCGAAACCAGTCTGGACGCTAACCTTATCCATTACGGCGAGATCACGGTTATGGGTGCGTTCTCGTATCCGGCTCATATTCACCAGAAGGCACTGCTTACAATCAAGGCCGGACTTATTAATCCGGAAAAGTACTTCAATTTGACTGTCGGCTTGGATGATATTGTCGAGGGTTTCAAAGCGGCGGCGGAAGGTCGGGCTTTGAAGGTTTTGGTCAAACCGTAACACAAAGGAGAAACGAAAAAATGTATGAAATAGACAACAAGCTCGCCGAGCGGGAAAAACAAGGCAAGCCGGTGATGGTTGGCATTATCGGCGCGGGACAGATGGGTACCGAAATAATTACCCAGATCGGCGAAATGCGCGGAATGGATGTCGCCGTTGTGGTTGATTTGACCCATGAACGGGCAATTGCGGGCTTTTCCTCGTCCAAAAAAAAGGGAACCGTAGTTGCCACCGATAGTCTGGCCGAAGCCGAAATTGCGTTTGCTGCCGGTAAACGTATAGCAACCACGAATTTTCAGATCGCCACTCGTCTTTCGTCGGTCGACGCAATCGTAGACGCTACCGGTTCGGCCGAGATGGGCGCAAAGATTACTATGGATGCCATCGATCATAAAAAACATATTGTCATGATGAATGTCGAGTGTGACGTTACGATCGGGCCGATTCTTCGGAGGATGGCAGAAAACGCTGGTGTCATCTACAGTCTGGCGGCAGGTGATGAACCTGCTTCAATTATGGAACTGTATCGCTTCGCTGCTGCAATGGGTTTTGAAATTGTCGCCGCCGGAAAAGGAAAAAACAATCCGCTCAATCTCTATGCTACCCCCACGACCGAACAGGCAAAGGCCGATGCACGAAAGATGAGCTCCCGCATGCTCTGTGAATTCGTTGATGGTACCAAGACCGCCGTCGAGATGGCTGCGGTTTCCAACGCGACCGGTCTCGTACCGGACTGCCGGGGAATGCATGGCGCGAAGTCGACGGTGCCTGAATTAAGCAAGGTTTTTATCCCGAAAGCGGAAGGTGGAGTTCTTGCCAAAAAAGGCGTTGTCGATTTCGGTATTGGCGTACATCCTGGCGTGTTTGTGGTTGTGACTACGGATAATGAACGCATTAAGGAAGGCCTGGTTCAACGGGATATGGGTGAGGGTCCGTATTATACCTTCTATAGGCCGTATCACCTTTGCAGTATCGAAGTACCACTGACGGTCGCGCAATGCGTGCTGTATCACGAGTCATCGGGGCATCCACTTGGCAAGCTGACGTCCGAGTGCATCGCGATTTCCAAGCGTGCTCTCAAGAAAGGAGAAACGCTGGACGGTATTGGGGAATTCTGCTACCGTGGAAGCATCGACTTGGCCACTGACGCGAAAAAGGAAGGTCTGTTACCTCTGGGTCTCGCGAAAGGCTGTGTCATGAAAGTCGATCTCCCCTGCGATCAGCCGATTACCTACAATATGGTGGATGTGCCAGGTGGCTCGGTTTTACGAGATCTGAGGAAGATTCAGGATTCGTTGTATTCCTGATCAAAAAAACGGAAAACAAGAGGTTATAAATGAACGAAGCAAATTTGGGTAAAGTACCCCATACATGTGTACTCCAATTGCAGGCTGTGTACTATAACCTCAAGTCAGCTGAAAAAAAAGCTGCCGATTTTCTTCTGAATGAACCGGAAACTATTTATACCCTTAATACTGAAGAGTTCGCTCACAAAGCCGGATGCAGTCAAGCGACAATCGTTCGGCTTTCCAAAAAATTGGGATATGAGGGCTATCCCGAACTGAAGGCGGATTTTGAAAGTCTCCTCCGCAGAGATGCCTTTGCCGAGTATGAGGGTATTAACAAGGATGACAGTCCGTATACGGTATTGCGAAAAATATTCGAGGCAAGCGCTGCGGCTCTCACTGATACACTCAACACGATCAATCAGGATTCGTACGCACAGGCGGTCGATGCCATGGTAAATGCGGAAACCTTGATGTTCTGCGGTGTCGGCGACGCGTCTCTCGTAGCTCAGGAAGCGTATCAGCGCTGGGTTCGGGTCGGACAAAAATGCCATTGCGCGATAGATCCCGACTTGCAGCTTATTCTCGCGTCGAAACTTAAGCCCGGAGATGTGCTCGTCGCGGTGTCGCATTCTGGCAGGAGCAAGAGCGTGCTAAATGTTGTCCGCGAAGCGGAACGCGTGGGTGCCCTTGTCGTCGCTATAACCAATTTTCCTGTTTCACCCCTTGCTAAGCGTGCGTCTCTGGTACTCCAGACAGCGGTATTCACGACGTATGCCGGTGACGAGGTAATGTCGAAACGGGTCGCAGAACTGTGTCTTATAGAGGGTTTGTATGCTTCCTTTCTCATGGCTAAAGGCGAACCCTGTATTAAAAACCTGATGATTTCAAACGAGGTTGTACACATCAACAAACAGTAGCGCTACCGCGGCGCGGAGGTTTAATAATTGGATAACGGAATACTGCTTGATACTGTCATCGCGAGATACAGGGAAAACGGGTTGGGTTATTCGGAACTCGGTGTCGGTGAACGTCATACTATATTTATTTCAGGGCGCGGCGGCCACCTTCTGGGGCCGTTCGACAACCTGTCTGGTTCAAGCGCTCTCTGGATTACCGCTCAACTTTATTCCTCCCTCTCCTTTGCTCGTTTTCTTGCAGCCGGAGAATGGAATCTCGGCGGGGAACGTATCTGGATAGCACCCGAAATACAGTTCAATATTAAAGACCGATCCGATTTTCGGGGTACATATGAACTGCCGGCGGCCATGGATCCCGGAACCTACCGGCTTGATTCAACCGCTCGTCAGGTCGCACTTTCACAGGATATCGTACTCGATTGCTACAATACCGCTTCCGGAAGTAAACACCTTTCGGTTCATAGAAAAATACGTGCTTCCAAAAATCCGCTCCATTCCCTGTTGAAGTTTGATCAGCTCATGGATGGTGTGGTATTTGCAGGATGGCATCATGAAACGGAATTGTCCAGCCCGGTTAATGACGGGATCATGGCGGAATCCTGGAATCTTGCACAGGTTAGGCCGGGCGGCGAAGCGATAATTCCGTGCACGCCGGGAATCGAATATATGGATTATTATGAACCCATAGACGATTCACTTTTTTCAATTAGAAAACATTCTGTAAAAATACAGATTACCGGAGACAGGCGCTACAAAGTGGGCTTCCGTGCTCCCAATCTGCTCGGTCGTATCGGATATATCCGTCAAGTCGGGGATGATGAAGCCGAACTGACAGTCCGTTGTTTTCAAAATGATCCTTCTTCACTGTATATCGAGGAGCCCGCAAATGCTACCGGATGTCGCGGTTTGTCCTTGAATATCTACAATGACGATGGTGCTCTCGGGGGGTTCGGCGAGATTGAATGCAACGGACGCACGATCGGTGGAAAGACAGACCGGTCTTCCTCCATTGATGATGTGACTTTTTGGTATTTCCGGGGGAAGACTGGGCCGATTACTGCAATAGCTACAATTCTGCTCGGTTAATGCATACACAAAAACAAACTGCGAGGGTATATCATGCATATATTGGGGATAGACGTAGGAACTACCGGTGCGAAGGCGGTTGTGTTCGATCTTGATGGTGTAGTCAAGGGATACGGATTCGAGGAATACAACATCATTTGCGATAAGACCGGGTATGCTGAACAAGACAGCGAAAAAGTATGGAATCTGACGAAGGCAGTCATTAGACAGGCAGTTGCCCAAAGTTGTATCGGTGATATCAAGGCACTGAGTCTCTCCGTTCAGGGTGATGCGATTATACCGGTCGACCGTAATATCAAGCCGCTTCACAATACCCTTTTGGGAATGGACTACCGGTCGGTGCAGCAGGCTGATGAATGTTCGTCCCTTTTCGGTGAACGAGAACTTTTCAACAGGACCGGCATGAGACCGCATCCGATGAACTCCTTGACGAAAATTTTATGGTTTAAGCAAAACGCTCCGGCTGTTTACAGCAAGACCTACAAGTTCATGACTTATGCCGATTTTATTCTGTCTCGACTCGGTGCAGAACCGGTTATCGACTACACTATGGCGTCAAGGACAATGGCGTTCAATCTGGTTGAAAAAAGATGGGATACCCGCATTCTGGACACACTGGGGATTTCAGTCGATCTACTTTCAAGGGTTGTTCCTTCCGGAGAAATTGTCGGAAAAATTGACGCCGCACTCGCTCTCGAGTTGGGTGTGCCTGAAGACATGCTTTTAGTTTCGGGAGGACATGATCAATCTTGTGCTGCGCTCGGAGCCGGTGTTGTTCGGGAAAATATCGCTATTGATTCGCACGGTACTGCAGAAGTGCTTTCCACAGCGTTTCACAGCGCGCAGCTGAATGACTGTATGTACAACGCTTATTATCCCTGCTATGCGCATGTAAAAAAAGATATGTATTTTTCTTTTGCCCTGAACCATATTGGAGGCATTTTGCTAAAATGGTATCGGGACAATTTGGGATATGCGGAAGTCGTCGAAGCGGAAAAAACCGGGGTGGGTATCTACAAGCTGATGGAAGAAAAAGCGCCGAAAGGTCCGTCGTCGATCATGGTACTCCCCCATTTTAACGGAAGCGGTACACCTTGGTGCGATCTTGACTCAAAAGGCGCGATATTGGGTCTTACAATGGCAACGACGAGGCATGATATTGTCAAGGGAATTCTAGACAGTCTCACTTACGAGCTCCGGATAAATATCGATACAATGAAAAAAGCCGGTATCCGGATCGATGAACTCCGATGCGTCGGGGGAGGAGCCAAATCTCCGGTTTGGCTGCAGATTAAGGCAAACATAACCGGTTGTAAGGTCGCGACACTTGAAGTGCGTGAAGCGGCATGCCTCGGTGCTGCCATACTTGCAGGAACCGCAGCGGGAGGATACGCGAGCCTCGACGAGGGAGTAGAAAAAACCGTCAGACTGAAAGACGAGTATGTTCCCGACCCTGCTTCGCAGAAGCTTTATGACGAAAAATATGCAGTCTATACAGAAATTTATGAAACTCTAAAAAAGCTCAACAAAAAACTGTAGAGCAACGGGTGCTTACCTTAATATATTTCTGTCAGTAAAGGAACTTTGACATTTTTACATTAGGACTCTATACTGTATTCCGAGGTTCCATGAAAATCCCGAGTACCATTTTGTATATTACTGTCGGCATGCAAGCCAACGCAGGTTCGACTCTTGCCTGAAGCATCCCAAACCCGATATCTGTATTCCATAAATTATTTAAGCCTCGAAGAAGATCTCTGCCGGCTCGAGATGAAATATCTCTTGCAAGAGACGGTAGTCGGCAAATGTTTTTTTTCCTCTAACAAAATATCACCATCGCGAAGTCCCTTCATCAAGCTCCGGCTTACGATTCTGCATTCAGCTCCGACTCTCGAGGAACTAGCTGGAAAGCTCCGCGCCGCCAGCAACCCCTTTGGCGATTTTACATTTATGCATTTCAAGTTTGAAGGATCCGAGCTGTCCTATGAAGAATGGAGAGAACGCACGGCACAATTAAGTTTGGTTCTCGGGGGTGGGAATGTAGACCATCTGCAGACTCTTTTAGGTATAGCAAAAAAAGACGGGGTATGGTTTTTCGGGGAATACGAAGCAAACGACAATCGCTGGAAAGACCACGACCGGAAGCCCGAGACAAATAGCCACTCCCTGGGCTTGCGGACCGCACGAGCGCTCGTTAATATCGCGGTCCCCAATGCTGACTCGTGTACTCTGGTCGATCCCTGTTGCGGCGTCGGCACTGTCCTCATCGAGGCGCTGTCGATAGGCGTTGCTGCAAGGGGGTATGAGATCAACTGGCGAATCGCGGCAAATGCACAAACCAACCTCGCCTTTTTCGGTCTCGATAACGTGGTCACATTGCTCGATATGCACCTGATAACGGCTCATTTCGACGTTGCGATCGTCGATATACCCTATGGAGTTTTTACGCCGGTTACCCTCGACGAGCAGGTTGCCATCATCCGGACCGCCCGGCGTATCGCCGATCGGATGGTCATTATCACCTTCGAGGACATGGACGAGTCAATACTCGCCGCGGGCTTCTGTATCGTCGACCGCTGCTGTGTGTGCAAGGGAAAGTTTGTACGGTATATAAGCGTGTGCGAATAATGGCTTAATCCCATATAAAGGTGTATACTTGCACAAAAGGTGAAATGCCTCCTCCCACACCACTCGTCAAGCGTATATGATCATTTATTCCGCAGTATCTCGATTCAGATTAAAGGTCGCTCAAAATGAATGCAAAGAGGAAAAAAACGCTCTTGCTCGTGGAAGATGAAATTCTTATTGCCATGGCGCAACAGAATTTTCTCGAGCAGTACGGCTACAAGGTTCTGACTGTTCAAACCGGCGAGAAGGCGGTGTCTCTTTTTTTGGAGAATGACACGATCGATCTTGTCCTCATGGATATCGATCTGGGTCCCGGTATGGATGGAACACAGGCCGCAGAACTAATTCTTACACAGCACAAGGTTCCTATACTGTTTCTTTCGAGCAACACCGAGCCGGAAATTGTGGAAAAAACGGAAAAAATAACTTCTTTATGGATATGTAGTGAAGGACTCGAGCATCACCGTGCTCGACGCTTCCATCAAAATGGCATTCAAGCTGTTTGACGCCAACACTAAGCTTTCCGAAGAGCTTGCCTCGGAATCGCGGTACCGCCGTCTGTTCGAAACGACGAAAGAAGGTATTCTTATTCTGGATGCGGAGACCGGCATGATTGTCGACGTCAATCCATTCCTGATCAAACTGCTCGGTTTTTCCCATCTGGCCTTTACAGGTAAGACGATCTGGGATCTCGGATTCCTGAAGGACATCGTGGGTAATAAAGATAAATTCCGCGAATTGCAGGAAAACAGTTATGTGCGGTATGAAAACCTCCCGCTCGAGACTATCGGCGGAAAAATTATCGAGGTCGAATTTATCAGTAACGCCTATCAGTGTGTCGACGTCAGGGTGATCCAGTGCAACATCAGGGATATAACCGACCGGAAGCTTTTGGACATCAAAATGAAAGCGCTGCTTGACGAAAAAAACCTCATCCTGCGCGAAGTCCATCACCGGATAAAAAACAACATGAACACGATTAAAAGCCTTCTCGTTCTGCAGTCTCAGTCCCTGGATGATCCGGGTATTCGACAACGGCAGGGGAATACCCGAGAATATTACCTTCGAGACTTCCACGGGCTTTGGTCTGATGTTGGTACGGACTCTCACCTTGCAGCTTGGAGGAAACATTCGGATTGAACGGGAGAAGGGCACCACAATTGTGTTGAATTTCAGGATGTGAATTTCTTTCTGGAAGTGTTAGTATCGATCGATGCTTTCGGTAAGGAGTTTTGTATTAAACGGATAGTATGCTATGGTGATTCAAATACTTGGGGTTATGACCCTGCAGCACAAAATCGAATGGATGAAAACACCCGCTGGACACGAATTCTCGGGAAAAGCCTCGGTGCGGGTTATGAGGTGATCGAGGAAGGGCTCAATGGGCGGACCACCGTATGGGATGACCCCATCGAGGGCCACAAGAACGGCAAAACTTATCTCGCTCCGTGCATCGATTCCCACCGGCCTTTCGATCTGATCATACTCATGCTTGGAACAAACGACCTCAAAAAGCGCTTCAGTCTTCCTGCATCCGATATTGCGCAAGGAGCCGCCGTTCTGGTACGGCTTGTGCAGCAAAGCGATGCAGGTCGTAACGACGCCCCTCCGGCGATTCTGCTGCTCGCGCCGCCGCCGACTGTACAGCTGACCCGTTTTTCAGACATGTTCGAGGGTGCCGGAGAAAAGTCCCGTGATTTTCCTGTGCATTTTGCTCGGGCAGCAAAAGAACTCGGGTGCCATTTTCTGGATACCGCAACCATAATTGTCTCGAGTCCTATCGATGGGATTCATTTCGAGTCTGGCGAACATACAAAACTTGGAAAAGCGCTCGCGAAAAAGGTGAAAGATATTCTCGACTGAAATAACCGATAAATTGTCCGCTCCGGATCAGCGATGCTCGTTGACAAGCCGGTCAATTACGCCCGAGGCGGAAGCTTCCGCTATCTGGGCATCGAGGATTTTTTTCAGTTCGCCGTCTTCCTTACGCAAGAGATACACGACATTCAGTTCGTGGCCGGTTTCGAAACAGAGTTTGATCGTATTCGAAAAATACTGGCGGGAGAGAAATGCTCCGACAAGACGTTCGGTGATTGCACAATCTGCACGCTGCCAGATTACTGCAGCAAAGGCTTCGAGATCATTGTCGGTTACGACGATTTCGCAGCCGGCCTCCTTGAGGCAGTCAACAACATACGATCCTTTTTGAGCCGCTACTCGTTTACCCTTCAGGCTATCCATCGTGCGAAATTCTGCGAACCGGTCTTCCTGCGTGAAGATTCCGGGTTTGAATTTGGCATACGGTATGGTCGGGATGACCGGCTTTCGGTCGAAGAAAGCGTTCGGCCATCCGGCATTTGCGAGCAGGCGAATTTTCCCTGCGAGCAGGCTGTCGAGTGCATCTGCAAACTGGCCCGGCCTGAAATCGCTCTGGAAGCCGGCAGCTGTGGCGACCCGGGAGGTGATCTCGATAGTTATGCCTGCCGATTTACCATCCCGGATGTATACCCACGGTGGATACGTAACGTCATGGCCGACGGGGAGTACATTTACCCCCGTGGAGCCGTCACTGCAGGCATTCATGACTGTCTGGGTTTCGTCTATTGTTTTTTTCATGCGGTCCGAGGCTTGGATGGTTTCGGAGGCAGATTTCTTCTGTCGTTCGAGGTTCCCCTGAATCAGGTTCGAGCTGCCGGTCAGCCGGTTGAGCGCGCCGGTCAGACTCGACATCGACGAGGCTATATATTCTGCGTTCTGACTTTGGGTTTTTAGCGAGTTGTTTATATCCTTCATGTTGTCGGCCGCTCCGGACATGGAAACGGTGCTTTGTTCCTGTTCTGTCCGCGAGGTTGTCATTTTTAGTGCAAGTTTTTCCTTTGTGCCCTGAAAGGCTGTGAGGTCCCGGGATGCGCCGTCGAGGTCCTTCTCGATCTCCTTCAAAAGAAGCGATGCTTTGCCGGTAAGGTTCCTGCTTTTTTCTGCCAGGCTTTTTACCTCGTTTGCCACAACCTTGAAACCCTTACCGTGTATACCTGCGCGGGCAGCCTCGATTGCCGCATTCAACGAAAGCAGATTCGTAAGCTCCGATATTTCATCGATAGCCGCAAGGGTCTGATTTATGCGGCCCATCGATTCGGTCAGATTCTTGAATGTTGAGACAAAACCGGAGAAACTTGCGTCCATCTGGTGGAGTGCTGCGGTTCCCGCTTCTATGGATGCAAAGGAAGCCCGGGATGATACTTCCGCGCTCGAGAGCTTTTTATCTGCCTCCATCGCGGAAGAGGCGATATTTGCCGTATTCGCCTTGAGAGTAGCCAGTTCGTTGTTAATTGTTTTTGTAACATCGAGATTGGAGATATTTGCCCGGAGCGTTTCGTCAAAAAAAGTCGCGGTAAGATTCGATTCGATGCCCAACGACATCAAATGATCTGAAAGGTCCCGAAATTGTTCCCGGAGATCTGTATCCATTGCTGCTCCTTGGACTGTATGATGCCTGACGTATTAATATCTTTGATTAGATTGTTGATTTCGTCAAGGTTCGGAATGAGCAAGTCGACTATTTTCAGATTTTTTTACTTTTCTTGTCTTTTAAATGGTATACTTGATCTACGTACTCCTTGGTGGTTACACTCGAGCACCTGAGTAAAATAAAAAATTAATAAATGTTCAACAAAAAGAGATGACCAGATGATTCAAGAAAAAAAGTCGTGGGTCTGCCCCGCCAGGGGAACTGGCGCGTCGGAAAGCGGGGTGTCTGCCCTTGATGAAAAAGAAAAACTCGTGCACGATTTGCATGTGCACCAGATCGAGCTCGAGCTGCAGAACGAAGAGCTCCGCAATGCCCAGCAGAAATTAGACATTACCCGTGCCCGTTACTTTGATCTATATGACCTGGCACCGGTGGGATATTGTACGGTTTCCGGAGAGAGCTTGTTGAAGGAAACGAATCTTACCGCGGCAACCCTCTTGGGCTTCACCCGCGAAGAAATGCTTGCTCTGCCGTGCAGCCGCTTTATTTGTTCCGAAGACCAGGATGTGTTCTATCTGCACCGCAAGAACCTTTTCGCGACAGGGGAACCCCAATCTTTTGAACTTCGCATGGTAAAAAAGGATGGGAGTTTTCTTTGGGCGCGACTGCAGACGACACTCGCCAGGGAGGAAGACGGATCCTTTGTATGTCGCGTGGTTCTTATAGACATTTCTGTACGTAAAAGAGATCAGGAAAAGATCGCGAATCTTCTTGCCGAAAAAGAACTTATCCTCAAGGAAACCCATCACCGGGTTAAGAACAACATGATCATGATCTCCTGTCTTCTCCAGCTGCAGGCCAATACTATCGGCGAAGATGGAAGCAAAACGGTGCTGATGGACGCGGCCCAACGGGTACAGAGCATGATCGTGTTATATGATCACCTGTACCAGACCGAAGAGTACCGGGAGTTAAGTCTCAAATCATTCCTTGAATCCTTGGTCGCACAGATTGTTGCATTATTCTGTACGGCCTTTTCTGTCGAGATCAAGATTGAAATCGAAGACTTCTTGCTCGAGGCAAAAAAGATTTTACCCCTAGGCATTCTCCTAAACGAGCTCATCACCAATTCACTCAAATATGCCTTTGCCGGTTCCAAGAGTGGCATTATTACTATTTCGGTCGCGAAAGCGGGGGCACGGGCAATTCTGGTGTATTCGGATTCCGGAACCGGTCTGCCCGAGACGGTCAATTGTGACGAGTCATCCGGTTTCGGTATGCAGCTCGTCGGACTGCTGGTAAAACAGATTCAAGGCGAATTGCGCATCGACCGTTCCCCGCGCACGTTGTTTACAATCGAGTTTGATATGTAACCGAATAATTGTTGACAGTACAAATAATACGTGATAATTTGTAGTTACATTCGAATACGGATTGTTACTGTTAATTCAGGCAAGACCATGTGCTCTCGGGCACAATGGTCTTGCTTTTTTTTTGCCCGAGCTACATTGCGGGTGAACAGGAGATATACATGGTGATCGATCTGAAAAAACTTACTACTGAAACTCGCAATTCGGCGACGATGAAACTAGACGGGATGACACCCTGCATCTGGTATTTGGCGCTGAAGTAGTCTATATTTACCGCGAGTTTATGAAAGCGCTTCCTGCGCAGTAAAATTTACGGAGTTTTTGCATATGAATTACACCGGTTATATTGCTGACGACTTTGACCTCTATATTTTCGATCTTGACGGAACCCTGGTCGATTCCCTGGGCGACCTCTCCGGTGCAGTAAATGCGATGCTCGCGTCTCATGGCCTTCCCCCCGTCAGCGGCGAAATTGTGCGCCGTGGCGTCGGCATCGGTTCCCGGAATCTCTTGTTCCGCAGCTTTGCGATGGCTGCCCGGCTTGCAGGCACTTCCTGCCCACCAGATATCGCCGCTACCGGCATCCTTACTGATCCTGATCCCTACACTTCAAACGAACGCGCTGACGCCTATCCTGACTTTTCTGCGCTTATCACGGCAACTATGCCCACGTATCATGACCAGTATATGGTCAACTGTACCAGAAGGACTTTTTTCTATCCGGGCATGTTCGAGTGGCTCGAACATCTGGCTTCCCGCGGTCACAAGCTCGCGGTTCTAACCAACAAGCCACATACTGCGACCGTGGAAATTATCCGTAGCCTCGGCGCCGAGAAGTTTTTTTATCGAGTAGCTGGTCCCGAAAGCATCGGCATTCTGAAACCCGATCCTCAAGGCATCAAAATCATGATGAAGGAAACAGGCATTTCCTGCGGCCGTACGATTATGATCGGTGACTCGATGGTGGATATCGAAACGGGCCGGAATGCCGGTGTTTCCGTCTGTGGCATAACTGGCGGTTTCGGCGAAGATGCCGACCTTCGCGCCGCTTCCTGCGACGTGCTCATCGAACGAACATGACGACGAAAAACACCCTTCGATTAACCCGCTTTCTCGAAACACCCGAGAGTCAGGAAGCTGCTTCACGTCTGCTCGCAAATGGAGGCCTTGTCGTCATTCCGACAGAAACCGTGTACGGCCTCGGGGCGAACGCCCTCGATTCCCGTGCTGTCCTTTCGATATTTGCTGCGAAGGGTCGCCCTGCCGATAACCCGCTCATTGTGCACCTCGCCTCGGTGGATCAGCTTGCAACCGTAACCTCTCGTATCCCGGATGCAGCAAAAACTCTCTTTTCCCTTTTTGCCCCCGGGCCGCTTACACTGGTGCTGCCGCGCACACGGTGCCTGCCTGACGAAGTAACCGCCGGCCTCGATTCGGTCGGCATTCGTATTCCCTCGCATCCGGTGGCGCGTCTGCTCCTTTCCAAATGCGGCCTCCCCATTGCGGCGCCCTCTGCCAATCGTTCCGGACGGGTCAGTCCCACCAATTTTGCCATGGCCTGCGAGGAAATGGATGGACGGGTGGATGCCATAATCGACGGGGGGCAGTGCGAGGTCGGACTTGAGTCGACTGTAGCGCAGGTCACCGATTCTGGCGTTGTCATTCTTCGTCCCGGCGCAGTGACTCTCGAAATGATCGTGCTGGCCCTTCCCGGCTTTTCGGTTTCCGCAGTAGCCGACGACAGCGCCGTTTCGGGCAAACCCGTTCTCTCACCAGGCATGAAATACGCGCATTATCAGCCCGATGCAGAAGTGTATGTCTGGAGCGGTGGGTCGATCGAAGAGATGAATGATCCGGCGCAAGTGGGCCTGATCGGCTTGAAGGGTAGCCTCGGGGATTCCCGCCCGGCTTTCAGGCGCGAGTACGAAACCCTCGAAGCGTATTCCGCCGATTTTTATGCGGTTTTGCGTGAATGCGACCGTCTTGGTCTGAAGAAAATAGCCGCACATGAAGTGAGCGACGAGGGAATCGGCCGGGCTCTCATGAACCGCCTCCGGCGCGCCTCGGCCGGCAAAAAAATCCCCTCCAACTCCCTTATTTGAAACGTGATGACCACACGAAAAATTCCTGCCGGTTGCTGCACAGTTGCACCGGATGGAGCGAGTGGAAACCCAGCTGCTCGAGCTTTTTCAGGTAGAGCGGAATCTCGGTTGCGTATTTCCAGTCATTCAGCTTGATGGTCAAAAACCCCTGCCGTATTTTCAGTTCTTTTCCGTACATTGTGCGCAACAGGCTTATTACATGCCCGAGCTCGGCAAGTGCTTCGAGCGGAGCGATGCTCATGTCCATCACGAGAATGTCCGGATTGCAGGCAGCGAGGTCTTCAGCCGTTACGAAGCGCGCCGGTTTACGTATTGCCCGGAATCCGGGAAGCTTGTATACGCGCTCGTCCATGTGCTGTGGGTCGATGCCGGTAACGACGAGGCCCCGGTTCGACATAGCCGTGGTCGCTCCACCGGGCGCGCAGCCCACTTCGAGCACTTTCATTCCTTTTTCCAGGACCGGTTTGAAGCGCAAGAACGCTTCTTCAATCTTGAGCCAGGCCCGCGATGGCGAATCCTTGCTCAACGCGATTTCGGGAATGTGCCCTGCCGCCGCCATCATGTGTTCGGTATGTACGTGCCTACCGAGAAAAACATGGAAATCGTCAACCCACATAAAGCTGTATATCTCGCTCCCGACTGCGGGCTCTCCCCGCGCGGCGGCGTCCGTCAGGCCTTTAAGGACGGCGTCGATGCGATCGTTTCGCACAAAGCCTGACGGTTCTTCGCCCGGCACAAATTGGTCGCGATCAAAATGCTGGACAACAGCACCTTTGGGAACAAGCGCCGTCAGTTCGACCAGTTTGAGCGGGTCCTTGGTCTGGGCCAACACTTCGCCCCACAGGCGGGTAAAAATTCCCTTCCGCAAAACGAGGGCAACTCCTTCGTCATTTTCTTCCTTAAAAGTAACAAAGCCCGGCCGCGAGAACGCGAACCGTAGCTGCGGGTATTCGGCGAGTACCTCTGCCTTGACCGCCTTCTCGGCGCCGACCTGGCAGGTAGAAAAATAAAAGCGTGAGTTCATCTCGTGGCCCCTTGTTGGAGGAAAGTATAGTGTAAATCAATCGGGAGGGGGAATCAGCTGGCATCACGAAAAAAGGGACAGGATCCTGCGGCAAGAATTGGCGTAGTGTTCAACAATTTCTGTGAATTCTCTGCGCGCCAAATTGCCTCCGGAGTCCTCTGTCCCTTTTTTCGGGTCGTCTGATTCCCCTTACGTACGTTGGCTAGACGCGGGTCCCCCTGCCTCCGAAGAGATCGTACTCGTTCTCAATCCTCCTGGTTCGACCCGGGGCGGGTTTTTACTATACCTACCGGTAGGTATATTCGGGGTGCCGGGTCGAACCCTCCGGGTTTCTCCGGCACCCCCTCGTCCGGAAACGAAACGCGTGATATAGTAATCTTCAGGAGATAACCGATGAAATTTACTTCAAAGCAGATGCAATTAGGCGTACTTGCGCTCGGCGTGGCCCTTATTCTTTTTGGGGCGTTAAACGCGATATTTGATTTTAAACTAGATCCGAAGCTCGAAAATGATATCTCGAATTATATCCTGATAGCCGCTGCAGTCCTTTTTGTCTATTCGCGCCAGCTCCGTACAAAAGAAACTCTCGCTGCCAAAGCTGAAGAAGAAGCAGAGACCGAAGCACTCGAGGTGGAAAGAGACATGGACAACATCGAAAAGACTGACACTATTGAAAACATGAAATCTGATAAATAGTTAAGGGAGGATCTTGCAATTTGTATTTTGGTTTGTCTTGCGTTATAGTCTAATTAACTCGTTAGTTTGGAGACTCTAATGGCATCTGATGAAATCAAAAAGAAAAAACCACTTGAAGATTCAAAGGATTGCTACCAGATTTTATTCGAGAATAGCCATACAATTAAGCTGATAATCGATCCTCTGGATGGCAGTGTCTGTGATGCCAACCATGCAGCCTGCGAGTATTATGGATGGAAGCACGAACAGATGCTGTCCATGAATATCGACGATATCAACACCGTTCCCGCCGCAAAGCGAAAAAATTTTCATTTTCGTCATCGAAAAGCGGATGCGACAATCCATGATGTTGAAGTGCACTCCGGCCCAATCGAGATCAATGGGAAACACTTCCTATTATCGCTTGTGTATGACCTTTCGGAAAAAATGTCCCTGCTCGGCGAAAGAGAGGAGCTATCAAACCGCCTTTCCCATTATTTGGCAAACAGCCCAACAATAACCTTTTCCGTTCGTTTTGATAATGGACAGGACCAGTGGCAATGGATCAGTGAAAACGTGGAAGCCCTTCTTGGATATACCATCAATGAAGTTATGAAACCCGGCTGGTGGTTCAACAATTTACATCCCGACGACCGAACCCGAATTCTTGGTTCGTTTTCGCAGTTTGCGCAAAGCAATGAACTGTCACTCGAATATCGTTTTTTTCGCAAGAACAGAATTTTTCTGTGGTTACGCGACGAACGGAGCTGGACGACATCTCTTACAGGTGAAAACGAGATTGTTGGTACCCTTACTAACATTTCTGACGTGAAGCAGGTCGAGGAAGACTTGATCCTGAAAAGTTCGGCGTTGAAAGTTTCTCCTAACATGGTCATTATTGGTGACACTGACGGATGTATCAAGTGGGTAAATGATGCATTTGAACAATTTACCGGTTATTTACTGGGCGACATTTTCGGTAAAAATGCCACGGAATTGCTCTTTTCGAACCAAAGAGAAATTCGGCCGTTCGACAATGTATTGAAAAAAATTCTTTTGGGCGAAACGTGGAAAGGTGAATTAGTGTATGTCAAGAAAACTGGGAGCCGCTGTTTGATAGACCTGGCTATATCTCCGGTTCCTGGTTGGAATGGTAAAATTAGCAATTTTATTGCAATGTGCACTGATATTACCGAACGCAAGAACGCTGAAGCAGAACTGGTCAAGCTCAAGCTGTTGCTGCAATCGAGAATCGAAAACCCGGATAGTATGATTATTTTATCTATCGAAACAGAATTACGATCGGGCTCTTGTGGGTGAAAATCATATTGCTATTTAAGAATATGGCGAGCAAAATCGTTTTTTTTACGAAACCCGGTATAATACCATTTATGATACTTCGGGCGATATTATTGGCGCTACTGCCTTTGCCTCCAATGTAACAGTCCGTATTCAGGCCGAGAAAAGACTTTTTGCTGCATTGGCCGAAAATCGGCGTTTGAGCGGGGCCCTTAATCAGATTATTTCTCCTGTGTACATGAAAGATCTTGCCTCCCGATTTACGTATGCGAATGAGGCTTGTCTTTCATTGTTACACTGTACCGAAAAGGAACTTATTGGTAATGATGTTTCGCTTTTTTATCCGCCAGAGACTGTCGAGCTATTGCACAAAATTGATCAAAAGATATTTCTGGGGAACAAGACTTCTGAAGAAATATCGATCCGGGATGATAACGGAAAGTTGCATGTATTTAGCGAAGTCAAGACTTCGCTCTATGCGGAATCGGATAGTGGAAAAATAATTGGGTTACTGGGTATTGCAATCGATATAACCGAACAGAAAAAGGGGTAAGTATGGCCGAAGCACGATATCTTCTTTTGGTGGACGATGAACAAAATATTCTGAGCGCCCTCAAGCGCGAGTTGAACGACTGGGCGTATGAACATGGCCTTGAAATACTGACCGCAGGACTCGCAAAAATTGCACTCGAAATACTTGTCGAGAAGGGTGATCGAGTGGTGGTGGTTATATCGGACTTGAAAATGCCACAAATGAAGGGCTCTGATTTTTTACAGATAGTTCGAAATATCTATCCTGATATTATTACTATGCTGCTGACAGGCTTCTCGGAAACTGACGAAGTCATCAAGGCGGTCAGAGCAGGGATTTTTAACTATATCCTAAAGCCATGGGATTCCGAATATCTCCTATCGGAGGTGGGAAAGGCTTTTTCTCACGGAGAATTAAAACGGCAAAATATACAATACCTTAAATCCATGCAGGAAGAACTGAAATGGGCAGGTGAGATGCAAAAGGCCATTCTCAAACCATCATTACCGAAATCTGATGGCATCGAATTTCGGGCAAGCTATCGGCCCGTTCCGTCCTTGTTTTGTGGTGGGGATTATTATGACGTAATATCTCTGTCGGCGGATAAATATCTCCTTCTTATCGGGGACGTAGGCGGCAGTGGAGTGCGGGCAGCTTTTATCACGGGTATTTTGAAGTCAATTATATTTTCGGAATACGTACGGTTATGTCTTGGAAAAGAATTCTCTCCTGGTGAATTTCTTACCTGGCTTAACGACCGGATGAATTTTGAATTACGCCAAACCGCTGGCATCGCGATAACATTTTTTGCGGGAGTTATTGATTTGCGTGCTCGGGGGTTAAAATATGCCAATGCCGGACATACACATCCATTCCTGGTACGCGGAACTAATGCCATCGAATTGCTTGTTTCGGGGAAGAGCCTCGGGTTTTCCAATTCTACTTTGTTCGTAGAACAATATGTGGCTTTGCAGTCGAACGATATTCTAACTTTATATACTGATGGCCTCACCGGGTTTGGTGATACTCAGCTTCCGTCTTCAATTAAGGCTGCCGACCTGTTTGGCCGGGTTCCCTATTCTTCCGACTATCACCGGAAGCTCATGACAAACGCTCTCGAACTGGCTAAAAAGGAAGATTTTCAGGATCATCTGACTATTTTGACCGCCCGTATTCTGTAAACAGGCACGAAGGATGTCCAGTAATGAACGTTTCTACTAGTAAGCTTGAATCGGTCTTTACTCTTCTTGTCGAGTTGAACCATATTTTTTCGTTTGATGAAACAGAACATGCGAATCTTTTGGCAACCGATATTTTGAAACGACATTTAGGCGCAAATTCTGTTGCTCTTTTTTATGAGGATACAATTAAGGGTTTTCGGTTCTGCCTTTCGGGTTCGGATTATCCGATTGAATTAAGCGAGGGACGTTGGACGGAGAGTCTTCATTTGGTCCAACGAGAAGAAAAGGTGTATCAGTTTACTGCTTGGGCTCCCCCGGGTATCGATGAAAAGGTAGGGTATTGGATAGCATTGCGGTTGTTCGGTATCAATGGGCCTTTCGGTTATTTACTTGTCGGACGAAATAAAAAAAGCTGGGAACCACTCGAAGCGACTGTTTTGGAAAATATCGCGGAAATAATTTCTAATACTGTCGAGTTTCGCATGCAAAGGAATATCACTGAACAAGCCCGCGCATCGGCTGTAGCTATTTTGCAGGAAAAAGAAAAAAAACTTCGGAATCTTTTTGATGGATCGCCTGATATGATTTATACCTCCGATGCGGAGGATATAATCACCGAAATTAATTATGCTGGTATCAAGTTGCTTGGGGAAGAAAAGAAAGAGGACTTGATCGGAAAGAACGTTACTTCTTTTTCGGCAAATCCTGAAGGCCGGCCATATCAACTAGATCGGGTGAATAAGATGGGCTCTTCCACAGATAATGAAATAATTCTGAGACATAAAAACGGGAAAGCCATTTTTTGTATCGAGTCTATCACCATTATCAGGGATGCTACCGGCGAAAAAGTCGGGTATCAAGGCATTGTCAAAGACATAACCCAACGCATTATGAGCGAACGAGAACTGTGGAAGTCCACCCTCGAGCTTGTTGATGCCAACAAGAAACTGCAACAGACTCAGGCTTTGATGGTACAACACGAAAAACTTGCCTCGATCGGACAGCTTGCGGCCGGCGTTGCGCACGAAATAAACAATCCACTGGGGTTTCTGAAAAGCAATCAGGCTATGATCGAAAAATATCTGATAAAAATTAAAAAATTTTACAACGATGTGGTCGCTTTACCAGGACCAGAGCTGGAGGAAATCAGAAAAAATAGCAGAATGGATTCAATTTTCTCTGATCTTGAGACGATTGCCCAGGAATCTGATGACGGGTTTACTCGGATAATCCGTATCGTGACTGATCTGAAAAGTTTTTCACGTATCGACCAGGGGACCGGGTTTGAGCTTGTTGATATAAATGCGGGTATTGAAAGTACCCTCGTGGTCGCATGGAACGAGATAAAGTATGTTGCGGACGTTACCAAGAATTTTGATACACTTCCGCCGGTCAGGGCACGGGGCAACGAAATAAATCAGGTGATCTTGAATGTTTTGGTAAACGCAGCACAGGCTATCCAGAGTCAGAAGCGGCAGGATAAAGGTTCTATAATCTTAACGACTAGTGTTATAAAAGATTCTGTAAAAATCAAACTGCATGACGATGGTCCAGGAATTCCCGAAGAAATTCAATCGAGGATTTTTGAGCCGTTCTTTACCACTAAGGAGCCAGGAACGGGTACGGGTTTGGGTTTAAGTATTTCATATAATATTATCGTAAACAAACATGGGGGCAGGTTTTATATTGATAGCAAGGTTTCGCCGGGAACTACCTTTATCATTGAACTACCTATTAATGGTCCGCCGGGCGCGACTATCTGACATGCATTCGGAAGGTCATTATTTCGCGGGATAAAACTTTTCAAGACAGGAATCACACAAGGAATGGCTCATATCGACACCGAGATGTTCCTCGATATACTTTTCGAATTTCTGCCAACTTCCATCCGGTAATGAATTTTTCCACATTTCATACAGACCGGAATGAGTTTTCTCAGTTCAATCAATTCACCGATATCCTCGAGGAAGAGGGCGCCGAGCGATTGCTGCCTGATTCAAAGAGACCGGCCGTCAATAATACGGAAACCACTTTTTTTTCTGGGACCCCAATAGTCATGGGGATCTCGTTACGAATTGTTTCTCCGGTGCTTAAAACCTTTTTTACCGAATTTCGTATCAGGCAATCGGCGCAGGACGGCGAGGTGCCGCATCTATCAGTGCCCTCGAAGGAGTGTTCGCAGGCAAGTATGTCCTCGGTGTGTCGTTGTGCCGCTTGTTGATACTTCATACTGATAAGGGACTCGCCGAAAGCATTTGCATATAAAAGGCGAATATCGCTGTCGACTACGAACAAAACCGAGGGTAGTATATCAAGCATGCGTTGCGATATTACCTTTTCAGTAAAGTGTGTTTGTTCCGTTCCCTAAGTATGATTGGGATCTTGCAATTGGCAATGACAGCACTCTTGACAGGCAGTTTATTTCATGTTTTACTCATAGTACAATGACTTTAGTGACAATGTTCCATCATCATCATTCCATCCTCTCCCCTGTGGTTCCGGGCTGACTATTGGTGGTGCTTTGTTCGTGAAATAGCAGCCGCTGAAAGCTTGGAGAATAAAATCCGGTTTTCAGTGGCTTTTTTTTAATTTTTGGAGGATTCAAGATGGACAAGCTCAAAATTTTGCTGCCCAAGGGCCGTATTTACGACAACGTTTCCGCCCTTTTTTCTGACGCGGGAATAAGCATTTACTTGCCCGAGCGCACCTATCGGCCAATCGTCAATCAGGACGACCTTGAGGCCAAGGTGATGAAACCCCAGAACATCGGTAAGCTCCTGGAGCTTGGCGCCCATGATGTAGGCTTTACCGGTATCGACTGGATTCGCGAAACAGGAGCTGATGTAGTCGAGATCATGGATCTCGGCTTTGACAAAGTGCGCATCGTTGCTGCCGTACCGAACGAAATCGACGACGCTACGCTCCGTTCCAAGCGGATGATCGTTGCCACTGAATATGTCGCGAACGCCGAGGTCTGGCTCAAGGCGCAGAAACTCAATTATCTGATTGTGCGCACCTACGGCGCGACCGAGGTATTCCCGCCTGATGATGCCGACATGATCATCGACAACACAGCTACCGGTCGCACCTTGCAGGAAAATGGTCTGCGGATCATCGACACTATTATGGAAAGTTCAACCCGGATGTTTGCCTCGAAGGAAGCACTCGCCGATCCATTCAAGAGTAAGAAGATTCAGGAGCTCAAGATGCTGTTCGAAGCGGTACTTGCCGCCCGAAACCGCGTCATGCTCGAGATGAACGTTTCGAAGGCTCGTTTCGCCGATCTCGTCACTGGCATCCCCGCGATGAAGAGCCCGACAGTCGCACCGCTCTACGGTGACGACGGCTACGCACTCAAGATCGTCGTCAAGAAAAGCGAAGTTCCGACCCTGATGCCCCGGCTCAAGAGTCTTGGTGCAACCGATATTCTCGAATACGAACTTAGAAAAGTGATGCCTTGACCTGACCTTGTTTCACTTCGTGTGAAACAAGGTCTTGAAGAAAAATGATGGGGCATTTTTCTTCTTCGCTTTTTCGGGCCGTCCTTGGCCCGAGATTACCGGGGCGCGGGATTAGAGTGGTGCGGAAATTATGTTTGTTGAATAAGGAGTGCGGTATGGAACGGAAGGTTTCTGTGGAGCGGAAAACGGGTGAGACTGATATCAAATTGACACTCGACCTTGACGGCTCGGGTAAGTGTACAGTTGATTGTCCGATCGGGTTTTTATCGCACATGCTCGCTTCTTTTTGCAAGCACGGAATGTTCGACCTTTCGGGTTCTCTTTCGGGGGATCTCGAAGTTGACCAGCATCACCTCGTCGAGGATACCGGTATCGCGCTCGGTCAGGGTTTTGACAAAGCGCTCGGCACCCGTGCTGGTATTGTGCGCGCCGGATTTTTCCTTTTCCCGATGGACGAAACTCTGGCCCGTGCTGCTGTCGATTTTGGCGGACGGCCCTTTCTCGTATGCGAATCACAGATTTCGGGCGTTCCACTTGTAGCCGGCGGTAAAGACGGTGCTTCGTTCCAGACCGACACTGTCGAGGATTTCTGGCAGGGTTTTGTGTCGGGGGCCAAGTGCAACTTACACATTGACGTGCTCCGAGGCCGAAGCGACCACCACAAAATCGAGGCTATATTTAAGGCTGTCGCCCGCGCCCTCCGGGAAGCGGTTGCGATCGATCCCCGCGCAGCCGGTGCCATCCCGAGTACCAAAGGAACACTGACAAACTAATATGATAATTTCTTCTATAGATTTGAAGGACGGAAAAGTCGTCCAGCTGATACAGGGCAAGGATCTGGCGCTCGAACGGGATAATCCCGAAGAGCTCATTGCGGAATTTGACCGCTACGGAGAAGTCGCGATCATCGATCTCGATGCAGCGCTTCGCAATACAAAGCCTGATGGAACTACTGCGAACACCGAAACGCTAAAGAGCCTTTTACGGCGCGGTAGTGTGCGTGTTGGCGGGGGCATCCGCGATCCAAAAAAGGCGAAGGAGCTCTTGTCGCTCGGCGCCGAGAAAGTGATAATCGGTTCGGCGGCCTTCACGCTCGCTGACGGAAAGTCGGGAGTAAACATTGCTTTTCTCGAAAGCATGGTTCAGGCTATCGGCCGTGACCATATTATAATTTCGGTGGACAGCCGCAACGGAAAGATCGCCGTGAAGGGTTGGACCGAAAGTGCGGGCATCGATCTCGTCGAAGGCGCGAAGGCTGTAGAGCCCTACTGTTCGGAATTGCTTTTTACCTGTGTCGAGCGTGAAGGTACGATGACGGGCATCGATATGACTCTCGTGGAAAAACTCCGCGCTGCGGTCAAGTGCCGGCTCGTGGTGGCAGGCGGTGTGTCGACGGTGGAGGAAATCACCGCCCTCGAAAAAGCTGGCTGCGATGTGCAGCTCGGCATGGCATTGTATACCGGGAAAGTTGCTCTCAAGGATGGCTTTATTTCGTGCCTCAACTGGGAGAAGGTTGATCTGATTACGGTAGTCGCACAGAGCGAGACGGGCGAAGTTTTGATGGTCGGCTATGCCAATCGCGATGCCTTCGAAAAAACCTTCGTCACCGGAAAGCTGACCTTTTGGAGTCGCACTCGTAATGTCCTATGGACAAAGGGCGAAAACTCGGGCAACACCCTCGACGTCATTCGTCTCCGCGCCGACTGCGACAGGGACACGGTGCTCGCTATCGTGAAGCCGAACGGCCCCGTCTGCCATACCGGCGCTTGGACCTGCTTCAAGAGCGTATCCGACCGGCCCTACAGCCTGCCGTACCTTTCTTCTGTACTTGCCGACCGCTTTGCAAACCCAAAACCCGGCTCTTATACCTCGACTCTCACCGGCGAACGCGTGCGCGAAAAAATAATGGAAGAAGCCGAAGAACTCATCGAAGCAGACAATAAGACCGACGTGGTCTGGGAATGCGCCGATCTTCTATATTTCGTTAACGTGCTCATGTACCGCGAAGGCGTGTCCTGGCAGGATGTGAATGATGAGCTGGACAGACGGCATAAAAAGTAACTTTTAGTTCCCCGTCAAACTCTCCAGTCGATCGATCAGGCTCCCTAGTACCTCGAACCCTTTCTCGATTGCGGCCGGTGTCGTCATGTCGATGCCGGCTTGCTTGAGTGCATCGATCGGATACTGCGAGCTTCCGCAGGAAAGGAAATCGATGTAACGCTGTGCCGCATCTGTGTTGCTGGCGTCTTTGACGTCTGCAAGGATAGGAGCGGCGAGTGCATGAGCGGCACTTATGCCAGTTGCATACTGGAAGACATAAAAATTGGCATAGAGATGACTGAACTGGGCCCAAGTCGAGCCTTCACGGTCGCGGTCAAGCTCCATTTCACCGCCGTAGCCTTCGGCGAAAAGATCTGCCATAAGATTGTTCAGGTCGCTTGCAGTGACGCCAATACCAGCTTCGATGCGGCGATGCACCTCGCGTTCGAAACGGGCGAGGGTTGGCATAATAAAGAAATACCGATGGAAATTCTCCATAGCTTCTTCAATGAGCGCGATCTGAAACTGCGTATCTTTCTCGTGGTCAAAGAGCCAGGCACGGGTCATTGCCTGATTAAAATTGGAGGCGACCTCCGCGACAAAGATGCTGTATTCGGAATATATACCCGGTTGGGTTTTCCAGGTATGGGCGCTGTGCATCGAGTGCCCCAACTCATGAGTGAGGGTGCTCAAAGACGACAGATCCCCGCTCCAGCTCATCATGATGAAGGGATGGGTTAGGCGGCTTCCAAAACTGAATGCACCTGAGCTTTTGCCCAGTGTCGGATAAACATCCACCCAGCGCTGTTCGAGACAGCCGGTGCGAAGCCTGCTTGTGTAATCGCTTCCGAGCGGCTCGAGTGCTGAGGAAATCCAGCCGATCGCCTGTTCGTAGCCTACTTCGGGCGAATTTTTTGATATAGGAGCCCAGATGTCCCAGTGCTGCAGTCGATCAACTCCGAGGGCTTTTGCGCGGACTTTCCAGTACCGGTGCCAGACGGGAAGATGTTTGGCGAAAGTGTCGAGGGTGTTGGTAAAGGCTGCCTCGGGAATGTTGTCCGCGAAGAGGGCTGCTTCGAGGGTCGAGTTGTAGCCTCGAGCACGCGCGAGGAACGCGTCTTTTTTGATGGAGGTGATAAGGGTTGCAGCGAGGGATGGTCCGTTAGCGAGGTGGGCGTCGCAAAAGCTGTACCAGGCGTTTTTACGGAGCTCGCGGTCCGGGCTCGAGAGGATCGCTTCGATGGTGCTTTGGGCGATCGGCCATTCCTTCCCGGTGGAATCTCGAGCCGGCGCAAATTTGAGATCCGAATCAACCTGCATGCGGTGAATGGTGTCGATGCTGCCGAAAACCTCGGCAGCCGAACCGAGTAGTTCTTCAACTTCAGCCGAACGCACATGCTTTTGGGTGCGGAGAAGATCGTCGAGCCAGTGGCCGTAAACTGAAAGAAATTTTGAGGACGAAAACCATTCACGCAATTTTACCTCGCCGACGGCAAGGAGTTCGGGCTCAAGAAACGAAATGGAGGCGAGATACCGACCATATAGGGATTCTGCCTGGCCGTTTAGTGACTGGGCAGCTTCGTCTGTGGTGTCGACGGCTCCGCTCATCATGGCATAGAACATAAGTGTTTCCATGCGTCCGTCCAGCGAGTCGACGAGGGCAAGGAACTGTTCAATGACTACCGGACCCTGCGCGAGTTTTCCCGAAAAGGCTTGTACTTGGGGTATTTGAGCCGAAACTGCAGCGAATTCCTTTTGCCAGGCGGCATGATTAGCAAAGACGCTTTCGGAGTTCCAGAGATATTTCTTTTCCATAGAGGTGCGCAGGGGTAGGTCGCTCATTTCGTTCTCCTGATCAGTTTTTCATTCCATTTTCTATGATTTGTTTGACCTGGACCGAAAGGGCTTCCGTGTCTTCGCGACCGAGATTTGCCGTCGGGATGGGGGCGTGTATGGTGAGATGCACGGTACCAGGCCGCATGAACCCTGTTTCTTCGAAGAGGTGCCAGGAACCGTTCATGGTGACAGGGATTATGGGCACGCCGGCTTTGATGGCGAGCTTGAAGCTGCCGGCTTTGAATTCACCGATGGTGTCGCTTTTACTTCTCGTACCTTCGGGGAAAATGACCATGGAATAGCCCTTCTTGATGGATTCGACTGCTTCGGCCATGGTACGCAGCGATTGGCGCATATCCTTGCGGTCAAGGAACGAGCACTGCATCAGTTTCATCCAGTCGTTGAGTATCGGAATTTTCAAAATTTCAATTTTGGAAATGAAGGCCTTCGGCTTGTTGATGAAGCCGAGGAAGATCGGAATGTCAAAGTTGCTTTGGTGGTTGCCGACGAATACAACCGGGCCGGGAGGAAGATTTTCCTCTCCAGTAACCTCGATTTTTGCACCGGTCAGGCTGACCACGAAACGGGCCCAGTCTCCGACGCCTTTGACAACTTGTTCATCGCGCTCGGCAATGAGACCCGCCTTATCCAGTTTTTTGACGTGAAAGAGTTTGGGGGTTAAAAAAACCAAATAAAACCAAAATCGTATAAATCCTACAAGTGTGCGAATCATGGAATATCCTCCGGATAAAATTCAAATGTGTGCTCGATAACGAGTACGAGTATATAGTGACTGTCCTTTCTTGTGAACTGAAAAAGAGAAAAACATTGACCTTTGGGGATTTCAAACATACACTGGAACAGATTTGGAGGCTTTGTGACGGAACCGTACAAGATCATTCTGGTTGACGACGAAGACGAGGTTCGGGGCAGAATATCGTCAAAAATATCCGCAGAAAGCGGTTTTCTCGTGGTCGGGACGGCTGGAAACGGCTACGACGCGATAGAGCTCATCGAAAAGCACTCCCCACAGGTTGTACTGACCGACATCAAGATGCCCTACATCGACGGCATAGAGCTTGCAGGCATCATCCGGCGTGACTATCCGACCGTGCGCATCGGCTTTATCACGGGCTATGACGAGTTTGACTACGCGCGGGAGGCCATCAAGCTGAATGTACGCAGCTACCTGACCAAACCTCTTACTCAGGAAGATATTTCCCGGTTTCTCCACAACCTTAAAATCGAGCTCGATACCGAATTTCTCGACAACTACAACCGGGAGCAGATACAGAAGCGTTACGAACAGAGCATTCCGCTTCTCATCGAGAACTATTTTGTCTCTCTCCTGTCTTCGGGTGCTTCGGGCAACAATGCGGACATCGAGCAACTCAGGGAACATGGTGTGTCCCTCGACGAAAGCCGCTATCTCGTTGCCTTCGTGCTCGTCGAGCGTAACCCGGACAACTGGGGGATCATCGAATACGAAAAATTGAAACTTTCCGTTCGTTCCCGACTCGGCACGCTGATCGGCCTCGACGGTTTTGAATACTACAGCTTTATGTTCCACGAGGGAATCGTATTCGTGGTCAAGGAAAAGGGAATCGATTTTTCACGCCAGATCGATGTGGTGCTCAACCGCATGGTGAGGACTACCGAGCATTTTATGTCGGTACAGATTGATATCGGTGTCAGCGTCATGCACAAGGATTTCAGACAGCTCGGTGATGCATACGAAGAAGCGGGCGAAGCTCTCTCGTATAGCAGATTCGGCAGCATCAGCCATATTTCGTACTTCAATCAGTTTGGCGAGCGGGAATCACATTTAGTTCATTTCAAGGAAGGTGACGCGAAGAGTATGGAACAAGTGTTGCGGTACGGCAGCGATGCGGAGGTGGCTACATTTATTGAAGCACTTCGGGTAACCGCTGCACGGGATGCAGCGAATGCTGGAAACTTGAACCTGTACGTGCTCAATCTGCTCGGTCTTCTTTCGAACTATGCGGCCTCGATCGGGGTCGACATCAACGAGCTGGCAGGCGGGGACATTATCGAACTGATCTCGAAAATCCGGAATCTCGACCAACTATTCACAAGGGTCGCGAGTCTTGCTCTTAAAATTCGCGAGCGAAGCATTGCGTTCAAGATGAACAACGCGGAGCGCCTGCTCGACCAAGCGGTAAGCCACATCTACAATAATTTTTCCGATCCCGACCTGACAATGGAAACGGTGTGCGACACACTGGGTATCAGCGCCTCGTATCTCGGGCAACTATTCAAGAAAAATAAAGAAAGCACCTTTGTCAAATTCCTCACGGGAGTGCGCATGGAAAAGGCAATGGAGCTGTTGTCTTCGACCGGCGATCGTATAGCGGAAGTTGCGATAGCTTGCGGGTACCGTGATGTGTACTATTTCAGTCACAGCTTCAAGAAATTTGCGGGCATGCCGCCGAAGAAATACCGTGAAGAAAAAGTCTGAATCCTTCATTTCCATCGGCCTTAATATTTTCATTACGACACTGGGCATTGTCACCGTGGTGCTTCTCCTGACGAGTCTCATCTTTCTTGCAGTATTTTCGGGAACCCTCGACGATCTCGTAGAATCGCAGACTCGCGAGATCAACAAGCAGATCGTGATGAACTTCGAAGGTTACATCAACAGCGTTATCGAGACGGCAAACTATATTCAGTTCATGTCGCTCAACCTCGATGTTGAGAATGATGCGGAAGTCCTTGCTGAACTGTACAAAACGAACACTGACATAAAGAAGGACGTGGTGTCTATCATCCTGTTCGATAATTCTGGCAGATGGCTCGCTGGACCCACGCTTGATTTTCGGACGGAAAACTCGATCAGTACGCGGCCCTGGTTTTTGTCGGCATTGCAATTCAAGGAAAATTTCCATTTCAGCGCCGAGCAAGAAACAAGTCTCGTGGAGAATCGCGAGGAGCGCGTCATTGCCGTTTCGAAATCAGTGGAGTTCGTACAAGGAGGGAAAGTGTCAAACGGCGTTCTGCTCATTGAGTTGAACAAGGATGCACTTACCGATCTCGCTAAAAAGACAAATCTCGGTGAGCATGGGCATCTCCTCATTTTGAACGAGCGAGGTACCGTGCTCTATTCTTCCGAGTCGGAGCCGGCTACCATGACTCAACAGACGGCACCAATAGCCGCAGAAATGTTTCTCGGTAGCAGGCGGGTAACAATTAACCATACCGACATGTATCTCAACGTCAACACTCTTATGCATACCCGGTGGCTCATTGTCACCGTGAGCAACGTAAACGAGATTAATGCCGCAATGAGTAGACTTGCAGGAATTCTCGTTGTCATTTTTCTGGTGGTCATTGCGGTAAGCGCAATGGTAGCCGCCCTGATTTCTTTGCGCGTATCGCGGCCCATAAGCCAACTCAAGAACGCGATGTCCAAAATTGAAAACGGGGATTTCTCTTCGCCGGTGGAGGTTTCGGGGCAGCGAGAAATCGTCAGCCTTGCACACTCATTCAATAACATGATCATGAAAATCGAGGAGCTTCTCGCCCGTCTTCTCGATCAGCAGCGGGAAAAACGCAAGCTGGAATTGCAGGCGCTCCAGAATCAGATCAATCCCCATTTTTTATATAACACACTCGATTCCATCGTGTGGCTCGCAGAACATCAACGGAGCAAAGATGTCATCACCACAGTCGTCTCGCTTGCACGTTTTTTTCGCATCAGTATCTCTAAGGGAGAGATTTTCATTCCTGTCGAAGACGAGATTTCTCATGTAGAAAACTACCTCACAATCCAAAGCATACGCTATGGTAATAAATTTACTTATACCATCAACATCGAGAGTGAAATCCGGGGCCTCAAGGTGATGAAGCTCATCCTTCAGCCACTGGTCGAGAACGCAATCTACCATGGCGTTGGTGACGAGGAAGGACACATCGACATTACTGGAAAGGAGGTCGATGATTTTCTCATCTTTTCGGTAATAAACACCGGTTACGGAATCGGCGAAGCGAAGATCGCGGAAATGTATGTCACCATGCGCGGAGGGCACGAACGGCCAAGTGTCGGCATCCGGAATGTGTATCAACGCCTCAAACTTTACTATGGCGACCGCTCGGACGTCCGCATCTCGAGTATCATGGACGAGAGTACTACTGTTTCACTTTTTATTCCGAAAGACATCCAGGAGGAACTATAAAAATGAAACGAATATTCGTACCCGCATTGAGGTTTACCTTTTTTTTCGCTATGGTCGTCATTCTCGGTTCTTGCTCGCTCGGAGAACCATTGGTAGGACTGTTCGTCTACAATGAAACTGATCCCTATATGGAAACGTTCGCTGGTCAGATTCTTACGCAGGCGGAAGGAGTTTTTCCTATAAAGTTATATTATGCAGGGAATTCCCAGTTGATCCAGAACGAGCAAATCGAAAAGATTCTCGCGGACAAACCCGCGCTCCTTATGATCAATCCTGTGGACCGTCTCGGTGCCTATGCCATTATCAGGCGGTTACAGGCTGCAAATGTTCCCGTCATTTTTTTTAATCGAGAGCCCCTCGCAGGCGACCTCGCTCTATGGGATAAGACTTATTATGTCGGGGCCCGTGCGGAGCAGTCCGGCCAAATGCAAGCTCGCCTCGTGATGGATCTTTTTGGTAACGATCCCCACAAACTGAACCAATATGACCGCAACGGTGACGGGGTGATCCAGACCATCATTCTCAAGGGCGAACAGGGCCATCAGGATGCCGAGACGCGCACGAGCGAGGTGCTGTACAGCTTCGAGAAAAATGGCTTTGCCGTAGAAACGCTTGCGCTCGAAGTGGCGAATTGGAACCGTGACGAGGCCTACACCAAGATGGGCCGCTTGATCAGCCTATACCAGGACCGAATGGAACTGATTATGTGCAACAATGACGATATGGCGCTCGGTGCAATAAGTCGCATGCGCCAGGCAGGTCTTTTTAAGGATACCAACGAGAATGGAGCGATCGATCGTCGAGATCGTGAATGGATTCCGGTCATCGGCATTGACGGACTCAGTGAAGCAGAAGAGGCGATTGCAGAAGGATACCTATATGGAACAGTCAAAAACGATTCCCAGCGTATGGCAGAGGCAATGGTCGAGCTAGCGACGGCGATTCTCGGGAAAAAGTCCCTTCTCAACCTTTCCATACCGCTTGAGAATGAAAAATACATCTGGATAGACTATCATCCGTACATTTCGCCGAAATAACACGGTCTTGTGCGAAATAACGCAAAATTCTCGCCGAAATTTACATTGTAGGATAGTGAAAGCGGGCTTAACATAACAAAAGTAGCGAATATCCATTGGGATATTCCAATCAATGTTAAGGAGTCTTATATGAAAAGAGGAATTGCGTTAACAGTTCTTGCCGTTCTTTTGGTAGCCAGCGTATTCGCCGGCGGAGCAAAAGATAACGGTAAAGCCAAGGGCCAGATCGTAATCGGTTCGAACATCTACAGCTTCGCTGATAACTTCATGAATGGTGTTATCAAGCCGGAACTCGAAAAATACACCGTATCCAAGGGTGCAAAGATCGAAATTGTCGACTCCGAAGGCCAGCAGGCTAAGCTAAACGATCAGATCGACGTTTTCATTTCCAAGAAAGTAAGCGTACTCGCCATCAACCTCGTTGACCCCGCTGCTGCTAAGGCCGTTATTGCCAAAGCAAAAGCCGCCAACATTCCCCTTGTTCTCTTCAACAAAGAAGCGACCGAAGCTGGTGCAATGGCTTCCTACGACAAAGTTTGGTACGTAGGTACTGCTTCTGCCGATGCAGGAATCATGCAGGGCCAGATGATGGTCAACGACTGGAAAGCTAATCCTTCCTGGGACAAGAACAAAGACGGAATCGTCCAGTACGTTCTGCTCAAGGGCGAACCGGGACATCCTGATGCTGAAGCACGGACCAAAGAATGCGTAAAAGCATTCGTTGATGCCGGTATAAAAGTACAGCAGCTTGCTCTCGAAGCAGATCCTACCTGGTCAACCCAGTTCGGAAACGACAAGATGGCCACCTGGCTTACTTCAAGCTTCGGCAAGAACATCGAACTCGTCATCTGTAACAATGACGGTATGGCTTTTGGTGCCGCTAACGCACTCAAGACCGCCGGTGTCAAACTCCCGATCTACGGCGTTGATGCCCTTGATCAGGCTCTTACCATGATCGCCGACGGCGAACTCAATGGTACCGTTCTTAACGACGGCGTGAACCAAGCCCGTGCAACTGTTGATCTTGCGATCAACGCCGCATCTGGCAAGGCACCCACCGAAGGAACCGCTTGGAAGCTCATGACCGATGGAACAAAATCTGTCCGTGTAGCATACGTACCCGTAACACCCAAAAACTATCAGGACTTCAAAAAGAAGTAAGATGCGAAAATGTTGAGCCTTTAGACGGGTAAAACTGTGTTATACTGTCGTGGGAGGAAGTGATTCCTTCCACGACTATTTTTTGGTGCAAGGGGGAAGACCTGTGCAGGACATTCTATTAAGTTTAAAAGGTATCTGTAAATCGTTTTCCGGTATACCGGTGTTAAGTAATGTCCATCTTGATGTACGGGCTGGAACCGTGCATGCCCTCATGGGTGAAAACGGGGCAGGAAAATCCACGCTGATGAAATGCCTGTTCGGAATTTATCAAAAAGACGAGGGCGAAATTTTTATTGACGGAAAGCCGATCAATTTTACCGACCCGAAACATGCGCTCGAGAATGGCGTTTCGATGGTCCATCAGGAATTGAATCAGGTTACGCAACGCAGCATCAACGACAATATCTGGTTGGGACGGTATCCAAACAGGGGCTTGTTTGTCGACGAAAGCAAGATGAAAAAAGAAACACTCAAGTTGTTTCAACGGATCAACATCAACCTTGATCCGGCCACGCCGCTGCATCACCTCTCGGTATCCCAGCGACAGATGGTTGAAATCGCGAAGGCAATTTCCTATAACGCGAAAATAATTGTTCTCGATGAGCCGACCTCTTCCCTGACCGAAAAGGAAGTAAACGTTCTGTTTGACATAATCAAGCTTCTCAAGCAGCAGGGCGTCGGCATCATATATATTTCCCATAAAATGGAAGAGATTTTCCAGATAGCAGACGAAGTTACCGTTCTCCGCGACGGCAAATATGTCGGCACTCAGCAGATAAAGGACCTAACCAGGGAAACACTGGTCAATATGATGGTCGGTCGTGACCTGAAGCAGTGGTTCCCGCCGAAAACGAACGAGCCGAAGGATGTGTATCTCTCCGTCAAAAATTTGACCACCGTTCATGCACCGATAATTCACGATGTCAGTTTCGACGTACGTAGGGGCGAGATCCTCGGCGTTGCCGGACTTGTCGGCGCCGGCCGTACCGAACTCTTGCAGGCACTCTTCGGCGCGCGCACACTTGCTTCCGGTACTCTCACTCTTAATGGTAAAGTTATTGTAAACAAGGATCCGCACGCCGCGATCAATAACCGATTCGCGTACCTAACTGAGGAGCGTCGCGAGACCGGTATTTACCCGATGGCCGATATCGTTTTCAACTCGACAATTGCGAATATCGCCGCGTATAAGAACAAGATCGGACTGCTACAGGACAAGAAAATGGAACACGATGCCGATGACGCCATCAAATCCATGCGCATAAAAACCCCTAGCAACAAAGAACTGATCCGTTCGCTGAGCGGCGGCAACCAGCAGAAGGTTATCATCGGCCGCTGGCTTCTGACCGACCCGGATATCCTGCTCTTGGACGAACCGACCCGCGGTATCGACGTCGGAGCGAAATTCGAAATCTATCAGTTGATCATCAAGCTTGCCGCGAGCGGGAAGTCGGTCATCGTGGTTTCTTCCGAGATGCCCGAGCTCATCGGCATTACAAACCGTATTCTGGTAATGAGCAACGGTTATATGGCGGGCATCGTTGATACTGATAAAACTGACCAGACCGAAATATTTCATATGGCGACTAAATATCTGAACCAGTCGAGGGGGACCGAAGTATGAGTGCATCAGCTGCAAGGAAGTTTTCCGGCATCAGAAGGGAAACAATAAAAGATCTGATTGTAAAAAATGGTATTTTTATCGCCATTTTATGTATCATTATATTTATCATAATCAAGGAACCATCGTTTCTTTCAGTCAATGTTTTTCGTAACATACTTACCCAAAGCGCGGTTCGGCTGATCTTGGCCTTCGGTGTTGGCGGTATCATTATCTTGCAGGGTACAGACCTGTCCCTTGGACGGATGGTTGGTTTTGCAGCGGTTATCTCCGGTTCGCTTCTGCAGCGTGCCGACTATGCATCACGTTTTTACCCCGACATGGCCGCTCTTCCCCTCTTCGTACCGCTGCTTATTTCCTGCGCTGTGTGTGCGTTGTTCAGCGGAATCAACGGATGGGTTGTTGCTAAGTTCAAGATACACCCATTTCTCGCGACACTCGGCATGAGCATCACCCTGTACGGAATCCTGTCAATCTATTTCGCTTCTGCAGCAACCGGTCCCCAGCCTATCGGCGGTTTTGATACCCGCTACATTGAGTTCGTCATCGGCTCAACACTTGGTATCCCTAACCTGGTCGTGTATGCATCCATTGTCAGTGTGATTGTCTGGGTGCTGTGGAACAAAACCACCTTCGGCAAAAACCTCTATGCGGTCGGCGGAAACCCCGAGGCTGCCAAGGTATCGGGTGTTAACGTTTCGAAGACCCTCATTCTTGTGTACATCCTGGCTGGTATCTTGTACGGCATTGGCGGCTTCCTCGAGGCTGCCCGCATCGGAAGTGCGAACAACGGAACCGGTACCGGTTACGAATTGGATGCAATTGCGGCCTGTGTAGTCGGCGGCGTATCCTTCTCGGGTGGTATCGGAAAAGTCTCCGGCGCAATCACCGGCGTTTTGATGTTTACAATCATCAGTTATGGAATGACCTTCATCGGCATGGACCAGTACTACCAGTACATCATCAAGGGTGTCATCATCGTTGCGGCTGTTGCCCTCGATGCCAAAAAGTACATCAAGAAGACCTGATCGACAGAAGTCAGTACGAAGGCGGAAAGGAAAAATTCCTTTCCGCCTTTTTTATTTCTCACACGATCGCAAGCTCGCGTGTGATAACGCTCCGCGAGCATTTCTTCGTCGAGCATCGGATTGTCTGTGCATACCGACACGGTCATAGCGTCGCCCTGGAGACCAACACGCGCGGAGCGGACTTTATGAGCTGTCAAACTCGAAAAATTATGTATATACTGAGCTAATTGCAAAGCTTTTCAAGTTTTGGCAAAGCCTCTACTACAAAAAATGTCGTTAAAGGAGCCCTAGATGAAAGTTCCCGCAATCAAAATCCTCGATGCGGCCGATATTCCCGCATCGTTTTTTTCAACGGGTCGTCTGGCCGATGGCCTCGAGTCAGTTCCTCTTATTCTTGAACAGGTACGCTCTCGCGGGGATGCCGCTATTCGCGAATATGCTGCAAAATTCGATCGTGCGAATCCCGAAACTTTCGAAATACCCCGGGCTGTCCTTGTCGAAGCCGAAGATCGGCTCAAAACTGCGGACCGCGAATTGTACGATGCATTGTGTCTTTCGCGTGACCTTGCGCTTGAGTTTGCAGGTCGGCAGCGGGATTCCTTCAGAGATTTTACCCTGGAAATATCGCCGGGCCTGGTGACAGGACAGCGGACTATTGCTGTTGAACGCGCCGGCGTGTATGTGCCAGCGGGACGTTTTCCTCTTTTTTCGAGTGTAATCATGGGCTCGATGCCTGCGAAGGCAGCCGGCGTGAAAGAAGTGATCCTGTGCACGCCGCCAGCGCCTCATGCAGCGGGCGAACCTCGTGCTGACGCCAACATCATGGCTGTTGCCTCAATGTGCGGCCTTGACCGCGTATTTGCCATCGGGGGTGCGCAGGCGATAGCGGCAATGGCTTATGGAACCGAAACGGTTCCACGCGTGAATGTTATTGTTGGCCCCGGGAATAAGTATGTCGCGGCCGCCAAGAAACTGGTATATGGTGAAGTCGGGATAGATCTCGTGGCAGGTCCGACCGAAGTGATGATCATAGCAGATGACACCGCTAACCCTGCATGGGTGGCGGCTGATCTCTTGGCGCAGGCCGAGCATGATAGCGAAGCGCAAGCTGTTTTGGTCACTGCGAGCCGTGCTCTTGCAGCCGCGGTTCAAACCGAGGTGGATACGCTTGTCGACGCTTTGGGCAAAGACGCCGCTGCACGATCAAGTTTCAGCCGATACGGATATATTATAATCGTACAGGATTTGGATGAAGCCGCTAAAATCGCGAACAAGAAGGCGCCCGAGCATCTCGAGCTTGCCCTCGCAAGTGGTGTGGTGCTGAACAATCTGGAAAAGAAGGTGCACAATTACGGTTCGTTGTTTGTCGGCCATCTTTCCGCCGAAGTGCTCGGGGATTATGCGGCGGGACTGAATCACACCTTGCCGACAGCCGGGAGTGCGAGTTTTACCGGTGGATTATCGGTGCGTCACTTCCTCAAGACGGTTACGACGCTGCGTACGAATGAAGCGGGCGATCTTTCAGGCTGGGAAGCCTCTGTCTGTGCTGCCGAGCGAATAGCACTCGCAGAAGGACTGACCGGCCATGCCCTTGCCGCCAGGTACCGGCTCCAGCCCTGATTTTTCTTAGTCCAGGCGACCCTTTTCGTTCTCTTCGTGCATCTCTTTTAAACGCTTCATAACGTAGTCGACGACCAGTTGTTTCTTGTCTTCGACATCCTTTCCCGCCCAGTTTCGGGCTTCTTCGCGGAAGGTGTTGCAGTCGTACACTGGACTTGCCGTCATGATGACTCGATCCTCGCAGGCATAGTCGCCCAGCATATCGGCCGGGTCATCGGAGATGCGCAAGCAGTTTCCATTTATCGAAACAAGCATGAGTACGTCCGATAGGCGGATGTATGAATCGATTTCACGCACACCTTTTTGGGTCTCGGGCTTTCCCGGGCGGAAGCGGGTACCGGATGGAAACACCAGCACGGCATTGCCTTCTTTCCGGGCTTTGTCGAGTGCCCGCATAGAGGCGAGGTTGATGACCCGGCTCCGATGGTCCTCGATTCTGTATTTTTCGGGATCGGTGATAGCAGCGAGAGAACGGCTGGGGTAGATGATGATGCGGGAATATGCCTCGGCGAAGGCTGAAACAAAGGGATTTTCTTCGTTCAGTTTGAGGCCTGCGATTGCGATGATCCGCTTTGACAGTTCTTCGCCTGCGGGACCTGATTTTCCCAGAAGGTATATGATGCCGGGAAGATCAAAGTTGCTGTAATGCTCCATCAGGATGATGCCGCGCTTTCCTTCCTTGATTTTTGCAAGAAACTCTTCGGCATGGTTCAAATTGCGGAACTCCGAGGTGGGAAGCATGTTGTCCGCGCACATCTGGCGGGTGTACTTCTGTATTTCTTCATTGGCGGGCTGATATACATTTTCTTCTGTAATGACATTTTGGGCGCGCGAAAGGCGTTTAAGTTCGGGAAAAAGGGGCCGGTAGCGGATTCCGAGTGAATTAGGATTCATGAAAACTCTCCTGTCTACGGTTATAAGTGCCGGATGCACTGCTAGATAGTAATAACCAGATTGGCGATTGCTGTCAACAATTACTTACTGCTATCAAAATTGTTGGTACCAGTATTTTCATCCTTTTTCAGCCATCACGCCTTCCTTACGCCACCAAATGCCGAGCCGTCCATGCTGTCCCGGGCTGCCCTTTTTCCTTCACCTCTCCCGATACGAGATCCACAATC
>JBBRWY010000013.1:0-66208 GCA_038248875.1 Treponematales bacterium
GAATCGTTCGGGAAACACATCCTGAAATAACACCGAGCGGGTGGACTTACCCAGATCGGCCTCCAAGACGACGACTTGAGGATCTCTCCTGCCCAGTTCCACAAGGCACTGGCCGTAAGCTTCCCGGAGACTCTTGGTTTCGCATGTAATCATCATTTGGCGGCCTCCTGGAGTTCACGTTTCCCTTGTTGAAAGAGTTCCTCGGTTAAAATAGCATTGTGAAAAGCTGCCTTGTTTTCCGCAAAGGAAAAGCCCTTACCCTTGATGGTGTGAGCGATAATCACGGTGGGGCCGCCTTGGAACAAACGCGCGTCCTCGAATGCCTTTGCTATGGCAGGTATATTATGACCGTCGATCTCCAGCACTTTCCAGCCGAAAGCCGCCCACTTTTCTATAACCATGGGGATGTTGAAAATCTCTGCTGTCGGCCCCGAAGCCTGGATGCGATTAAAGTCGACGATGCCGACCAGGTTATCCAGCTTGAACGCCGAGGCAGCCATGGCGGCTTCCCAGATCTGCCCTTCGGACAGCTCTCCATCCCCCATCACCACGTGCACTCTTGCCTGATTTTGGTCGGCCCTAAGGGCGAGGGCCATGCCAACGCCAATAGACAACCCCTGGCCAAGCGAACCGGTGACAGCCTCGATGCCCGGGGTTCCCAGATCAGGGTGACCCTGCAGCATAGCTCCCAGCGACTTCACTTTTTTCAATTCCTCAACAGGAAAGAAGCCCAGCTCGGCCAAAGCCGCATACTGCATCAGGACGGTATGTCCCTTGCTCATGATAAATCGGTCCCGACTCGCTAATTTGGGATTTTTCGCGTCGACCGACATTGTGTGAAAGTACAGAACGGTCATGATCTCTGCCAGGGAACATGAGCCTCCAATATGGCCAGCCTTTCCGACTCCCACTAAATCCAGTAAATGGCTTCGTAACTGCCATGCTTTCCGTTCCAATAAACGGGTCGTCTCATCAGAAATCATGCATCCTCCTGTTTTGTATTACTGTAACACAGTTATTCTGTATGTCAAGAATAAAATGATGCTTCTGAGATAATATGGAAAAGACGTCCGTTATTATGGGGGGAGCTGGGTTGAGGATCATCTCCTCAGGGCGCACTTCGTAGCATATCTGGTCTTACCAGGCTCTTGCCCGAAGTTCAATACAGTAAAAATAGCGTTTTAAGAGATTTAAAATGAAATCAGGGGTGAAGCTACAGAGGGGTCACCATAAGCCATCAACTCAGACCGGTACTTCTGTTCAATTCCTTGACAATCTGATCAGCTCCGCCGGAGATACTCCGATTACCCGTTTGAAGGTTCGCGAAAAATGGAGCGGGTCTTCATAGCCGAGTTCCCATGCGACTTCCTGAACCTGGAGGCCCGATTCGAGGAGGCGTTCTGCGGCGTGGTTCATCTGAAGGCGCAGCAAATATTGGTAGGGTGATTGATGGTCAAACTTACGGAATAGACGACACAGGTACGCGGGATCCATGCCGCAAGCGTCGGCAATTTTTTCGAGGTTGTGAAACTCGCGGTACTGGGTGTCGATGAAGTTCCGGCAGCGCCTGAACGTGGCGAAGGCAGTCGAGAGCGAGTCGCCGTGGATCATGGCCGTGCGTGCAATCTTGTAGACGAGCACCTCCACAAGCCGCGAACACAGGCGGTCGCTCCAGGGCGAGCTGTCGAGACCGTACTGGGTGATTTCCTCGAATGTCTGAATCAGGGCGTGAGGTGCTGATGTGTGTAGCGCTTTTCCCATCAGCGAGATTTCTCCTTCAAGGAGATAGGCCGCCCGTTCACCGGTTATGTTGACGAAATATTTTTCGAGCGGCTCGTTGCTGTCATTCTTGATTTCGTGTGAAATGCCCGGGCCATACGAAAAAACTGTTCCGGGCGTTAATTCAAGACGTATTCCCCCGAGCACAAGGGTTCCCCGACCTCGGATTACGAATTCGATTGCGTGATACGGGAATGTATTTCTGGAGACAAGATATCCCGGAGAGCAGGTTTCACGTCCCCCGGAGACCACCCGGAAATCTAGGCTCGACACCGGTGTCTGGTTGTCGAGATGCCGGTAGAACCGGTTTGCCCGCTGTATCTGCTTCGAGAAATAGTCCGGCTCGTTGGGAGTCATCTTGTCCTCCAGGTCAATAATTGGCATGTCACCGACAACTATAGCTATACCGCATTTCGAATTCTACCCCTACAATTCAAGTATTCAAGTCAATGAAGAGGGGGAATCGATATGACAGGAAAAATGAAGGGAGCTTTACTCCCCGGAAACAGCACCGTACAATTCAAGGAATTCGACATTCCGAAGCCCGGACATGGCGAAGTCTTGATCAAGACTAAGTCGTCCACTATCTGCGGCAGCGACATTCGTGCAATCTACCGTGAACACCTCGGAAAAGGACCAGAAGGCTATCAAGGTGTCATCGCTGGACACGAGCCATCGGGCCAGATTGTCGAGGAGGGGCCGGGACTCCGCCGCTTCAAGAACGGCGACCGCGTTATTGTATACCACATCTCCGGATGCGGCGTTTGCAACGACTGCCGTCGTGGGTACATGATCAGTTGCACGAGCGAAAAATACCGCAGGGCCTATGGCTGGCAGCGCGATGGCGGCATGGCCGAATACATTATTGCCGAAGAAAAAGATCTGGTTATGCTTCCTGATTCCCTAACCTATACCGACGGAGCGCAGGTAGCTTGCGGTTTTGGCACGGTGTATGAAGGTCTCGAGAAAATCGGGATTTCGGGCAATGATCGTGTGCTTGTCACCGGCCTTGGCCCCGTGGGCCTCGCAACCTTGATGCTCGCCAAGGCTATGGGTGCGAGCATGACCATCGGGATAGACATAGTGCCGGAACGGATCGAAATAGCGAAACGCCTTGGTCTTGTGGATCATGCCCTACTTTCGGGGCCGGACAATGTGCAGCAGGTGCGCGACCTCACCGAGGGACAGGGTTGCGAAAAGACGATTGATTGTTCTGCCAACGACAAGGCCCGCCTCACCTGTATTCAGGCTGCACGAAAATGGGGAAAGATCTGCATGATAGGAGAGGGCGGCCGGGTTGAGTTTCAGCCGAGTCCCGATATTATTCACGACCAGAAAACAATATATGGAAGCTGGGTAACCAACATCTGGCGTATGGAAGAGCTTGTCGAGCGCATTGTGCGCTGGGGCATCCACCCCGAGGATCTCGTTACGCATCGCTTCACCCTTGATAAGGCCGACAAGGCTTACGAGCTGATGGCATCGGGAAAATGCGGCAAGGTCGCGGTCGTTTTCGACGAAGAAGTGAGGTGATCGATATTATGGCAGCACACAGAGATATGTTCCGGCTTACGCCGGACGCGGTGGATTCTTCAAAAGTCCCGAGCAAAGAACTGTATACGGGGGCGCGCATTCCGGCGATCGGGCTTGGCACCTTCGGCTCGGATCACGCGACTCCGCTCGAAATTGCGGATTCGGTTCGTGACGCGATTGCCCTCGGTTATCGGCATCTCGACTGCGCGTCGGTGTACGGCAACGAGAAGGAAATAGGTGATGCGCTCGGTGAGATTTTCGCGAGCGGCGTACTCAAACGCGACGCGCTATGGATCACTTCGAAAGTATGGAACGACATGCATGGTGACGGTGACGTGCTTTTATCCTGTGCGAAGTCGCTGCGGGACTTGGGACTCGAATATCTCGACCTGTATCTCGTACACTGGCCGTTCCCGAATTATCATTCGCCGGGATGCACGGTCGATTCACGCAGTCCCGATGCAAAGCCCTACATTCACGATGTTTTCATGAAAACCTGGCGGCAGATGGAACGACTCGTTGATATGGGTCTCGTACGGCACATCGGTGTGTCGAACATGACAATCCCGAAAATGGAATTGATACTGCGCGACTGCCGCATCAAGCCGGCCTGCATCGAGATGGAACTGCATCCGCATTTTCAGCAGCCGGAATTATTCGAGTATGTGGTAAAACAGGGAATCCTTCCGATTGGCTACAGTCCTATCGGCTCTCCGGGGCGACCCGATCGTGACCGAACTGCCGACGATTCGGTGGATATCGATGATCCGGTCATCGTTGCGGCGGCTTCGCGGCTCGGCGTGCATCCGGCGGAAGTATGCCTCAAGTGGGCGACCCAGCGCGGCCAGGTGCCGATACCGTTCTCGACGAAGCGGCGCAATACATTAAGCAACCTGAAATCCGTGATAAGTGGACCGCTATCGGCCGAAGAAATGAAAGCCATCGCACAGATAGACAAGGGCTGCCGGCTTATCAAGGGACAGGTATTTTTATGGAAAGACGGTCAGGATTGGACCGCCCTCTGGGACGTCGATGGGAAGATAACCCCGCCCTGACGCGTGAAGGTGTCACTGGCCGTTCAAGTCAGGCTTTCAGCTGAAAACAAGTTTGGATTTGAGTACCTCGGCGATTTCCGCCGGGGGCTCGCAATCCGTGATAATCACATCGACTTCTTCTATATCACACACCTTGCAGAAAAATTCCTGATTCATTTTGGTGCTGTCGCACAGCAGGATGCGTTTTCGCGCGTTCCGGATCATTTCACGCTTGATGTCGGCGTTTTCCTGCACGGCATCGGTCACGCCTCCGGCAAGCGAAAAACCTACGCACGAAAAGAATAAGATGTCTGCCCGAAAGCTTTTGATCATCGAGAGTGCGCTGTGACCGGTGATCGCGGAATTACCGGTGATGAGCCCGCCGCAGGCGAATACTTTGGCCGTCGTTTTTTCGTTCAGGGTGTTGATCGAGTGGATGCCGTTCGTTACCACGCTGATGTCCTGGAAGGTGTCGATGGTGCGCGCGAGATAGGCGGCAGTGGAGCTTGAATCGATAAAAAGGGTATTCGCGTTCTTTATGTACCGCCTGGCGATCTGTGCAATATATTTTTTCTTGTCGACATTCTTGGTGAACCGCATCATGCTCGGCGTGTCCTGACTCGAGCCTTCGAGGACTGTGGCGCCGCCCCGTACACGGGCAAGCATTTTTTTTTCGCCCATTTCTGCTATGTCTCGCCTGATAGTCGACTCGCTTGCAAATATATGTTCCTTCAAAAATTCCACCGTCACGCATTCATGCTGTTTTACGAGGTCGAGAATTTTTTCTTGCCTTTCAAATGAAATCATACTTTTGCTCCTGTTTTGTCCAGATTTCGTGACCGTATTTGACTGTTTGTGACCGTATTATACCGTTAAAATGAATGTTTTGCAATGTTTTTGCCAGATATTGACTTATTTCGTGTCTCGTTTATACTCCAGTTAGACACAGAACTATATGTTTTGCAGGAGATATCAGTATGATTACACGGAACGGTCGCGGTTTGCTTGAAGGCCAGGTGGCAATTATTACTGGCGGAGCCCAGGGGCTCGGGGAATCGCTCGCACAGCGCCTCGATGAGGAAGGCTGCAAGGTGGTTGTGGCGGACATCAACCTAGAATCGGCCCAGAAGGTCGCAAGCGGTCTCAAAAACGCGATAGCCGTGAAAGTCGACGTATGCGATGCGGAACAGGTCGATGCGATGGTACGCACTACAGTCGAGGAATTCGGCACGCTTGATCTTCTCATCTCGAATGCTGCGATTCTGATCGCCAAATCCGTAACCGAGTTTACTCCTGCCCAGTGGCAGAAGATGATTGACATCAACCTCGTCGGCTATTTTTTGTGTTCTCAAGCCGCTGCAAAAGTCATGATACCGAATAAACGCGGAAATATCATCCAGATAAACAGCAAATCCGGCAAAAAAGGATCGGCAAAAAATTCTGCCTATGCAGCCGCGAAATTCGGCGGTATCGGTCTTACTCAGAGCCTCGCGCTCGAGCTTGCCGAATTCGGTATCCGGGTTAATGCGATCTGCCCGGGAAATCTGCTCAATTCAACACTGTGGAATCTTGGGCCGAACAGCCTGTTCAAACAGTATGCCGCCAATCAGAACATCACTGAAGATCAGGTTCGCCAAAAATACCTCGCACAGGTGCCGCTTGGACGCAGCTGCGAAGTGGACGATATTGGTAACGTGATGGTCTTCCTCGCTTCGAGTCAGGCAAGTTATATGACCGGACAGGCGATCAACGTCACCGGCGGCCAGGAGATGAGGTAAGCAGATGTCAGACGCCCAATCCCTGATCGAAAAACTGAATGACGATAGTCTCGAAGTCAGACTTGATTCTCTTAAAGCGCTGATGGCGAAAATCGGGTCGGGAGAACTGCCCCGGCCACTGACTGGCGAGGACATCAATAATCACATTCACACGAACTATTCCTTCTCCCCCTATTCACCGACAAAAGCCCTGTGGATGGCTTATAACGCCGGACTCAAAACGGCGGGAATTGTCGATCATGATTCGATAAGCGGCGCACGCGAGTTTATCGCAGCTGGCGAGATTATCGGCATGGCGACCACCATCGGCGTCGAGTGCCGTGTGGACTTGTCGAAAACCCCGCTTGCGGGACGGCGCATCAATAACACCGACCAGAATTCGGTCGCCTATATCGTTCTGCACGGTGTACCCCACACACAGATCGATGCCGTGACCGATTTTTTTAAGCCATACCTCGAAAAGCGCAATATCCGCAATCGTGCGATGACGGTCAATATCAACAAGCTACTCGGCGCCTACGGCATCGGCATCGATTTTGACAAAGACGTCGAGCCGCTTTCGCTGTACCGCAAGGGCGGTAGCGTGACCGAACGGCATATTTCGCTTGCCCTTGCGCGCAAGATGACAAGCCGGTACGGAAAGGGCGCAGGACTCGTTGCTTTCCTCAAGGAAAATCTGAAGCTGCCTCTTGAAGCGAAAATGGAAAAACTCCTCGCAGATGGATCCAATCCCTTTTACGAGTACGACTTACTCGGTTTTATCAAGAGCGAGTTTATCGCAACTTTTTACATTGACGCGACCGATGAATGCCCGGACGTAACAAAGGTTATAGCTCTTGCTGCGGGTATCGGTGCTATTTCAGCCTATGCCTACCTCGGCGATGTTGGCGACTCTGTAACCGGCGACAAGCGTCCTCAGAAATTTGAGGATGACTATCTCGATGAATTGTTCGAGGTAATCTATGGGTTGGGATTCAATGCGGTAACGTACATGCCGCCACGAAATTCTGCCGCACAACTATCCCGTGTCAAGGTCCTGTGCGAAAAACACGGGTTTTTGCAGATAAGCGGAGTCGATATCAATTCACCCCGGCAAGTATTCGTCTGCAAAGAAATGCAGGACGCAAAATTTGACAACTTGAAAGAATCCACCTGGGCGCTGATCGGACACGAGATCGCCGCGACAAAAGATCTTTCGCAAGGGATGTTTTCCAGGCAAACCGTTCAAAAGTATCCGGACTTGAACGAACGCATCGCACTGTTCCGGAAAATCGGGTTACAGAAATAAGGAGACCGGCAAAATGAAAACAAAAGCAATCAGAATGTATGGAAAGAACGACTTGCGGCTCGAGGAATTCGATCTTCCGAAAATCGGGGACGACGAAATTCTTGCCCACATCATTTCGGACAGTATCTGCATGTCTTCCTACAAGGCTGCAACCCAGGGAAGCGACCACAAGCGGGTACCCAAAGATATTGCTACCAATCCGGTAATCGTCGGCCACGAATTCTGCGGTGAGATCGTCGAAGTCGGCAGCAAGTGGAAAGGCAAGTTCAAGGCAGGAGACAAGTTCTCGATTCAGCCTGCCCTCAACCAGAAAGATGACCCCTATGCCGCCCCCGGTTACTCGTTCCGCTATATCGGCGGAAGCGCGACCTACATCGTTATTCCGAATGTGGTGATGGAGCTTAATTGCCTCTTGCCCTACGAAGGTGACGCTTTCTTTTACGGATCTCTTTCCGAACCGATGTCCTGCATCGTCGGCACCTTTCATGCCAACTATCATACCCACGGCGGCAGCTACGTCCATGACATGGAAATCGTCGAAGGTGGCAAGATGGCCATCCTCGCCGGTGTCGGTCCGATGGGCCTCGGTGCCATCGACTATGCAATTCATTGCAACCGGAAGCCGAAACTTCTGGTCGTCACCGACATTGATGATGCGCGGCTGAAACGGGCTGCAACTATTTACTCCGAGGAAGAAGCCGCCAAAAATGGTGTCACCCTTATCTACATCAATACGGGAGCTATAGAAAAACCGGCGGAAAAATTGCTTGAACTTACCGGATCGACCGGCTTTGACGATGTAATCGTGATGGCGCCGGTCAAACCGGTCGTCGAGCTTGGTGACCAGATTTTGGGTCATGACGGCTGCCTCAATTTCTTCGCCGGCCCGAGCAACACCGCTTTCTCTGCCGAATTCAATTTTTACAATGTCCACTACAATTCGACCCATGTGGTCGGCACCAGCGGCGGAAACACGGCCGACATGATCGAGTCCCTGTCGATGATGGCCTCCAAGACGATCAACCCCGCATCCATGGTCACCCATATTGGCGGACTTAACAGTGTGGTTGCGACGACGCTCAATTTGCCCAAGATTCCCGGTGGCAAGAAATTGATCTATACCAATATCGATCTGGACCTCGTCGCCCTTGATGAATTGGCCGAAAAGGGCAAGACAGTGCCGATGTTTAAAACTCTCGCGGACATAATCGCAAAAAATAACGGCCTGTGGAGTGCCGAGGCCGAAAAATATCTTTTGGCTAACGCGAAAGCGATATAGTGAAACTCGATATTATGCGGCCGGGTCGTCTCGACTATAAAGAGGCCCTCGAACTACAGGAAGAAACCCAGAGGAAGCGTATCGAGGGGAGTATTCCTGATACGCTGATTCTTCTGGAACACTTCCCTGTGCTGACTTTAGGCCGGCGCGGGGACGAACAGAATATCCTGCGGTCCCGGGAAGAGCTTATGGCTGTTGGCGTAAAGGTGTACGATGTGAACCGGGGCGGTGATGTGACCTATCACGGTCCGGGGCAAATCGTGGGCTATCCGGTGATGGACCTGAAGGAAATGGGTCGGGACATCAAGGCTTTTGTGTTCAAGATCGAAGAAGTCTTTATTCGGCTTTTGTTGGCAGAGTTTGGAATTACGGCCGAGCGCGAAGACAAAAAATATACCGGGGTCTGGGTTGGAAACGATAAGATCACGGCCATCGGTATCGCGGTAAAGCAGTGGGTGACCATGCACGGTTTTGCGTTCAATGTGAATACCGATCTTTCGCATTTCGGCTGGATCAATCCTTGCGGGCTTTCGGATAAAGGTGTTACCTCGATCCAAAAACTTACCGGAAAGGTAGCTGATTTTGGCCGAATGAACGATCTGGTCAGCAAGTATTTTTTAGAAGTTTTTGAACGGGAATAAGAATAAGGAGAAGGTAGCGCACGAATATGTATCAGCAAAAACCGGATTGGCTTAAAATTAAATTTGTTTCAAACCAGAGCAGAAACGATGTTGAAAATCTGTTGGCAGATCTCCATCTACACACCGTCTGCGAGGAAGCCAATTGCCCAAACCTTATGGAATGTTTTTGCAGCAAAACCGCTACCTTCATGATCCTGGGAAAGGTATGCACCAGAAACTGTACCTTCTGTACGGTTACCAAGGGTACTCCTGTTATGCCCGATTCTGAGGAACCCGCAAACGTCGCCCGCGCGATAGGCCGGTTGGGACTGCGCCATGCGGTTATCACCTCGGTCACTCGCGACGATCTCGCGGACGGCGGATCCGCCCACTTTGCTTCAGTCATTGAGGAAATCAGAAAAATGGATAATACGGTTATCGTCGAGGTGCTCACTCCCGATTTTCAGGGTGACCTTGACGCGCTCCGGACGGTTGTCGCCGCTCGCCCTGATATACTCAATCACAACATAGAAACAGTTCCCGCTCTATATCCCGAAGTGCGGCCGATGGCCGTGTACGAACGCTCGCTCAAATTTCTGCGCGATGCAAAGCTGATCGATCCTTCAATTTATACAAAGTCAGGTATCATGCTCGGGCTCGGCGAAAAAAAAGAAGAAGTTATCGCCTCCCTGCGGGATCTCCGCGCCAACGGTTGCGATTTTCTTACTATCGGGCAGTACTTGTCCCCGTCAAAAAAACACCATCCGGTTGTCGAATTCATCACGCCGGATGTTTTTGAAGAATATCGCGTCATCGCATTAGAACTGGGATTCAAACATGTTGCTTCCGGCCCGTTGGTCAGAAGTTCATATCACGCGGCCGAAGCTCTGAAATTGACACGAGAGGAGACTGAAAGATGAACTATGCAATCATCGTAATCGACATCGGAATGACCAACAAGAAAGTTGCCGTTTACGACGATTCCTTACGTCAGGTCGAAGCCGAATACAAAAACTTTCCCCCAGTCATGCTCGATGGTCTCGAAACCCATAACCTCGAGGGAATGGAAGAATGGTTTTTGGAACGCATCATCGTCTTTGGCGCCAAGTATCCGGTCAAGGCGATTGCAGTGAGTACGCACGGTGCAACGTTTGCCTGCGTCGGCGAGGACGGAAAACCCTGTGTGCCCTGCGTGTTTTACACCCATGAACCCGGTGATGTTTTTCACGACCATTTTTACGATTTTTTCGGAACACCCGAGGAACTGCAGGCTACTACCGGAACTCCGTATTTTAAGTCGATGATCAATACGGCGAAAGGAATCCTCTTTGCAAAAGAACAATTTCCTGAATCTTTCGCACGCTCAAAATATCTACTAAATTATCCACAATACTGGGGCTTTCGGCTGACCGGAAAGAGCGGCGCCGAGGGGACGTATGTTGGATGTCACAGTTACCTCTGGGACTGGGCAGAAAAACGCTGGTCGGATGTTGCGACTAAAATGGGAATTACCGAAAAGCTGCCGAAGGAAATCTGTAATTCCTGGGACGTTCTCGGCACTGTGTCTGCAGAAGTCGTCAAGCGCACCGGCCTCGCTTCCGACGTCATCGTGACGATGGGCATCCACGATTCAAATTCGTCACTCTTGCCTCATTTCGCTAAGAAGGGCGAAACCGGCTTTGTGCTTAATTCAACCGGAACCTGGTGCGTCATCATGAACCCCGTTTCCGAATACGGTTTCAAGCCCGATGAACTTGGTAAGGTTGTCTTTTTTAACCAGTCTGCGTTCCGCATGCCGGTAAAGACAGCTATTTTTCTCGGCGGACTCGAGTTTGAAACCTGGACAAAGCTGATCGATGAAGTTCACGGAAGCAAGAATGCGCCAGCCTTCAATAAACCTTTGTATGATGAAGTACTCGCCGAAAAATCTCTTTTCGTGCTTCCCGAGATCGTCTCGGGTTCCGGTCAGTTTCCCGGCTCGAAGCCGCGCGTGGTCGAGAACGGCAAAGTGTATCCGCTCGAGGGCATTCGCACGAAACAATCGGTTCCGCCTTCGTTCTCCAAACCCGAAGTCGCGCGTGCAGCTCTCAAGATTTCGCTCGTCATACAGACTCTTGTCGCCGCCGAGCGCGCGGGTCTCGATACGACCAAGGAATTTTTTACCGAAGGCGGATTCCGCAAAAATGAGGCATACAATGCGCTCATGTCTGCGGCCCTTCCTGAAAACAAAGTTTTGCTTACCGATATCGCAGAAGCGACTGCACTGGGTGCCGCGATGACCGCGAAAATGGCGTTGACCGGAAAAAAACTTGCTGACCTTGCCGGCGATTTTTCGGTAGAATATACAGAAATACCGAAGCAAATTTTTCCGGGGTTCGAGGCATATAAAAAAGCCTGGCTCGCGCTGGAAGATACTAAATAAAATTGTATAAGGAGTCACAAATGGCTTTTCCCGTAATCATGCCCCGTCAGGGACAATCAGTAGAGAGTTGCATCATTGCAAAATGGTTCAAGAAAAAAGGCGACATCGTGAATGTCGGAGACCTGCTTTTTTCGTATGAAACAGACAAGGCCGCCTTCGACGAAGAATCGAAATTCGCCGGAACCATCCTCGAAGTATTTGCCGCCGAAGGCGACGACGTACCCTGCCTTACCAACGTATGCGTAATCGGTAATCCCGGCGAGGATGTCTCATCCTTCGTCCCGGCAGTCTCCGCTGTTGCCCCTGCCACGGCAGTGAGCGCTCCTGTGGCCGCCGCAACCGCATCTGGAACCCCGGCTTCTGCAGCAGTTGCACCTGCGACAGTTGCGGCCGTTGCGTCCACTGCTGTTCCTTCCACAAACGACGGCTTTCTCAAGATTTCCCCTCGTGCGGCAAACCTGACCGACAAGATGAACGTTGACGTCCGCTTTGCTCACGCTACCGGTCCGCACGGACGCATTATCGAGAAAGACATTCTCGAAGCAAAGGCGCTGGGACACCTCGTCAATTCCGCCGCAAAACCCTTCCTCGGCGACTCCACGGCATCCGGTACCGGTCTCGGCGGCAGGATCACCACCGGCGACCTTGGCCCCAAGGTCGTTCCTGCTACGGCAGTAGCAGCGGCATTCACTTCGAGCGCAGCCGGAACCGATGCAGAAACCGTCAAGATTTCCAACATGCGCAAGGTCATCGCTAAGGCGATGCTCAATTCTATTTCAACCACCTGCCAACTCACTCTCAACTCTTCGTTCGACGCGACCGACGTGATGGCGTTCCGGAAGAAGATCAAGGAAAGCAAGGACAAGCTCGGCCTCGAGAACATTACGTTGAACGATATCATCGTGTATGCCGTATCGCGCACGCTGATGAACCACCGCGATCTCAATGCGCATTTCCTCGGTGACGAGATGATGTACTTCAGAAACGTGCATGTCGGCATTGCCGTTGATACCGAACGCGGCCTCATGGTGCCGACCTTGTTCAACGCAAACCTGAAATCCCTCAACCAGATTTCTGCCGAAATCAAGGCGCTCGTGAAAGACTGCCAGAAGGGAACGATTAATCCCGACAATCTGAAAGGCGGAAGTTTTACAATCACCAACCTCGGTACGCTCGACATTGAGTCGTTCACCCCGGTGATCAATCCTCCGCAGACCGGTATTCTCGGCGTCAACACCATTGTGCAGCGCGCACGCGAAACCGACGGCGAATTCGAGTTCTATCCGGCCATCGGGCTTTCCCTTACCTTTGACCACCGTGCCCTCGATGGTGCACCGGCTGCAAAGTTCCTGAAGGACCTTAACGGTAATCTCGAAAGTTTCAGCATGTTACTGGTCAAGTAAAAAGAGAACAGGAGAAATACTGATATGGTATATGATTTGATCGTGATCGGTGGCGGCCCTGGCGGTTACCTCGCCGCCGAGCGGGCGGGCCATGAAGGGCTCAATACGCTTTTGATCGAGAAACGTTTTATCGGCGGAGTCTGCCTTAACGAAGGCTGCGTCCCCTCGAAGGCGCTCCTTTATTCCGCAAAGGTGTTTGACAGTGCAAAGCACGGTGAAAAATACGGCGTCCTTTGCGGCGACATCAAGCTTGATCAGAAAATCGTTATCGAACGTAAGAGGAAAGTAGTAAACACGTTGGTGAGCGGCGTCAAGGGACAGCTCAAGCGGAGCAAGGTCACCATCATCGAGGCAATCGCCCTCATTACGGGTAAAACTTCCGAAGGTTACACCGTCAAGGCGGGCGACACTGTGTACACGACGAAGCGTCTTCTTGTTGCGACCGGTTCCATGCCCATTATTCCGCCGATTCCCGGTGTGAAGGAAGGAGTGGCTAGCGGCCGCGTGATGACGAATCGCGAGATCCTCGACCTCGAGACGGTCCCGGCCTCGCTTGTTATAATCGGCGGCGGTGTTATCGGACTCGAGATGGCTTCCTACTTTAATTCCGCCGGCAGCAAGGTTACCGTCATCGAGATGCTCGACCACATTGCCGGAAATACCGACCGCGAGATTTCGGACAACTTGATGAAAAACTATGCGAAGAAGGGCGTCGAATTTAAACTCTCTTCCAAAGTTGTCGAGGTTACTGCAACGGCAGTCGTCTACGAAGCCAACGGCCAGAAAGTGTCTGTTCCCGCCGACAAAGTGCTGATGAGTATCGGACGCCGGGCGGTTACCGAGGGTATTGGCCTTGAGACCATTGGCGTGGAACTGGTGCGAGGCGCGATTAAAACAGATTCGAGGGGAAAAACAAATATCCCCGAAGTGTACGCTGCAGGCGACGTCAATGGCGTTTCGATGCTTGCGCATACTGCATATCGCGAAGCAGAAGTTTGCATAAACAACATGATCGGCAAGAAAGACCACATGCGCTACGATTTGATTCCGTCGGTTATTTATACGAACCCGGAAGTGGGCGCCGTTGGCGAGACCGAAGAATCCGCGAAGCAGAAGGGAATCGATTTCGAAGTTGCAAAAGTTTCGATGATGTTCAGCGGCCGCTATGTTGCGGAGAACGAAGGCGGGGACGGATTCTGCAAGATCCTCGTCGACAAAAAATATAAGAAGCTCATTGGTGTCCACATGATCGGAAATTATTCATCCGAGATCATCTACGGCGCGGAACTGATGATGGAAACAGAAATGGTTATCGACAACATCAAAGAACTGGTGTTCCCGCATCCGACGGTTTCGGAAGTTATTCGCGAAGCAATATTTTCTATATAGAGGAGCAACGAAAATGCCTAAATCACAATTTATCGATCCAAACGTCATGCGCAAAAGTGGCAAGATTACGTTCACCGACATTCCGGTCAATCAGTACAATAAGTCGATCGCTGACGAAAAACTGAATTTCAAGACCGAGGATTTCCTCCGCATTTACCGGGACATGGCCATCATCCGGGAATTCGAGACCATGCTCAATTCGATCAAGACAACCAACGAATATGCGGGCATCGCGTACAACCATCCGGGCCCGGCCCATCTGTCTCTCGGACAGGAAGCTTCTGCAGTCGGCCAGGCCTATCTCCTCGACAAAGACGACTATATTTTCGGCTCCCATCGTAGCCATGGTGAAATTCTTGCCAAGGGACTTTCCGCGATCGAAAAACTTTCCGACAAAGAACTGATGCACACGATGGAAACCTTCTTTGACGGCACCATCCTCAAAGCGGTAGAGGGAAAACAGAAAACGAACAGTATCAAAGAACTTGCGACCGACTTTCTTGTATACGGAACACTCGCCGAAATTTTCGCGAGACAGACTGGTTTTCACAAGGGACTCGGCGGCTCGATGCATGCGTTCTTCACTCCGTTTGGCATCTACCCGAACAACGCCATTGTCGGCGGATCTGCGGATATCGCCACGGGCGCTGCTCTCTTCAAGAAAGTTAACTCGAAGTCCGGCATCGTTATTGCCAATATCGGTGATGCATCCATGGGTTGCGGACCAGTATGGGAAGCGCTCAGCTTTGCCGCGATGGACCAGTACAAGATGCTCTGGGAAGGCGCACAGAAAGGCGGACTCCCGCTCATCTTTAATATCTTCAACAACCAGTATGGAATGGGCGGACAGACTGCCGGCGAGACCATGGGCTACAACATCCTCGCGCGTATCGGAGCAGGTGTTAACCCCGAACAGATGCACGCCGAACGTGTTGACGGATTCAACCCTCTCGCGGTAATCGACTCCATCAGACGCAAAAAAAAGATCCTTCGCGAAGGTGGTGGCCCCGTTCTTCTTGATACCCTTACCTATCGGTTTACCGGCCATTCACCTTCGGATGCTTCGAGCTATCGCACCAAGGAAGAAATCGATGCATGGGCACAGCAGGACTCTCTTCTCGGGTATCGCGCTGATCTTATCAAATCCAAGATTGCGAAGGACAGCGAATTCGAAGGTATCCTTGGCAACGTCAAAGAACTGATCACCAAAATTCTGAAGCTTGCCATCGACGATAGTATATCCCCGCGCATGAACCTCGTTTCGAACCCAAACATGATCGCGGATCTCATGTTCTCCAACCTGAAACAGGAGAAGATGGAGGACCGTCCCTGCGAAGTGCTCATGGCCAAGGAAGACAATTCCCGCGTCATACAGAATAAAAAGAAAATACGCTACGCTTTCGAAGATGGAAAACCCGTTGCGAAAAACAAGCTGTTCCAGTTCAAGGACGCCGTGTTCGAAAGCATCATGGACAAGTTCTATATCGATCCCACGCTCATCGCGTACGGCGAGGAAAACCGGGATTGGGGTGGGGCTTTCGCTGTGTATCGCGGCCTGACCGAGGCGCTTCCATATCACCGCCTGTTTAATTCCCCCATTTCCGAAGCGGCCATTTGCGGTACTGCAGTCGGTTACGGCCTCTCCGGTGGACGCGTTATTGCAGAACTGATGTATTGCGACTTCCTTGGACGTGCGGGCGACGAAATTTTTAACCAGCTTTCCAAATGGCAGGCAATGAGCGCAGGTGTTCTTAAAATGCCGGTCGTCATCCGCGTGTCTGTCGGCTCCAAATACGGCGCCCAGCATTCACAAGACTGGTCATCACTTGTCGCGCACATTCCGGGACTTAAGGTTGTGTTCCCGGTAACCCCGTACGACGCAAAGGGACTCATGAACTCGGCGCTTATGGGCACCGACCCGGTCATCTTTTTCGAAAGCCAGCGCCTCTACGATATCGGTGAAATGTTCCACAAAGAAGGCGTGCCGGAAGGTTACTACGAAATCGCGATTGGCGAACCGGACGTGAAAAAAGAAGGAAAGGACATCACCATCCTGACCATCGGCTCCACACTCTACCGCGCTCTCGACGCCGCGAAGATTCTCGAGGAAAAATATGGCTTGACTGCAGAAGTCATCGACGCCCGTTCCATCGTACCGTTCAACTACGAGAAAGTTCTCGAGTCGGTCAAAAAAACCGGCCGCATCCTTTTGACGAGTGACGCCTGCGAACGCGGCTCCCACCTCAAGGACATGGCGCAAACCATCAGCGAGCTGGCCTTCGATTATCTCGATGCCCCGCCCGTTGTTGTCGGTGCGCGTAACTGGATCACTCCCGCGTACGAGCTCGAAAACTTCTTCTTCCCGCAGCCCGAGTGGATCCTCGACGCCATCAATGAAAAGATCCTCCCGCTCAAAGGCCATGTTGCCACCAGCAACTGCACCGCAAGCGAACAGATGCGGAACAGCAAGTTGGGCGTGTAAGTTACACGTCGAGCAAGATTAATTATTGTGAATGAAAAAGGGCGCTCCGTTGAGGGGTGCCCTTTTTTTTGTGAAGATTTATTCGGGCGTCGCCCTGCGGGCCGGTCCCTTTCGGGCTGACGGTGCTCCGCACCGACCCTTCGGGTCGCCCTCCAGGCACCTGACGCGGGGGAGAGAAATAACAGCTGGGAACTAAATAGTGGAAGGAGCCGCGAGTTTCGTAACCTCATTCCTTGCCAATTGCGTGGAACATTTGGCTTGTTTGTTTAAAAGAACAATATTGAGAATCTTGCAAAACTATGATTGTTTTGCAAGATCAACCAAAAATGTAGGTGGAGAATTCTAATAAGTTGTTGCTTTACAAAGACTTGTTGGAATTCTCCAAAAGCCTCTTGCAAAAGCAACCGACTTTTGCAAGAGGCTTTATTGATAGCCGTACTTTTATATACTTTTACGAAAAGGACTGAATCGTCAAATTGCTTTTCCACCCTGATCGACAAACCAGGCAAAGATTGTACACGCGGGCGGTATTGATCAAACCACATTCTATTGTTCGGAATTGGTCCCAACCTCCGGTAAATGGAACAGAGATCTTGCCCAGAAGGGGGCCATCGATAGTTTTTTCTCTTACTTCCAGTTCTGTTCCCTTTGGATTGCCAGATGCCGCCAGGAAGAGAAGGGACGCGTTTTTTTTCAGGTTATACACATTCGGAAAGGAAAGGAATGTATCACCCGCTGCAAAGAAGTCACGGGCGTCGACGGGGCCCTGGGTGAGGTCATACTGGCCAACACCAGTCGAATCGAGACGGATTGGTTCCATTGAACCATCTTCACGAAAGTGAACATACGATAGACATGAATCGCGGAAGAACTCCCCGCGCCCGGGCCGGCCCTTGTCGTTGAAGGCGTAGAACCACTGATTGTTCCCGGTAAAGAAGTTGCCATGCCGGTCATGCCTGAGGTTTTCGATTCCGCGAAAAGCAGGAGATACCAATTCCGGTTCAATCACTGTTCCACGGTAGGTGTAGGGGCCATAAACAGAAATCGATGTGGCGTAGAAACTAGACCATGAAAGATAATAGATTCTGTTTCGTTTGTGGAGCGATGGTTTGTCGTCGGTTTTCCCTTTAGACCTTATTGTTGCGGAACGCGCCGAAGGTAGCCCAGCAGTCGGAAAAAGGGCGCTGAAGAAACGTATCTTCCGGCCGTAAAACGCTTTCCTGCCGCCAGTGGATCAGATCGGTTGATGACCACAACCACCAGTCCTTCAACACAAAATCCTGGCTGTCAGGACTATAATCATGGGTTGCGAACAGATATGCACGATCCTCGTGGATCACGATGTGTGGATCAGTCAGGCCAATGCCGTTGAGAATCGGGTTACCGGAAGGGAGTGAACTCATGGGTTTCAGCATAAAGGGGAAGCCATTCCTTGGCAAGATGACCAAATTAATCAATTTTTTTTTAAATATCAGTTTAAAGCCATACCATCCGTTTTCTACGTAAAAGAATTACGGAGGCAGAATATGAGCCGTTATAGCAGAAAGCAGCCGGGATTTTTTGGTGAAATGATGAATATAGTCAAGGATGATGCTGGTCTTGACCCGAAGTGCGACATTGTATTCAAGGCAATTTTCACTCATGGTAAACAAGGAGAAATAGCACTTATCGGGTTGTTGAACGCAGTGCTTGATCCGCCTTCCGGGAAAAGAATCTCGAAAATTGTATACCTGAATACGCACGTTTATGGAATGTTCAAAAAGCAGAAAAAACCGGTCATGGACATACTGGTCAGCACCGAGAAAGAACAGCTTATAAACATCGAAATGCAGATTGATACCCATGACAACTTTATAAACCGTACCCAGCATTATATTGCCTGCATGCTTCATGACCAGGCAATATCCGGTGAGGCGTATGATACACTGAAACCCTGTATTGCAATCAACATTCTTGATTTTAAACTGGAAACCGGACTTCCCGATTTTCATACCTGTTACCGTATGTATGAAGCCACAAAACTAACGGCTATGCCTGAAGCTTTGACCGAAATCCATTTTATTGAATTACCGAAGCTTATAGAGTATACTAAAGGTGAAATACCTTCATCGATTCTGGGGCGTTGGGCATTTTACTTCAAGGATCTTCCCCAAAACAAGTATCCCGGGATACTCAGACAGATTCTTGCAGAAGAGAAGGACATACATATGGCAGAACATGCACGACAGAAAATAAGTTTCCGTGAAAAATTTCTCTATGCGTACCGTAGTTACCAGCGTGCCAAATTGGACGAAGCTTCAAGCCGCAGTTACCTCCATAAAAAAGCTATCCAGGAAGGGTTGGCGGAAGGGCTCGCAGAAGGACTGGAGAAGGGCATGGCCAAAGGCCTGGAGAAAGGAATAGAGAAAGGAATAGAGAAAGGAATAGAGAAAGGAATAGAGAAAGGAATAGAGAAAGGAATAGCTCTGGAAAAACTTGAAATTGCCCGACAATTGAAAATTGAAGGATTACCAGCCGGGTTGATTTCTAAAACTACCGGACTGAATATGGAAGCGATCGCGAAGCTATAACGGAATTACCGGAAAAGTTGCTTTGAAATAAGCTGTTCCCTGTTCTTGCTGAATCCCTCCGGCTGATTGCAAGGGGAATCTATACCCTGTTGAAATCCGGAGAAATCGCGAATCCCGTCTGCTTGTTTGATACAAACTATACGCACGAAGGGGTGGCGAAGGAGCGTTTTTGTACACGAAAACCTCCGGAGCCAGGGGAAGCCGCGACTGTCCTCACTGACGTGACCGGACCACTACTTGCACCACGGTTAAACCTGTTTCCCCTCTAACCTTGTATAATCCCCGTCTTAAGCTGATTTTTGCCGCTGCTCAGTTTGATAAATTCGCTGGGGGCTATGCCCATTACTTTTTTGAAAGTGCGGGAAAAGTGAAGGGGATCGGTGTAGTCCATGATTTCGGCTACTTCCTGAATCTGGTAGCTGCGTTGCAGGAGTAAGTCGGCCGCATGGTTCATGTTGAGGCGTAGAAAATATTGATACGGGCTTTGATGGTTAAACTTCTTGAACAACTTACAGAGGTAACTCGTGTCGGTGTAACACGCTTCGGCGATTTCGTTGAGGTTTTTGAACTGGAGATGATTCTGGTTGATTACCGATAGGCAGCGGAGGTAATTGGTGTAGGCTATTCCCGAGAAATCGTCATTTCCTATGGAAGATTCCGCCATTTTAAGCACCATGAGCTGGACGAGGTGTGCACAGATCTTGTTGCTCCATACATTGTTTTCCAGCCCGTAGTTGGTCAGTTCCTCGAAACTTTGCTGAATGGCGAGCGGGCGGACGCTGTGGAGTACTTGTCCATAAATATCGGTGTCGGAACCGAAGATGGCATCCTTGTCCGAAGCCAGCACGCACACAAAATATTTTTCGAGCGGGATGTTCGAATCGTTGATTATTGTATGGGGAATGTCCGGTCCGTAGGAAAAAAAAACGCCTGGAATGAGCTGGTGTTCGGTTTTATCGAGGACTACTTTTCCGTGACCGGACACGACGAATTCGAGTGAATAATAGGGAAATACATCACGGGCGATGCTGTACCCCGGGGCGCAGCTTTCCCATCCGCCGGTATGGACGCTGAAACGGGGGTCGCTGTTTTCGGTGTGATTTAGAGAGGGATTGTAGAAGCGTTTGGATGCTCGGATTTGGCGGGAAAAATAGGAAGGTTCTTCTGCATGAACCGGCTTGATTTGTCCAATTTTTGGCATGTTTTTTCCTATTATGTCTCTAACCCCTATTTAGAAACTGACCGTATACTGAGTTAAGATTGGTCAGTTTGCAGTTACCGCTGAAATATCTTACTATTTTAGTTATAAAGCAAAATTCTTGTCAAGGCAAGGATTTACCGGCTATTTTTAACCGTGGCGTAAGGGAAGATCTCCGTCGAACTTGTTTCGGCACATCTCCCTGAAAATATAGGAGGAAGAAAGATGAAAAAGATTCTCGTTTCGCTTCTTGCTTTGATGATCGTTGGATCACTGGCATTTGCGGGCGGCAGCGGCGACAAGCCTGCGGCAGCTTCAGGAAAAGTGGTGATTGGTGCTCTCATCAGAAATCTCGATGAAGACTTTGTACGTATTTATGCCGACAATGTAAAAGCTCTTGCCACAAAAGCCGGTGTGGACCTGAAGCTCCTCGACGCTCGCAACGATCAGGCCAATCAGCTTGACCAGCTTAACACCCTTCTTTCACAGGGCGTAAAGTTTTTCGTAATCGTTCCAGTCCAGACCGAAATGACCGAACAGATGGCCCAGGCTATCCAGAAGAAGGGCGGCGGAGCAGCATTCTCCAACATCCAGCCTTCTGTCGCAGCCCTTAAAGTAAGCCCGAACTTCTTCCTTGCTTCTTCCCCCGAATCTGTCGCGGGAACCATGCAGTCTGAAATCATCGATGCATACTTCAAGAAATTCCCTGCCAAGCTCCTCCCGAACAAGACCATTGCTCCCCTCATGCTGCTCGGCCAGCTCGGACATCCTGCACAGGTTCTCCGTACCGACGCTGTTCTTAAAGGTCTGAAAGCCAAGGGTTATAATGTCACCGTTATCGCCCAGGACACCGCCAACTGGAAGCCCGACGAAGCACAGCAGAAAATGGATGCATGGATTTCGGCCTACAAAGGCAAGTTCAACATCGTTATCACCAACAACGACGGTATGGCCCTCGGTGCAGTCGAATCTCTCCTGACGAACAAATACACCGATGATCCCGCCGATGCTACCAAAGACGTTGACGGAGACGGAACTGTCCTGAAAGTACCGGTACTCGGTGTTGACGGAACCCCTGTTGCCCTCCAGTCCATGGCGGAAAACAAGCTCTTTGCCACCGTCCTCCAGGATGCAGCCGGCCAGTCCGGAACCGCGTTCGCCCTCGTTGCCGAAATGGCAAAGAAAGGTACCGCGATCGGTATGACCGCCGCCGGTGTAGAAGCCGCCAAGGCGGTAACCCCTGGCGAACCGCCGTCAGACGATCCTGCTGTTCTGAAACAGTGCTACCTCGTACCGTTCCAGAAGATCACCAAAGAAAACTACAAGACCTTCATCAAATAACAACTGTTTGATGGAGACGGGAGGGGTGTGAAAACACCCCTCTTTTTTTCCCGTACACTGCAAGTGAATACGACAATCAGCTGGTAGGTAGAACATGAACAATGAATTTATCCTGGAAATAGAAGGTATAACTAAGCAGTTTCCCGGTGTGCGTGCGCTTGACGATGTTTCTCTTAAAATTCGTCCGGGAAAGGTGCACACGCTGATGGGCGAAAACGGCGCAGGCAAATCGACCTTGATGAAGTGCCTGTTCGGAATGTACCACCCCGACGCCGGACGAATACTGTTCGAAGGCAAAGAAGTAAAGTTTCACAGTACGAAGAACGCCCTTGATTCCGGTATCTCGATGATACATCAGGAACTGTCGAATGTTCCCAAACGATCGGTGAGTCAAAATATCTGGCTGGGCCGCGAACCACTTAATAAGGCCGGATTACTGAACCATCACAAGATGTATACCGATACGCTTGCCCTTATGAAGCAACTGGAAATCGATATTGATCCAGGCTGCCAGATGGACACTCTTTCCATATCAAAACAGCAGTCCTGCGAAATCGCGAAGGCTGTATCATATGGGGCCCGCATCGTCGTTATGGATGAACCCACTTCGTCACTGACTGACACGGAAACCAATCATCTATTTAAAATCATACGAGACCTTCGCTCACGCGGGGTAGCAATAATTTATATTTCGCACAAGATGAACGAGATCTTCCAGATTTCCGACGAGATATCGGTAATGCGTGACGGCCGAATGGTAGGAACCTACAACGCGACGGATCTTACCGAAGACAAACTGATTTCTTTGATGGTCGGTCGCGTAACGCAGCAGCGGTTCCCGCCTGTCGAAGCCGTTCCGGGTGAAGTACGGTTGCGCGTAAGCGGTCTTTCCGCGAAGGCGCCCAACTCGTTCAAGGGTGTAAGCTTTGATCTTCGTAAATCGGAGATTCTCGGTATCGGTGGACTCGTCGGCGCGCAGCGCACCGAGCTCGTCGAGGCTATTTTCGGTCTACGCGGAATTTCGGCAGGTGTGATCAATCTCAACGGAACGGATATTGTGATCCGCTCGACGAAAGATGCGATCAAAAACGGCATTGCTATGATTACCGAGGACCGCCGTGGCTCGGGATTGTTTCCTCTGTTATCGATCACCACGAACACCGCCATTGCAGCTCTCGATCAGTTCATGACCAGGTTCCATTTCCTTGATCATGGCGCGATACGAAAAAGGACCAAGGAACTGAACGATTCCTTGCGCACCAAGACGCCGAACATGTCGACCGAGATTCAGAATCTTTCGGGCGGCAACCAGCAGAAAGTTATTGTCAGTCGCTGGCTGATGACGCTACCGGACATCCTTATCATGGACGAGCCGACCCGGGGAATCGACGTAGGTGCAAAATACGAAATATACACGATCATGGCGGAACTGGCCAAGCAGGGAAAATCGATAATTATGGTTTCTTCCGAGATGCCCGAGCTTATCGGCATGTCCCACCGGATCATGGTTTTGTGCGCCGGACGACATACCGGAACGCTCGAGAAAAAAGAAGCGACCCAGGAAAGCATTATGCGTCTGGCTACAAGTTTTATCTAACAGGAGATTGTTATGGCAGGAAAAGATACGGGAACAAAAATGCTTTCTTTCCGGAAAGAGCTGTTCAGCAAGTATACCAATTTGTTTACGTTTATCGCACTGGTATTCGTCCTCGCGGTATTCACGAAGGGCCGCGTGCTACAGGGAGATTCCATTCGCAATCTGATGATCGCCGAATCGGTGCGTGCCTTCGCGGCACTCGGTGTCGGTATGATCATTATCTCGCGTGGTATTGACCTTTCGATCGGGTATGTGGTGTGCCTCACGGCATCTGTTGCGGCGTCGTTCGCGCAAACCCCCGGATATTCCGGAGCACTTTTCCCCGGCGTGCAGTTTCCTTTTTGGGCACCAATAGTCGCAGGTATTGCTGTCGGTGGACTCTTTGGTCTTCTCAACGGTGTTCTTGTGGCCTACGCGAAACTTCCTCCGTTTATAGCAACGCTCGGTAGTCTTTCTCTCGCTCGCGGTGCACAGCTTATTTATACCAGAGCCGCGGTTATCGGAAGCCTCAAGCAGGAGTACAAGGAAATTTCCCAGGGAAATGTGGGACCGATCCCGAACCTTGCCATCTACGTGGCTATCGCACTAGTGATTATCTGGATCTTGCTGCGCCACACGAGGCTTGGGACCAACTTTTATGCTATCGGCGGCAACCCGCAGGCCGCTCGTGTGTCGGGCGTCAACGTCGAAGCTGATCTGGTAAAGGTGTATCTTTTTGCCGGTCTTTTGTACGGTATCGCCGGTGTGCTTCAGGCTTCCCGGCTCGGGCTTGCCAATGCGCTTACCGCGAACGGCATGGAACTCGACGCGATTGCCGCGGTAACCGTCGGCGGCGTCTCCCAGTCGGGCGGTGTCGGCAAGGTCAGCGGCATGATCCTCGGTGTGCTCATCATGGGTATCATCAATTATGGAATGACGTACCTCAATATCGATTCGTACTATCAGCTGCTGATGAAAGGAACGATCATCATCGTGGCGGTATACTTTGACATGCGCAAACATGCGCGAAAATTATAGGAGGAAAAAATTATGGCTAATCTTGCAACACTGAAACAGAATCCGCCGGAGTACCGGTATAAGGGTGCAGTTCCGAAAATCGGTATCCGACCGACCATAGACGGCCGACAGGGCGGCGTTCGCGAGAGCCTCGAAGTTCAGACCATGAACATGGCGAAGCTTGCGGCCGAGCTTATTTCTAAAAATCTCCGGCACCCGAACGGAATGCCTGTCGAATGTGTTATCGCCGATACAACCATCGGCGGCGTCGCCGAAGCCGCAGCCTGCGCCGAGAAATTCGCTGCTGAGCGCGTCGAGATTACCCTGACCGTAACTCCTTGCTGGTGCTACGGCTCGGAAACAATGGATATGGACCCGACTACCGTGAAGGCAGTCTGGGGCTTCAATGGTACCGAACGTCCCGGCGCCGTGTATCTCGCAGCAGTTCTTGCTGCTCATACCCAAAAGGGTCTGCCTGCTTTCGGCATTTACGGACGCGACGTGCAGAACGCCGGGGATACCGAAGTTCCGGCCGATGTGCGCGAGAAAGTGCTCGCCTTCGCCCGCTCGGCCCTTGCCGTAGTCTGGATGCGCGGTAAATCCTACCTCTCGATCGGAAGTGTTTCGATGGGTATCGCCGGCTCGATTGTTGACTCCGACTTTTTCCAGTCATACCTCGGTATGCGCAACGAATCGGTCGACATGGCAGAACTGATCCGTCGCATTAATCTGAATATTTTCGATCCGGAAGAATTCAAGAAGGCGCTTGCCTGGACCAAAGAAAACTGCAAGGAAGGTGTCGACAATAATGATACCGCCGCGCAACAAACCCGCAAACAGAAAGATGAAGCCTGGGAAACGTCCGTTAAGTGCGCACTCATTGTGCGCGACCTGATGATTGGAAATCCGCGCCTTGCTGCTCTCGGATTTAAAGAAGAAGCGAACGGACACAATGCAATTCTTTCCGGTTTCCAGGGACAACGTCACTGGACCGATTTTATGCCGAACGGCGACTTCCTCGAAGCTATACTCAATTCGAGCTTTGACTGGAACGGTATCCGCGAGCCCTACCTGGTCGCGACCGAAAATGATGCGCTCAATGGTGTATCGATGCTCTTTGGTCACCTGATTACAGGAAGCGCCTCCATATTCTCCGACGTGCGTACCTACTGGAGCCCCGAAGCCGTCAAGAAAATAACCGGCTGGACTCCCGCAGGCGATGCAAAGAACGGCTTCATCCATTTGATCAATTCCGGCGCTACCTGCCTCGACGGCAACGGCCGCCAGAGCAAGGATGGAAAGCCCGCAATGAAGCCCTTCCAGGACATTACCGCAGCAGAAGCCGGAGCTTGTCTCGACGCAACGCAATGGCGACCCGGCAACCTCGGTTATTTCCGTGGCGGTGGCTATTCTTCCTGCTTCCTTACCGAGGGCAGCATGCCCGTAACGATGTGCCGTCTTAATCTTGTGAAGGGTCTCGGCCCGGTACTGCAGATTGCTGAAGGCGTAACCGCAGAGCTTCCGGACGAAGTGTTCAAGACGCTCGACAAACGCACGGATCCGACTTGGCCGACTACCTGGTTTGTCCCGCACCTGACCGGCAAGGGCGCCTTCACCGACGTGTATTCTGTTATGGCCAACTGGGGCGCCAATCACGGTGCAATCTCCTACGGACACATCGGTGCCGACCTGATCACGCTTGCTGCGATGCTCCGCATCCCGGTATGCATGCATAATGTCGACGAAGCGAAGATCTATCGTCCGAGTTATTGGAGTGCATTCGGTGAAAACCGCGAGAGTGCCGACTATCGCGCCTGCGCGACGCTTGGCCCCCTTTTCGGCAAGATGTAAGGAGAAGTATAGATGCTTATTGGAGTTTCTCCCGTCATCAGTCCCGAACTGTTGACTATTTTGAACCAGATGGGACACGGGGATGAACTCGTGCTTGCCGACTCCTTCTATCCCGGTTATACCTGCAATTCGCGGGTGATCCGGGCGGATGGTATCGGCATACCGGATCTTTTAAGCGGTATCATGCGGCTGATCAATCTTGATCCCTATGTCTCATCTCCCCTGTTCATGATGGCGCCGGTTCCCGGTGACGATCTGGACATGCAGGTGGAACGGAGTTATCGCGCGGCCATCGACAAGTATTATCCGGCAACGCCGCCAGTTGAACGAATCGAGCGTTTCGCCTTTTACGAGCGCTCGAAAACAGCCTTTGCGGTGGTTATGACCGGTACTACGATGAAGTACGGCAATATCATTATCAAAAAAGGTGTTGTTCCTGTTGCGATGATTTAAAAGCAGAACAAGCCGAAACAGAAAAAAGCGCTGAAAGGCGCTTTTTTCTGTTTGTTGCAGAAATGGACTGTACTGTTTGCAGGGAGTCCTGCAATGTCAGTAAAGTCGCCATCAAACGGACGCAGGAAATTATGGCCGAAAGTTCTTTCCTGAATTTCGCGGGCGAGATCGCCGAGTTCCATCACGGATAATGGCAATAGCCGATGTATACGACTCCTGCATTTCAGAACGACCCTACAAAGCGCCCATTCCGCACCCGGAAGTGGTCAATATAATCGCCAAAGGGGCGGGGACCCATTTCGATCCCGAGCTGGTGCAAATCTTTGTCGAGAACCAGGAAGAATTCGACCGGATTGGCAATCGGTACACAGATTTTTCCATCATATAGATCCCCGGCTCGACGTTTTATTTCGAGGGGCGTTTTTCGTGGATGAAGGAATGGCGCGCGAAGCCGTACCGGCTGACAAAACGGCTCATGAAGGCTTTGAACTTCCATTTCGGGGCCATGATTGCGATTCTTTTGCCTCGTTCGATGGAGCGCAGTGCGTGCGCTACTACATCGGCGGGCGATTTACCGTCCACTACTTTTTCCCGTGCGCCGTTTGAAGCGACCTGCGCGAATTCGGTATCGACCGGGCCGGGGCAGACGGTCGAGACGAAGATTCCCCGATCGGCGACTTCTGCCGCGAGGGCGACGCTGAAGCTGAGCACATAAGCCTTGGTTGCACCGTACACTGCAAAGTTTCCGAGCGGGATGAAGCTTGCAAGACTTGCTACGTTGATGATAAGCGAGCCTTTGGCAAGATAGGGGAGTGCGGCGTAGCACATGCCGGTCAGCGTATATACATTGAGGTCTATCATGTCGAGTTGACGCTCGATGGCGGTATCCGTAAAGGTTCCATAGGTGCCGAAGCCAGCGTTGTTGACGAGGGTATCTATGACGAGACCACCATCGTCGCAAGCTGCACGTTCCTTTTTGAGGAGTTCGCAAAAACGGGCAAGACCCTCGTCCCCGCCGAGATCCATCTCGAAAATATGGGGTATGGGCTTTCCAGGAAAGACACCGGGGGTGCCAGGCTCGGGATGCCGTGTTGCCGAATCGGCGGCAAGGGCTTCCGTGACTTCTTGTAGTTTATCCAATCGGCGGGCCAAAAGCCATATTTCGTCGGCTTCGCGTACGCGCGCGAGCTGTAGAGCAAATTCGCGGCCGAGCCCTGCGCTTGCGCCGGTAACAATAATTATACGTTTCATCCTTATAGTGTATCTTTCTTGCTGTATTTCGGCTATTCATTTTGACAAAAAGTGCATATTTGCCGTATAATTGCGTCTGTGCGTACAGCTCGGTTTTCTCCTCTCATTTTGGCCTTCCTCGCGGGTATACTTTTTTGCGGATGCGCACTGTCCAGCGCAAAGGTAAGCCCTGATGTGGTTCAACAGGGACGCTTTTCGATGAAAGGGAACACTGGTTCGGTCGATTTGATCGGAAAGTGGGCATTCTGGCCTGGTCGCTTTATCGCTCCGGGGCCAGAATCCGAGCCCTTTGCCCGTTTCGAGCAATTTCCTGCGTCATGGACAACCTACCTGCCGGAACATTTTTCTCCACACGGTTACGCTTCCTACGCGCTGACCATCACCGATCTCGATCCTCGCACCCTTTACGCCTTCCACTTTCCCGCCTACAGTTGTGCGGCCCGGTATTTTATCGATGGTAAGGAAATCTATTTGCAGGGGAAACCTGCGGATAGCGAGTCGAGCGAACAGCCGCAGTGGGACAGCGTCCTCGTACCACTGGAGGAATACGGCCGGCGTGAGCTAACTCTCGTCATGCATCTTTCCAATTTTAACGACCTGTTTCCGGCCGCTTCGACTCCGATCGTCTTCGGTATCTATGACAACATGAGCTTCACAACAGCCTTAAAACGGATTCTCATGATAATTCCCTTCGGTGCGATTTTGGCAATGGGCGCGTATTTTCTGTCGCTGTTCGTGTTTCAGAAGGAAGAATATTCCAGCCTTTGGCTCGGCCTTTTGTGCATTGTGTTTGCCCTGCGTATCGTCTGTTATGATGAATACATCCTTGTCGATATTTTGCCCGGCGTATCCGCCGATTTAGTGTATCGGCTCGGGTTTCTGTCTTTTTCGCTGGCCATGGCCGGTTTTTGCGGCTTTGTCCGCGCGCAGTACCCGGAGATCGCGAAACGGTGGGTGATCTTCCCCCTGATGGCCGGTGCCTTCTTGTATGCGTTTTTAAACATGGCAACTCCCATCAGCTTTTTTTCGGCTTTTCTGGTTCCGTTTCAAATTTTCTGTCTTGTCGGGGCTTCCTATGTTCTGTATGTCATTTTTCGCGCCGCGATCATGAAGAAAGCCGGATCCAGCTTTTTTCTCGCGGGTTTTCTCGTTTTTTTCATAATTATTATCAGGGACATCCTGATTGCGAATCGCCTCTTGGATGGCGTGTTTCTCGCTCATTTCGGCATCCTCGGAATCATCGGCGCCATGGGACTCATTATCGTGCGGCAATTTAGTCGCGCGTTTACCAACGTTGAAGTGGTTGCGGGTGAGTTGGAACGCATCAATATTTCGCTTGTTCGTTTCGTGCCGAACGAGTTTCTTAAAATTCTTGAAAAGAAATCGATAACAGATATTTGCCTTGGTGACAACGTCAGGAAGGATATGTGTGTGATGTTCATTTCACTCGGGGTCGAAATGCCGCTCGAAGGAAGCGCCGCCCGAATCAGTATGCTCGAAATGTTCAACCATACCCTGCTGCTCGTAAATCCGCTCATCCAGAAATACGGCGGTTTTGTTGACAAGTACCTGACCGAAGGAGTGATGGCCCTGTTCCCGGACGATCCCGAAGCGGTGGTTCTCTGCGCTCTCGAGATGGAACGCATTTTGGCATCGTACAATGTCGAGCGTGGAGCCGGAAAACTGCCATGCATCCTGTTTGCGGCGGGCATCCACCGGGGCACTCTCATGTTGGGAACGATCGGCGAGGATGAGCGGATGGACGGTACGGTTATATCGGATGCGGTCAATGTATCAAGCCGGCTACGAAAATATGCAGTGACGCAGCGTATTCCGATAATTGTCAGTGCGGATGTAGCCCATTCTCTGGAAGGTATGGAGGGTTGTCCGTGCCTTTTGGTGCCTCATGGTGAAATACGGCTGCAGGGAAAAGATGTGCTGATTACCGTCTTTGAGGCGAAGTCTCGATGAAAAATATGAAATCTGCCCGAAAAATAGTTGCCGCCACTATTCCCTTTTTACTCCTCCTTCTGGTGATTGCCCTCGTCATGTATTCGAATCCGATCTACGACCGGAAGGTCACCCACCTTGTAACTCCCGTTCAGGGGAAGGTTGATGTGCCCTCCTCGGGCGACGGAATTTCCCAGTTGCAGGGTGACTGGTCGTTCTACTGGAAGCAGTTCCTGTACCAAAACTTGCCGTCGCCCGATCCCTCCTATGCAGTGCTGCCGGGTTCCTGGAACAGTGCGGGTATTATCGATCCGTTCGGATATGCGACATACGGACTCGAAGTGTCGGGTCTCGATCCTTCCCGGATGTACGGCTTCCGCGTCGGGCATACACTTTCTGCGTTTCGCATCGTTATAAACGATCAGACTGTCCATCTGGTGGGCTTCCCCGGTAAAACGATAGAAGAAGAGATCCCTGCCTGGAATTCGGTAGTAGCACGCTTTAGACCCCGATCAGATGGAACGGCCGAAATCATGCTCCAGATTTCAAATCACTATGACCGTTTTGGCGGTAGCAATGCGTCCCTCTATCTTGGCGAAGCTTCGCTGATGAACAAAATGGAAGACAGCCAGAAACTGACAGAAGGGCTCGTTTTTTCGATTCTTTTTATAATGGGCATTTTCTTTCTGGCGCTTTTTCTGTTCAGGACGAAAGAACGACCCTTCTTGTGGTTTGCGACTATCTGTTTTCTGGTCGGTTTCCGTACCCTGTGTTACGACGGCTTTGTTCTTCTGGATCTGTTTCCCCGGCTTCCCTGGCAGGTTTTTATGCGGATGGGATACCTGACTTTTTCGCTGGTGATAATCGCTTTCATCGGTTTTTTGGGGACAATTTTTCCGTCACTGGTCAAGAAATCCCATTTTAACGTGGTTACAGTCGTGTTTGGCGCCTACAGTTTGCTTGTCGCGTTCGGGCCGACCTTTGTTACCACAGGTCTCCTTTTCTATATGCAACTTTTGGCGCTCGGCGTTGTATTTTATGGTCTTTTTATGATCATTCGGGCTTGCGCTCTTCATTTGGAAAGCGGCCCCTGGCTTCTTGCGGGTTTTTCGTTTGCAATTCTGTCTTTTGTGTATGACGTACTGGTTTCTATGTGGATCATCTCCGGGTTGAGCCTTAGTCATCTTGGAATGAGTATCTGCCTTTTCTGTCTTGCATTGATGGTCATTGAGCGCTATTCCACTTCGTTTCACAAAGCTCGGATCATGACCGGACAATTACAGGTACTCAATACCTCGCTTCGTCGTTTTGTTCCCGGAGAATTCCTTTCCTTTCTCAAGAAAGACTCGATTTCGGATGTCATGCCGGGAGACCATGTCGAGGTTGAAATGGCGATCATGTCTGCGGATATCCGTTCGTTCACGACCATGGCCGAGAAAATGCTGCCCGATGAAGTGTTTTCCTTTTTGAATGAATACCTCCAGCTGGTCGCGCCATTGGTGCGAGCGAACGGTGGTTTTATCGCCAAATATGAAGGTGATGGTTTTTACGCATTATTTCCCGGCGGCGCCGAAGCTGCAGTGCAGTGCGCCGTCCAAATACAGAGTGCCCTGACCGGACGAAACCGCACATTTCCGGAAAAAACGCCCATAAGTGTCGGGATCGGTATTGATGCCGGAATGCTGACCCTTGGAACCATCGGGGATACATACCGTATGGACGGGACCTTCGTCTCGCACTGTGTTGCCTGTGCCGGAAAGCTCGAGTCTTGCACGAAACTGTACCGATCGCGGATTTTAATCAGCGGTGCGGTGTTATCGGGACTTTCAGACCCGCTTTCCTGGTTTTTGCGCCCTGTCGATCGCATTGAAATAGGCATCGAGCCTGCTTTTCTCTTCGAAGTGTACAATAACGATGAAGAAAGAGTGCGGGAACTCAAATGGAAAACTCAGAACGACCTCGAGCATGCGGTATTTGCATACTTTGCCGGACAGCACGATGAATCCCGGATATTCCTTACACGTGTCCTTTCGTCCTATCCCGATGATCCTGTCGCTAGGTATTATGCCGGCAGAATTCAATTGTAAAAAATCATCGAAATTCGTACATTTCGCTTGTCATAACCTGTATATTTTCCGATACTGGAGATAATGGAGAATCATCTCCAGAAAGGGTTAGTACATGAAAAAAATTTGTCTGTTCAGTATTATTTCCCTGTTCGCACTTGCGGGCCTTTTTTCCTTCGGCAAGAAGGATACGGTTGACACACGCTCGAAAACGTTGGACAGCTGGATGGAAACTGTTGACATCAGCGCCAGAGAGAGTGGCAAATACAATATTCTTGTCACTGCCGAAGACCTTGCTGGCAACCAGACCCTGAATGGCCCTTTCAACATGTACATAGATCCCGCCTCGGACCTGCCGGTAGGCAGAATCACGAATCCGCTGAACGGGATGCGGGTTCCGGGAAACTTGAATATTGTGGGTACCTGTATAGATGACGACGCCGTTGACTATGTCGAAATCGTGCTGGACGGTTCAACTACCCCGATTCGTGCGCAGGGCAAGGAATTTTGGTCCTATTATCTCGATACTAACGGCCTTGCCGAAGGACCGCACATCATTTCGGTCTATGGTGTCGATGTATTGGGTGTTGCCGGTAAACCGTACACCCTTGCCTGGAATCTTGATCGCAGTCGTCCCGAAACGACTGTACAGAACATACCTATGGGCTCCCTCGTGTCGGGCAAATTCTTTCTTTCCGGCATCGTAACCGATGGTAATGGTATCAGACGGCTTTCGTATTCGTTGGACAGCGGGAAAACGTTCATTCCAATACCGCTCGAGAGTAAGAAACAAAAAAAAGGTGAAACAGGAGGAATTCCCGCTTCCTACAAGCTGACGATAGATTCTACGAAGATGAGCGACGGTCCGTCGGTATGCTGGTTCAAAGCCGAGGACGGGCAAGGATCCGAAGGGATTTATACTTTTCTGTATTTTGTGGACAATACCAAGCCGTTGGTAAAAATCATCACTCCTGACCCAACCGAATCCGTGAACGGCATTTTTTCGGTTACCGGTACGGCCGAAGACACAATAGGCGTCGCGACTCTCTCCTGGCGCAGTGGCAAGGATACCGGCCAGTTCGAACTAATCAAGGGTAATCCGTATTGGATCAAGGAATTCGATCTTCGTGGCCAGAACGTCAAGTCGTTCGAGGTGGAAATCACGGCAACCGATATAGCGGGAAACCGTACGGTTGTTTCGCGGAAAATCCCGGTAAACGTACAAGCTGATCTTCCGATTCTGACGGTGCAGCAACCTGCGGCAAATGACATAGTCCAGGGATCCGTTTTTCTTGGTGGTTTTGCAAAAGATGACGACGGGATTGCCGAAATCCGTTATTCTCTCGATAAGGGAGCCGCCGTGTCGGTTGTGTCAAAAGGCGAGCTTGGCATTGGTATTGAAGCTCCTGCAGCAGGAAAACACACGTTGGAAGTATGGCCGGTCGATGTGAACGGAGTCCGGGGGGCGTCGGTGCTGATACCGTTTACCGTTATCGGCGCACTGCCGGTGATACAAATAGAGCCGGTGACCACGACAAATTCCGAGATAAGCAACGAGGCGGGCGTCATCCTTTCGGCCGTCGTTTCGTCAAGCCCCGGCCTCAAGACCATCCGGTATACGATTACTGGCATGCCGGACAAAACGGTCAGTATCAAACAGGGAGCGACGTCGGTTCCGTTTAAAATACCGGTGACGCCTGATTTTCCGTACGGTATGGTTACCCTCGAGATAACCGCCGTCGATGTGTATGACCGGGAATCCCGGCAAAAACTGCATTTTTACATAACCAATTTGGGTATCCCTCGGGATACCCGTCCTGAATTTTCCGCTGATACCTTGAGTGCGACCAAAGAGGTTGCATTAGCTGCAAACGGCAAGACACCGGCGGGCACGGGTACTGCAACGGTACAAATCGAGCGGGTGCGTCCGGATGATCGGCCATTCGAAAACGGTACGACAGTTGTCCTTACAAAGGACGCGGCTATCGCTCTTGCCATTGATTCGCCGATTCCGGTCACCGGTATTTCCTGGAGTGTCTCCGGTGGAGCGCCACTCAAAGCTACTGCAGTAAAAACGACTGAGGGCCGGTACGAAGCTCTGCTTCTTCTCAATCCCAAGTTGCCGGCCGATTGGGCCAAGCTGGATGCGACAGTCACGTTCAGGGACCTGTCTACTATTTCTGTGTCGGGCGTGGCCTGCTTCGTCAGGCCTGTTCCCGCAGCCGGTGTGTACGACGACGAACAGTTTGTCTGGGGAACGGCGGCTTTGAACGCCGCTGGTAATTTTCAACTTTTTGACGGTGCGACCGTTGCAGGATTGTACAACGGAAAGCCTGATCTTTCCGCTGCTCGGGTTGCCTTCGATAAGCCGGTAGCCGGTTTGTCCGTAGAACTCGCGGGCAATACTATCACCGTCTCGGGTACCAAAGATGGCGAGTACCCGAATGTCAGTCTTGTTATAACTGATACCGCCGGCAATACTTTTACCGTACCGCCTGCGACTTTTATCGTCGACTCGGATTTGCCGGCACTCACGGTGGACACGACGGAGCGGCCTCTTTTTCTCCAGCTCGCGTTACCGGTAAAAGGCTCGGCAACCGATACTCGTGGTATCGCGCGCGTCGACTACTCGTTTGATGGCGGTACTTCGTGGACAGCCTTTACTTCGGCCACCTTCAGCCAGAAAATTGACACATCCGCTTTGACTGACGGACTCGTCACCTTCCGTGTGCGCGCGACCGACCTTGCGGGGCGAAATGCGGAACTCGTTCGACCTTTTATCAAGGATACACTCGCGCCTGAAGTCGAGATCCTCCTTCCTGCTCCTGGGGATACAGTTAACGGCGAAACCTCGATAGGCTTCCGACTTGCCGATGCAAGCCCGGTAATCTCCGCCGAATATCGCGCTCCCGGCCCCCGGACTGCCGCGGACAAGACCGTTTGGATTCCCTTTGCTCTTTCATCCCTCACCAATACCCTCGTCGGAACGACCGAAAAGCCGATCTTTGCTGGTATGGAATTCCGTTTTATTGATGCTGCCGGCAACAGCCGCCTCGTCAGTTCTTATCTCTTTTTGATCGATGCGAACGCCGACCTTCCCATCGTCGAAATTCACGTACCTGCCGAAAATGAAGTACTCCGCAAAGATTTCGTTATCTCGGGTGTCGTGTACGATGATGACCAACCGGCTAAAATTTGGTATCGCATCGACGGTAATCCGTTTGTCGAAGCTGCAATCGAGAACAGTTTTCTTGTTCCGATTGAATTGAAGAGTCTGTCTGACAACGAACATAAAATAACGTTGTATGCCGAGGACATCCATGGTGTTCGCGGACCCGAAGTGGTTCGCACGATCCGTGTATCCCTCGAGGAACCGAAGGCGAAGGTCAGCGCTCCCGGTTTCGAAATGACCAATCGCGACATGATTGATGTCCGGGGCACCGCCTCCGACAAAAACGGAATTTCGAAGGTTGAAATATCTTTCGATAACGGTAACTCCTGGAATCTCGCTATGGGTGACGAAGAATGGTCGTACCGGCTCGATTCGCGCGTTATCCAGGATGGCACGCATGTCGTGTTTATTCGCGTCTACGACAAGTATGAAACAACCGGCCTCTACTCGAGTCTCATAAATATAGACAATACAGCACCTTCGATCAGGCTCGAGTTACCTCTTGACGGCAGCAGAAGCAACGAAGCCCTTTTTATTTCCGGACAGACACTCGACACCATCGGCCTCGACAAGGTGTCTGCAAAGATAAGCAATATTGATCCTAAACAGCCGACAGTCCCGGCCGCACTCGCGGAAATACCGTTCGAGACCGAATTGATTATTTCCCGTGGTGTTGATATCAAGGCACTCAGCCCGGGTTTTTACAATCTTGAAGTACGCGGCTTCGACAAAGCCGGAAACATAACCCGCATCTCCCGCAATTTCGAAGTGTATCGCGGTGCTGACCGAAACCGTATAGAATTTCTGTATCCGATGAACGGCGAAAAAGTGCAAGGAATGTTCAATCTGTACGGACGGGTAGTTTCCGAGGATCCGGTACAGAATCTCCTGCTTTATATCGACGACGTGGAAATGTCGGTAACGGAGCTCTCCCCCTCGGGCTATTTCAGGTTTACTGTAACGCCCGAAATGATTGCCGACGGTATGCATCGCATCAATGTGCGTGCCCTTGTCGCGGGCGAAAAAGTAATTTCGTCGGAAGATCATTCGGTTATTTACACTGCCAACGGACCTTGGATTACGATTGATAATCTGACGATGGGCGACTTTGCCATAGATCGCCCGTGGCTCAGCGGCTCGACCGGATATTCGTTTACCGAAGAAGAAGTAGTTGCTCTCAAGGCAAAGACTACGACAAAGGAAACCCGGCGGATACTCGAAGCCAAGTCGCTCGCTAAAGTCGAGATCAGCTTCGACAACGGCAAGACTTTCAAGCAAACAGAATCCGGAAAAAAATGGCGCTATCGGCTGGAGACCGGCGATCTCCCCGAAGGTTATCATTTTATGGTAGTACGCGCGACCATGAACAACGGCGAACTCGCGGTGACCCGCACCATCGTGCAGATAGACAAAACCGCGCCGCAGATCAGACTGATCTCGCCCGGAGAGGGCGGTCGCTACAACAACGAACTCGTGTTCTCGGGGCTCAGCTCCGACGATGTCGAGCTCGAGTCGGTTGTGTTTTCTCTTCGTTCGGGAGACAAATCTGCCTATGCGGTACCCTCTTTTATCCAGGGTCTGTACCTCGACTGGCATTTCTGGGGCGCGACTCTCTATGACGTGGGCTTCGGTCTGACCTTTTTTGATGACAACGTAAAGCTGCAGGGACAGTTTGGTCAATTCACGGCGGAACAGCGGGCATTGTTTACCAGCGGCGGTATGCGCTATGGCGGAAATGTCACCGGCATCAAGTTGCTTGCCAATATCGCTGCCGTCCCCATGGAATATTTTTTCGGTCCCAACTTTTCCTGGCTCTCGGCCACTGGTGCCGTCGGTGCCAATTTTTCCTATTTCTCCGAAACCCAAAGCGGCAAAGGACAGATACTTTCGGCCATCCTGACCCAGATTGAATTCCCCCGCATCACCATACCGAAGCGGAAAGTGTTCCGTACCTTCTCTCTTTATTCCGAACTGCAACTGTGGTTTATTCCAACGGACGTAGACACGTCGGAAGTCAACATCAACTCCATCGTACCGCATATTACCGGCGGTATTCGGGCCAACATCTTTTAAGGAAGGCAGCGCATGAGAAAAATAAAAGCCAGCCTCGCAGGCTTAATCCTCTTCGTTCTAATCGCATCGGGTTCGTTCATCACCTGCGAAATCGGACTCGGAGGCTCTGTTGATACCAAACCCCCGACGGTGAGTATTACGTATCCGCCGGTAGATAGCATTATAAAAAATACCTTCACCATGAAAGGAAGCGCGAACGACGAAACAGCGCTGAAAGGGGTAAGCGTTTCATTGACGGATACCAATCCCCTTCATTCTGTTTCTTACGGACCGTTCGAAGCAGTTATCGAACCTGCTTTAAACTCATGGAATATATTCATCAATAAAAATACTGCCGGGGTTTATGAAATCCCTGATGGTAGCTATCAAGCGACAGTAACCGCGACAGATACTGCAAGACGTACTAGTATTGCAACAACAACATATAAAATTGATAATACGCCGCCCGTGCTGGTTATCCAGAGTCCATCTTCTCTGGGTTCTGATCCTACCTTCAGTGCATTTGGGCGTGACCTGAAAATATCCGGAATTGTATCTGATACCAACTCGGTTGCAAGTCTGGTTTTCACCGCATATGATTTTGACACCAAGGCAATGGTTGGCACGCCCCAAACAATAACATCTATTCCGCCGAATATTGATATTACTTTCAGTGATACCTACTATCAAGTTTTATATCCCAATCCTGATGCTGTTACATCAACAACGGCAAAAAATTTTTATTATACGGTCAGTGTAACCGACTATGCGAAAGAATACACACCACAAATAGCTGTCGGAGACGGTAATACATCCAGCTCTTATTATATATATGACAAAATTTATTCAACTGTTTTTGGTATTGCCGTGCCATATACAATGACGGATTTACAGAATATTTTTAACGGAGCAAAAACTGATACCAATAATATCAAAGCAGTTCTTGCTACAAACGCAGTTTCGTGTAGTACCCTTTCTCCTGCATCGGGCAAATTTTCAATAAACCCCGAAAATAGTCCGACCTTTGAAGTTCAAACTTTTGATCCAGTAATACTTGCTTCTTTGACGTACCCGCAAATTGCAAAAAAATCTCGAATTGGATTACAGGTGTCCATCGGTCGGGATAATGTTCCTATTGTATCTGAATCAATTGGCATCGTTCTGCATTATATGACTGATAAGTCATCGCCTCTGGATACCGACGGAACTCTTAAATCCGGTTCGATATCAAAGACGCTTCTCACCGGGGTTCCGGCACTCGCAATTGATTTAAGTAATGCAGCAGCCGTTGCTAGCGCACGGGCTCAGCGTGGTGATCCCTCCGGGCCGGATGGCTCATCCGATTTGTGCAAGGTGACCGACGGAAAACGGGATATTGTACTAACCTCAAGTGGTGGGAATTATCTACTTTCTGTTCTGCTTAACGAAAATGCCGGATACAAATATTATATGGAACTTACCGGTCGTGATCAAAATAAGGCGGTAAACAACGGAAGTAGCAAATACGGTTTTAATATAAAAACCAGCGGTCTTCCTCCTCAAATCACAGAAACGATTGTCGGAACTGAAAACGTTCAGAATAATAAAACCGGATTATTTTCTTTTGGAGGAACGGTTGAATGTGCAAACGAGTTTGATAGACTCACATACACAACAACACAAAACGGAACAAATTTTCCCGTCTTGTCCGGAACTATCCTTGATAATTCTCCGGGGACGGATGAAAAACTCTGGAACTTGCCCCTCATGAATTTGGCATCAGGGGATTATGTTTTTACCTTTAGCGCTCTTGATAATGATGGAGGCTTAACAGAAATTGTACGAAAATTCAAAGTTGATAGAGTTAATCCTGAAATTACTCTTACAACAAATTTGAGTTCCTGGCAGCGGAATACTTCAATTTCTCTTGCAGGTACTGCTACGGATGTCAATTTATCTGTCGTGGAATATTCACTTGATAATAGTACTTGGGTAGCCTTGTCCGGTTCAGCTGCATGGAACGGCATTGTGAGCATTCCGAATGGAGCGACTAACGAGCTTTATTTGAGGGCGATGGATACAGCCGGAAATTTCGGTTATCCGGCTGTTTATCCAGTCATAGTAAAAGTTGATGACGCTCCTCCTGACATAGCGATAACAACCCCCTTAGCCTATATCAGTACAATCAGTGGAAGCACTAAGACCTCGATTACATTTACTGGTTCTATCAGTGATACCTTGGGACTTAAAACAGTAGATCCATTGTCTGTTACTAACAATGAAGTGCCCGAAGCCTCTGTTTTTATTACATATCCAACCACTTCAACATGGAGCTGGACACTTGTAGTGGATGCTGGCACAAACGCAAATGATGGTACTTGGGAACTGGTATTCAGTGCAGAAGATGCATCAGGGCTTACTAGAAGTATAACCCGCACCGTGACAATAGAAACAAAGAAGCCGGTTGTCTCGCTGAACATGACGCCAAGTGATGCCACGAGTGGCAAGTACAACGGAACAATACCGGTAAAGGCGTCGATCAGCGATGATAACAGCCTCAAGAGCGTGTACTGGCAGATAACTTCTCTTAATACTGCCCCGGCGTACGATGCGGTAAAGGTTCTTGCTAACGACACTGGTGCAAATATCGGTACCGGATGGAATCAGACTGGCGGCAGTCTGAATAATTTAAATACCACCTGGGATTCAAGCGCTACAGGAATTGCCGGAGACGAAACCCGATATCTGTGGATTATCGCCTGCGACCGGTTCGGAAATATTTCCATAGGCGACAATGTGGCGACTCCCGCCGCGAATGCCTCTTTGACAATCAATCAGGACACCGACATACCTGTGGTGACCTTCACGAATTATGATCCGAGTATTGCAAAACCCTATGTAGGAGAACTGACCCTCAAAGGAACCGTAAGCGACGACGACGGAGTAGTCTCTGCAATTACAGCGATGATAGGCGTCACTCCTGTCACGGTGACAGTATCCGGCGGCAGCTTTACCATTCCGATGACCAATCAGGGCACAAAGGCCTTGATGCTGAGTGTTACGGACAAGAATAGCAAGGCGTTTACCTTTGATGCATTTACCAAGCTGAAAGTAACGAGCGGAGTCACCGTTATACAGCCTGCAGCAACCATGGATATCATCGTGGACAACGAAGATCCTGACCTGGTCATCGGTACAGCTCAAAACCAGTGGATGGGAACCAACTTTACGCTTTCGGGAACAGCGACTGATGAATTCAATATTGCCAATACACAAGTAACGATCAGCGGGGCGGGCTTTACGACGTTCACTCAATTGTTGGTGGGCAACACTTGGACTGCAATAATACCTACGACAGGAATAAGTGAAACTGCGAGTAACAGCTTGACCGTAAGTACGATTGATGGCAATGGACGAACACGGCAGGGAACATTCCAGTACAAGTTTGACAAGACTTTACCGGATGTTGCAGTGACAACCGACTTGAGCGCATGGAAAACTAGTACGTCTCTTACGCTCGCCGGTACTGCCTCAGATGTCGGCGGTGCCATAGCTTCGGGTGTACAACGAGTCGAGCTTTCGATAAATGGCGGAACAAACTGGCAGGTAGCAAACCTTGTCGGCCTTGGACCATGGACATGGAGCTCTACCTTGATTATGCCGGAAGGTACAACCCCGATTCAGATCAGGATTACCGATACAGCCGGAAACAGTGCATTTTTTGACAGTGATTCAGGTGCAGCCGGAATCCAGGATCCGAGTGCAAAGATTGATAGTGTTAGTCCTCTATTATCTGTAGTGACCCCGGGTGACGGACTGGTGACCAGTGGTGGCTTGATCCTTGCCGGTACTGTTACCGAGCTTAACCCCAACCTTGTTGAAGTAAAAATCAACAGCGGCTCCTTTGTTACAGCAACCGGTTTTAGCGGAGCCGGGTACACCATTTCAAATGCTTCTTTGTCTGTGGGTATGAATACATTGACCGTGCGATCTTCTGATATGGCGGGAAACAGTGCCACAACAATTTTGAATGTATATCGTGACAATACCGCACCGACTATTTCTTTCTCCAATGTTAGTACTTCGGTAACTTCAACAACCGTTATGACAGATTCCAGTCCTGCAATTACCGGATCAATTACCGATGCTTCCGGAGTTCTCGGTGCGGATAGTTATGTTGAAACCTGGAATGGCAGTGCTTGGATTTTGGCTCAGAGCTGGACTAGTCTTGGCTCCCCGGCCGGTTCAAAGGCTTTCAATTGGACGAAAGACCTGTCTGTTGTTCCTTTTTCTTCCACAGAAGGCCGCTACCGGATTACAATTCGCTCGAGTGATATCACCAGTAATATCAGTCTATCGACTGTTAACAGCACGTCGGGTTTGGTTGGCGGACCCGAAAGTGTTGTTGTAAAGATTGACAGAACCGCTCCGGAGCTGACAATTACCACACCAGTACCAAACAGCTATCAGAGTGGTACATTGAATATTACCGGAACTGCAGGGGATGAAACAACTGTTTCTTCTGTTAGAGTAAAAATAGACTCCAATGATTTTACAACAGGAACAATCACCGGAGCAACTACAACCGGCGGATTTACCGTGAATCCGGATATGTCAACGGACACCTTTACTTATTCTGGGCATGGCCTTTATATAGGTCAGCTTGTATATGTGTATGCAACAACTTTGCCAACCGGGATGACTGCAGGAACACCGTATTATGTAATTTCTTCCGGTTTTGGTCTCGATGCTTTCAAGCTATCTGCTACCAGCGGCGGCATGGCGATTGACTTTACTTCAAATGGTAGTGTTGTCAGGATCGCACAATATGATGCACTCTGGGCTGCCAGTTTGAATATCGCAAGCTTGAGTTCTGGTGCGCATACTTTTTATATTGAAGCGAAAGATGGTACCGGGAAAGCGACTCTTCAGAGTCAAGTTTTCTATTTCGACAATATACCTCCCACTGTTGGGTTTTATTTTCCCGCACCAACTGCAACTGTATATGGCGTAGTTTCCCTTCGAGGTACTGCAAGTGATGACATTGCGCTGGATTCTGTAAAATTACAGATAGGAAAAATGGATGTTGTTCAAGTAATTCCTGCTGCGAATAAATATAACTGGTCATATTCGATGGATACCAGTGCTTTTGCAAATACTACCCATGCAACTGAAACCTATTTGAACTCCGGTGTTTGGCAGATCGATGTCGATGCCGTTGCTACTGATGCTACGGGGAACATCACCACCACAACGTTGTCTTTCTTTATTGACAACGATCAGGACAAGCCAAAAACCACCATTATTACTCCCGTGAATAATGACGTAATTGGTGGTTCTTTTACTTTCAAGGGTGTGGCGACAGACGGCGAACGTGTTATGGGTATGGAGATGCAAGTAGAATTCGAAGGGGCAACCTACTCTTCAGACCAATTTGATTTCTGGAATGGAACTTCCAAGTCTGGCGGTACTTCCGGTGACGGAGATGCGAATGATTTATTTGAAAACCGTGCGTCATGGTACCCGATACTTGGCACCACAAGCTGGGATTATGATCTTAATAAAGTAGGAGAACTCTATAAGACCTATATTCAGACAAAAACAACCGGCATCGGAAACGGTGCAGGGGCCACAGGTCGTATTTTAGTTCGTGTTCGAGCCTATGATACCAAGAGTACTGTTCCTGTGTATGTACGGGGCGTGACGGGTAATTATCAACAAGTTATTATTACTCTTAACGAGGATATTCCAAGCATTACTTCGGTAACTCCTGCCAATAATTCGAGCGTGCGAGGATCTTTTTTGCTCGGAGCAACTATTTATGCCCCTGGCGGTTTGGATAAGCTTGAAGTAAGTATTGATGGAGGTCAAAATTATATTTCCATTATTTCCAATGCTTCTGGCACAAGTGCCTATGTCACGAAGACTGATGCGTATAACTGGATACTTCATGATTATTCCATTGATACGACTGTTACCCCTGGTACCGGACCACTCAGTCTTCGTATCCGGGCAGTCGATGTATCGGTAAACAGGTTTACCTCTATCAGCTATCTGTCGCTTGAAGCAGATAATACCTACCCGACAAATAATGCTTATATTATGGCTAGTTCAGTTTTGGGTACTGCTCATATTTTTACGGGACAGGCACGCGATCTCGGAACTGTTGGCGGCTTGGGGCGTGTTGAACTTTTTGTAACCAATCCTGCAAATACAACGTTCTACCAGCTTAAGGGTTCCAGTGCCAATATCGGGACTACAACACCGATAAGCTTGATGGATAATACCGCATCCGATGCGATTGGAACGGTGAACTACCCTGGAACAATTTCTGATTCGTATGTGATCACAATCGATCGGGATGAAGCTTCTGTGAGCGCCGATGCTGACGGGTATTATGAGACATTACAACTATCGAGCGGTAAGTATGATTGGTCGGTAACGGTTAACTCTACCCTTCTTTCTGACGGTAAATATAATCTTCACTATATTATTTACGACAAAGCGGGTAATGGGCATCATTATGTCAAGACTATCGTGGTGCAGAACAATCGACCTACGATTACCTCAATCGATCTTGCTACCGATTTGAATGGTGATGCCGATACGGTAGATTCGGGAGAATCACTAAATTATACCAGTTTTGGTGACACCGGTTTTAATGTTCGCGGAAGTCGCCTGACCTTTACTACTAATGATACAAACGGAAACGGAACAAAATACTATGCAATCCACCGCCTTCTTTCCGCAACCGCGGCGACTTCACTCTCGAGTGGCAGCTTGTACCGAATTAAATCAGCAGGAACAGCCAGTTTTATCTCGGTAGGTGCGTCTTCAAATAATCCGGGCACCATCTTTGTTGCGACAGGGACAACTGCCGGTGGTGTAGGGGGAGAAGCATATTTGGTCTCTTCGACTCTGGTTAATGCCGGTTCATTTGTCGCCGCCAATACTTACTGGGTGAATACAGTCGGTACAACGGACTTTACCTTGATCGGTGCGCCTGCCGGTACTCCTGCGTCTCTCAAGGCCGGTAATGCGATTGGTACGTTCTTTACTGCTACGGGAGCAGGCGCTGGTACCGGAACGGCCTTCCTGATTTCGAATTATATCTCGGGTAATGGGCAGACACTTACAACTTTCACCGGTATGCCTGAGGATACTACTAACGGAACCTTTTTTGCTTTGCGTGTCTGGGACTCGACAGCCGGAACAACAGCGGGTGTAGATTCGTTGGAAACCAGCGCGGTGGTTCACGTGACAGTGGATAATATTGACGGTTCCCAACCCCAGATAGCAGTTGCACCGCTCGGTCAACGCTATACCCCAACTGGCGCAACTTGGGCACTCCGAACAATTGGTGCCGTTACCAGTTATGACGACAATATGCTCTGGACAGATGCCAATACAAATGACATTCGGGAAAGTACCGAACTTCTGCAAGGTCATGTGGAATACACAGTAGACAGTCTCTATGATAATATCACCGGGGGCGCTGATGCCGATGTTTCGGGAATCATCAAGATCCGGGGCAAGTTGCAGGATAATATCAAGATAAACCAGGTAACGGTATCTCTGAATACGGGATTCGATACGGACGGGACAGGAGCCGGAGCCGCAACTGCAGCCAATGTTGAAATACCTCTTGCCACCTTCGTCGGATCGTCTCTATCCCCATTGGCAGCGCGTATCGTTGCCTTGGGGTCAGCAATAAACACCCTTGGATTTACGGTCGATGATAAAACTACTCCCGAGCAGTCAAATGCAAATGGTCATATAGTCAACTTTACCCTGACCATTAACACCGCTTTTATTACAAATACAGCGGCAACGAATGTCGTATTAACCTTCCGGGTGTATGATGGTGTAACTGCTGTGGTGCCTCAGACTTTACAATTTGATGTGGTGCCATATATTAGCTCGATTGTTACACAGGTAAACACCCTTCTCTCTGCGGATTTTAATCGTACGGCAAAAGGACGATATCCGGTACAGGTTAGATCGATGGCCCCAGCTGCATATGAAACAGTCCTGGTCAATGGGTTTAACCTGAGACCGTCTATTATTGTAGCCGGAGCAATGAGCGATATTCGCTTGTCAAAGGATCCTGATGGGTATGACGCAACCTATGCGACGAAGCAGGGTACCGGTTTGCCGGGAAGCAGTGTCGCGACAAACTTTACGTCGCTGAACACAACGATCCAGGCTACCGGCAGTGGATACCTTACTGTTCATACTAATGGAATTCCGAGTATGAATAATGTGAATAAAAACGCGGCAACATATAACGCTGAATCTTCATCGACTATCCTTAGCCTTGATGATGACCGGTATTTATCGGTTTGGGATCTTACTCCTCTTCGTGAAAATGCCACTGCTCCGAACTCTAAAAATGCTGTGTATCCTTCAATGGCCTTGTCTGGAAACACCGTACAATTCGCGTATCAAAATAACTCTCAGGGTTACGGTCTTGCCCAATTCTGGACAGGTGCATCAGAAACGAAAATATACGAAAACTGGGATCTTTTTACCTTTACCGCTCTTGACTTGAATACTGACAATTCACGTGTAGCTCTTTATGATGTAAATATTGTGCAAAGCGGGGTAGATACTATCGGGGATAAGGGAGGTATTATGATGAATCTCTTTTATGATCCGCCGAACACGACGTGGAACGGATCCTCCTACTTCTACCGGGACAATAATGTATGGCTGGACAACCTTTATAAAACAGGCAATCTGGCTGTTCTCGACCGGTATCAGTACCCGGATGTAGCGACAGTTGGTAACAATGCCCTGACTCATGTTTTCTACTCGGTATATGATTCCATCGATGACCGGGTTATCTTTCGATATTTCCGCACAGGAACGAATACCGTCAGCGTCGGAAATGCCCAGCAAATCAATAATCAGGGGACTGCTCTCTATGTGAACAATACCGATCTCGTGCAGCGAAACGAAAATAATACGTGGCCTTTATACACAGATTCTGCGGCTAATAACACCCGGTTTGGTGGGAACAACAATTCAGGGAATACTAATGCAGGACAGTATTTTGCCACAGGTACCGGTGTCGGCTTGCATAGTGCAGTCGGCGGGGTAAGCACCGGAGCGCTTACTGCACGGGGTATTCTTGTGTATTATTCCGGTAACACCCTCTATTATCAATATGCCACTAATGATGCCAATACTACTTGGTCAGCAGCGGTGTCACTGGATACCGGAGTTGGTGGTGACTATGTCAGCATGATTGTTGATAAGGATTCTCATGTTCATATCGCGTATCAGGACTCGTTTGCCGGTGATGTCAAATATATTTATATTCCCACGTATACCGCTCCTGCCACGAATACCCGGGTAATTGTTGATTCCTATTTGACGGTAGGTGAAAAACTGAGTTTAACTGTACCGCGTACAAGTAATACTCCCTATATAACATATAAGGGGTTGGGGAATACCTCCAAAATAGCTTGGTTAACCGGAGCCTTGGGAAATGGAGTTGGTGCCGGGGAAAAATTAAATGGGGCGTGGGAAATTCAAGTCTTGCCGAATAAGATTGTTGATAGCGATTCGAACCGTTTCCTGGTTGGTGTTGGTACGAATGGACTTCCTGTTGTCGGATATTCAAATAGCCAGGCAGGGAAGAAGGGTATTGAATACATGACGGGTTTGGCTGAATTGGTAAATTAAAAAAAGCAAGCCTGGCGGTTTGTACTTGAAAATAGCCGGTCCTGTAAAAAAAGGAATCCGGCTATTCCATTATCGCTTTATCATCGAAGCCGCCCGGAGTGCGATGTCAACTTTGTTTAATAATTCTTCTGTTTTGGTTTCACCGATTACAGAATCACCGAGAATCATCCAGTACGCACTGGAACGGGCTCGCTCTCGAGCCAGGAAGGCGGCTTCGTCCCTGAACTGTCCGGAAAGATTACAGGGCAAGGTGAGTGTCGCGCTGGCTATGGTTTCCTGGAAGTTCTGAGCAAGAAGACTTTTTAGGCATGTTTGGTAATTATAAAATTTGATACCGGAAGAGCGTACTATTACGGTTACATCAGCAATGGTGCTGACTTGAGTTGCCTTCGTCGAAATTGGAAGTGTTGAAACTTTCAACTGTCCCCGAATGGGAATATCGAGGGCATAATAGGAGGATATTGGTGCGAATACGGCAGAACAGTCGCCTTTTGTCAGAAGGAGTAACGTATCGGCCAGCCCATAAGAAAATGATCCTTGCTGATACAGTTGCTTGTTGCCGACGGCTTCAAGGTTTTGAACTGCTTCATCCCAGGTTGCCGCCAACTCCATTTGAGATGTCTCTTTTAATTGAAAGGTCGCAAAAAATCCCAGCCACTCGAGTTTGTTTTTACGATCAATGCCCGCAAGACCTAGCATGTATTTAATCCGGGGATTTTGCTTATTGTCAAATAATTCTTCCCAATGTGCCGGAGGAACTGCATCAATACCTCCTATCTTGTCATTGCGCCAAATTGCAACAAACGGATCAAAGCTGAGAGGGATACCAATTGCATCTCCGGACTTTAACCGTGTATCAAAAGGTATAAAGCGCAACAAATGCACGGGAAAAATCGAGGATTGAGCGGGTGTTATTAAAAGTGGCTGGATAAGTCCGGTATCTGCTTGTCTTCTCAAATCAGGATTTATTCGTGTGACGATAAAATCCGATTTCTTAATAATTTTATCCGTAGGAGTTGAGCCTTCCCATGTTGTTAAACGAAACTCCTGGAAACCGGAAATACCCTTGTTTTTAGCAAGCGCTTTTTCAAATAATTGAACTTGATCACGAGGTACTGCGAGAACGGGTCTCTTATCCCAGAACAAGAATAGAATACAAATAATTAGAATACCCGAAGTTAAAATGAAAAAAGGGGGTCTCATTTTTTTGGAATTGCTAGATAAACCGGTTAAAAAGATTGGCAATTTAGAGGGGTGTTGTTTAGAATATAAGGACACGGGTTTATTATTGTGCAACATACTTGCTCCTTAATTCTAGCTAGTTTCAGATACCGATCGGTTTTTAAAGGATTGGCTCATTCTAATGTGACGGGCATAAGTTCTTGTGCGAAAACTTCTTTCGAGATCGATTATTAATGTGTTTTATTTCCTTGTCAAGATCAAGTCAAATTAGAGTCTGTAGCACAACGTATTCATATTAAGTAAAATGGTAGTAGGGAGTAAAGGCGATATGCACAAAAAGAATCTGCTGGCCATGATCTTACTCGTCGCAGCCTCAGTCATTTGGGCCCAAGCGGTTGTTCCCGAAGACGTGTATCGCCAGATCGATTCGGCTATTCTCGAAAAATCGACGCCAAATATTGACGCGGTGCTCTCGCGGGGCGCCGCATCTCCCTGGTATCCCCGGCTTGAGGCATATGTCCTCAAGAAGGCACGGCAGCTGGTCATCCAGAACGACCTGGAGCAGGCAAAGGCCCTGTCACTTGCGCTCATCGACCGGAATCTCGATAACAATGAAGCGGTGGAGCTCTACCAATCGTTGCAGTCGACTATGGCAAAGCGCGATGCGGAGTTAAAGAAAACAGCCGAAAAGGAACAACTCGATTCCTTCAAGCAGAAAGCCGCAGAGACTAAAATCAAGCAAGATCTCGGCAAGACGTACAAAACCGCCACTAACACAACCACCGGCAAGAAGGTGTATCTCGACCAGGATTTTAACGATCACTACCGCTCGAACACTTGGGATTTTATGATTGGTCTGGCGAATGCCGGTATCGTGACTGAAAATTCGGCTCAGAGTTTAAAATACGGGCTTTCGATCGCGGGTTCCCTTTTTTATCATGCTGAAGCTTTTTCGATAGGTGCCGATATTGAAGGTGGAGCTATGCTTCTGTCTTTTACCGGCGAGCAGTCGCTCAACTGGTTCGGAGCGGCAGTTGTTTCGGCGGCCAACAATTCGCTCGGCAAGAATCTGGTATTACGTCTTGGCTATGCGGTCTTTGCGTATAATTCGGGCAGCCTTACCGGGAACGAAGAGCGTTTTTACACGCCGGTAGCGGGACTCGGCCTGCGCGATATCAGGGTCGGGGAAACCGGCCGGTTCAGGATTGCGGCGGATTATTATCCGGGGTACCTATTAGTGGATGGCATTCGTTTTGCGATGGGCGGAAACATGGGCTTTGCGTTTGTTCTTGCCGAAATGCAGGATTTCGATATTCACTTTCATGCAGATTTGAAAGACATTCTGATAGTGTACTCTGATGGAATGAAAAACGATGCGAAGCTGATTTTGGCAATTGGAGTAGGTAATTATGACTGAAAAGTATCGAAAAATCGTAACCGTTCTGTGCTGCACACTTGCAGCCGCTTTTGTGTTTGCCGCCGACGATGCACTTGTTTCGCGGTATCTCAACGAGGCAAATGATCAGTATTCGGTTGGTAACCATGCCAAGGCTTTTTCCTACATCAATACAGTACTCGGCTCGTTTAAGGAAGAAGCGCTTCCGGACAACATCGAGGTGATTTCCGAAACTATCTATTACGCCTATCTCGTTCAGATCAAGGATGCGAAGGACAAGGCTGGCTTTGCTGCCGTCAAGGAAAAACTGATCGAGTTTCCCTTCCTTTCGAGTGATCGAATTGCACGCACGGTTAAAATAATAAATACCTTCGAGTCCCAGGATTCCGCGTGGGGTGCCGATCCTGCAAAAGTCGCCGCAGTTTCTGCGGGCAATCAGACCGGGTCAACGTCAGCTCAGACTGGTGTTGCTGCCCCAGCCGGTGCCAATTCCGGGCGTACGACTCTCGAACTGCAGCTTGCTCTCGAATCCGTGAGGCAGCAGTCGTCGGAGCAAACACAGAAGGTTAATGACGTGTTTCAGCAGGAATTGCTCGATACCCAGAAGGCGGCCTACGAAAGCGCTCTCCTTCAGTCGAAGGAAGCAACCGGAACAAACAATCGCATCCTCATCCTTGCGCTGCTGTTGCTGGCCGGTGTGTGCTTCATTATTTTCATTCTGGTAGTCATCAATATGGTGATCAACGTTAAAAATGCGAAAACCCAGAACGAGAAGTTTGTCGAAACGCTGCAGACTGTTTCGCAGCTGGTCAGGGTTCCGTCGGCACTGGCCCCACTCGGCATTTTCCAGCCGATCTACGGAGCGGACACGGAAATGAGGATGATAGGCAGCGGCGCAGCCGAAACCGGATTACCCGGCCCCCCCGCGACCGAGGAAGAAAAAGCCGCGCTTAACGAGCTGGCTCACAAATGCAAAGAAATCGGCCTGCAGATCGACCAAGTTACCGGCCGTAAGAATAATTCGAAGAATGTTGCCGAAATGATATTCAAGATTGCCCAGGAAATGGGAATCGGCAGTTACGAAGCGACGATTTTTTTCGCTGTCGGTATGGCCTATGATATTGGCTTTCTCGAGATTGACGCCAAGCTGCTCACGGCTGAAATGTTGACCGATGACCAGAAGTACGAAATTCGCAACCACGTAAAGCAGGGTCTTGCCCAGCTTTCATTCGTGCCCGAGAAATATACGGGTGTTTTCGCAGACGGGGTGCTGATGCATCACGAGAATATGGACGGCTCGGGCTATCCCGAGGGTTTGTCTGGAAATCGTATACCGTATATCGCCCGACTCATCCATGTGGCCGAATCCTTTGTTGCTCTCATTTCTCGGCGCAATTATCGGGACATCTACGACAAGGAATCGGCAATCGCCGAACTGCGTAAAAAGCCGGGCCTGTACGACCAGCAGATCGTCGACGTGCTGGATCGTCTAATCTAGAGGCTTTATTCTATGACGAAAGTCCTGCCGTCGTGCAGGAAGATGCTGTGGCTCAGGTAGCGGCGTACTGCCTCTACCAGAACCCGGCGTTCAACGTCTTTACCCATCCTGATAAATTCATCCACAGAACGTGTGTCCGCTACCCGGATGACATCCTGGAAAATGATCGGTCCCTGGTCGAGGTCTTCGGTTGCGAAGTGTCCCGTCGCGCCGATAATTTTTACACCTTTCTGCCAAGCTTGATGGTAGGGTTTTGCGCCCTTGAAAGCGGGGAGGAAGCCATGATGAATGTTGATGATGCGGGTATCCCATTTTCGGCAGAAGTCCCCGCTGATTACCTGCATGTAGCGGGCAAGGACAACAAGATCGATCTGGTATTTTTCGAGAATTTCCTCGAGGTCTTTTTCGTATGCCTGTTTACCTTTCGCTGTATCGACCTGGAAAAAAGGGATGTGGAAAGAAGACGCAATGTGGGCGAGATCGGGATGGTTCGAGATAATCACCGGGATTTCACAATCGAGTTCTCCGTCGGCATGCTTCAAGAGGATTTCGTAGAGGCAGTGGCTGGTTTTGGATACAAGTACGGCGACTTTCTTTTTTCGCTTGTCATTGAAAAAATGCCAGTTCATCCGGTATTGTCCGGCTATCTTGTCGAAGGCCACGGTGAATTTTTCTTCGGTAAATACATCGGTTTCGGTGAATGAAACGCGGCAGAAGAACATGCCGATATCGATAGCAGTGTGCTGTGCGAGGTTGAGGATGTTTCCGCCTGCTTCAGCGATACATCCGGTGATTGCGGCAATGAGGCCGCTTTGGTCGGAACAGGAGATGGTGAGTGTGTAGGTTTGATTAGTCATGAAAGATAGAATAGCCGGATTGGTTTGTTTTAGCAACATAAAAAAGACCGGCCGAAAGGAGGAGGAACGACCGGTCTTTAGCGGGTAGCACTTTGTTGTTTGATCACAATATATAAATACTCGATTCGTAAAAAAAAAGCAAGAGAATAAACGAAAACTTTACGTTTTTGTACACTTTGTTAACAAATGACGCTGTATTTCCCGTATGCCAAAAGAACGACGGTTAAATTGATGAAAAGACCGGAAGAGTATATACTCCCTAGTATGGAAAAAAGTGCGTTTTATGGGGATATACTTATGGATTTATCCCCTGACCTGTATATTTTTCTCGGTCCGGAAAACAATATTCTCAGTATGAACAAGGTGGCGCGGCAGTATTTCAATATTGATACCCCCGCTGTACCGCAGGAGACCGATTTTTTTTCCGTTATCGAGAATCCGGTACTGCATCTGCTTGTAAAGAAATGGTTTGAAAAACTGAACAAGGGGATGGAAATAGACGAGATATTTCCTCTTGACCAGAACGATAGTGACAAATATGAATGGTTTCGTGTACGGGCCCTGAATGCGGAACAGGATGGACGGCTGCTTGGTAAGGTTTTGTACATTTCCGTGGTTACCGAACTGTATTCCCAAAAAAAGATTCTTGACACCCTTATGGGATCCATTCCCGGCGAGGTGCTGGTTTTCGACCGTAACCTGCAAATTCTCCTGGTCAGCGATGTTGTCGCTCGTTCCAACGGTTTTGTTTCCTGGCGCGAGCTTGCGGGTAAAAGCATCCGGGATCTTCCGAAGGTGGATGTCGTTTTTATCGAAGCGATGATCGAGAAAAGTATCCTGTTCGACCAGCCGATGCATCACGTCGTCAAGTACACGAGGCCGAACAGCGAGATCGGGTGGAATTATGTAGACCTGCGCACTATCAAATCGACCGCGGGGACTTTCGGGTACATCATGACTCAGTTCGACATTACCGGCGAGATAAAGCCGAAAGCTATTCTCGAAGCTCTGATGGATTCCGCTTCCGATGCCATCACGATTATCAATCCCGAAGGTGTCGTCGAATATGCCTCCCGGAGCCTTGTGCGGCTTCTCGGGTTCGACAACTGGCGTACCGTCGTCAATCATCCATGGAATTATCTATTCAAGAATGCCGATGCAGGCATGTTGAAGTATGCCGGCCTTTTTTCCGGCGACTGGACTCAGCCCCAGCAAGGTACACTCACATTCGATAATCCCGAGGGGAAGACCTTCCTTAATTATCAGATTGATCCGCTCGATTATCAGAACGAGAATTTCGGACTTATCTCCATCGCAACCAACACGACCGAGCTCGTGGCTGCGCGTGACAAGGCCGAGTCTGCGGTACGCGCCAAGGCTGCATTCCTTGCGAATATGAGTCACGAGTTGCGGACGCCGATGAATGCTGTTCTTGGCATGAACGAACTCTTGTCTCGCACCCCGCTGGCCCCGTTGCAGAAAAATTATGTTTCGCAAGTTCGCTCGTCTGCAGCGATGCTTCTTTCGATCATAAACGACATCCTCGAGTTTTCGCGGATCGAAGACCGCAAGATGGAACTGTCTGTGGCGCCTTACAATATTAATTCGCTCCTGCACGACGTTATCAACCTTGTGGCCGTAAAGGTGGCGGAAAAAGATCTGTCCTTCACTGTAGACCTTGATCCGACAATTCCTTCCAACCTCATCGGCGACGAGATCCGGATCAAACAGATACTTATTAACCTCCTTAACAACGCGGTCAAGTTTACCAGCGAGGGTGAGGTGAATCTGACTGTCTCTGCCGAGCCGTCCGTGGGCCGTCGCCAGGTACAGCTCACATTTCGCATCCGCGACACTGGTATCGGTATTCCTAAAGAGAAACAGGTCGAGTTGTTCGAGCGCTTTTTCCGGATCGAAAACTCCGGTGCGCTGCCGGTCGAGGGATCAGGTCTTGGCTTGTCCATTTGTAAGGGTCTCGTGTCCCTGATGGGCGGGACCCTTTCGCTCGAGAGCGATGATGGTGTGGGATCGGTTTTTACGGCTACCCTGTCACAGGCAGTTCCTGCAGGTAGCGAACCGCTTGCTGTTTTCGCTTACCGTTCTCCAGTTTTTCTTCTTGCATTCGAGGAAGACGCGGCAACGCTGGCTTCGATTCGCCGGATGGCCGAATCTGCGAATATACGGGCAGATTTTTACTCCTCCATCGATGATTTTCGAGCGCGTCTTGTAGTGGACAAATTCGCGTATACCCATGTCGTGTTCGGTTACAAGAATGGCTACACAGCTGCGGTCGATTCGGCTCTGCGAAATCCCGGGGTCAAATGGCTCGCCCTCTTATCGATGACCGATTTTATCGGAGCGGGCAAGGATCCCGCGATCGATTTTATTTTCAAGCCACTGGTGCTTCCTGTTCTGTCCCGATTTTTCCATGATGAGCGGGTCGATTTCAGTGTCAGTATTCCCCTCGTCAATGCTATGGGGATTGAAACCTCCTGGTTCCGCGCGAGCGGTGTGCGGGTCCTCGTAGTTGACGACAGCATGGTCAACCGGAAGGTCGCCGAGGGCTTCCTACAAACTTTTGATATTCGGGTGGACGAGGCCGATTCCGGGGCGGAGGCTGTACGTAAGGCTTCTGCAACAGTCTACGATCTTATTTTGATGGATCATATGATGCCTGGCATGGACGGGCTTGAAGCGACGGCTCGCATCCGTGCTTTGGACGGCTATGCAATGGTTCCGATTATCGCGCTAACGGCGAACGCAGTTGCCACCTACGGCGAACTGTACCGCAAGGCGGGTATGAACGATACTCTGTACAAACCGATTGAATTTACCGCCTTTGTTGCTTGTTTGAAAAAATGGCTTCCACCGGAAAAAAGGCAGGCAGTCGAGGTTGAAAAGACTGAACCCGCACTTCTGCCGGCTGAACCGCGAACGACAGTCGGTACTCCGGTGGACGTTTCCCAAAGTGGATCCGACGAGTGGATTCCGGGGCTCGATAAAGAAAGTGGCATCGGCTTTACCGGCTCGATCAAAAATCTCGAAATGATATTAAAGGTGTTCAACCGCACGGCCCCGAAGCTGATCGAACAGCTCGAATCGGGTAGGCGGAGCGGTAATGCAAATCTCTTTCGGGTAGCAGCGCACTCCCTCATAAGCAGTTGCGCCAATGTCGGGGCTGTCAAATTATCTGCGCTCTCGCGCGAGCTTGAGGATGCTATTATCGGTGGGAAAACCGAAGATACCGACCAACTCTACCAGGATGTGCACGCAGAACTTAGAAAAATAATGGCCGGTGTCGCTGAACATATCAAAGCCGCGTCCCAAGGGAGTCTGTCATGAAGCCGGGAATTATCGGTGCGGAAAAACAGGAAGTCGAATTATTGTTCGAGGCCCTGGCGGAAAACTCTGACGCGGTGCGCGTAACTAAAAAGGGCAACCTCGAATTTCACGAGGGCTTCCTTGAGGGGCACCGTGTCGTGGTTGTGTGCTGCGGTATCGGGAAGGTGAACGCCGCGCTTTGTGCCCAAATGCTGATTTCGGAATTCGGCGTCGATGCGGTCATCAATACGGGATCTGCAGGTGGACTCGCATCGGGCCTCGCGGTGCTCGACATGGTGGTTTCCACCGACGCAGTACAACATGATTTTGACACGACCCCATTCGGTTACAAGCCTGGCCAAATTCCGGGGATGGACTCGCCCTTCTTTGCTGCCGAGAAAAGTCTCCGCCGACTTGCGCTTACCGCTCATACGCGTGTTGTTGCTCATGCGCGTGTTGTCGCTGCGATGCCTGTCGAGGACGGATATACACCGAAGATGATCGAGGGACGCATTGCCTCGGGCGACGCGTTCATCACCGACACGGTCCGCCGCGAACGTATCGTTGCTCTCTTTGATCCGGCCTGTGTCGAGATGGAAGGGGCTGCGATTGCGCAGGTATGCACCGTCAACAACATTCCCTTCGTGATCCTCCGCAGTATTTCTGACCTTGCGGGTAAGGACGCGGGTATGTCCTATGATGAATTTTCAAGACGAGCATCGCAGATAAGTGCGCATGTCGTAATGGAGATGATTGCCGAAGTTTCGGGAAAGAGGAGCAACAAATGAAAGAATCGAGAAATGTAGAAAGTTTCAGCCTTGATCATACGAAAGTGAAGGCGCCCTACGTACGCATCGCAGGAAAAAAGACTGGCCTGAAGGGCGATGTGGTTACCAAATACGATATTCGCTTCTGTCAGCCGAATGTCGAATATATGCCGATCGGTGCTGTACATACCCTCGAACACTTGATGGCCGAATACATTCGGGACGAGATCGACGGGGTGATCGACCTTTCCCCGATGGGCTGCCGCACCGGTTTTTATCTTGCCATTTTCGGCGAGAGTGAAGAAAAGGTGATTGCCGAAAAAATTCGGAACGTCCTCCTCAAGGTAGCCGCCTGGAATGAGGCCGAATCTGTCCCCGGCGTGGATCCGGTTATGTGTGGCAACTACCTCGACCACGATCTTGCCGCCGCAAAGGTTTGGGCGGCAAAATGGGTCGAGGGAATCGACCGCAAAGGCTGGAAATGTTTGTAACGCTGATCAGTCGATTTCGCTGAACGGGGCGACGAGGATGCCATCCTTTTCGATGACTGCATTGGTGCCGTCCGCGTAGTTGACAATGATGGTTGGGTTCTTGACTAGACAGTCGAGATGTATCATCGCGTCGGCATCGTTGTCGTAATTCTTGCCGATAGCGAAGTGGCAGGTATGGAATGCTTTTTCGTCCTCGAGCATATTTCCGCGGATTTCTGCTGCCGGGTTGAGCCCGATTCCGAGCTCCCCGAGACCCCGCGCGTTTTTCGCGTAGAAAGCACCTTCTCCCTTGCCCAGTTTTCCTTCAGCCTCGAAATCGAACGCCTTTTTTTCGCCTTCCTCGATGGAAGCGCGTAGAAGGTCGGCTTCCTTTCCGCCGGTGATTTCGGTGATGAATCCATTCCGGTACACGACGCGCACGGGTGTTTCGGTAATCATTCCGCCCGAGTTGAGGCTGATCGAGCCATCAAACACGATTACTCCGACGCTTTTACCGGGTAGTGGGCTTATGTACACTTCGCCGGCGGGAATATTGCCGCCCGAACCACCTGTCGTAAAATTGCCGTCGTCGCTCATCGGGCGGCGTCCTGTTACCAGTATGGTGATATCGGTTCCGCCGGGTGCGGTAACTTGAATCGATTCGGCTCCGGTCATCGTCTTGATCATTGCGGCACAGCGCCTTTGCAGCAGGCCGTAATCGATGCCTGCAGTCCGTCTGAACATGTCGACGGTGATACCGGGTGTCCAGATCGAGCGGAGCGTTTTCTTTTCATCCATCAAGTAGTGAAAGATATGGTCAATCTTACGGCCATCGCTGGCGGTGTAGGGATTGGTGAGTGCTTTAGCGTCTTTTCCCATTTTGTTGGCCGAAATGGAAGCGCACACTTCGGGGCTCGATTCGAATGCTGCCATGGCGGCACGGCTGGCTATGTCAAGCTGGGTTTTTTCAGCCTGCATGACGAGGGTTGCCTCGGCGCCTAGTTCTTGCGCGGCACGGTACAGAGCATGGCTTATCTCCGCTACATCTCCGTCCGGATTGGTAATTATTAGAAACTGTTCGCCTTTTTTGAGGGCCAGTACGTCGGTGACTACGATTTGCGCGGCCTGCGCTACGGTGTGTGATTTGTTCATACGTAAAATGTATCCTCGCACGTATTAAAAGTCAAACCGGTTTGTGCTATAATTAGTCTAGCATGAACATTGTTTTATTCGACGGCGAGCCTTTTTTTCCGCGCAATGACACACGCTGTCAACACATAAAAAAAATACTAAAAAAATCCACCGGGGATTCCTTTTTAGCAGGGCTGATCAATGGTCCAGAAGGAACGGCGACCATCACCTGTGCTGACGAGACTGGTATCAGCTTCGATTTTCATCCCGAGCGACCGATGCGGCCCCTGTTCCCTGTGCACCTCGTCATCGGCTTCCCCCGGCCGATACAGCTCAAGCGGTTGCTCCGTGATGTTGCAAGCCTCGGGGTGTCGGCAGTGTACCTGACGGGGACCGAACTAGGCGAAAAATCATACCGCGAGTCCACGCTTGTCGACCGCGGCGCCGGGCAGACGAGCCTCCTTGAAGGCTGCATGCAGGCGGGCGGTACCGCAGTCCCTTCGCTCGAATCCTTCGATGCGCTGGGCGACGCCCTTGCCGCAGTCCCTTTCGGTTCAGTGTGCGTGGTGCTTGATACCTCAAATCCCGACTTCAGTTTGATCAATGCACCCCTGGAGGACGTTTCAACGCGTCATCCTCTGGTACTCGCCATTGGTAGTGAACGGGGTTGGACTGCGGCGGAGCGGGTGCTTTTTCGTGAATCCGGTTACCTGTCGTGTTCGCTCGGCACTCGTATTCTCCGGACCGAAACCGCTGCGACGGCTGCTCTTGCTATCGCTCTTGCCAAAACTGGCTATATGGAAGGAATGCAATGAATCAGGACATGATAAAGGAACTACTTCTCAAACTGGAGAATAGCGAACTCGATTTTTCGGTGACTATGACCGGAAAGAAAAGCAAAAAAGTGAACGGGCTCTATAAGCCGGATACTCGCGAAATCCTTTTGCATAATAAGAACTTTGACGACGACAATCAGCTCATCTATACTTCGATCCACGAGTATGCGCACCATCTGCAGTGCGAGCATGACGGAGTCCTGCGTTCTTCCCGCTCGCACACGTCCGCCTATTGGGCTCGTTTTCACGGGCTCCTCGAGAAGGCAGAAAAGGCCGGTATTTACCAAATTGGCGTCGAAAAATCTGATGAGCTTGCCGCGCTAACCGAGGAAATCCGGATGAAATATCTCGCTGAAAACGGCAAGCTGATGAACGGCCTCGGCTTGCTGCTTGCCAAGGCGCATGTACTTTGCCACGACGCCGGAATCCGTTACGAGGATTATATCGACCGGGTCCTCTGTCTTCCACGCAGCGCGGCCAAGACAGCTGTCAGGGTCAGCTCGCTCGGGGTGAATCCCGCTTTCGGCTATGATACGATGAAGATTGTCGCTGCACAGCCTACCCCAGAAAAACGCATGGCTGCCGAGCAGCAGTTCAGTGCACGCCGAAGTCCCGATGCAGTCAAGGTTACCCTTGCCAGTAAAGCCGGGGATGAAGACCCGAAGGACCGTCTTGAAAAAGAAAAGAAACGTCTCGAAAAAACTATAGTCATGCTCAAGTCGCGACTCGACCAGGTCGAGCAGAGCCTCTCGAACCTTTAGGAAGGATAGCCCGATGCTACATGGAAAACCTGCGGCGTTTTTTGCCCTGTCGGCCGCCTTGCAACTACTTTTCCTCGTTTCTGCCGCCTGTGCTCAAACAGGTTCCGTTCCCCCGAATCCGGTGCCGGTTCCCCAGATAGACGCACCCGCCATGCAGGCTCCACTTTCCCTCCCTTCGGTAACCGCGCCGGTGCTGTCCGCGCCCGTGCCACCTGGTACTACCGGAAAGACTGCAGCCAAGACCTACGGGACTGCAGCATCCTCCGGGACTGCAGCCTCCTCCGCGAGCAAGAGCGCCCTTCCTGATTCTCTCGACGAAATGACGAGCCCTCTTTCCCTCCTCAACGCTCTTTCTGGCTCGGGAACGGATAGCGAGGGCTTCGGTGCCCTTAGTGCACTTCTCGGTGGCGGAACCGGCATCGGAGGCACCTCCGGCACGACTGCAGACTCGGCCACCCTTGCCAAGATACTTGCGCTCCTCGAAAAGCAGCAGGCGGAAGCCGCCGCTGCCCCTGCGCCGCAAACTGCGGCTGCCGCTGTTTCTGCCGCGAAGGTGCGTCCTGCTTCCGGCGGTGAAATTGTCCGGTTCATTGTCAACCGGACCGACATTGCCTCTACGGCAACCGACGTTGTTTCGTCCATTCTCGCGAAGGACGGATCGTTTCTCCTTACCGGTCGGCGTCCGAATCTCGGGGAGATATTTTATCTGGTGTGCAAAAAAACAGGTAGCGGTACCTATCGGCTCTATGTGGATCTCGGACAGGAGTATACAAACGAAAAATCCTGGCTGTATCAGTTGGTCCGAAAAACCCCGCTGGAAGGAACTTTGACCGGCGATCTTCTGGTATTCCGGACGGGCGATCCCGCCTGGGTCCTCGATCTCGTAATCCGCGTAAACGCCCCTATAGTACCGGCCACAACCGTCCGATAAACAGAATAGGAGCCGCCATGAAAACCATCAAAACACCCATTCGCCTTCGGCTTGCGGTGTTATTTGTCTGTGCATCGGCACTGCTGTTTTCCGAGAGCAGTGCAGTCATTATTGATTCAATCGGCAAGACCGGACCTTCTGCCCTTTTTAACCCTCTTTTTCCGTGGGCGTTTACCCAGACTGGAGCCATCGATTTGGCGAATCCGAAAACAAGCAGCCTTGCGTCTGTTTTGTCCAAAGAAGAAATGATCGAACGGAATCGCGGCGCCACCCGGCTTCAATCCGTGCTCCTCAACAACGACATCTTTTCTCTGTACGGCAAACCCGGATCCCGAGGTATGGGCGTTCTTGGCCAATATAGTCTTCAGGATATCGAACCCGTGATGAACGAATATGTCCGTGTCTATGACGAAGCGAACGGAGCGCGGGGTATAATCCCCTCGTTCTACATTATTTTCGGCACCTGCTGGCCCGAGGGCGAAATCGGTATCCTGTCCGACGCCGTAATCCGCCAGTACATAGAATTTGCCCGCGAACGTGGCTGGTACGTGTTTCTCGATCACCAGATCGGCAAGTACACTGTCGAGACGGCCATGAAAAAACTTCTGCCCTACCTGAAATACACGAACGTGCAGCTTGCCCTCGATCCCGAGTGGCGGACTACCAAGCCGATGGAGGAAATAGGGTCCGTGACCGCCGAAGAGCTCAACGGGGCGCAGCAGATGATGCAGGACTATATGATTGAACACGGTATTTCCGGCCGTCGTATTCTCGTCGTGCACCAGTTCAAGCCCAAGATGATCTCGAACCGCGAGACCGTTAAAAGTGACTTTGCGCTGGTACAGCTCATTCATTGCGCAGACGGATTCGGCTCTCCCATACTCAAAAAAAGCACCTACGCATTGAATGCGCAGGCAACTAATATTCCACTCAAGTCCTTCAAGCTGTTTACCAAACCGACTGTGGAAAAAGCGGGATATGATATCCCGTTGATGACTCCCTCCGAGGTGTTTCAGCTTAATCCCCGCCCGTATCTTGTCATGTATCAATAGAGTGCGCCCGTTGCACTCAAAGCTCTTGCCCATTTGATGTCTGACGGGTACAATAGACTGTTATGCCAAATGATCCATCAAATCCCCTGATAATCCAGGGCGACCGCTCGATTCTCCTCGACGTGCATACCGCACGGGCGGAGGAGGCTCGATCCGCCCTGATTCCGTTTGCCGAACTCGAGAAATCTCCCGAGCATCTGCACACATACAGAATAACTCCTCTTTCCCTGTGGAATGCTTCGAGCGCAGGCTTCTTGCCCGAGCAGATTTCGGTGACCCTCCGTGACCTTGCGCGTTTTCCCGTACCCCCGGCAGTCAATGTCTGGATCATCGAGACCATGAGCCGCTTTGGCAAGATACGCATGATACCGGATGACGAGAATTACCTGTTTCTGGTAACCGATGTCAAAATGATTTTCCGCGAGCTTGCTGCCTCCAAGATCATGGCTAAATATCTTATTCCGGAACCTGGCGATGCTCTCCGGTTCCGGCTTGCCGTACTCAATCGCGGCACGGTTAAACAGGAGCTTCTCAAGCTCGGCTGGCCGGTCAAGGACGAAGCCCCTCTTCGTGACGGCGATCCGCTCGATGTCTCGCTCACCGAAACTTCACGTGATGGAAAGCCTCTTGTCATCCGCGACTACCAGCTAAAGGCCGCTACCGCTCTCGTTGGCGACCGCGGTCCCGGCACGGGCTTTGGTACTATCGTTCTACCATGCGGAGCCGGCAAGACTGTCGTGGGCATGAAGGTCATGTCCATGCTCAAGACAAACACACTCATTCTGACAACGAACGTTGCAGCTGTTCACCAGTGGATCAACGAGCTTCTCGACAAGACCAATCTCGAGGAGACCGACATCGGGGAATATACGGGCGACTGCAAAGAAGTGAAACCCGTGACCGTTGCTACCTACCAGATCCTGACTTGGCATGCGGCAAAAGATGGTATATTTCCGCATTTCCAGCTGTTTCGGGAACGTGCTTGGGGACTGATAATATACGACGAAGTGCATTTGCTGCCCGCACCTGTGTTCCGTGTTACCGCGGAGCTGCAGACCATTCGCCGGCTCGGCCTTACGGCGACTCTTGTTCGCGAGGACGGTTGCGAGGGCGATGTGTTCAGTCTTGTGGGGCCAAAGCGGTATGATGTGCCATGGAAAGATCTTGAAGGGCAGGGCTGGATAGCAACCGCCCTCTGTACCGAGATTCGTGTGGAGATAGCTCCTGATCGCGAGATCGAGTATGCGGTTTCGAATCAAAGGCAGAAATATCGTATCGCAAGCGAAAATCCGGCAAAGGTGCCGGTAATCAACGCCCTGCTCGAACGGCATAAGGGCGACTCGATCCTTGTTATCGGCCAGTATATCAACCAGCTCGAGGAAATCGCGAAGCACATCAACGCACCGATTATCACCGGAAAGACGTCCAATCCCGAGCGTGACCGTATTTATGGCGCATTCCGCGCGGGAGATATAAAGATTATTGTCGTGTCAAAGGTAGCGAACTTTGCGATAGACCTGCCCGACGCCTCTGTTGCGATCCAGATATCCGGCACGTTCGGTAGCCGCCAGGAAGAAGCCCAACGGCTCGGCCGCATTCTTCGTCCTAAGGAAAAGAATTCGCATTTCTACACGATAGTAACGGGCCAGACGGTCGAGGAAGAATTTGCCGCAAATCGCCAGAAATTTCTTGCCGAGCAAGGCTATGAGTATTCGATAATTCGCTGGGAAGAAAATGCCGGTCTCGTGATGACTGCGGGCTTTGCTGAAACGGAGAGTGAGGAATGACGCCCGAAGATGTAGTAGCCTGGCGTGAAGCACTTGTACGCCTTTCGGACCAGCATTTTTTTGATCTGCTGCGGATGTATCTGGGTGCGATCAAGACGCCGTTTAACAAGCAGCGCCTCATCGAAGAACTCAGCAGCTTCCTGCGCAAAAAAGAAAACCGTTCGAATATTCTTCTCGGTCTCGACGAGCTCGAGCTTCTGATCCTTTCGGCCATCAGGGAGCTTCCTTCCCCGACCCAGTCGAAAATCATCAAGCTGTTTTCCGGTGAATGGTCCTTCCCCGTGCTCTATGAAAAAATTCTCAATCTTGAAGAACGACTCATTGTCTATCGTCGAAACGATAGTGACAGCCGCGAATACGCGCTTAATCCTCTCCTTGCAGATGAAATTCTGCCCCTTCTCGACCCCGCGCGCCTCGTGCCGCCGGAGTGCAGGGGAGCGCCTTTTTATGCTCATCCACGAATTGACGACCTCTCACTTTCGGCGCTTTACAGCTTTTTTCTGCACGAAGGGGAAGCCATAAAAAATGACGGTAGTTTCCGGAAAAAAACGCTAACCTCGCTCGAGGCAATTTTTCCCCAACTGTTCGTAAATCCCGGGTGTCTGTCGTATCTCCTTTCCGCATTCCAGAATCTCGGCTTGCTTGTTAAACTCGAAGGCCGACTCGTTCCCGATACCGCCCGGTGGCAGTCTTTTGCCCGGATCACCAGTGCGGAACGGATCGCGTACCTCGTAGCGGCGGCCGGTGGGCGCTATCAGCGGGACACCCTGCAGCAGCGTGCACAGATATTCACGGATTTTATCGCTTCTCTGGAAAGCGGCGCACTCTACAAAAAAGAAACAGTCTCGCGCCTTGCCTGCCTTCTTTCCGAAAAAGCGGGGCGATATTCGCCGGGCCGGCCTCAAGGACGCTTTGCCTCGATAATTCGCGAGCAGGAAGCGGCTGCCGAATCGCAAGCCCTAACTTCCGGCACCGATTATGCGGGTATCGCGTTTGCCTTCGGCCTCGTGGTCGAATCTGAGGGCCTGTGGGTGCTTAATTCGGCTGCCCTCGGAATAGAAGCTGCTCCGGAGGGAAACCCGTACCTGGTGGTTTCACCCTCATTCACGGTCACTCTCATGCCCGGCTTTCCGCTAGCAGAACTTTTGCCGCTTGTGCAGTGTATGGAAATCAACGACATGCAGATTGCCGCTCAGTTCGAGATTACCCGAAAATCCTGCGCTGCCGCTTTTGAGCAGGGCGCCACTGCCGAATCTGTCGCCGCTCTCTTCAGGGACAATTCGGCACAGAGTGTTCCCCAAGGGGTAGTTTTTTCTCTGCAGGACTGGTATCGGAGCTACACGTCGGTTTCTCTGTATCACGGTTATGTGCTTCGCGTTGATGAAAGTCGCCGGGTCCTGTTCGAGAACAATGAACACCTGTCGTCCCTTATACGAAAAATACTTAGCCCCGGCTTGTATCTGCTCGATGCGGATTCAGCCGAAGAAATACAGGCCGCGTTCACCCGCGCAGATCTCGAGTTTTTACCTTCGGTAAGTTCTCCAGCTCCCAAACGGGACAGCTTGCCGTTACCACCACTTCGGAAAGCTGCCCCACGCGTGCCTGATTCTGCCGCCACTGTAGCTCCGGCTTTTTCGGTGAACCGGCATGCTGAGTATCAGGATCGCCTTTTTGCAGCGCTCGACGCGTTATCTCTCGGGGCGGATCTACACGAGGCGCTCAGTTCCCGGATCGAGCGGAAAATTATTCTGTCACCCACGCAACTCGATCCTGACTCGGTCAGGATTGAAAAAATCGAAGCCCGAGGTATGGATTTTCTGGGAAAAGTGCGTATAGCCGAGTATGCTCTCGTGTCGGGGGCTTTGCTTGAGATAACGTTCGACGAAAAGGAGGGAAACCGGGTGTTGCTTGGACGACCTGTTTCCACCGAAAAACGTACAGGCGACGTATTGCTCAAGATTGCAACGGAGCCAGATCAGGTGATCGAGGAAGTTTCGCTTGGCAAGGCAATCCTTGTACGGCGCATCCGGGGCTCGATTTTTTCGGAACTCCCGTCTGGCAGAGCATCCGAACGAATTACACGATAAATTTTCCCAGCAGATCTTCGAGTGTCTGAATATTCGTTCTGGTCTCGACGGCAAGGTCCGAAACGCTCTGGGCTGCCTCGTTAATTTCTGTTGCCCCGAGAGCCATTTCATCCATGCTGCCGAGAATGGTAGTCGCGATCTGCGTGACCGTTTCCATTTCACCGGTGATGACGTCCGTCCCTTCCTTGAGCTGTCTGGACTTGTCCTGAACACTAACCGAAGAATTGTTCATGTCCCTGAGTGCTTCCAGAATCTGCTGTGAGGCGTCTTTTTGTTCGCGCATGGCATTATCGATTTCCTGCATCAGAGTATCGGTTTCGGTAATTTGTCCGACGACTTCTTGGAAGGAATTTTGGGAATCCTGCGAAGATTTGACGACTTCTTGTATCGATGTAGTTATCTGCTTCAGCTCGTTGTTTATCGTCTTGGATTGATTACTAGATGTTTCTGCAAGGTTGCGTATTTCGTCGGCTACGACGGAGAATCCTGCCCCTGCGTCGCCAGCATGGGCTGCTTCTATTGCCGCATTCATTGCGAGAAGATTTGTTTGTGCGGCGATCTTTGAGATAATGCTGTTTGCTTCCATCAACAATTTGGATTGTTCGGCGATTTTTTTTACACGGGTGTCGACTGCAATCTGTTTTTCCTTTCCGTCGGCGGTAGTTCTGATGAGACTTTTGAATTTAGTGTTCATCTTTTGTATCGAAGTAGTAACCGAGCCGATATTGCCAACCATCTGCTCGATTGAAGCCGATGATTCGGTAATTCCAGCTGCCTGGCCATCAATTAGATTGGTCAAGACTGCAACTGTTGTTATTGCGGTTGCGAGCACCTGCCCCGTTTTTCGCACGCTTACTTCCTGATTCTTGGACTGGTTTCGTACCCCTTCAATATTGGCGAGAATCTCGGAGATAGCGCCGGCTGACTGATGGGCATTCGCACCTAAGTTTTCGCCGATC
>JBBRWY010000014.1:0-64566 GCA_038248875.1 Treponematales bacterium
TCTGCTGTTTTCCCGCTTGACTCCCATTCATTCAAAAATATCAGCCGCTCTTCTTTCGTATGATGTTTCATCTTGTACCTCTCCCTGAGAGCTTACAGGATATTTTATTTTTTCAAAGATGGGGTGAAATTAGCGCTTACATGCCGTCGGCATTATTGATAATAGCAATTTGAATGGGGGCGCGGCCCATTCGATACACATACCCTTTTTTCTTGAAGAGTTCAGGGTCGAAGGAAGGTGCTCCGAAGTCCGAGAGCGCAGACTGGGCTTAATCAAGTTTTCATCATCATAAGCCACCAGAAAATCGATGTCTTTTGTAGCACGGGGATTCCCGTATATTCCGACCGCCCGGCCGCCGATTAAAAGGTATTGATCCTCATTTTTGTTCAAGCATTTGATAAAATCTCTGAAGTCTTCCGGTACTTGCCTCTGGTCCATAAAAGCATTCCCTCAAATAGGTGATGGTTTGAAGTTTTTCTTTAATGCTTGCCTGTGACCAATAAAGGGTGTCTTGTTTTTCAAGTTCATCGGTTGTAGCTAAGACCGCCTGGCTTCGATCAATCCTCGTGTCCATTTCAACATCACCTCGATTGATTGTCTGTGCTCTGTTCAGATCAGTCAAGTTAAGGGCATTTGAACATGGGAGAGCTTCGAGTGTATGGTGATGGAAAAGGGCGACATCGACTAGCTTTTCCCTGACAGGTGATCGCCCCTGGAAAACTCGTTAAAGCGATTGTGATTCCGGGCTCGCTAAAATAATTGTTGCAGAATATGCCGCACCGCGTCGAACAGAAAAAATGCCCCACAGAATAATTCGGCAATGCCAAAAAATATCTCAAGTGTAGTTCTCCCTCGGCATAACAAGAAAAAACCCTCTCCTGCCTGAGGGATTATTCCGAGAATTCCCAAAACCACAACAAAGAAACCAATCGTTACCTGCAACGTTATCGGGGTGTAAGTCCTCTGTGTTTATCAAATTAATGTATTTTTTCGCTCAAATCCTTAATCATAATTATTTCGATGTCGTCGGTTGTGAATATACCGTTGTTTAGTCTACAGAACATTTTAGAGCATTCAAAGGTCATACATAAAATATATGTATAGATTGTAAATTCCATTAATATCTTTTATACGACTACTATATTCGCCTACATACTATTTTGACACATTCCGTACCCCGTTTTGTTACTCGTCTGAAAAATCAGCTTAAACCATACTAAAATCATCGATTTTATTATTTTTTGTAAATGTATGCTTGACTTTACATAATGTAAAGCTTACCTTACATACAAGGAGCAAAAATATGAATAAAGTTCGATATACAAGCCTTCTATCGGGCTTTTCGCTTTTACTGTTGGTTTCGTGCAGCGGTAGGGCTGGAGCCCAAACAGCTTCAGTACTGTCGACCCAACAAGTAGGGAATCACATTGAAACTGCCGTTTTTGCCGGCGGTTGTTTCTGGGGGATGGAAGCAGTTTTCGAGAGTTTGAATGGTGTTAGCAATGTTGCTTCCGGTTATACCGGAGGTTCTGCATCCGATGCACAGTATCGCTTAGTTGGTTCCGGTATGACAGGTCATGCAGAATCGATTCTGGTCACGTATGATTCGCAGATCATTGATTATGACCGCTTACTTACGGTGTTTTTTATGGTGGCTCATAATCCAACTGAACTCAATTATCAGGGGCCTGATCATGGTACTCAGTATCGTTCGGCCGTATTTTACCGGACACCAGAACAGAAGGCCGCCGCCGAGCGGTATATAGAAAAACTGAAGTTAGACCGCATCTGGCCCAAACCTGTAGTTACAAAACTGGAAAGCCTCGGCCCCTTTTACGCTGCTGAAGATTATCATCAAAATTTTTTGGTGAACAATAAAACGTATCCGTATATCGTCCAGTTTGACATTCCTAAATTGATGGATCTTGTTCATCGATATCCCGACCTAGTCCGTCCTGATTCTATTGCTGCCATTCTGGCTTCGAATGCTTCCGGAGGGTCTGACCGGTGGCATGGGTATCAGATCCGTTCCAATGGTTCAGTGGTGGCAGCTCCGATTCAGCGGAGTGATACTGAATGGAAGCAGTTATTGGGGAGTTTCCCGTATAGCGTCCTACGCGCAGCTGCAACGGAACGCTCGTATAGCGGTGAATTGCTTGATGAACATCGTAGCGGCACTTTTTTTTCTGCAGCGACTGGACAGCCACTGTTTCGGTCCGAGACTAAGTTTGAATCGGGTACCGGCTGGCCGAGTTTTTCTAAGCCGATTGATTCTACAGCAATTGTGATGCGCTGGGATCTTGAGGTCGGTGGTCGTCGCGTCGAGGTTCTCGATTCATCTTCGGCCAGTCATTTGGGACATGTCTTTGACGATGGCCCGGGAAAGACAGCGGCCTTTCCCGCTGGAACTGGTTTGCGATTTTGTATGAACAGCGTCAGTTTGCTGTTCGTGGCGGACGGCGATGTTTTGCCGGCACTTGTCAACAATTATTTGAGTGAGCAAGGTCTTACAAGACCTACGGGACAATAATGTATTTGTGCGATAAAAGGTGAATCTGATTTGCCTTAGCTGTTTTGATTCAAGGAGTTCGTTATGAAAAAGTTCAACACTGTTGCTGTGATGAGTCTCGGCCTTGCCCTGATCATCAGAACCGGAGCTTTTGCCTCTGGACAAAAGGATTCTTCCACTATGGCCAAACCGGCTGACACGATGGCTAAACCGGCTGACACGATGATGGCATCTGATTCGACTATGGAAAAACCGGTTTTCGACTTGAGTGGTTTGGGACCGCAGGTTGTACCTTTTACTGATGAGGCCTCTGCCCAAAAATTGGCAGCGAAGGGAACCGTGGTCTACTTCTTTGCCGCTTCCTGGTGTCCGACCTGTCGCGGTACCTATCGCGATCTTTTGGCTAATTACAAGATGATACCGTCAAATGTATTTCTTGTTGTTGTGAATTATGATACCGCCAAGAGTCTTGAGGCCAAGTACGGTGTTACCTATCAGCACACATTTGTGCGAATTGATTCTGCGGGAAAAGCGCTGAAAATGTGGTCCGGCTCTCCTGGAGTTGAGGACATCGTCATGAACGCTAAAGCAATGTAAGGAAAGGAGTGAGGTCATGGTATTACTGTTAGGATTTGCATTTTTGGCCGGCATCATTACGGTGGCCTCGCCCTGTATCCTTCCACTGCTGCCGGTAGTGTTAGCCAGCTCGGTTGTTTCCGGGCGCCGTCGCCCATTGGGTGTCATTACCGGTTTTTTGGTCAGCTTCAGCATTCTTACGCTGAGCCTGAGTTTTCTGGCTCGCAGCATCGGTTTAAAACCCGACAGTCTGCGACTGGTCGCTGCCGCGGTAATCGTGGGGATGGCATTGATTCTGGTAATTCCGCCTCTAAAGAATCGGTTTATGGCAGTGATGGGACAAGTTGCTAATGGCGTAAGCCGTTCGCGTCCAAGTTCTGGTGGAACCTCAACGAATGCTGAGAGTTCTGGTTTTATCGGCGGTTTGTTGACTGGTTTGAGTCTTGGTGTTGTGTGGACCCCTTGCGTCGGTCCGATCATGGCGTCGGTTATCACGCTGGCTGTCAGTCAGAGCGTCGACTCGGGTGCTGTTGCTATTACCTTAGCCTATGCCTTTGGTACGGCTGTTCCGCTGTTTGCTGTCATGCAAGGGGGCAGGGCAGTTCTCCGCCGTTTCCCTTCGCTGTTGGGCCATCTTGACGGTCTTCAGCGGGTGTTCGGCGTACTGATGCTTATCACTGGTATTGCTCTATTTACCGGTGCTGACCGCCGGTTCCAATCCTGGGTTCTCGATACTTTTCCAGCTTATGGAAGTGGACTTAGTTCTCTCGAGGATAATAAAGCGGTAAAAAAAGCCCTTGATGCGCGTTCGACACTTCCAGCTGTTAACGAGTCGTCGATACCGGACCGAAACGGCAGCGACCCATTGACCCGGACGTCCGGGCACTGGTTTAATTCACAACCATTGATGCTTTCCGCTTTGACCGGCAAGGTAGTTCTGGTGGATTTTTGGACCTACTCGTGTGTCAATTGCCTTCGAACCCTGCCATACTTACGCTCCTGGCACGAGCGCTATGCCGCTGACGGTCTAGTGATTGTCGGGGTGCATTCACCAGAGTTTGCTTTTGAAGCCGATGCTGGTAATCTGCAAAAGGCACTGGGTGAACTCAATGTTGGATGGCCGGTGGTTCAGGATAATGACTTCGGCATCTGGCATGCCTTTTCAAATCGATATTGGCCTGCTCATTATTTGTTTGACAGGAGTGGTACTCTGGTTCAGAGTCATTTTGGCGAAGGCAACTACAGTGAGACCGAGGCAGAAATCAGGCGTCTTCTTGGCTTAGCCCCGTTGAATACAGCGGTGGACGTCAGTGAAAAGATCTCGCAGGTTTCAGGGGGAATAAACGAGGAAACCTATCTTGGTTCTGCCCGAGGTCAGAAACTCACTTTATCTCAAAGCGTCCCGACCAATGGACAATGGACAGTTGAAGGAGACTGGATGCAAAGCAGTGAGTATCTTGAGTCAGCCGGGGTAGATTCTATCCTGCGCCTTGATGTTCATGCCCGCTCTGTGTTTCTGGTAATCTCCACCGTGGACGGCGGAAGTGCCCGCATTGACATCACTTTTAACGGTAAGCGGGAGGCAGGTGTTGACGCTCCTGACGGGGTGTTACTTCCTGTCGAAGATCGGCTTTATCAACTGCTTGGAGCACCTTCAGGGGATACGTCGGGTAAAATCCGGAGTGGTCAATTGGAGTTGCGCATCAGAGGGAAGGTGCGGCTTCACGCCTTCACATTCTCTTGACCAGAGTGAAGCCAAAGGCTAGAGTTTGACCATGGTAACACCCCGACTGGAAAATACGATTCGCACCCGCCGATTCCTGGCTAATCTTACCCAGGAACAGCTGGCCGACGCCGTCGGGGTGACCAGGCAGACAATTATCGCGATGGAAAAGGGAAACTATATTCCTTCAGTTCTTTTGGCTATGCGTCTGTCTGCCCACCTAGCCTGTACTGTGGAGGAATTATTCCATGAAAAAAATGACTGAATTCTGGGTAGTGTTGGCAATGCTAATTGTCATGGCCTTTAAAATCGACCCCTTTCATTGGTTCATGCCCGACAATGTCCAGATGATCATTCTGTGTCTTCTGGTAGCCGGGCTTTTTTTGTGGATCGGTTTGCTGTTCCGCGAACATGCCCGCGACGAGCGTGAAAGCTTTCATCTGTATCGTGCAAGCCGTGCTGGGTTTGTTGTAGGGGTTGTCGCATTCTCTGTTCTGATCGTTATTCAGGATCTGCAGCATCGGCTGGATCCACTGCTGCTCGTTGCCCTTGCTGCAATGATCATTACCAAGTTGATGGTATTAATAATCTCCCGTCGAGGTGACGAAGAATAGGTTTTCCAGGACAAGGAAACCTTTCTAAATAAGGTTTCCTCTTCCCGGACCCATCTCCTTCCAAAGGTGATGCCTTTTTCTTCCTGTGCCTCTTTCATTGTTGAATGAGAGTTATTTAGAAAAGATAAAAAATCGTGTCATTTCAGTTTCCAGGCCATGATATTTGATGATATAATCTGAGCATGTTTTAAACTGTTTGTAGTCGTGTGTTTCGTTAAATTTCTGAACATTGTCCCTAATCGCTACAAGAGCATTGCCTTCATCTACCACAGTACCGCTGTTATTACCAAGTCAACAGAGAGAGCTTGCAGCCAAATCCAGAAGGTTGGATGAAACAGGATACCCTTGTTCGTAAAATCGATTCCCTGATAAAAAACAGTTGCGGAATACGCCGCACCGCGTCAAACAGAAAAAATGCCCCACAGAATAATTCGGCAATGCCAAAAAATATCTCCAGGGTAGTTCTCCCTCGGCTTAACAAGAAAAAACCCTCTACGGCCTGGGGGATTATTCCGAGAATTCCCCAAACCACAAAAAAGAAAATATATATGAAAATATGTAGTTGCAAAAATGTACATATATAAGTATAATTATAGTGTGCTCTTTGAATGGGACGAAAAAAAGAATAAAACAAATCAGGTATAGCATTAGATTTCATTTGAAGATGCCCGGTATGTATTTGCTGACCCGTTTGCTGTTGCCCGCCATGATGAATGCGATATTGAAGGGCGACAGTAAATAATCCGGATAATCTCCGCCCGACAAGCAACACAGGCGGAAAGGGGGCTGTATGAAGAAGGTAACTGGTTTTAAGCCCATGAACGAAACGAACAGAAAAAGAATAGAGGTCCTGGCAAAGCGCCCTGATTCTGAAATTGATACTTCTGATATTCCCGAATGGACAAAAGCAGACTTTGCACAAGCGGTGCCCTTTCACAGCCTCTACAAACCACGGAAAGAACAGGTAACGGCTCGGATCGATGCCGATGTGCTGGTATGGCTTAAGAGCTTCGGAAAAGGCTATCAGACACTTATGAATGAACTTTTACGAAAAGAGATGATGGAATCCAAGAAGAAACCATCAGACAAGACTGTTTCTGTTTGAGAATAAAAAACTATTCAGCTTGATCGATACCTGTACCTTTTAGGGCATTATCAATTGTTTTTAGAACCGCCTTCTGGCCAAAACCCGGAAGGTGTTTTATTTTTAGCAGCCGGTACATTAATCGAACTCTGCAAGACTTCTGCGCGTAAATCTGCGATCACACAGACGTGCATGTTTCTGGCTATATGTCATAGGTTTATAGAAGCTCCAGAAAAGCTTTTGGGCTGAGCACTTCAATATTTCCGATACTTGCAAAATCATCGGTATATATCTCTTCTCGTGAATAAGTGCCTGTGTTAGGGCTTGAAACACATATTAGACTATCATCGGAAACATCTTCAAGGAATAATCTTTCATCCGGTAAAATCAAGTTATGTCCTCTCCTTTCGACTTCTCCCCTTTTTACCGTCGAATCAGGCCGGGGATGGCATTGAAATGTAGATCTCTCGAAAGCAAAATAGAGCCGGTTTCAAGGGCTGAGGCGGCAATCCAGAGGTCGTTGGTGGGGATCGGTTTTCCGGTAGAGCGAAGGCTGGTGAATATTTCGGCGTAGAAAATTGCTGTTTCTTCACCAAGCGGATGAATGTGTACCCGTCGATTAGCAAGAAATTCCTCGAGTTCGCTGAGATTTTCTGCTTCACGAGTGCCCCCTTTGAATCCGGCTCGAAGTTCGCCAAGAACGGGGACGGGAATGAGAATCTCGTCGGCGCAGGCAAGAGCTTCGATGATAGCGGCTTCTCCGCGTTTGAAGCCGGAGTAGGCGTTTGTGTCGATCAGTACACGCATTAGGTCCAAAGCTCCTGATCGATTGCTGCGAAGCTGGCTGTTGCCTGGGCGAATGAGTCTGCGTCTTCCTGTGACCATGTGCCTGCAAGATAGGCGAGGTCATCGTGACGCCGGGGTTTTTTGTTTGCGCCCAGGAGTTCGTTGTGCAGAATTTCTAGTATATAGCGATTTACGCTTTTTCCCTGGCGCTTGCTTGTTTCCTTTAGTGCTTGATCGAGTTCCGTGTCGCAATCCCGGAGTGTTAAAGTGGCCATATTCCCTCCTGTATTACATGCTATCATAAAGATAGCATATTGTGATGGCAAAGGCAATATGTATACCGGGGAATAGGTACTTTCGGTAGTTTTTGCGGTAGCGGCGGGAAGGGGCCCCGAAAGGGGCGTCTTGCGGCTTCAAGCGCAAGACCGAAGCCCCGTACAGAGCGCCGGTGGCTTGCCGCCGGACCGCCCTAGCATAAAAACACAGGGTTTTTACTTTACACCCTCACCCTTCAGGGCGGAAAGCTTTTTCTCTGCTGCGGCTGCATTGAGGGGGAGGAAGGCGGATTTGAAGATTTCGGTGGAACGGGTGTAGGCTTCGACCGCTTTTTGGGTGTTGCCGGCTTTTTCTTCGATGGTGCCGAGGGCTAGCCAGTCCATGCCGAGGCCGTTGGGATTTTCGGCGCGGCGGTCAAAAGAAATTGCAGTGCGGAGGGCCTGGATGGCGGAAGGATACTGGCCTGCTTTGGAGCGGATCGACGCGATCAGATACCAGTCGTACGCAGTGTCTTCGAGGTACCGGTTTTTCTCGTGAATATCTGCAGCTTTTTTGATTGCATTTTCGGCGTCGGACCAATTGCTGAGTTCTTTTTCGGATAGGCCAATCACTTTCCAGGCAAATGCCGTGTAGAGCGGATTCGATTTGATGTTTCCCATTTCTGCAAGAACAGTGGCCTTTACCGAGGCAGCAGTTTTTTGTCGTTCAGTTTCCTGTAGCGTACCCACTGCATTTCCTTCGGCAAGAAGACCACGAGCGCGATAAATTTTACTGGTGCTTACTAATGTTCGGTTTTGTGCTGCTTCCGCTTCGGTGAGGGCTTGTGCCCAAGTCGTGTCAGCTTTTTCGCGGTTGCCTTCGTTGAACCAGGCGTTGCCGTCGGCGAGCAGCACTTTGATGCGGGTTTCCGGATCATCCGAGCTGACTGCGAGCCGCCATGCTTCCTTGATGAAAAGATGGGCGGTCGCATAGTCGCTTTTGTTGACTGCCTGGTTACCGAGGTCAAGTTGGCCGTTGGCGGCGTTGCGATTGGTGAAAATCTCGGGTGGCCGTTTGGGAGCCGAAGAACAGCTGGCCAAGCCTGCCATGGTGATGGCGACTATGAAGGTGGCGGTAAGAGCGAGGGCTGCTGCCGAAGGTGCGAAGAACAGTGCTTGAATCCGTTTCATATTCATATGCCTTCCTGTCAAAATTCGATATTGCGCGAGTTAGTTCCGGAGGAATTGCTCTGAACGCGATCTTGGACACCGTTTCTGAGGATCGGGTTGTTGCGCAGGGCTTCGAGCACGTCCTGGCCTTTTACGAGTGCGATGCGGAGGTCTTCGATCAATCGGGCGATCTGGGGTACTTGTGATTTCAAGACGGACGAGGATTCCTCCACGTTGCCAAGAGTGCCTTCGACGGCCTTGAACGAATTTTCGATGCTGTCAAACAGGGGGCCTTCCGCATGATCAAGCATTTTCTGAATGCTGCCAAACATCTTTCCGTCGGGGTCGATGAGTTTGGGGACGAGGCCCGTTGGATCCTTGAGTGCGACGCTGAGTTCCTGGAGATTTGCCGTGAGCGCCTCGACATTTGCGGTGGTCTGCGCAACACCAGCCATGATGGGACCGATCGACGCGTCCAGCTCGTTTGTGATGCCGGAAACGCTCGACATGGTTTCGGCGAGCGGGCCCTTGCCCGTGCCATTAAAGGCGCCGTTCAACTGTCCGAGGGTTTCGTTGATATTGGTCAAAAGTGGATTGACCTGTGCGATCAGGTTGGAGATGGTATCGTCCCGCTTGGGTATGGTGACAAGTCCTGCTGCGATCAGTGCCCGACCGTCGGCTGAATCTGCACGCGGGATGTTCGATTTTTCTGTGATGAGCGCGGCGCCGTTGCCCGGATGGAACAGAAATTGGTTACCGAGACCGATTGGATTTATTATCAGCTCGACGAGCGAGCCTTCTTTGACCCGATCATAATAGGTGTCATAAATTATGAAACTGATGTCAACGCGATTGTTGTCGTTGAGTTTGATCGTTTTAATTTTGCCGATCGTAAAACCCTTGTACTGCAGGGGCATGCCTGCAGTGATGCCGGAGGCGGTCTCGAATATCGTGACAAAACCGTAATCCTTTGCGAACCAACGCTGTTTACTGCCGAGCATGAAAATAACTACCACGAGGGCGATGATTGCGAAAATCGTTAAAATTCCGACAATCTGGTCCGCATATCTGATTTTGAATTTCATAGGGATATTCCTTTTTCTATCGTTTTGGCAAGGCTTTCGTTTGCGTTAAACTCTTCGGCGGTTACGGTCATGGATATCCGGCCGTCGACAATCATACAAATTTTTTGTGCGATTTCCCGGATAATTTTGAAGTTGTGGCTGACAAATACAATCGTGTGATCATTCTGCTGCATCCTCCTGACCAGGTTGACGAGCCGTCGCGCCGCGGAATCGTCGAGAGATTCGGTCCATTCGTCCAAAAAGAGGAGGCGGGGACTGCAGACTAGTGCGCGTGCGAAGGCGATCAGCTTTTGTTCACCCATAGAAAGCTGGGAAGGACGGACGTCGAGCGTTTTCTTGTACCCGACTTCGGCCAACACTTCGGTAATGCGGGCGGTTCGCTGGTTCTGGGTCATTTTGGGAAAATGGATCATCAGGGGCAGTTCAAGGATCTGGCGGAGGGTTTGATTTGCCCAAAGAGCCGAGTCCTGAAATACGAAGGCCGCTTCTTTGCGAAAGGCGAGGGTCTGCTGCCGGTTCATGAGTGATATGTCCTGGTTTTGATAGAAGACTTCGCCTTCGGAGGGGACAATGAGACCGGCGGCAAGCTTGAGGACGGTGCTTTTGCCGCCACCCGAAGGGCCGATAAGGGCGACGGTTTCGCCCTCGGCGAAGGAGAGCGAAATGTTTTGGACAATCGCCTTGTCTTGGGCGGAAAACGAGGTGTCTTTCAGTTCGATTACCGGAGCACTCATATTCTTTTTTCCTGCCTATATCATATAGAAAAGGGCCGAGATGACGAGGTCGGCGATGATGCATGACGCGAAAGCTATGCCGACCGCCCGAAGTCCCGCTTGGGGAATCTCGGTGGTGGCCCGCTCGACCGAAAAGCCCTGCACGATGGCAACGATGGCGAGTATCATACCAAATACGATGCTCTTGATGAGCGAAACCAGAATATCTGCGATGGTGAGGTTCTGGAGGATGTTGCTGAAATAATCCACCGCGGAAACGGAGCTGACGAGGCGGGAAATGAGAAAGGATCCCGCGAGGCCAAAGATGGAAAAGTAGATGTTGAGGAGAAAAAGTGAAACAGTGACGCCGAGAAAGCGCGGGACAGCGATGTGTTCGATGGGATCCACGCCGACCGAAATGAAGGCTTCGATTTCGTGCGAAACCACCATACCCGCTACTTCGGTAGCGATGGCCGTCGCCGAGCGGGCGATGATGATGAAGGCGGTCAGAAGCGGACCGAGTTCGCGGGTGATGATCATGACAAGGAGTGGGTAGATCAGTTTCTGCTGGGAAAAACTGGTGAGGACCGGGACGCCCAGCACATTGACGGCAACGCCGATTCCGACTGCCAGAAGGGAGGAAATGCCGAGCGCTTCGACGAAGGTAAACAATACCTGCATTATCAGCACTTTATAGGAAGCCTGGCCGCGATAAAAGAACGGGCCGACACCTTTAAGTGTCTTGCCGAAAAAACCGATGGTATAGCTTGCTCCGCCCATTTTTTTTCGTATTGCGGCTCCAGTCGATTTTATCATGTGTAGAGTATACAACATGAATAGGAAAAAAAACAATTAAGTGATAGTTTCAAGCCATGACAACCTCGGTAGTAATTCTACAGCCTCCTCTCGTACAGCTTAACGGTCCATACCCTTCGGGGGCGTATCTCGCGGCCTTTTTCCGTTCGCTTGCGGCACAAGAAAGTGGTTCGCAGCTGAAATCAGTGCGCTGGATCGATGTGAGCAACCTCTTTTTTCATCATCTGTTTTCTTCGTCGGGGGTACGTCGTCTTTTTTCGCTGTCGGGTGAGGCTGCCCTGAATGCAGCTCTCCAGGCCGAGGCCTCGGGGGACATCAATACCGCGTACCAGTTGCGCCGGTACCTGTCGTTAGCGGATCGGTGGACGCTGTGGATTGATGATATCGTTTCGATACTGTGTGGTGGCGAACGTGAACTATGCCATGCCTTTGTACGATCTCCGTATGCACCCCGAGGTGCGCGGATGGACGCGTTCTTGTCGGAGCTCGCGAGCGAACCTGGCGCCGATGACGCCCGCGTGCTTGCCACCCTCGCAATAGAGGATCTTGCCGATTTCATCACTTCGGTATTCGATTCAGAATTTTCCCTTGTCCGGTACGCCGAGTCCCTTGCAATGAGCGAGCACAGCTTCGCCAACATCGAAGCAGCTCTCGACCGACCGGTGGTGACGCAGTTTCTGGAACCACTTCTTGCCGAACTATGGGAAGAAATCGGGGAGATGGGTCGCCCTGACGGAAAAATTCTATTTTGCATTTCGGTGCCTTTCCCCGGCTGTCTCGTTGCAGCGCTCGCCATGGCACGATCTCTTCGCTTGTTTTTCGGCGACCGCGCGGTGATCAGCATGGGCGGCGGGTATGTGAACACGGAGCTCCGGGCCTATGACCGGGATTCGCTTTTTTCGTACATTGACCAACTCAGTTTCGACCGGGGCTTCGGCGGCTATGCCGATTATTTTCGAAAGGAATCCTCCAGTCACACCATGCCTCGTCGAATCTTCTGTCCGCCCGATCTTGAAGTGTATGAGGACCGGGTTACTGCTTCTATTGTTCCCGACTATTCGGACATCGATTTTTCCCGGTATCCCCGGCTCGCCGACAATCCGAACCCCATGCACCGGCTTTGGTCCGATGGAGCCTGGATAAAGGCATATCTCGCTCACGGCTGTTACTGGCACCGCTGTTCGTTCTGCGACGTGTACCTCGACTATATCTGTTCCTACCGGATGGTCGATGTACCGAAGCTGTACGCGGGTCTTCGCGCGCAGGCCCTCGCTGTGGGTGTCCGCGGTATCCACCTCGTCGACGAGGCAGCCCCCCCTCGCGCGCTCCGCGATTTTGCCACGGAGAACCTCAGGGCCGCATGGCAAGTCAATACGCCGCATTCTGATCATTCCCCGCACGGGGCGGGTCTCCTTTCTTTCTGGGGAAACATCCGGTTTGAGAAAACCTTTTCTCGCGACCTCGCCGACTATATTGCTTCGGGCGGTCTTGTGGGTGTTTCGGGCGGTATCGAGATTGCCTCGCCCGAGGGTTTCAAGGCCGTGGATAAGGGAATTGATCTCGAAAATCTTGTCGCCGTGTGCGCGGCTTTCAAGGAAGCGGGGGTGCTCGTGCATTCGTATCTCATTTATGGCTACTGGAACGAAGATGCGCAGGGCGTTATCGATTCCGCCGAAGTGATGCGCCAACTTTTTGCCGCAGGCCTCGTGGATTCTGCGTTCTGGCATAAATTCGTTTTAACCCGTCATTCACGAGTATTTCGCGAGTGGGAAAAAGGCATGCATCGGGGCGGAATGTCCGGTACGGCGTCAGCTTCCAGTGCAGCTCTCGTTCCCATTATCCCGAGCGGCGACTTTGCGGAGAACGATCTTCGCTTTGAGGGCGAGGAAGATTCTGCCCGGTATACTGCACCGCTCGACTCCGCGCTTTTAGCATGGACGGCGGGGGACGGCCTCGACAAGCCGGTCAAAAAATGGTTCCCGTTTCCGATGCCCTCTCCGAAAATAGCAAGCGACCTGATCGATAGTTATATTGCCGCTTACGAAAAGCGGCGCGACCATGAATGGAACGCTCCGTTTGATCAAAAAGCTCATTATCGCTGGATAGCGAGCGCTCCTGTCCCGGTTGGCACCGAACTCGTCTGGTGGCATCTGGGGGAAGAAGTGCGCCTCCCGGTCAACGCAGACCAAATCCCCACAATTCTGGCCGCAGTGTCTGCTGATACAGCCCTTTCAGGCAATACCGCAGCGTTGGCAGGTCTCCCCCGCGCTATTTTCAAGGCCCTGCGACATCATGGGCTGTGCAGGATTCATCCATTGTAGGAAAGCTTTTCTTGGCGACGGATCGTGACTGTGATTATGTATATTCCGTCTTATTTTAGTCCTAAAATTAGTTTTAAAGCGTCTTCTATCTCATCTAGAATTGAATTTGATATTTTATTTTCATATTTTATTAATCTATTGTTGTTTATGCATAAAGGTGAAAAAAAATGTTGAAAAAATTCAAAAATTGAACTATATTATTAAAATAAATGGTTCATTTTGGAGGTGTGTATGAAATCTATTACTATTCACGGTATTGATACCGATTTAGATAAGAAAATATCTAAAAAAGCAGCTGAATTTGGGCTGAGTCAAAATAGAACCGTAAAGTTAATTCTTCAAAGTTCATTCACATCTGATAAAACGGCAGCTAAACGAGAATCTTTCGCTGATTTATTTGGGAAATGGACAATAAAAGAAAAAGAGGACTTTGATGAGAAAATTAAAGATCTTGATAGTATTAATGAAGTTGATTGGCAAAAATGACAAAAATATTACTTGATACAAATGCATATAGTGGATTTATGTCCGGTAATAAGCTGGTATATGATTATATAGTTGAAGCTGAAGAGATTTATATTTCAACAATTATGATTGGAGAACTTTTTGCAGGTTTTCACGGTGGGAAAAAATACTCAAAAAACAAAGAAGAGTTAAAATTATTTTTGAACAAAGATGGAATTAAAATAATTAATGTCACGATAGAAACATCCGAAATATTTGGTGAAATAAAATCAGAGTTACATAAAAAAGGAAAGATGATACCACTAAATGATATTTGGATTGCTGCACATTCAGCTGAAACTGGTTCAAAACTTATTACTTTCGATGTGCATTTCAAACAAATAAATGGATTACGAATCTGGGAAGAATTGAAATAAAGGGCGCTCAGCGTAATTTCGTTTCCACACCGAGCCTGAACGACACCGTTTCGAGGCTTGCACCGCCGCCGTCATCGTTCGATTCCCGGCTCCAGAAAATCGTTCCGCCGGTAGAACTTTGTTTGGCAGTGTTGCCGCGAAGACCGTCAATTCGTGTCCATCGGGCGGCAAACAGTACCGACCAGCGGGGTTTGAATGCCCATGTCGTTTCGATGCGAGGTTCGACCAGCCAGCCGTCGGACACGAGATCGTAATAGACGGTGGATGTGGTCGAACCGGTATAGTCAAAATTTGAAGGAGGCTTAAAATGATTATCGGTGCCATTGCAGTAGACCCAAAAGGATCCGGTTATTCCGAGATTGACCTGAATCTGTGAACCCGCCGGGATCACTACATTCAGGCCCAGGGTCGGCATCCAGTATTCCTGCATGTAGGTAATAGGCGTGCCCCTGATGTCTGTCTTTGGCATGTCCGCATTCCATGCCGGATATACGTCAAGCAATTTGTTTGTATGTTGTGCGTATCCGTCATTCGCGTTCCATTTCCAGATCATGTAGCGGAAGCCGAGCAAAGGTGTCAACCGGATCTGTTCCGGGGACCAGGGGCCGTTGATCGGGAGAGGTACATCCCAGCCGGCCTCGGCTGACCAGCGGAAAGCGAACTTGAGGGCGGCTTCGTGATGCGAGAACGTGGTTTTTTCTGTATTTCCGTTTGACAGCAGATTCAACCAGTCCGAATCTTCCATGGAACCGGTTACCAAGGGGAGTGCGCCCGAGATTTCGGCGGTGAGTTGCAGACTTTGGTCCCAGCTGGCTTTCGCAGCGAGGCCCAGAAACGACATCGGTTTCATGTCCCAAACGAGTTCGCTCAGTATTTTATCATTGTAATAGACGAATTCATGCGCTTCGCCGATGTGGACTTCGGTGAACGGGGCAAGGGTGATGTGCGGTGCGGGAATACAAAAAGCCATTCCCCCGAGAAACAGGCACAGAATGATTGTCTCACTTCTCATTCTCCAATTCTACACTAAAAATACTTGCCGTGGGGGGGATTTTATCGGTACATTTGAATAAGAAACTAATCTTACGTACATATCCAGGAGAACACGAAAAATGGCCACGTATCAATTTCAGACTGAAGTAAACCAGCTGCTGACGCTCATCGTTCATTCCATGTATTCAAACAAGGAAATATTCCTCAGGGAAATCGTGTCGAACGCCTCCGATGCCCTCGACAAACTCAAATATTTGACCCTTTCGGACGAGGCATACAAGAATGTACAGTACGCGCCCCGCGTCGACATCACCTTTGACGACAAGAAAAACACCCTGATCGTCCGGGATACCGGAATCGGTATGGATAATGAAGATATCATCTCAAACCTCGGAACCATCGCCCGTTCGGGTACCAAAGCTTTCATTGAAAAACTCGAGAACGATGCAAAAAAGGATTCGAACCTCATCGGCCAGTTCGGTGTCGGTTTTTATTCCGCGTTCATGGTCGCTTCGACCATCGAAGTCGTCTCGAAGAAAGCAGGCGATACCAAGGTCTGGAAGTGGACTTCCGACGGAAAAGGCGCCTACGAGCTTGAAGAAAGCGACGATGCGGCCTTTCCGCTCATCGAAGGCGTTCCTGAAGGAAGCCACGGCACCTGTGTAATCATGAACCTGACCGAGGAAAGCAAGGAATTCGCCAGTCGCTGGAAGATCGAGGAAATCGTTAAACGCTATTCCGACCACATCGCGTTCCCCATCTACCTTCATTACCTCAAGAAAGAATATGACGACAAGGGAAAGGAAAAATCGGAAGCGTCCGTCGCCGAGCAGATCAACGATGCAAGCGCCATCTGGCAGAAACCGAAAACCGAATTGAAGGACGAAGACTACAAGAGCTTCTATAAATCAATTTCCCATGACTCTGAAGATCCCCTCATGTACGTGCATACCAAGGCCGAAGGAACGCAGGAATATACGACCCTCTTCTACGTACCCGGAAAGGCGCCCTTCGATATGTTTAACGCCGACTATAAACCCGGCGTAAAACTCTTCGTCAAGCGGGTGTTTATCACCGAGGACGACAAGGAACTGTTGCCGGTGTATCTCCGCTTCGTGCGCGGAATTATCGACAGCGAGGACCTGCCGCTCAATGTGAGTCGCGAGATTCTCCAGCAGAACCGCATTTTGACGAACATCCAGTCCTCGTCGGTCAAGAAATTGCTTGGTGAATTCAAAAAACTTGCCGAATCGGACAAAGAAAAATACAATACGTTCATCACTGAATTTAACCGTCCGCTCAAGGAAGGCCTGTACGGCGACTATGCCCACCGCGAGGAGCTCGCCGAACTCGTACGCTTCAAGAGCACCGCAGACGAAGGCGTCACCGGCGCATGGACCAGCTTTGCCGATTATGTTGGCCGCATGAAGACCGATCAGAAGGCTATTTATTACATTTCGGGTGGAGACGAAAAAACGCTCCGCCAGTCGCCGCACCTTGAAGCATACAAGGCCAAGGGACTTGAAGTACTCATCATGAGCGACGAGATCGACGATATCGTCATCCCTTCGCTTAACAAGTACAAGGAATGGGACCTGAAGGCCGCAAACCGCGCAGGAAGTGACGACGAGCTCGGCACTGATGGAGACAAGAAAGCTACTGAAGAAAAAGAGAAAAACTTCAAGCCGGTTGTCGAGAAAATTCAGAAAGCTCTCGGCGAGCGCGTGAAAGATGTGCGCCTTTCCAAGCGTCTTTCGGATTCACCTTCGTGCATCGTGGTCGACGAAAACGACCCGAGTCTCCAGATGGAGCGCATGATGAAGGCCATGGGACAGGCGAACTTCGCCGAGGTTAAACCCATTCTCGAAGTGAACGCCGACCACGTGCTTATCCAGAAAATTCGGGATTCCGAAGACGAGACGTTCATAGCCGACGTTTCGGCCATCCTCCTTGATCAGGCACTCCTGGTTGAAGGATCAGAGATCAAGGATCCGGCGGATTTCGTAAAGAGATTAAACAGGCTGCTTATTAAATAGGTTGGTGACGGAAAAGCAGAGTAAGAAAGAGAAAGAGAAAAGCCCCGGGGCGCTGATGCGTTCGGGGCTTTTTATTTTTTGGGAGGACCTGATCCTGAGGGGATCAGGTGGGGAAGATACGAGAGGTGCTATTCGTGGAGTTTTGGGTAGGTTGTACCGGCCTGATAGGTGCCTTCGCGGATTTCTGTATTCAACTGGGGAATTTCGATGATCATGCCGGGAAGGATGAGGTTGGGATTTTCTGGATCGGGCATTTTGGACTTGTTCGCCTTGTAGAGGCGGGCCCAGAGATGGGGATTACCGTATACTTCAGGCATTTTGGCGATGTTCCAGTAGCAGTCGCTGTTGGAGCTCCGGGAAACGACTACGTAGTAGCGGGGCAGTGTAACCGTGGCCTTGTTGGTTGCAGGAGCTGCTGCGGTTGTCGTACTGGTTATAGCGTTGATCACAGCGAGGGATTCCTGGGCTTTGACCCGGCTGTCTTCCCATTTTTCGGCCGTATACAGCACTTTGGCTTCGGCGAGCAGGGCTTTTGCCGCGACTACTTCTTTAGTGAATTTTTTAGCGTTTGTTGAGCCGGTTACCCGGTCGATACCGTTCTGTGCGAGCGTTATAGCGTTTGCCGCGCGGAATTTCAGACCCTGATTGGTGGCAAAATCTTTGCTTTTCGCGTATTCGATGCTTGCACGGCTCGCGAATTCTGTCGCTTTTTCGTATTCTCCGGCAGTCATCGCGTCAGTGGCCTGTTTTTCGTAGGCAAGACCGGCTTTCTGGTAATCATTCATCGAAAAATTCTGGGCCCCTGCGAGGGAAAGAGCGAGAATGCCCGTCAGCAGGAGAGAAACCAGTTTTTTGTTCATCAAAGTGCCTCTCCTTTTTGTGCCTTTTCGGCTTCGCGTAATGCCTCTTCCGAGGCTTTGCGGTCTGTTTCGGCTTTGTTCATGGACTTGAGTGCAGCGTCTCGTTTGATGGCCGCTTCTTCCAGCGCTTTCTTGAACAGGGAGTCGGATTCGGTGTAGCTGGTTGTCGCCTTGTCATATTCGGTTTTTTCAGACAGGGCGGTTCCGGTGGTGTATCCGGCTTCGGCGAGATCGAAACTGGCCTTGGCCGCGACATTCGCTTTTATCTCGAGCGCCTTGGCGCGTGAGTCATCGGCCGCTTTTCGGGCCTTGGTAAGGGAATCGGGAATTGCCGGAGCGGTTACTGATGCGACCGTGGCTTCCGGTTTCGGGGTACTGGCGCAGGACATGAGGACGAGGGCAGCAGCCAGGATCGGAAGAATCTGAAATGGTTTCAGTTTCATTATTGTCTCCTTTTGTATTGTAATCATACTACTATGGAATGGTATGGCGTTTTTGTCAATTTAAGGCGTACTTTTGGTGATAAAGAGAGTACTTTATGGGGTGAGGATTGATATGAAAAAAAACGGCCTTGTTCTTGTTTCGGCCTTATTTCTGCTATGTGCGTTTCCCCTCGTTTCCCAGACGGAATTTGACCCACTTGTCTTTGGCGACGCCGAGGGTTCTTATGCGGTCTACCGAGATACCCGGTTCGGTGAAACTGCCTATATCGGCATCAGTGCACTCGGCGGGAATCGTCTTGCCCTGCGCTTATATCTGAGTGCAAGCAAAACAGAAGTACTTGTGTTTCAAACCTTTTATACTGTCGCAGGCGAGCTCGAGCCGGGAACAATCACCCTTGTCCGGGGCGATTTGATGGCGAATGATGCAACTCGTCGTTTTTTACCAGCCATCTACGACTGGATGCGTGCTTGGCTGCATTCCCGTTCCAGTTTCGCCGAGATGCCCGCATACGACTTAAAAGAAGAAGAATCCTATCATTTTGCGTACTGGATTCCGGTTCTTCAGTTAGAAGGAACATCAGATGCAAGGCTTGCGTTGGTGACGGCCGGAATCATGAACTCGGCTGCTGATCCGGTTTTTTATGCGTTCATCGGAGAGCCGGAAATTCTTGAAGGTCCTTCTTTTTCGCTTGTTCCGGGAGAACCGACACCAGTTATCCTCAATGGTCTTTCTCTTGCGCTTGATTCGAACTGGCGTCGCGGCGCTGACGGGGTGTACCGGATAGAACGCGTGACGGGACAGGATGCATACTGCCGGGTTGAATCCCTCGACCTGAAAGAGTTCGGTACTGGCGATACCTTCGACCTTATCAAAATGTTCATTTTATATTCCGGGGGAATGCTGCTACCCGAAGGGCTTCGCATTTTCGTATTCGACGAACATCCGTGCCTGTTTTACCGGGTATGGGACGCGGAGCGAAAACTGGTGACGATACAGTACAAGATATTCGTGCCACGGGATGGCACCGTTCTTTCCGTTGTAAGCCTTGGCGTTTTCGAATCGGTTTACAACGGAAACAAAGCGTATTTTGACGGAATCCTTTTCTAATTGAAACGCTGCGCGTTTATTTTTCGCCCGAGAGTTTCGATTTTTTGCTTCCTGAACTGAAGCCGAGCCATGCCGTGACAATCAGAGTGGTTAAAATTCCCGCCGCTATTGCTTCGGGAATGCCGTTCGCGACGAAGATAGCCCCGGCGACTGCCCAACCGTTTATTGCCAGGTTGCCTCCAGTGAGGATTCCCGTTACATCGGTGAGGACAAGCATTACCAGCACAAGAGCCGTATGCACTAAAGTTCCTGCCACGGAAGCGACGATCACGGCCGGGATTTTTTGCCATTTACTTAGTAGATGATAGATTCCCCAGGTAACCAACGGAAACACGATTCGGGGCAATACCGAAACCAGTGGGTTCTGGAACAGCGGATCGACAGGGCCGGTGGGAGCTATATATGCCTGTAAAAGGCTGAAAAGTCCAAAAATAGCTCCGATTCCCGTTCCGACGAAGGGTCCTTCCAGGATTGCGCCGATGATTGCCGGGATATGGAGGATAGTTATCGATGCTCCCGAAATCCAGGGAAAAAAACCGAGCCGGGTAATTCCGAGAAACACAGCCAGTGCACCGAGGGCTCCCGTTATGACCAGTTTGCGGATGTGATCGCCTGTTTTGACTTTCATGTATGCGTTCCTCCAGGGAATGAATTGTCGCAATCATGACGGTAAGGCCGATATGTGTCAATTACTGCTCTCAATATTGTTCTTTTTGAAAACACAAGTTAGGAATCCCAAAAGCAGATTAAAAAAGGCCGCCCGGTTTTATTCCCGGACGGCCTTTTCGTTTCAGTTAGCGAGATGAATAAATTAGAATGTCATTCCGCCGATTACGTTGATGCGGCCGTCCGTCGCGGGTACGAGAACTTTCTTGTACTGCGCGTAGGCGATAACCACGTCGCGGAGAGTGGTGGAGGTGTTGTAGGCTTCAAGATTGTTTTTGAGGACCACGTAGCCGTCACCGCCGCCCATGAGGTAGTCGTTGGTCACGAAGGTGTATACGGCATTCGGGTCAACAGCTTTTCCCTTGATGGTCAGGTTCTTCAGTTCACCTTTTTTGGGATCGGCAGTGTAGTCGATGGTATAGCGGGCTTCGGCCGAAACCTGAGCCCAAGCACCAGCTCCCTGGGGAAGCGAGGCGATGAAAGTGAAGAGGTTGATGATTTCGCTGCCCTTCATCTTGGTCAGGTAGATCCAGTTGTCGAAGGGAAGCACGGTGGTGATCTGCTCGCGGGTGATTTTGCCAGCGGGAAGTTCGGTGCGAATATTTCCGCCGTTGGTGAACGCGAAATCGACGTCCTTTTTAAGCACTTCCTTGACATACCACATGGCTCCGTCATTGACCATGTTGCCGAGTGCGATTTCCTTCTTGCGGGACAGGCGGTCGCCGAATTCGAAGGGTGCAGAGGTTTCTGCGACAACTTCTTTCAGGGTCAAGTCGGCTTTTTCTTTGTAGGGAGCGATCATGGCTGCAACTGCAGGGTCTGCGGCGTAGGTGATCGTTTTGGCGGCATTGATCTGTACGGGCTTCCATACGAAGGCGGTAATTTTTCCGTCAACGATTGTGAATGCGCCGGCGCCGACAAATTTGCCCCATTCATTAGCAGAAACAATCGGGGTCTTGCCGACAAATTTTGCTTCAGTGAGAGCGGAATGGGAGTGACCGTCGATGATCAGGTCGATTCCGGGAACGCTTTCAGCAAGCTTGATGGAAGTTGTCTGCCCTTTTTCTTCTTCGACGAGACCGAGATGAGCAAGGACAATAACAATGTCACATTTTTCTTTGTCGCGGAGCTGAGTGACCATGGCCTTTGCAGTTTCGACTTCGTCGAGGAAGGTAAGGCTCTTGTCGGGGCTAGCGATTTTGAGGGTACGCAGGGTGGTAAGACCGAACACACCAACACGGAAACCGTCATAGTTCTTGATGATATAGGCCTGATCAAGGTATTTGCCGTTGGCGCGTTTGATGTTGGCGGATACAAAGGGGAATTCGGCTTGAACAATCTGGCTTTCGAGGATAGCGAGAGTATTGTCGAATTCATGGTTTCCGAGAGCAACCGCATCATATTTCATCATATTGTAGGCTTTGATGTCGATTTCGCCCTTGAACATGTTAGAAAGCGCGGTACCGGTGTTGATATCGCCGGCATCGAGCAAAAGTACATTCGAATTAGCAGCACGTACTCCGGCGATGAAGGTTGCCCGTTCGGCAAGGCCACCCAATCCGGCATTCGGCAAAATCGTACCATGATGGTCATTGGTATTGAGGACAGTAAGCGTGTATGCCTTTCCCGGTTCGCGGGCTGCAGGGGATGTCATACATCCGGTGAAAACCAGGGTGATGGCAATAAATAATGAAGCAAGCGAGATAAATCTTTTCATGTTCAAACTCCTCTTTGATCAGATATACCATATTGTATACCTACTTTCGGAAAAATGCACTATGTTGCTTTTTGCCTTTGTAATTAAGTATACTCGTGCTTAAGGAGTACACCCATGATAAAAGTTGCGACTGTTGCCGGTTCGGATGCCTCTGGAGGTGCCGGGCTCGAAGCGGATCTTAAGACCTTTGAAGAATACGGTGTGTATGGAATGGCTGCAGTAACCCTGATTGCTACGATGGATCCCGAAAATGAGTGGTCTCATGGTGTGTTTCCGATTGATGAAGCGGTGCTTCGCGCCCAGATGCAGACTATTTTTGCAGGAGTCGGCGTGGATGCGGTCAAATCGGGGATGCTTGCTACACCCTATGCGGTTGAAATGGTTGCCGAATACCTGGGTAAATTCAATATTACTCGATATGTCCTCGATCCGGTTATGATATGCAAGGGCGCTGACGAACCTTTGACCCCTGGCTTGAACAAGCTGGTTGCCGAACAGCTCCTTCCCCTTTCCCTCGTCGTAACCCCAAACCTCTTCGAAGCAGGGCAGCTTGCCGGAATGGACACTCCTTCAACTATAGAAGAAATGAAAATAGCGGCTCGGCGAATTTTCGACTTGGGTGCGAAAAATGTGTTCATAAAGGGTGGCTCCAAACTGGAAGGAATGACCTCCGCAGTCGATCTTTTTTACAATGGAACTGATTTTAACCAAGTGGAAAGTGCGCTTATCGACACCCGATGGACACATGGAGCCGGCTGTACGACAGCTGCTGCCATAACCGCGGGCCTTGCTAGCGGACTTGATCCGTACGAAGCGGTGAGTCTTGCAAAGAAATTTATCACGCTGAGTCTGCGGGGCAGCTTTTCTTTGAATCGTTGGGTAGGGCCTGGAAATCCCTCGGGATGGCGTAAAGGCTTTAACTAACATGCTCCTTTCGGTCGAAAATCTCGATTTTTCGTATCCTGCAACACATTCAAAAGCACTTTCCTCTATTTCTCTTTCTGTAGCAGAAAACGAATATGTCGCCGTTCTCGGTGCAAATGGTTCGGGAAAGAGCACCCTAGCCCGATGCATAGTGGGTCTCCTGAAGCAGGATAGTGGAAGTATCCACCTGGATACTGACATCGGTAACGATTCGGGCCGAGTCCCCTCCGCACTGGTATTCCAGTCACCTGCAGACCAGATTATTGCAGAAACGGTAGAGCTCGACATAGCGTTCGGTCCCGAAAACATCGCCTTGCCGCGTGATTTGATGCGCGAGCGAGTTTCGGCATCTCTTGGTGAGTTCGCCCTCGAGGATCTGGCCAAAGCATCGACACAGTCTCTTTCTTCCGGTCACAAGCAACACCTCGCTCTCGCAGGTGTTTATGTGTTGAATCCCGCTCTCCTTGTGCTGGACGAGCCTACATCCATGCTGAGCCCGCTTGCCCGCGATTCTCTTTTGTCGTTTCTCGATCGATTTCACGGGAACGGCGGTGCGATCATCCATATCACACATGACCTTTCAGAGGCATCGCGCGCGGATCGAGTGATTGTGCTCGATGACGGGCATATGGTTTTTGACGACAAACCGGCGAAGCTGATCGAACTTTCTATAGAAACGCTGGAACAATGGGGTCTGTATGGCAGTCCTCCACCGCTAAACCAAAAAACACACGGCGAAACGGTACTTGCATGCCACAATTTATTCTTCGGACCGCTCCGAGATTTCAGTCTCGAGATCGGCGCGGGCACCATTACCGCGATAACCGGCGAATCCGGCTCTGGTAAGACTGTGCTGCTCGAACTTCTCGCCGGTCTGCGGCATCCCGTTTCCGGCAACTTGGAACACGCGGAAGGTGTGGTGGTTTCGCTTGCAGTGCAGGAAAGCGAAACCAGTCTTTTTGCCGAATTTGTCGCCGACGATGTGGCCTTCGGTCCCCGGAACCAGGGGCTTACAGGGGCCTCTCTCGTCGAGCGGGTGTCCACAGCAATGAACCTAGCAGGTCTTCCGTTCGATCAATTTGCCGACCGGAAAACCTTTTCTCTTTCGGGTGGCGAACGGCGCAAAGCTGCCCTTGCCGGCATCATTGCCCTCGAAACTCCTATCGTTCTTTTGGACGAGCCGTCTTCGGCACTCGACACCCGCAGCCGTAGCCAGCTTTTGCATCTTATTATCGCTCTCAAAGAGGCGGGACGGACGGTCGTCTTCACGACCAACCGGACGGAGGAGTGCGCGATCGCCGATGTGGTGATTGCCCTACCGCTTCCGCCAGCCGGGTTCGTCCCCGAAACGGAAGAATTTCCCGGCAAACAGGCAAGAGAGGACAAAAAAGACCGTACCCGCGACCAGATAGCGCTCGAGCGGCTACGCAAAGGTGCTGCGGGGTCCTACCGACCCCTTGATACGGCTGTTCATCGGCTCGCCCCGCTTACGAAGTATGTTCTGAGTGTGAGTTCTATCGCCGCAGCGATCAGCGTTCGAACCTGGACGATGCTTGTTCTGGTCATCCTGCTTGACTGCATTCCCGTGTACTTTTCCCGGTATTCCTTCAAACGGCTGTTTTTTGGTATTCTTCGCATCCTGCCCTGGCTAGTGATTCTGGCCGTTTTTCAGTACTTAATCACGAAAAATCTGCTCCATTCCGGCATATTTTTGCTCCGTTTTGTCGCGCTGTACATTCCGCTATCCCTATTTCTCTTTGTCACGTCCCGGACGGAAATTATGTACGGTATGGAAGATGTCCTTCGTCCCCTTGCACGAGTCGGGGTGCCTGTTCGCGACTGCGCGCTTGTCACCGGCATCGTGTTTCGCTTTGTCGCTCTTCTCTACGAAGAAGCGATGCGAATCACAACTGCGCGCATTATCCGGGGCGCCGGCACAGTACGGAAAAAAGGTCTACGGGCCGCAGTCATAGCTATGGCGTCTCTGTTTGTCCCGCTTGTGCTGCGCACGCTGACCCGTGCAGAACGTCTTTCGCAGGCGATAACTGCGCGCTATTATGGAACGGGCAACAATTCGCGGTATCTGGATTGGCAAATAAAAGGAGCCCAACGTATACTGAATATAGCGGTTCCGCTTCTGGCTGGATTGCTCATATATCTGTCTGCTTTTTTGTAGGGAAACCAAGATGAAACCTGCCTTGCTCAAGTTCTGTCCACAGTGCGGATCCGTAGGGTATCAATATCGAGACCGGAAATTCTGGTATTGTCCGGTATGCCTTTTTACCTACTTCCACAATGTTGCCACCTCGGCAAGCATCATCGCCGAAGTGAATGGCTCCATTCTCATGCTCGTGCGGAGTAAAAACCCCGGAAAAGGGTTGCTTGCCCTGCCCGGCGGCTTTGTCGATGCGGGAGAGCGGGCCGAAGATGCAGCGCTCCGCGAATGCAAGGAAGAAACCGGGCTTTCCGCCGTCGGCCTTTCATTTGTCGGTTCGTGGCCAAACGAGTACACCTACAAAAATGTTATCTACAAAACCTGTGACATCTATTTTAGCGCCAGCATCCCGCAGTCACTGGAAACTCTCAAACTCGCCGAGAACGAAGTGGCTGGATTTCGTTTGGTCTCGCCGTCCGAGGTAGCGACTGCTCCCATCGCCTTCGAATCCGCACGCACCGCTATTTTGGCACATCTCGATTCCCGTAAACTGCTTGAGGAGGCTTGATGCGCAACAAATTGCCGTTATTAGTTGTTTTCGCTCTTTTACTTGTTTCATGCACTACGACTCCCTCCACCTATCGGGGAAGTCTTTCGGACGCGATGGACAAGGCGAAGGATGACCATGAAGGTGACCGAACTGTACCTGACGGCACCCGAGAACCGGATTATCCCCGGCAGGATGTGCCGGACAGACGGAACCCACGGCAACAGCCTTCCCAACCCGAACCCGTGCCGGTACCGGTATCTTTGGGCGAACCGTCAGCCATCTGGCTGGGTTTTCGGGGCGGCAATGCGCTTGATCCCGACCATGATATGGAGCCTCTTTCGGACGGGGATATTTTTATCGGAGGCGATGCGTCCGATAATCTGGAGTTAGATCTTTACGCCGGCTTTAAGGCGGTTCGCCCGGTTGCTGGTAGTTCGCTCGACGAAAGTGTCACGGATTCGCTGTTGTTCCTGAACGCTGGCTTCGAAGCGCGTTACTCACCCTTTCCCGAATGGATTTTCATGAGTCCATATCTATCGGCGGGGATGGGTGGTTTTTATATGGGTTGGAATTTCAGGAACGCACTGACGGCGGGCTCCGAGACTATCACAAGCGATAGCGTTACCGGTTTTCTGATGCATGTCGGTGCCGGTATCTATCCGGTAAAACTGGACCGATTCAGGCTGGGCATCAGTATCGTGCCCGAAACTTGCCTGTTTGGTCCAGTTACCGGCGAAGGCTTTGACAACGACTATTTCAGCGCCTTCAACTCGGTGAAAGTCATTGCCGAAATAGCTGTCAAATTCTAACCGGTCGCGCGAGTATGCGGCGCGTACTCGCGCGGCGCGTATACGCGCGGCGCGTATACGCGCGAGCTTACATGATAAACAGTGCGAGGCCTTCCCTCGTGTACTTGACTTGTAGTTTTTTGATGGCCGCTTCGATCGCGACTGTCGCGTTATCATTCATGCAATAGATTATCATCAACTCATTTATTTCCGGCCAGATCGAGTCTCCCATTTTTGGGGTGGTGTACCCGCGACCCTTTACCCCGGGGATGAGAGAAAAGAACTGCGCTTCCGGAATCGGTGCGAGTGCGTCCAGAATATCCTCTTCGATGGCCTGACTGAAAATTATTTCGATGCGTTTCATAAACGGCCTCCTGCGCTTTGGATGGATAATGCTTCAAGCCCTGCGGCTTCACGTGCAGCACGTTTTTGTGCCTTTTTGTTATCTCGATTTTCGCGGAAGCGGTTGAAGCCGTAATAGAGTACCGGCATCAGGATGAGTGTCATGAGGGTACCAAATGTCAGTCCACCGAGAATCGTCTGGCCGATGGGCTGAACCATTTCGGAGCCTTCGCCCGGCATGAAGGCCATCGGCACCAGGCCGAGAATGGTGGTGAGTGTGGTCATCAGGATAGGACGCAAGCGGCTTCTGGCGGCTTCTGCACATGCGTCGGTGAGCGACATTCCGCGTTTTCGTAAGAGATTGGTATAGTCGACGAGTACGATGCCGTTGTTGACGATGACCCCGACGAGGATTAGTGCGCCTACCGCTGTCATGACGTTGAGCGTCTGTCCGGTTAGTGCATAGATTGCCACGATTCCGACGAGAGCGAGTGGTATCGTAAAGAGCACGATGAAGGGATCGAGCAGGGACTCGAACTGGCTGGCCATGACGCCGAATACCAGGATGATTGCCATGACAATGATGATGGCGAATTGTTTAATCGCTTTCATCATGTCCTTGTAGTCTCCGCCGTATTCGATACGGACATCGTCATCCTGTGGAATTCCTTGTTTGATCAGTTTTTCGATTTTTGTCTGGACCGTTCCGAGAGATGCTCCGGGCGTTGTTCCCGCCGAAACGGTGATTATACGGCTCTGGTCTTCGCGGCTGATAGTGATCGGGGAAACGCCTTCTTCGTAATGGGCAAAGCTCGATACCGGAAAGCGGATGCCTTGCGCATTGGTGACGAAAATCTGTTCGAGATCGCTTAGTTGTGTTTTGTCCTTTTCGGCAAGCATCAGAATGATGTCTGTTTCAGTGCCGCCTTCGCGGTAGCGGGATGCAGTCGTTCCGGCGATGTTCGCCTTTATCTCTTGGCCTACCGAGTAGATGTTGAGGCCCAAACTGTACAGTCGGTCCCGGTCGATTACGATATTGACCTGGGGCAGTCCATCTTTCATGCTGATCTGTGGATCAGTGACGCTGTCTGTGGCCTGCTCGACAAGCAAGGCTTTGATTGCGTTCGCGGTGTTTCGAGCCTTGTCCAGATTCTCCGATTTAACCTTGATGCTGACTGCGCCTCCGCCACCGCCCATGCTGAAGCCTCCTCCCGAAGCGAAGGAAAAGGTCGCTCCCGGAACATTGTCGAAGTGCTTCCGTAGTTTTGCCTTGATCTCGTCTTCGGAATCGATGCGATCTTTCAGAGATGGAAGTGAAATAGTGAGCGAGCCGGTATACGAGGAGCTACCACCGAGGCCAAAGTTGCTGCTCGATCCTACGAGAACGGAAATATTTTTGTAGCCCTGAATTTCCGACTGTACAATGTGCTCGAATTGTTTGAGGACAGCTTCGGTTGCTTCGAGCTTTGTGCCGACCGGGAGCGATACGTTTACCGTGACCGAATCGGAGGCCTGGGTCGGCATGTACACAAAACCAAGGATTGGAATGGATACGCAGCTGATTATAAACAATGTAGCGATTGTTCCAATTGTTATTGCCTTATGCTTGAGAAACCAGCGAATCGCCTTGGAATACACATCGTCGAGTTTATCAAAGAAATGATCCATGGCAGTGTCGGCTTTTTTTAATGTGTTGAAACTGATGCGGAGTACCGGGTTCTTGAATGATCGGGCAGCCTGTTTCGCCTCTTTTTCTTTTTTGGTGCTGATCTTGAAGTACTTACTTGTAAGCACTGGAATAAGTACGAGAGCTACGATGAGGGAGCACAACAGCGAGATGACTACCGTAAAGGCGAGTCCCTCGAAAATTTCTCCGACAAGACCGAGTTCTTTTTTATACATGATGAGCGGAAGGAATACGCATATCGTGGTAAGGGTCGAAGCTGCGATTGCGAGCATCATTTCCTGTGAGCCGAGAATCGCGGCGGGAATTGGTTTGGTTCCTTTTTCACGATACGTATAGATGTTTTCCAGGATAACTATCGAGTTATCAACAAGCATACCGACACCGAGAGTAAGACCTGCGAGCGTCATTATGTTCAGAGTCATTCCGCTAAAGTACATGATGCCGAGGGTGACAATCAGCGAGATTGGAATGGTGAGACCGATGATGATGGTGCTCCGGAAACTGCGAAGGAATATGAAAAGGATAATGACTGCGAGAAGTGCTCCGGAAAATGCGCTGCCGGAAACCTCGTCGACCGAGCGCTGGATTATGTCTGTCGTGTTCATGGTTTCGGTGATCATGATGTCGGCCGGAGCATCCTTCATGATTTCGGCCATTTTGGCTTGTACTGTGCGAGCCGTTTTTACCGAGTTTGTGCCGCTTTGTTTTTGAATTGACATCTGGACGCTGGGCACGCCATTGAAATAGAACATTGATGATTGTGGTTTGAATCCTGTATATACATCTGCGATATCGCGGAGCCGAATGGTCGCAATCGTCGGTGCTTTTCCTCCGGAGATATTGTCCATTCCGGCGGTTTTATACGATATGACTGTGTTCCGCACATCGTCAAGCGACTTGTATTCACCGATAGTGCTGATGGTGTAGTTGAGGTCTTCTTCGGTGATGGTTCCCCCGGCGACCTGGATGTTCTGGGCACTGATCATTTGCGAGATCTGGGTGATGGTCAGGTTGTAAGCCTGGAGCCGATCCCGGGGAATCTCGACAATGACGGCCTTGTCCCGTCCGCCTTGCACATTTGCTGTCGCAACGCCTTCGATCTGTTCGAGCTTAGGCGTCAGGTCGTCTGCGTATTTCCTCAGTTCTTCGGGCGAACGGCTGCCGCTTACCGCGTAGCTCATGATGGGTATCATGTTCGGATCCATCTTGTAGATCATTGGTGCGGAGGCCTCGCTGGGAAGCATTCCCTTGATGAAATCCAGTTTGGCGCGAATGTCGTTCATCGCTTCATCGAGGTTACTGCCGAAAGTGAGTTGGATAAACACGAGACTTGAACCGCTGGACGAGGATGATCCGAGGTATTCGATTCCGGATACACCCGACAGAACGCTTTCTACCGGACGCGTAATTCTTTTTTCGACTTCTTCGGGACCAGCACCCATGTATGTTGTAGAAATGGCTACATAGGGTAGCTCGATGTCCGGAAGAAGGTCGAGCGGGAGATCGGAGGTTGCGTACAACCCGAGGGCAACAAGGATGACGAAGATAATCAGGGTTGTTGTCGGTCGGTTTACCGCTGTTCTTGAAAGACTCATTTATTGCTCTCCATTACCGGAAGGGGTTCCAGTTTCGAGACTATATTGATGATCGAGCCGTCTTCGAGGAGGGTCTGTCCCCGTACTACGATTTCGTCAGCGGGTGTTATTCCCGAGAGTATTTCGATCTTGTCGTCGACGCGGATTCCCGCGGTAACATCCTGTTTCTTGACGGTTTTCTGTTCATCCGTTCCATTTTGAACGATGAATACGAAATCTTTTCCGAAACGCGTTACTATAGCTGTCTGAGGAATTTTTACGATATTCGTTTTTGTGTCGGTGATGAGCTTGACGCGGGCAAACATGCCGGCCTTGATGCGCGGATCGGCATCGATGAGTGCGAGTTTTACTGCCATGGTGCGCGATGTCTGGTCGAGCACGGGGCTTATCTCGTTTACCCGTGCGGGGAAGACATCTGCAGGGAAGGCGTCCAGGCGAAGGAATGCTTTTTGTCCTGCCTTGATTTTCGAGACATAGCGTTCCGGGACATTCATTGCAATTTGAAGGGTATCCATTTTGCTGACCTTTGCAACGGACAGCTGTTGGGATACCATGCTGCCGGTGACGACGTTGACTGCAGTGATGGTACCGCTGATCGGGGCCTTCACTGGGCTTGGTTCGTAATTCATGCCAGGGCGGGATGAATCGACTAAGGCGATGATCTGGTTTTTTTCTACATACTCGCCGATCTGCACTTTGACTTCGACAATCTTGCCGGCAGCATCGGGAAGGATGTCTATGTTTGTTTTTGCGGTGACATCGCCGCTGAATTCGAGATAGTCCTGCAGTTCGCCCTTTGTAGCGGTGGTGGTCGATACGGCGAAAATCGTCACAGTTGACTCTTCTGCATCTTTCTTAGTATCTGCTTTTTTTCCGGAACAAGAGACGAGCGCTCCGGTTACAAGTATCAGTCCGGCGGTGATCGCCATCAGTTTGCGTATTTTTGTTTGCATAATATGCTCCTTCAGTTCCTGTTCAGTTCAGTTTAGTATTGAGTGCTGTTTCGAGGTCCAGCATGGTTGAAATATAATTGTACTTTTCGTTGAGCACGCCGAGCTTTGCCTGCAGCAGCGAGTTCTCCGCATCCTTGAGGTCGAGGAACTCGATCGTTCCTGCGCGGTAACCCTGCTCGGTAAGCCGGTACGCTTTGTCCGCGATCGATGCGCTCAGTTGCATTGTTGCGATGGATGTTTTTACCTTCTCGAGTTTTTTCGCAAGGTTCCGGATTTCGAGCTCTGCATTGTAGGCCGCCAGTTTTATGGTCAGATCAAGTTTTTTAGCCGACTCCCTCGTGTCTTCGGCGTTTTGTCCCGAAGACGAGAAAGGAAGCAAGTTGGTCAGATTGAAAGCAAGTGTCATGCTGAACGCGCCTGAACTGTCTGTCCAGTTATTCGTGTCTGTCCAGGAATCATCGATGGCCGAAAGGCGCGGTGACCAGCTTTGAGTGAGCGAGAGGCTCGGGGTGAAGCGCTGCATCTGGGTTGCCCGGTACTGGGTGTCGAATAGCTCGATGTTTTTTCGCAAGAGGGCGAGGTCGAGCCGGTCTGCGAGATGTTTCATCACAAGATCATCGGCGTTGAATGAAGTAATTGTCGGATTGATTTCGCCGTCGAGGACAACCTGGGTACCGACCGGAAATCCCAGCGTGAAGGCAAAGAAGTTTTTCTGCTGTTCCAGATTGAGCGCCGCTTCTTCGATCACCGGTTTCTGCATTTCGACCGAAAGCTGGGTTTGAAGATAGCTTAGTTCCGGAACGAGGCCGTTGCTGAAATTGGTTTTTGTTTGCTTGAGCCGGGCTTCGGCCGCAGTCAGTTTTTCCTTGGCGATCGCAAGGCTTCCTTCCTGGACCAGAATACCGTAAAACGCCTTACGCACGTTTGTTTCGGTTTGTTTGCGCGCCTGCTCATACTGCAGCTGTCCTGCTTCGTACGCCTGCCGCGTTGCTTTGAGTCCGTCGAAGAGCGCCAGATTCAGATTGAGCCCGACGCTAAGCCCCCCGAAAGCGGACCATCGTTCTTTTTCCTCGAGGGCAATTTTTGTCGTAGGCATCATAGGGATTCCGGCGCTGACCGTCATTTCTTTCATGTTCGTCCGCGCCATCGTTCCCGTGGCTTGGACGTTTGGAATAAATACGTTCCATGCATACTGGTTGTCCCGCTGTTTCATTCGCACATCGATGGCGCTGGAAGCGAGGGAAATGTTGTTTTCCATCGCGAGGTTCACCGCTTGCTCGACGGTCACTTTTTTTTCTGTAGCGCTTTCCTGCGCACCAACGAACGTGATCGAAATAAGCGCGATCACAATTCCAATACATCGTGTTTTCATTTTCATTGTATCCCCTTGTCTCCTTTCAACATGCTGAAGTACATGCTGCGGATATTTTTTCGTGATATATGGTCATCGGCTCCTAGCCGCTTTCCTTGAATAATCGTGGTGGTACTCAGGATGGATGCCCATTTGATCAGGCCCACCACCCGCATTTTCTGTTCCCGTCCCTCGCCTGGAACACCGACCAGGTGGTAGGGTTTAAGGAAGGCGTCGATATCGAAGCCGTTGTGCTGCGAACTGTTCGGCTGTCGGATGGTCTCGTAGCGAATCCAGTTGAATACCTCAAGAATTTCCGGTTTGATCAGCAGATAATTCGCTTGCACCGACATAATGATGAACAGTTGCTCTGCTAAATTTCTACCCTTTCCCGAACGGTTTTCGCACAGTGATATGATCGTGTCCGTTTCCTTTCGCACCAGTTCGTTCATCATTTCGTTCTTGTTGCGGAAATAAAAATAAAGACTGCTCTTGGCAGTTCCCATTTTCTCTGCAATCCGTTCTATCGTAGTTCCGGAAATACCGAATTCCTTGATTGCCGCTGCTATCGCCGTAAATAGTTTCGGCGGCTCCGGCAGTTCGACACTATCAATGAGCGAAAGCGCTTCCAGTTCGTCCAGCCGCTTCTCCGCAGGAATTTTCATGTCCGACAAGCCGCGCCCCAGAATTCGCATAAGTTCGTTCTGGATTGGCTCGATCCCATCTATTACAAAACTGGCAATCAATATTGATGTTATGTTTTTGAGCAGGTCTATAGTAATTGCAGCCTGTTCTTTCTTATCTCTGCTTTGGAGATACTGCGAAAATACGGCGACCTTAGGTGATTTTGTCCGGAGCCAGATAAAGAGATTGGTGTCGTACTGATCCGTCGAGAATATATTGTGCATGAGGATAAACAAGAGTCCCGCGTGTGATCGGAAATAACGCACAAACGAAGTGCGTAATTCTTCCGGGGTGTTTCCCGCCTGTTCGAATGTTTCCCGTAGATCCTGACGTAACAGGTCGTTCAGGGCATCCTCTATTTCGGCTCGATTCTTGAAATGACGATAGATCGCGGTTTTGGACACTCCAATTTTTTCGGCAAGTTCGGCGAGGCTCCACCGGTCATTGGTCTGCACCAGCGAAAGTGTTGCTTCGAGGATCTGTTCCCTGCGGGATATTTTTTCTGACGTTACCGGATCCATTTCCTACTTCCTTCAATGCTCTTAAACAAAGTTACCGAACGTTCGGTAACTATAAATCTAGATAAATTCTGTTTCCTCGTCAAGTAAAAAATGACGGAAATATGTTAAAAAGAAGCGCGCTATGATACACTGACCAACAAGGCGCGGCGAACCGTATTTCGGGATTTCGCGTCAAAGGAACCTCCATGAAAAACAAACAACTGCGCGAACTCGCGGTCTGCGGCTTTGATGCCGTTCGGACGCTCGCCGAAAAGCACCCGGAAAAAATACAACGCCTTTTTTTCACCCAGGAATGCGCCCGTTTCTTCGGTCCCGTTTGCAAGACTCTTTCTGCGGCAAAACGCGTATATCGTCTGGTCGAGTCCGACACCGAGCTTGAAAAACTAAGCCAGAGCGTCCATCATCAGGGCGTCGTTGCCATGATTTCGGCACCACCTCCGCTGACCCTCGATCTTGATACCCTGCGTCTGTGGCATAAGGCAAAAGAGCGGGTGTTGGTGCTCGACCGCGTCGGAAATGCCAACAACCTCGGTGCTATTGTCCGTAGCGCAGCCTTCTTCGGCATCAGAAAAATCGTCATAAGCGACGATGATGAACAAGCACAGGTCACCACAAGCGCTTACCGTGTCGCCCAGGGCGGTATGGAGTTCGTCGAAATCTGGTGCGCCTCTTCTGCCGCCTGGCTTGTGCAGGCCAGTGCCGGACACATGATTCGCATCGGAGCAGACCACCGCGCAAAAAACAGGCTCTCTGACCTTCCCACGCTTACGGGCACCGACAGCGGTGTCCTCATCGTCATGGGCAATGAAGAAACAGGACTGTCTCCCGAGGTTAAAACCTCCTGCGACCATTTAGTACGCATTCCGGGAACCGGCGACATCGAAAGCCTCAATGTTGCGCAGGCTGCAACTCTTTTCCTGTATGAACTTTCGCTCTTGTAGGCCCTTTTCCGTGACATTGTTACTGAACATTCCCACTTTTATGCGTATACTATGAATATACAGATTCAAGGAGGCACTCAAATGGCAGTGTTGCATACAAACGGTCCGAGTTTTAACAAAGTAATCAATCAGGATATACCTGTTCTTGTCGACTTCTGGGCTCCCTGGTGCGGCCCGTGCAAAATGCTCGGACCGGTTCTCGAAGAAGTTGAAAAAGAAATCGGCGCTTCTGCCGTGGTCGCTAAAGTAAACGTCGATGAAGAGCAGGATCTTGCCCAGAAATATGGCGTTTCCAGCATCCCGACTATGATCTTGTTCAAGAAGGGTGAACCCGTAGACCGTTCAGTCGGTTTCATGAGCAAGGAAAAAATAGTGACCCTCATCAAGAGTCACATGTAATTCCTGTTTCCCATCTTCAAAAAAGTTCCGGCCCCGCGCCCGGAACTTTTTTTTTATCTCGGACGCCGCAATGCCTTCCCTTCGTGCTGTCGTGGTCAGGCCGGCAGGCATGAACGCGCGTCCCGGCAATTTGGCTTCGTGTAAGCGGTTTTTTGTGCTCCGCAGCAGCCAATTCTTGCCGGACGCCGGAATGCCTTCCGGCCTGACCGACTTACAACTCTACTTTTTTTTCCATCAACCATGATGCTCCGGCAAATAAAATTGTGGCGAGTACCAGGAAGAATAGAAACGGTGCGACCGGCAATGCGAGAATTTTCTCTGCCGGTACGAAGTTCATCCTGCCCCATTGGGTACCGGCAAAAAGAGGGGCTTCCATGGCGAAACGTAAATTGGTGAACCAGCCCAGTTTTTCACTGAGTGCTGTCCCGAGCTGCATGGACCAGTTAGTCATCAGCATGAATACGGCGATCGATACGGCCGTAGCAATTCCCTTGTTCTTTACGAAGGAACGCGAGCCGACTGCAGCGAAGGTGATGAAGATTCCCGTGGTGACAAAAATGCACAACAGAATGAGGCTCAGCTGCAGCATCGGAAAGAAATTCACAATAAAAATTTGTTTGTATATGAAGCCGAGTGCACCAAAGAATGATACCGAACCCCTGTTGGAAATGACGGCGGCAAAGGCTCCGTGCATGCTCAAGAACAGGGTGGCGCTGACTGCATACGCGATAAATTCGACGAAACCTGCGATAAGCCTGCCACCCAGTACTTCCCAGCCCCGGCGCGGAACGGTCAGCATCAAATAGCTTGAGTCCTTGTACAAAAGTTCATTGACGTGGCCGGTACCGCATATGAAAAACATGACAACGGTCGTGATGAAGGTGGTACCGATCGAGATTGGGATCCAGAATCCGGCTGACGGACCAAATGCGAGTTTTCCTGAAAAAATTCCTACCGTCTCAACCCCGAACGCGATCAGATTGACGATTCCGAATATGGCGAGTAACAGTAGTATGCTATTTTTTCTGCCCTTCAACTGGTATTTGATTATTTCAAACATGTTCTTTTCTCCTTTATCGGTTTTGGAATATTTCGAGATAGAGCTGGTCGATTGATTTTCCCCGCTCTGTCCGCAGTGTTTCGGCATCTCCGGTCAGGATAAGTTCGCCCGAATCGATGAAAGCCACGTCGTTAAATATTTGCTCGACATCGTTTACAAGATGCGTGCTGACGATGATTGCCGAGTCCTCGGTCCAGGTCTTAATTATAGTAGAAACGATGCGTTCGCGTGAAACAGGATCTACGCCGCCGAGTGGTTCATCGAGTAGGAAAAGATCTGCCCGGCGCGAGAAGGCGAGAGTCAGATTCAGTTTTTCTATCATGCCTTTGGACATGGCTTTCACCTTTTCGCTTTTCTCGAGCTTCATGAAACCGAGCATGTCGAGGGCTTTTGCCCGGTCAAAATCCGCAAAGAAGTCAGCGTAAAAATCGATCGCGTCGCTTGCCTTCATCCATGGATACAAGGTATTGCGGTCCGGCAGGAAAGAGACGATTTTTTTAGTCTTGTAACCGCCCTGTTTCCCGGAAACTTCAAAGGTTCCTCCCGAGGATTTTTGCAAGCCGGCGATGATTTTCAGAAAAGTTGTTTTTCCGGAACCGTTCGGACCCATTAGACCGAGAATTCTGCCGCTTTCGAGCTTCATGCTGATGCCACGCAGCGCGGTCTTGGTAAAGAAGCTTTTTTTCAGATTTTTTGTTTCAAGAATAACACTCATTGATTTTTACCTCCGTGGATTTCTTTTTCGAGAGCTTCGACGATCGCCTCGCCGGCAAATCCGAGCGCGCTCATGCCTGCAATAAATTTTTCCATCACCGATTTTGCCATTTCCGACTTGAGGTCGGTTATCAATGTCTGCTTTTCCACGATAAAAGTACCCATACCTCTTCTTGTTTCGCTGACGCCTTCGCGTTCCAGTTCCTGATATGCCCGCTGTACGGTATTCGGATTGACCGACAGCGCTTCCGCCTGATCCCGCACTGAAGAAAGTTTATCTCCCGGCAACAGGGTGCCGGCGACGATACGCTGCTTGATTGTGTGCATTATCTGTAGATAGATCGGAATGTTTGCATCAAATTCACTCATGCCGTCCTCCTTTGTTCTAGTGTGCTGATCTACTAATACACCGAAACGGAAAAATTGTCAAGTACAAAAGCTGTCGTTTACTTGACGGAGAATGCGCTTTCCCCTAAAATCGTATTTTATCAATTTGACACACACTGATTCTCTCTTTATCTCACACCCGGACCGGCACAAAACTGGATGGCAGTTAAAATATTCCAAGGAGTATGTATGAGCGGAGCGAATGTACAAATTTTGGTGGCAATGGGAACCTATCTGTTATTTTCTATCGGAATCGGGCTTTGGTTTGCCAAAAAAAGCAATACCGGAACCGAAGCGTATTTCCTGGGTGGCCGGGGCCTCGGACCCTGGGTTGCTGCAATGAGCGCAGAAGCCTCCGACATGAGCGGTTGGCTTCTGATGGGCCTTCCCGGCGTTGCCTATTTCACCGGCGCGGGCGAGGCGGTGTGGACAGCTATCGGTCTGGCTATCGGAACCTGGATCAACTGGCGCATCGTTGCCAGCCGGCTCCGCTCCTATTCACAAGTCGCGAACAATTCGATCACCCTTCCGTCCTTTTTCAGCAACCGCTTCCATGACAAAAAACATATTCTTTCATCGATAGCGGCTGTGCTTCTTTTGCTGTTTTTCTCGATATATGTCGGGGCCCAGTTTGTTACCTTCGGCAAGCTCTTTGGCTATGTGTTCGGAATGGAAGCTTTTTACACCCGTATGGTTGTTGTCGGTGCTCTTTTTGTGCTTGCCTACACGTTCATCGGGGGCTTCCTTGCCGAAACGATGTCTGACTTCGTTCAAGGCACCCTGATGTTCTGCGTGCTCGTTCTGGTCCTGACCATCGGAACGATAAATGCAGGTGGACTCGGTGCGATTCTCGAAAATCTGCGTACCATTCCCCGCTTCGTCGATTTCTTTGGTATCGCCACACCGCTTGATTCTGCAGGTGCCCTGGTTACGTCGGCTGCCGGCAACGTACAATCTGTCGTGAACGGAAAAGGTGTCTTTGGTCCGGGAGCCTCCTATAGTTTTCTCAGTATCCTTTCGTGTCTGGCTTGGGGGCTCGGATATTTTGGTATGCCGCAGGTTCTGCTCCGTTTCATGGCAATAGAGAAGTCTTCCAAGATTCCCCAGGCACGCCTCATTGCCGTTACCTGGTGTTTTATTTCGCTCTTCGCTGCTGTCGCCATCGGCTTGATCGGGCGCGCTTTGATGCCCGGCCTTTTGACAACTGCCAGTGCTTCGGAAACGATTTTTATCCATCTTGCCGTTGATTTTTTCCCGCCGGCTCTCGCTGGTATTGTGCTTTCCGGCGTGATCGCAGCATCAATCAGTTCTTCCGATTCGTACATGCTTATCGCCTCATCCTCGCTTGCAAACGATCTGGCCCAGAACCTGAGCAAAAAAGAAATATCCGAACGCACGGTCATGTGGCTTGCCCGGTTTACATTGGTTGCCGTCACCGGTTTTGGAATCTGGGTGGCACTTTCGGGCAGTACTTCGATTTTCCGTGTCGTTTCCTACGCCTGGGCCGGTCTCGGAGCTGCTTTCGGTCCGCTCATGCTGTATTCCCTGTTCTGGAAACGGACGACATTCCAGGGCGCGGTAGCGGGAATGGTAACCGGCGGTTTTATGGTTGTTTTATGGAAGGAAGTCATCGGCAAGCTCGGCGGTTATTTCGGTGTGTATGAACTTTTACCAGCTTTCATTCTTTCTTCAATAGTCATACTTGTGGTGAGCCTTTTGACTGCAGAACCATCTGCGGAAATCGGTGTGGAATTTGAAACGGCACGGACGGCGAAATTTTAACATGCAGATTTTGAAAGACCGAATCAGAGCGGAAGGAAAGGTGCTCCCCGGAAATATCCTGAAGGTGGGATCTTTTTTGAACCACCAGATGGATATGGCCCTGTTTAACGAAATTGGAAAGGAATTCGCCCGACTTTTTGCAGGGATACCGGTTACGAGAATTCTCACCATCGAGGCATCGGGTATCGGTATTGCTTGCATTGTCGCCCAGTATTTCAACGTGCCGGTTGTCTTTGCAAAGAAGGCAAGGTCGCGGAACATTTCGGGAGACATGTTTATTACCAAAGTCAAGTCGTATACGCACGACACTTCGTATGACGTTGTTGTCTCGAAGGACTATCTCAAAGCCGGGGACTCGGTTCTGTTGATTGACGATTTTCTGGCAAATGGCTGCGCGCTCGAAGGGCTGGTGGAATTGGTGCGAAGCGCCGGAGCGACGATTGCGGGCGCTGGTATCGTGATCGAAAAAGGTTTTCAAGACGGGGGTTCGCGCATGCGGGCGATGGGTGTACGGCTTGAGTCGCTTGCCATCATCGAAAGTATGAGCCCAGAAGCGGGAATTACTTTCAGGGAATAACCTGGAATAGTATAGTTTTTACAGGAGTAAAGAATGAAAAAGGTGCTCATCGTTCTGATGATGGCGGCAGCAGTGCTATTCGCAACATCATGCAGCAAGAAGGCTGAAGACGGAAAGGCAGCTGCAAAGCTGACTAAGGAAACCATCAAGGTTGGTTTTGTGTACATCGGGACCATCAATGACGAAGGTTATACCCAGGCACACGACCAGGGCCGGCTTGCTCTCAACGACATGGGAATAAAGACCGCTTATGTGGAGCAGGTAGCCGAGAATGCCGACTGCGAAAAAGCAATCCGCGACCTGATCGACCAGGGCTGTAATGTAATCTATACCACCAGCTTCGGTTTCATGGACTGGACGCTCAAGGTTGCCGCAGATCATCCTGAAGTATTCTTCGGTCACGCTTCCGGCTATAAACGCGCCGATAATGTGTCCACTTATTTTGGTAAAATCTATCAGGCTCGTTACCTTGCAGGAATTGTCGCTGGACTCAAAACCAAGGCAAATAAAATTGGATACGTAGCTGCCATGCCGATCCCCGAGGTTATCCGCGGAATCAATGCGTTTGCCATCGGTGTGCAATCGGTCAACCCGAAGGCAACCGTCGAGGTAATCTGGACTAATACGTGGTTTGATCCCGCTGTCGAAAAACAGGCAGCCCTCGAACTTCTGAACAAGGGCTGCGACGTGATGGCCCAGCACCAGGATACGACAGCCGCTCAGATCGCCGCCCAGGAAAAAGGTGCATTCGCAATTGGGTATAACTCTCCCACCTACAATGCCGCTCCCAAGGCATACCTGACTGCGCCCCTCTTTAAGTGGGCGACTTTCTACACCGACGACGTCAATCAGATTCTCGCCGGTACCTGGACTTCTCGTGCATATTGGGAAGGTTTCGACAAAGGTATGGTTGCTCTAGATGCGCTTAGCCCCAACTGCACCTCCGATGCAGCTGACAAGATCGAGGTCGCCAAGGGTAAGATTATCGCAGGCGAGCTTAAAGTATTTACCGGTCCCATCGCAGACCAGAGCGGAGCGGAAAAAGTCGCTACCGGCGCAGCCATGACCGACGACGAAGTCTGGAACATGAGTTGGTTCGTGAAAGGCGTGATTGGTACGATCCCGAAATAATTTCGCTTACGGCGTGCGGGTCGACATTGCGGTCCCGGGCAAGAATGGACTTCTGTGGGAATCAGGAAAAAACCTGGTTCTGATGTCCAATTGCCCGGAGACTCGCAACGTCACTCGCAACTGTTCTTTCAATTCTCAGGTATTGTTATATTGTGCGGCGACCGAGAAAAGATGGAGGGGTATGGCAGAGACGGCTTATATCAATTTGCGGAATATTTCAAAGACGTTCGGGACGGTGGCGGCGAACAGGGATGTGTGCCTTGACGTCAACCGCGGCGAAATTCTCGCGCTGCTCGGCGAGAACGGTTCCGGCAAAAGCACCCTCGTCAATATGCTTTCGGGTATATATGCACCTGACTCGGGCACCATTTTTATAGACGGAAAGGAACAGATTTTCACCTCCCCTAACGACGCGATCCGGGCTGGTATTGGCATGGTGCATCAGCATTTCAAGCTTGTTCCAGTAATGACGGCAAAAGAAAACATCACGGTTGGAGAACGCGGCGGACTTTTTATAGATGACAAAAAAATAGCGGAAAAGATTTACCGGATAGAAAAACGCTTCGGTCTCGTGACGAATCCGGACAAGAAAGTATACAACATGTCCGTCGGCGAAAAGCAGACGGTTGAAATTTTGAAAGTACTGTACCGCGGTGCGAACGTGCTCATCCTCGACGAGCCGACTGCCGTACTGACTCCGCAAGAAACCGCGCAACTCTTTGCTATCCTTCGTAAGATGAAGGAAGAAGGGTGTGCGATAATTATAATCACTCACAAGCTCAATGAGGTGATGGAAATAAGTGACCGCGTAACCGTTTTGCGCCGTGGCTTGAGCATCGGTACGGTAAAAACATCAGAGTCGAGCCCGCGCGAGCTCACCGAGATGATGGTCGGCGGTCCGATATCGCTCGAGATCAAACGGGAGCGGACAGAACGTTCTGCAATTCCTATGCTCGAGGTTTGTTCTCTTTCGCTCGCGGACGATGAAGGCATCAAGTTGCTCGACGATGTAACTTTTGATCTTTTTGGCGGCGAGATACTTGGCGTAGCGGGAATCGCTGGTTCGGGACAGAAAGAATTGTGCGAGACGATAGCGGGCCTTTTGCGTGCCGACGCAGGCTCGGTCAAATTCCTTGGCGGCGAACTTCTCGGCCTTTCGCCCCGCACCATCATCAAAAAGGGAATCAGTATGAGTTTCATTCCCGAGGACCGGCTCGGCATGGGTCTGGTCGCTGGGATGGACATCACCGATAACATTCTTCTCAAATCGTATAACCGGAATCCGGGTATCTTTGTTGACCGTGTTGAAGGCAACCGGGACGCCGAAAAAATCGTTGAGGACTACGACATCTCGACACCTTCGGTAAACCATATTGTTAAAAAACTCTCGGGTGGAAACATCCAGAAGGTGTTGCTCGGACGTGAAATAGAAATGGCACCGCGGCTTCTCATCACGGCCTATCCGGTGCGCGGCCTCGACATCGGCGCCTCATGCACCATCTATGACATGTTGAACGAGCAGAAACGCCGGGGCGTTGCCGTGCTCTTTATCGGCGAGGATCTTGATGTGCTGCGCGAATTGTCTGACCGCATCATGGTCATTCACAACGGAGAGATCATGGACATTGTAAATCCTGAAACAACCACCAAAGAAGATATCGGACTCCTCATGATGGGGCAGAAGTCGGGAGCCGCGAAATGCTACGCATAGTAACCAAACCCGAACCGAGTCCTGTTCACGAGAACCTGCTGCGTGTCGTGGCCGTTTGCTGCGCACTTCTTGCATCTGCAGTCATCATGGTTTTTATCGGATACAATCCGCTCCAAGTCTTCGGTAAGCTCGTTGAGGGCTCTCTATCGTCCGCATACCGTTTCCGCGAGACCGTCAACAAGACCATCCCGCTTGTCGTACTTTCCCTCGGCATTGCGATAGCTTTCCGCATGAAGTTCTGGAACATCGGCGCTGAGGGGCAGTTTTACCTTGGCGCGTTCGGCGCGTCACTCGTCGCGTTCAGCTTTGGTGATTTGCCTGCTGCGATCCTTCTTCCCTTTATGTTTGGAACTGCATTCCTGTTCGGTGGTTTGTGGGCGCTTGTCCCTGCTGTACTCAGGGCACGCTTTTCGGTGAGCGAAACCCTTGTGACCCTCATGCTCAATTATGTTGCGCTGAAATGGATTTCCTATTTACAGTACGGACCCTGGAAAGATCCAGCTGCAAACGGATTCCCAAAGTTCTCGCCCTTTTCAAAAAATGCGATGCTCCCCAACCTGCTCGGCATTCATATTGGTTGGCTTATCGCGCTCGCACTCGTGGTCATCATGTACATACTGATGAAGCGGACTAAGCTCGGATACGAAATCGACGTGCTCGGCGAGAGCGAAGCGACCGCGCGCTACGCGGGTATGAACGTGACACGGATCACGCTCATCGCCATCCTTATAAGTGGTGGCCTTTGCGGCGCAGCAGGTATGATGCAGGCGTCGGCAATCGAACATTCGCTTTCCGATCAACTGTCGGGAGGCCTTGGCTTTACCGCTGTCATCACAACCTGGCTCGCGCGCCTCAGCCCGCCGGTGATCGTCCTTGTTTCTTTTCTGTTTTCAATGCTCCTCCAGGGTGGCGCCTTTCTCCAGAGTTCGCTTAAAATACCATCCTCGGTCGCAGGCATCCTGCAGGGGATTATCATTTTTTTCGTATTGGGAAGTGATTTTTTTGTCCGCTATAAATTTGTATGGACACGCAAGACGCGTCAGATACAGGGGAGGCCGTAACGTGAATGTATTCGTTGAATCCCTCGCACTGTTCTTACAGACTGCCGTGCAGATGGGCACTCATATCTTGCTTGCTACCCTCGGCGGCATCCTGTGCGAGAAGGTCGGCAATTTAAATCTCGGTATCGAGGGTATGATGTTGCTCGGAGCTTCTGTCGGCTTTTCTTCCGCTCTCGCGACTGCGAATCCTGTAATAGCTGTCCTTGCAGCTGGAACGGCAGGCGCGACGGGCGCGCTTATCTATGCCGTGATTACCGTATCTCTCCGGGGAAATCAAGTGGTTACCGGTCTTGTCCTTACAATTTTCGGTACCGGTGTGTCCAGTTTTCTCGGCAAGAGCCTTTCGGGAAAATCGCTGCCGAGCGAAATCACCGGAGCCTTTGCTCCTATTTCGGTGCCAGTGCTGCGAGACATTCCTGTACTTGGAAAGATGTTTTTTGAGCAGAGTTTGTACGTGCACCTTGCCTTGGTCATCGCTTTTCTTTTGTTCGTGTATTTTCGCCGCACACATACAGGGCTGAACGTCCGCGCAATCGGCGAGAATCCGGCTGCAGCTGACGCTTCGGGCATCAACGTGACCGCTTACAAATATGCACATATCACCGCAGGCGGTTTTTTGTGCGGAATGGGTGGCGCGTATTTGTCACTTGTTTTTGTACCGCGCTGGCAGGAAAATATTACGGCGGGTGCCGGGTGGATCGCGGTGGCGCTCGTAATTTTTAGTACCTGGAATCCGTTGAAGGCGATTTTTGCAGCCTACACCTTCGGTGCGTTGAAGGGTATCGGTTTTAAATTTCAGAATATAGATTTTTCATTGTTTGGAACGAAGATAGTTTTTTCACCGCAGATTCTCGATATGATCCCGTATCTGGCAACCATTATCGTGCTTGTGTTCATCACGAGGCGCAAGAAAAAGGAATACCAGAGTCCCAAGGGCCTCGGCGTTCCGTACTTTCGGGAAGAACGCTAAAGCGAAGTTACGTGCAGCTTTTATTTCACCGTCATTCTGAAAACACCATCCCACTCGGGGTCGGGTGGGTTTTTCGTGAAATGCTCTATGCGCTCGAGATATACCTTTGAAGGGGAGTCGCCGTATTCGGTCACGTTTTTTTTGAACGAGACTGCTGCCTTTTCCCATTTCCGTTTCCGGTAAGAAACCAATCCATCTTCAAAAAGGTCTTTTATCTGGAGCAGTTTGGGATTGGCCGTCAGGGTTTCCTGCAGAATCTCGTAAATGCGAACCGGCTCGTTTTTCCCCTTGACAGCGATAAAGTCCAGTTCCCGGCACAGGAACTGATCCTTAACTTCATTATAAACAGCCTCGGTTATGATCGATTTAGAACCGTAAGCCTTGTTGGCGCCCTCGAGTCGGGCCGCAAGGTTGACGGTGTCTCCTATCGAGGTGAAGTCCATGCGGTCACGTGCACCGACAGAGCCGAAAACGACGGGGCCTGTATTTATGCCGATGCCTATCGAGACTACCGGAAGTCCTTCCTTTTCGCGGCGTTCTTTTTCTTCCATCATTGCGTGCCTAATCTGCATTGCTGCGCGACACGCGTTTACTTCCTTGTTCGGACCTTCGAAGAATGCCATCATTTCATCGCCGACAAATTTATCCACGTCGCCCTTGTTGGTTAGAATAATTTCTGTTTCGAGGTCAAGGTAGCTGTTCAGGATTCCCACAACCTCGTCAGGGGCGCGGCCTTCGCACAGGGTGGTAAAGCCGCGGATGTCCGTAAAGAGAAAGGCCAGTTCTTTCTGGGTACTTGATGCGGTACCTTTTTCGGCTTGCCTGAGGGTCGAGGCTGAGATGTAGGGTATGATACCGCGCATGACGGTCACCATGTCGTTTATTTCTGTTGAAAGCGACTTGATCTCGTCCCGGCTGTTTACGCAATCGTTATACACAAGCGTGGTCGAAGATATGCGAGCTTCTCCTTTGATCATCGATGCGAGGATGTCCGAAATCTTCCGCACGTTCATCCTGAGGAAAAGGAGTGGGTTGACGATGTAGTTTCCCACTAGATAGGTCAAAATAACCGAGAGATACATGAAAAACGCGGTCAGCGCAATTACCATGTTTCTGGTCATGTAGTATGGTTTCATGATGACGGCTTCGTCGAAGGTCATGATCGAGAAACCGAGAACGCGTTCGCGTTTTATTTTTTCCTTGTTTTTATTGGTGGTGGTATCAATCTTGATGATGGGGCTGACGAAAGCATAGGTGCCGGTTTTGGCATCTCTCTCTCCGATGACTGCTCGTTGCGCGGCGAATAGCGAAACATAGTTGCGTACATGCAGGTCGTCAAGCGGAGGAATTTCGGGATATTGAGTATCTTGTGCGAGAGTTGAATACTCGGCGCGGAAGGCAGGGATCGTCTCTCTTGTTTCGTCAAGGAATAGTTCTTCTTTCCGGTTGGTAAAAAGACTCAAGTCTCTGTATTTGAATTCTGCCCGTTCATTCATTTCGACCTGGCGGTTGAAATACTCGAACAAGGCGATGTTGTCTCCAAGGTTGATCCGATAGTTTGCCGAAGATTGCTCTACCTGGCTTTTCGCACTGTCGCCGACTGCCTTGAGGATTGTTTCGCGGTAATTGTTGAGAAGCAAGATGCTGAGGCTTAAAAGAATGATCGAGATGATACCGATGAACGCGAAAAATAGTTTTGTCCGGATGCGGAACAGCACTTCGAGGGCGAAGAACGTTTTTCTTCCGGACTCGTCAAGCGTAATCTTTTGTTGAATTTCCTTGAATGCTTTGTATTCTCGGTAGATTTCATTCCGGTGGTTCATTACCTCCATAAAAATTATGACGGATACAATATTGCCAACGGCAGCCAGTCCTACAAAAATATAACCAGAAAGCGGAAAGGTGTTGAACCAGACTGCCGACTCGGCGAATTTAAGTACGGGGACAACCGCTGCGAGCAGCATGATCGAGGTGACTGCAATGCGTGCGATCGAGGAAAATACACTGAGCGGCAGGGCAAATACACCGAGTTTGTGTGGTATGAAGAACGCAACAATCTTGAGCAGGCTGTAGAGAGGAACAAGATACACCAGATACAGAAAGAATCCTGGCACGTACCCGGGGGCGAGGGCAGCAAATCGCAGCGGCATGAGCCAGGGGGTGAATAGGATTTCCGAACCGATTGGCCCTGCAGATATGGGCAAGAAAAACCATACCAGAACGACTAGTCCCGCAAGTGCGTCGCTGATCACTGCAGGGGTCTGTTTTATGTTCATTCGGTTCTCCTTCAGTCTTTACCCGAAAGGGCACGAATTTTGGTGTTCGTCCGGTCGAGGTATGCCTGGGCCTGTTCGTAGTCAGGTTTCGTCTTGACGACCATGGCGAATTTGGACTGGGCACCCGCATAGTCCTCTTCATTATACCGGGAAATTCCGTCCTGGTAGAGTGTTTTGAGCTGAGCGGAGACGTTTTCCATTTTTGCTGAAAGACTGTTTTTGTTAGTCTGGTTTTTCAGTTTGAGCAGGTTGGTATTGATTACTGATTGTGCCGTGGCCGTATCGCCGCGGGAGAGTGAAGCCTCGACCGAATCGAGAATATCTGCGATGTCTGCGTCATAGTCGCGTACCAAGGACGCCTTGCTTATTTTTGACCGGAGCGCCACTGCTTCTTGCGACTTGTTTACCATAATAGCGAGGTTTGCCTTGTCCGTGGCGGACTGGTATTTTTTTGTGCCGAGGAGACTGACGCTCCAAGAATAGTATATTTGGTATTTGAGGATCTGGAGGTCCTTGTTGGGCTCGGCGGTCATGGTTGTGAGCGTTTTCTCGGCACGGAGAACAGCTGTTTCGGCATCGGCATATTTTTTTGCTGCAAGTTTTTCCTTCGCGGTTGTAATGTCTTTTTGCACGAGGCCTTCGGCAAGCGTGTCGATTTCTTTACCTACCCGATCTGCTTCCTTGTTGGAGGGATCAATATTCAGGATTTCCTGCACCAGTTTGTCGGTGTCCTTCAACAATTTCGCCTGCGTCACCTGGTTTTTTTCTGCAAGCATTTTTGGCTCGAGCACAAGAATCTGATCTACTTTTGACTGGACGACGGCGTTCCTGACCTCTTTGGTATCGGCTTTCAGCCTTGAGAGTTCCAGATCGACTTTATTTATGTCGGAGGCTTTCTTGACTGCGAGCACCATTTCATAGTTCTGGGTATCTGTCCGTTTTTCCTTCGCGTAGAGGGTCGCGGCTGTTTTCTTGTAGGATTCGAGTGTTTTTTGTTTGTACGCGTCGATTGTTTCGATATATTGCGCAGCTTGCGGGTGCATCGGGTCAATGGCGAGGGCATCGGCGAAATAACCGCGAATTTTCGGAATCGCCTTGAGGTCGTTGCGTTCAATTAGATCTTCGTTATACAGAGAGAGGCCCTTCTTGAAAAGGAGGGCAGCTTTTTCCTGGGGTGTTGTTTCCTTAATGAGAAACATGTTCGCACGCAGCGAAGTGCAGGACGAGAAAAGCACCACTGTTCCTGCCAGTACAGAAAATAACAGTTTCTTGAAAGATGTCATAAAGACCTCCTGTCATCAATATATCCCAGAAATTGCATATTGGCAATTTCTACCAACAGCTACAATCGTATTATAGTATAAATAAAGTGAAATTCTCCGTTAGACGCTCTGTTCTTTTGATCTTGACTTTGGTTTCCAGCTTAGTCACAATAGCCCCATCCGTGCTCTGAACACGGGAAGGGAGTTTTGCAATAATGGAAGAAGTGATTTATTCAAACGATTTTGTCCGCGAGGCGGTCAAGGAAGATCTGGCAAGCGGTAAAACTGAAACGGTACGCACCCGGTTTCCTCCAGAACCTAACGGATGGCTGCATATAGGACACGCAAAGGCGATTGCCGTGGATTTTGGCGTAGCAGCTCAATTTGGCGGAAAATGCAATCTTCGCTTCGACGACACCAATCCAGAGAAAGAAGACCTTTCCTACGTTGAGGCGATCAAGAATGACGTCAAATGGCTCGGTCATGACTGGGAAGATCGGGAATTTTTCGCTTCCGACTATTATGAATACCTTTACGACCTCGCCATCAAGCTGATAAAGAAAGGCAAAGCCTATGTCGATGACCTGAGCGATCAGGAAATGCGCGAATATCGGGGCACCGCAGTTCCGGACAAAAACAACATTACGTTAACCCCGCCCGGACGGAACAGTCCCTACCGCGACCGTAGTATCGAAGAAAACCTGGATCTCTTTGCCCGCATGCGCGCTGGCGAATTTGCGGATGGAGCCAAGACCCTGCGAGCCAAAATTGACATGACGCACCCGAACCTCGTGATGCGCGACCCGGTCATGTACCGCTTGCGCCGCGAACCGCATTATCGCACGGGTTCCACCTGGTGCATCTACCCTATGTACGACTTCCAGCATCCGCTTTCGGACGCGAAAGAAAAAATTACCCATTCCCTGTGCTCCCTCGAGTACGAAATCCATCGCCCCTTGTATGACTGGTTCATCAATGAAGCAGAGGTCTTTCCGTCGCGCCAGATCGAATTTGCCCGCCTCAACATTACCCATACCGTGCTTTCGAAACGCTGGCTTTTGCAGCTCGTGAAGGAAGGCCGCGTGTCCGGTTGGGATGACCCGCGCATGCCCACCATCGCGGGTCTCCGCCGTAGAGGGTATACTCCCGAGGCGATCAGCGACTTCCTTTCCCGTATCGGCGTATCGAAGACTGACAGCATGGTCGACATCCAGCTTCTCGAGCACTGCCTCCGCGAAGATCTCAACAAGAAAGCCTTCCGCGCAATGGCTGTCCTCAAGCCGGTAAAGCTTGTCATCGAGAACTGGGAAGAAGGTCGTACCGAAGCTCTCGAGGCGATTAACAATCCCGAGGACGAAGCTGCCGGAACGCGCACCATCCATTTTGGCCGGGAACTCTACATCGAACGGGACGACTTTATGGAAGTTCCCTCTCCCAAGTATTACCGTCTCTTCCCGGGCGCGCAGGTACGTCTGCGCTACGGATATATCGTCACCTGTACCGGCTGTAAAAAAGACGCTTCAGGCGAGGTGATCGAAGTCACCTGCACTTACGATCCCGAAACCCGCGGCGGAAACGCGACCGGCGAAAAAAAGGTAAAAGGCACTATCCACTGGCTTCTTGCTGCAACGGCGGTGAAGGCACACATCAACCTGTACGAACACCTTTTTTCGCCGGAACGTCCGATGGATATCGAGAGCGGAAAATCTTTCCTCGACAACTTGAATCCGGATTCGCTTGCAACACTGACCGGAGCCTTCGTTGAACCGTCCCTCGCAGGTGCAGCCGCCGGACACGCGTATCAGTTTGAGCGTACCGGCTACTTTGTCGCCGATCCCGATTCGACGAAAGAACTGCCCGTGTTCAATCGGACCGTCTCGCTTCGTGACTCGTGGGCCAAGATCGAAAAGAAAGGTAGCTGAACCATAAAATGAGCGACCCGCGGTTTGCCGTTGAAACCCTAAAACGATTTTGCGCGGAGGTGTTCATCGCCTGCGGAGTCGGCGCCGAAAACGCGTCTGTCTCTGCAGACGTGCTCGTGAGCGCCGACGCGCGCGGCATTCCCTCGCATGGCCTCGCCCGATTGCGCCGGTATGTTAACGGCCTCGGGACAGGCCTGATGCTCGGCGGTGGCGATTTTAAAACCATCCGTGAATCACCGGTGTCACTTCTTATCGACGCGCAAGGTTCGCTCGGCGCGCCGGTGAGTAAATACGCCATGGATAGAGTAATCGAAAAAGCAGGTATCTCCGGTATGGCGTTTGCCTGCGTACATAATTCAAATCATTTCGGCATTGCCGGATATTACGCAATGATGGCACTCGAGCGTGACATGATTGGCATCTGCATGACCAATACCGCAGCTCTCGGTGTGCCGACGTTCGGCCGCGATGTACTATTCGGCACCAACCCGCTCGCCTTCGCCGCTCCAGCAGATACAGAAAAAGCGTTCGTGCTTGACATGTCGACGACGGTGGTTACCCGCGGCAAGCTCGAAGTCTATGACCGACTCGGTAAGGATCTTCCATCAGGTTGGGCTGTCGACAAGAACGGTGTGACTGCCGTGAAGCCGGGGCCTCTGCTCGACGACATGCTGCACCGTCGTGGCGGTGGGATTGTCCCGCTCGGTGGTGACTCCGAGGAATTTGGCGGACACAAAGGCTTTGGCCTCGCGGTGATGGTCGATATCATGACCGGAGTGCTTTCCGGCTCCCAATCCGGCGCCGAAATCTTCGATTCCGAAACATCTTCAGCGCGCGTCAGCCATTGCTTCGGTGCGATGAAGACCGATCTCTTCCAGGATCCTGCAGACTTCAGACGAAATATGGACAGGATGTTGTACGCCCTCCGGACGACCGAATGTGCCGAAGGCGCCGACCGGGTGTACTATGCAGGCCTCAAAGAATTCGAAGCCGAGGAGCTCGCTGCCCGTGAGGGAATAGCTTTGCCGGAAAAAGTAGTACAAGCTTTGCGCGGGATAGGCGATGAATTCGGGATAGGTTTGTAATCAGTACCGGGCAGTTCTACACAATTGTGTGTTACGGGTTGCAATAGCCACAGTTTTCCTGGTCTGCGAATTCAATATCCGTTCTTTCTATCTCCTTGGAAAAACCGCATTTCTGGCAGCTGAATATTTGGGATTTTACCAGACTGGTCGGAAAGTGGCAGTGTACACACGGCAATCCATTTTTTACTTCTGTTACCCAATATCCGGGTCTATTGCATTGGGGGCACAAAGAATACATCTTCAACAAGAGATTGATGGTGGCGAGCTTGATCATTTCCTGACGCGATGGACATGCGTAAGAGCGCAGGTCGTTCTCGATATGCACCACGCCGTCCCTGGAAATTTGTAAACATTGGCGAACTCCGTCTTCGAGCTGTTCCAGGGTCGATATGTTTTTTAGTATGTTAGGGTTGTCGTCCGTATCAGGTCTCAGAATCATATGGTAATCCGGGAATCCGAAATTGGTTGCTATTTTTTCGATCTCTTTGTAAGACTGTCCGATTGTTTGCAGAACCTTGGCAGGACCTTCGGCTAAACCCACGATTTCAAGATCATGAACATCGTCTATGAAAACGACCATTTCAGTATTCCAGGAAAGGTAACCAAAATACGGATCCATCGTGAAGCTTCCTTCGCTGCCGATACCCATGCGGGTTTTTCCGAGTTCCATACCTATCCTGGCTTTTTTTCTTGCGGTTTCGAGTTGGTTATCTACTCGCTTAACATCCCTGGTAAATGAACCAAGCGTATCAGTGTCAAATCCGTCTACAGGTAATACCTTGACTCCCAGGAATGGCTCAAGGATGGGTGATATGAGTAATTCCTTTTTATGCTTTGTAAGAAACGCAATATCACTAGAGCGAAAAAAAAGATTTGTCGAATTATGAAACATTGCACCTCCTTCCGGCTCCTTCTGTAATAAACTCGGTATTAAATGCCCCGTCTTTTTCTTCTATGCATAGAGCGTCAAAAATATGTTTTGTCGTTTCGGTTATTTCAGCCTGACTTTTCACATCAAAGACCATATGTACATTTCGATAATATGACAATAATGATTCGGTCTGTGCATGATAAATCCGTAGCCTTTTATAAATAGTCGATTCGGTGTCATCTTCTCGTTGTACAAGCCGGTTTTTACATTTATTGCACCGTCCCGGGTGAACAGGCTTTTTATATTTCAAATGGTAGACGAGATTACAAGAAGGACAAATGCGCCTTCCGGTAAGTCGCGAAATGATTTCATCATCATCGAGGATAATATTTACAATCGCATTGATATTGATCGCCGCTTGTATCAACATTGTATCGAGATGCTCCGCTTGGGACATTGTTCGGGGGAAACCATCAAGAATGAAACCTTTCGTGCAATCGTCTTTCCGTATACGGTCCATTATAAGGCTGATGGTGATGTTATCTGGCACCAAGGCGCCCTGATCCATGTACCCTTTTACAATTCGTCCCAATTCTGTTCCATTTGACACATTTTCACGAAAAATATCTCCGGTAGAAATATGGGGGATCTGCAATGTGTTTGACAGAATGTTTGCTTGACTCCCTTTTCCCACGCCTGGTGCTCCAAATATAATTAGTACCATACCGTTTCTCCTTTCTTGATCCCACTCTTTTCATATTTTCATGGGAACAAGCTTCAAATAATCTTCCAAAGATCCGTCACGCATCGCACATTCGATAATCTTTCTTCCCAGAGGATCAATTTCCGGGGTAATAAAATTCGCTAGTTCTTTCTTGAAAAAGTTCGAAAGTATAAGTGCACCGGCGTCGTATCCTGCATCGCCCACCTCGATCTGGTGGTTTACTTCAAGCAGTTCTTTGGGAAGAAATGAACCGTCAACCTTGACACTATTGAGTGAATATCCAAGGAGCGGACTTCGGGCCGCAGTCAATTGCTGCGCCTGGAACCTGGCACTGCCGCGTCTGGCGAGGTATTCCCGAGCTATCCATTGCGGCATGAAGCCGACGCTGTAAATACCGATATGCTGGTTTGGCACGAGGATATACCGGGTATTTGGATAGTTCAGTATTTGCTTCAAAAGCAGGTTTGCCTGATTGACCATTTTCCCTGTGGCGAATGGCCAATAAGATCCGACTCCCTCGCTGCTCATCCCTTCCGTATCGGTAATGCTCGGATTGTCATGGCCACGCGGAGCCACCAGTCTCCAGAGCCAGGCGAGAGCCGGGGGCAGGATTTGGAATAGTCCAATTATTCCGTAAGTGGGGTGCTCCTTTGAGCATGGAGGTGTCCGCACACCGAAACTCCGTATATCGATTTCGACCGGTTCGTTAACAATATTCGGTACTAGTCGTCTCGGCATGATAACTCGCGGATTTGGACAGGGTTTTCCCGGCGCGTCCATTACATGTTCCCAGATCAGGCAGGTAGAACCGGGCAACGTATCGTAATTGAGAAATATCAGCGGCTCCTCCGGATGCACGCACAGGCCCTCGAGATATGGATCGGTACCGTATTTGGTGATATGATTTGTTCGAAGAAACCAGCCGTCCTCGGCATCTTTGACAACGAGTTTTCCGCTATCGTTTTGTAAAGATGGATGGCAGAGCGCCATATCGTCAGTCACCGGTTCAAGTTCGCAAGGTTCGATCAGGTCGAGATAAATCTTTTCTTTGGTTTCTATATTCGTGCTGAGAAGTATCTTGCCATCCATTTCACGATGTATCTTTTCGATCATCTCGCTTTTACCGCCGCCGCTGGCTCCCTCATGCATGATCGTGATTACGTTGTCATACGGGGTAATGACCTTCACAGAAGATCCATGGACGGTCACCCAGCCTTCTTTCTCGCCGATATCCAGAAGTACACCGTAGACGCCCTTTTTCGCGCTCGGACCTGGATACAGATTGTAGGCAAACATTTCGTATAAGTTGTCCAGCCTGTTGTGCACGACCATCTGTTTACCGTCGAAATGCGTATGCCGGAAAATCGGAGCAAGATAAATGATTGCTCGCGGAGTAAAGTCTTCGGGTACTTCGCTTGCGGGGATAAAGCCCTGGAGATCCGCAAGACCGCCGGCAAAGAAGCCGGCGTTGTTAGGGGCAACCAGCAGCGCGGGGCATCCCATTTCCTTGATGCCAGCCGTAAAGGGCAGTAGCAACAGATCCTGTCCCGACAACCAATCGAAGGTCATGTCGCGCAGCGAAGAGAAATTTACTCCGAATTTATCCGAGTAGCGCACCTTGTCTGTATCTGCTGCATCGGCGATCAGCATACAATTGGGGTCGCGCCGTCTCATGTACGTATCCTGATAATTAATGACGGCACCATTCTTGCAGCGCGCGACGGTTGCTTCGACCACGCGACCTTTTCCGGGAACATCGTATGCGACTTCGAACAAGTCGCAGTTTTCCCCGCCCATTGCGAGTTCCAGCAATGCCCCTCTTGTCTCGGGGATCGTCACCGACATTCCTTTGGCCAGTACAGTTCGCAATTCTTCAGGTAACACCATCTTCTTGATTGCGTCTTTCATTCTCATTCCCCTTTTATTGAGTGTCCAGTCTTCGATAATCCCGAAATGGTAGTTAAGCCCCCATGTAAAGCTCCAGAGCAAAAAAAAATCCAGCATCAATCGGCTTGCACCGAAAAATACTGGATTACTCAGCGACTGGTTTTTCAACCCTTCGCGTGGTCTTCCCCGTGGAACCAACGCTCCCCGGATACATATATAAACTGTTACTTGGAGAGTTTATTCTCCAAATTATCTTCTAATGTAAAAACGATAATTTTTTCTCCCGTACGTGTACTTACATCAGAATGTACGCTTACGATATCTACCTGTATCACATCTTTGATAAGTTTGTCCAGATATTCAAGCGCACCCTCAAAGAGGGTCATTCGAACTCTTTTCAATAATTCGACGCCTTGACTGTTCTCTGCCAGCTTTTGTTCTGCCTGACTTAGAAAGCCCTTAAGCCGAATAATTATCAGATCCTGACAAATCGTAGTTTTTATCTGTTTCGGACCTCTTCCCATGTAGTTGATCTCGAAGGTACTGACTGCTTCGCTGATTTTTGCCTCGATCTGTCCTTTAGTCATTTGGTCAACCTGATCATGATGAGGTGATACTATACGATGATTTTATGTTTTGTCAATAACGGAAACCGCCAGGCGTTTCATCAGAGCGTGCCGCCCACGAATATCCCCTCTCCCGCGAGGTTCCTAGAACCATCTCCAGGCAATGTCTATTACCGCCGCAGTCGCTGTCCCCCCCGCAAGGTTGAAAGTCGCGCCGTTATCGGTTGACCGATATATTGAAAGGTCGTCGGCGCCGATAAAGATACCCATCGGAGTTGAGCACACAGCCTGCACGGTTGTAGCCACCGGGACGGTCGAAGGTGTCCAGGTTACTCCGTTATCATCACTCCAATTGACTTGTTCCGTCAATCCACTTCCGACTGAAATAAGGCGATTGGTGGAGGTTGTGGCAAAGGCGTAGATACTATGGGTGGCAAACGAAATCGGACTTCCAAAATTTGCCCCGGAATTGGATGATCGCTGCACCTGTTTGTTGGCGTTTACAGGTGCCCCGCCACCAGCGATCAATGTACCACCGACGGCTCCCAGGGTGTTCATCTGATACATACTCAAACCGACTCCGCCAGCTAATGACCAGACCACGCCATCGGGCGAGCTATAGAAACTTGTCCCGTTAGAATTGCTCATATACCATTTTCCCGAAAACCAGACCGGAGTGGTAGACGTGTAAACCGTGACTGGACCAGTCCAGTTGATTCCGTCATTGGAAGTATAGGCAGCGTAGGATGGACCGGTATTCGAAATCGCTAAAAGCTGGCCAGCTGGATTAGCCCTGACTTTCAACAGGGCTGTAGGTGGGGCTCCTGGCAATGTTCTTGGTGTCCAGGTTATCCCGTCATTGGAGGTAGCAATACCATAGGATGCGCCAAATTTCCCCACTGCCACAAAGAGTCCGCTCCCGCCATAGGTAACCGCATAGCAGGGAAAAAGGCCGGTCGGGTGCGGTCCGCTCCAGGTAATTCCGTCAAGGCTGATACGCGCAGAACCATCGGTAGAAACTGCTACCAAATTTGTTGTAAAATCATAGTTCTGCGCGAGGGACACGGTCGTTCCGGAATACTCCACATACGCATAATATTGATTGTCGCCCGAGTAGTTGAATATCACGGGAATGATCGAGGAGGCGGGGGCTAGAACCTGCGAAGGAAGTCCGCTTGCTGCCCGGAGCGTTCCATCGCCGCGAAAAATGTCAAGGCGGCCGAATTGGGCGGAGCTGGCACTGGTTTCCACAAAAAACCGCAGGGCTTTGATAGCTGTTCCGAGGGGAGGAACACCTGCTCCCACATTGTCGATTCGCACAAATTTTCGTGCCAGTTCGGATCCGGTAGCCGGCAGGACGGGATACACAATCTTTGCTCCGGTAATGGTACCGTTATATACAATATTCGTAATCGGAATGAGGCTGGTTTTAATCGTGTTGACCTGTCCACTGACAATCTGGACGTTTTTTAATACGCGATACGAAAAAAGAGATGGATCGCCGACTGCGGCGACCAGTGCCGCATGAAACTCGGCATCGGGATTGGTTCCCGTCGTGATCACGATCGGATTTGAGTCGAGCTTGGGGCCATCCGCATAGACCAGGGCAAGAAACGGATACACACCTGCCGGAATATCGACAATTTCGAGGGGTTCTCCCGGAGTTACCCTGTAAGGACCATATAATATGGCATCAGAGGTAAAAAGACCAGTCTGGATATAGAGAGTCCCTGTGCCCTGGATTATTGCGCGGTCAGCCTTCTCGGGCACGGCGCTGAAGGTGAAGGGATGTTCGTTCCCCCGCTTTCCATGCAGGAATCAAGCCTGCGGAACATGATCCGATAAACACGATCACAGCAGCGATCAAGGCGGTCCCAAATATCAGTTTTCTCATACATTTCTCCAATAATCTCTGGATACCCCAAAGTATAAAACATTTAGAAAAAAAACACTACGGGTACTGGTTCATTTTACTGCACAGCAATCTTCTTGCCATTCGCTCGCACTGGGATTCAGTTTTGCCGTCAGTTTCAGTAACACAAGATATGAAGGCAATGTAATGTTGTCATAAAACGGTAGTCCCTTGCCGTTTACATAAGGTCACGGGCGGGCCCGGCGGGAACAACCGCCGGCGCGCTCTGCGCTTGTATCTTTTGCATACGCAAAAGGATACCGCTTCGATCCCGGCCGCAAGAAACTCTGCAGGTGGCGATGCAGTTTTTGCTTGCCAATGTGTGCAGTGTCTCCCAATACGGTATCCATGAAAATATAACCAGTACCATGCATGACATTATCGACGGGACGAATACTCTGAGTACGACCGAAACCGAGGAGCTTTATTTCAGTTACGGCGATATCAAGATCACACTTTGCATCCAGAAAAACTCGCGTGGCGGTCCCTGGATCTTTATGCTCACCGAAGACTTTACTCTCAAAACCGATTGTACGGGTATAACCTTTCGGTCCGACTGATTCACGATAACGGAGGACGGGAATTCAGTCAAGCTCGATATCTTCGATCTGTTCATTGTAGGCACCCTGGACGGGCTAATCGACTTTTGCTTTTTTACTCGCAGCAGGCTTTTTCACAGCGGTAGGTTTATTCATAACTACTGGCTTCTTCTCAACAGCCTTTTTATTGGCAATACCCTTTTCCCCTGCGATTTTTCCTACAGGTTTCTTAACTTCAGACAAAATGGATTCATCCATATCGATCCCGAACAATGCCGAAACATCCGTGTTTTCGATAATCCTACTGCTTTCCTTTTTTGATTTTTCGAGCAGGGTTTTTGTTTGTTGTCCGACTGTTGCAAAAACAAGATCTTCGAGCTTAACGTTGCGCAGTACAAAAAAAAGTTCCGGGTTCTCGTCTAACCTCGCGCCTATGCCATACAGAACTGCGGCTATGTGTTTGCACATAGAAGCCCAATCTGGACAATTGCAGGAAAATTTAATTTCTTTTGGAGATGGAAAAAGACCAGATCCCTGTACAGTAAATAATTCCATAAGGTCTTTCGGAAACTTTCCTTCAAGCAGCGTCTGCATAGAATCTATTTTTCCCTCGCACGATTTTGTAATAAGTCGCCAGACACTATCAGAAAGCGGGTGTATCGATACAGTAATTTCATAGGGTCTCGATGTACTTCCTTGCACAAGCGCATGAATTTTTCCTGTTGTAATCTGTAAATCCAAAACAGCGCCATTTCGGACATATGAACGCCCTCTGCCGATTCTATTGGAATAATCAGAATACCTTTCAAGGTTTGTATTCCAGGCCTTGCTCCACCAGGATTTCGCAATACTCGTTCCATTTATTATTACCGGAGAAAGATTCGGATTTTGTTTTTTTAATTTTTCGCGAGCTTTTTCTGCCTTTCTTTTCTTTTCTGCCACCGATACATATTCCGGAAAACTAGTATAAAAACTCATATACCCATCCTTCTATTTCTCACAAACCATATTTAACATACTAAAATAATTTTCTCAAATGCTTAATGTAAACAGATTAATAAGTTCACGGTTATCCATTTCTGTTATCCACGATTCCTGTATATCAGAAATTATATCTCGGGACAGTTTCATTTTATCTTCAATCATTAAATCAATTTTTTCTTCAATTGTACCTTTCGTAATAAATTTATGTACAACAACATTTTTTTTCTGCCCGATTCTGAAAGCCCGATCAGTTGCCTGATTTTCTACAGCTGGATTCCACCACCGATCAAAATGAATAACATGGCTGGCAGCAGTTAGATTCAGTCCTACGCCACCCGCCTTAATTGACAAAACAAGAAATGGTACATATTCATGACCTTGGAATTTCTCGACAATTTCTTTTCTTTTTTTAATGGCCGTTTCTCCATGAAGAACAAGTCCTTTACACCCAAAAACAGTTTCCAGAAAATTTTGAAGAGGAACGGTAATTTCTTTAAATTGTGTAAACACCAATACTCGTTCGCGTTTTGCTTTTATAGTTTCACAAATCTCCCGAAGCCTTTCATATTTTCCGCTTTCTGCCTCGTCATAATAATTCTGCCCTAAAAACTGATCAGGATGATTGCAGATTTGTTTGAATTTTATAATGGATGAAAGCACAAGCCCATTTCTTGCCATCGACGTTCCATTCGATTCCAGTTTTTGTACAAGATTTTCGACAATAGAATTATACAGAACTGCCTGTTTTTTACCGAGCGATGCATAGATTTTCATTTCTATTTTTTCTGGCAAATCGGATATTACCGACTTGTCGGTTTTTAGTCTTCGTAAAATAAATGGGGAAACAACTTTTTTTAGCTGGGAATAGCCATTCTGCCCGTCCTGTAGTTGTTTTGAAAAATCAGAAAACTCCTTTGCACTTCCCAAAAGACCCTTGTTCAAAAAGTCAAACAAAGACCATAAATCGGAAAGCCTGTTTTCAATTGGGGTTCCCGTCATTGCGACTTTGTACTGCGCATGTAGCTGCTTAACAGAGCGAGTCTGCTTTGTCCCAGGGTTTTTTATCGCCTGAGCCTCATCCAGAATAAGAGTATTCCAACTTACGTCTTTTAATTGCACACATTTTACAAGCATGGCATATGTGGTTATGCATAGGTCATACTTCTCCAAAAACTCGCCGTCTACGCTCATGCAATTTTTATTTTCGGAAGGATGCAATATATAATACTGAATCGACGGAGCAAATTTTTCCAGCTCGCCCATCCAGTTTCCAATAAGGGAAGCAGGAACAACAAGCAGCGTTTTTTCCTTTGTATTCGACCGTACATGATTCAGGAGTCCTATCACCTGAACAGTTTTCCCGAGTCCCATATCGTCGGCAAGACAGGCGCCGAGACCAAGTGTTTTCATAAGATGCAGCCAGCTCAAGCCTTTTTCCTGATATGGACGAAGCTGAGCATGAAAATCGTTACCACCAGATATACCACCGATAGTCTCGGGATGAACAAGCTTCGAGATAACCGAATCGAGCCATTCACCATTCGTCACTTCTATTTCATCAGCGGCGTCAGCGGAAAGATTCAATATTTTCCGGGCGTTCAATTGAAAGCGCAAAGCTTCAATGACCGTCATTTCTTCTGTCCCGGACATTTTTTCGGCGCGCTCATACACTTTGAGCAATTCTTTCAGTTTCTCTCTATCTATCTCGACCCATTTGCCTTTTATAAGCGACAGCCCGTCTGTTTCGGAAATGAGTCGCTTGAGTTCCGCTTCAGAAAGAATTTCCCCATCAAGGGAAAGGCTAGCGTCGAAACTTACCAACGCATCGAGCCCGAGCCGGGATGGCATGTTCTTGCCTACGCTGACAGATATTTTTATCGCATTCGATCTTGTTTTCCACCAATCAGGAATTCTGCATAAAACACCGGCTTCTTCATACAGCGAAACCTCCTGCAGAAAAGTATGAGCTTCGGCTGTTGTAAAATTTAGTGGATGAAATATTTCACCAGATTCAAGAATGCCGGCGATAAAGGTGCTTTTTTCCGACGCTTTGCTGACTGTTGACAAAAGGGTTAAAAGTTTTTGACTGCTGTTTCCGAAATCCTGCAATGCCTTTTGAAGCGGAAAGTGCCGCGATTTACCGTCAGCTGATACATCGCCTGAATACGTTGCCAAAAACGCAAAAGGATACTCTTCTTTTTTGCTTTCAACCAGATGAAAATAAACACGGCCGGCAATATGCATTTTTGCGTTATACGAAGCAATAAATCCTGCTGCAGTTCCCTTCCATTTTTCTATACCATCCGAAAATGTGCGATTCATATTTTTCCAAAAATGACGAACCCAGGTATCATTTAAAAACTCTGCCCCATATAAAAAAGGACTGCATTCAAGAAAATGACGCAGCTCATCTTCTGGAATTTCAACAAGAGTTTTTTCGCGGGTGCTCTCTATTTCGGGATTTCTGGCAAGAGTGCGGACAAAAAGAAAAGCGAGCAACCGAATATATTTGAGCGATTCCGACAGGTATGCCGTCTGGTCTGAAAAACCCAAAAACAATACCGCTTCATCCGCATTCGAGCTAAAACGGTTCCATAGTGTATTTTGAAAAAGCTGCTGTTTTTCATCGAGCGCACCCTCAGTTTCCTGCCAGTCAAGTTCAAAATTTCCATCATCCAAAAGAATTATAATTATTTCACGATTGGTGTTCATGTGTGTATACTAATATATCAGGTTAAAACTGACAATATGCAGTGCACACCGGCTCCGCTTATTATAGAAAACTGGTGTATACTTGTATGTATCGATATGCGTATCATATATGATTATGGGCTTGGAAACCGCAACCCTATTCACCCAGCCGCGGCACCGAGCAAAAACCACAGAGAAACAGTTCTCATCCTTTCGCAGATACATAAAATCGGCGACGACAAAAGCGAAAGCAAGACATTCGCAGGCGACGGATGCGATGTCTGCATTTCGCCGGAAGCAGTCCTGCCCGACACAGGAGTGCGCACTCGCGAAGCCGCCCACCTTGCAGCCCTCGGCGGCCATATGGCTGTCGATCTTTCAGAAGTGCCCGGGGACCGGCAAGGTAACGCTGCGCAAGGCTCAATCCATTATCAGTAACTGATAGGTCATTATGATTAAAGCCAAGGAGCGAGCCTTGGTTTGATCATGTGTAACAAAGCAGAATTCACCACGGTAGTGGTGCCACTTTGAAGTACACAAAGCGGTCGTATTTGGTAAATCCGCCTTCCAGTATCAGAACATGCCAATGTGGGTGGAATCTGGCAAATTGCTGGAAGCTACGCTGCAAATTCACCAAAGGACTGGTAACGCCTGTGCTAAGCTCAGGACACGACACAGGCACATAACAACGCCTGTCCAGCTACCAGGGATAAAAACTCCGACAGCAAAGAGAATATCAACTTGGAGACCTCACCAAACAGACGCTTATCGGACCTGAAGTATGGCCTTAGAATCTTGGGAATGGTAAAGACGAACTGCCGGTGTGGGTGAGGCGGATTAAAAACTTGCGAATACTTGGAGCAAGTTTTCGCCGAACGCCGGCGACAAGGTTGTTGCCGGACGGCTTTCAAGCGTAGCAGGAAGCGCAGCGCAGAAAGATCCAGAAGCAGATCCTCGGCCAGGTATTCAGCATAGGGCAAGGTCGACGCGGTTAAGTTGCGCATTCTGGGTCAACTTGAACCGCGTCTCGAATCGTGGCTTTAGTCCTCGATTCGAGTTTTGATCGCAGTATGGACAAAGATGGAATACCTCGCATGAGAAAGGCCGAAAATATGAGTAGCCACATTCTTCGCATCGTATCCTTGCCACAATATTGGACCAGTCTGCACAGCCAGAAAACTGCTCTAGACGGTCAAGGATGCCCTGCCTAGGGTTGGCATAGGCTTGGTATTTGGTTAGCGCACCACGAACAATGCTCTGGACGGTTCCTTCTCGGTGAGGAATATAGGTTCCCATACCTATAAATACGTAGAAAAGCACACTTCTGCCTGAAATTTTGAAGGAAAAAAAGAAAGATGTGCAATAGTGCAACTTAAATCGGGTAGCCGGAGGCTTTTAGTCTCCAGTCCGGTTGCATGAATGGATATTTTTCTCGTTGACGACCATTCTGAACGCATACCAGAGCGGGCCGGATTTCAGTTGCTTTACGTACAGGGTAAACGGAGAATGAGCCATACGTTCCTCCTTAAAGCACTCGATGTAAAACCTTCCCAACTCCTCGAAGACTCTGATCTTGAAAAAACAAAAGAAATAGATCTGACCGGAATTGATACACGTAGCATTAAAAAATTCAAAGATATTCTTTCGCTTTCATCTGAAGACCGAAATGATCTATACAGAATCCTTAATAAAATGCTCAGAAAAAATCAGCTTGAAAAGAAAGATTTAGAAGCAACCAAATATTAAACCTGAAACTATATATTTTCTCTTGCTTTCTGTTCCCATTTATGGTAACTTTATAGTGTGAAGTATACGGTAAGCATCCTGAAAAAAGCACTAAAGGATATCAAAAAGGCCCCTGAGCGGATTCAACGGAAGTTTGATCTTCTGGTTGAGGATCTTGAGTCAACCGGCCCGGAACAACTTGCTTGGCCGAATTATTCAATGCTTGGGAAAGTTACGTATCACTGCCATCTGGATTATCACTGGGTTGCCTGTTGGCGACATTAAAATGATTCTATAGTTATCGAGGTATATTATGCTGGTACACGCGAAAACGCCCCCTATTGATGTTCAGATAACCGGAACGGGAGCAGATATTCTCATTGAAATGCTTAAGCATTCTATAACAGGATTGAAGGTATCGAATGAGGACGAAGCTGTTCTACTCAACGATGATCCCTGGTTTCAGAAACTCCGCAAGAGTCGTACCTCCGGTGAAGTTCTTTGGAGCTATCGTGACAATGCAAAGCTTACCCTTGATGGGCTTGCCGAGAAATCCGGAATCGCCAAATCTCATCTTTCTGAAATGGAAAACAACAAACGCACTATCGGGTTGAAGACTGCCAAAAAACTCGCTGAAGCACTCAACTGTGATTTTCACCGTTTTCTAGTCGCCTGAAATGACATATCCGGTTTCTTTTTTCCGCTTTTAACCGACTGAATTTAAAAAGCTATGCGTATTCGCATACCCACCCCCGGTAGGGCAAAGCCGGTTTGATTTCTTTTTCTTTTTGAATGAGCTTCCGCAGGTGAACAGAATACCCGTTATACGCAGTCGCCACGGATGGCGGCTGCGTATAACGTGCGTTGCTGTTCTGCGCAGCGCCAGGAAGGCACTGCGCTTGCCTCGTGGAATCAAAAAGCGAGCTCATCATTCCAAGCAATAAAAAAAATGGTTCAACTTGACAAGCGCGCCTAAACTTCAAAATGAATGCTTTCACAGTTGGCGCGTTTGCAAGTTGACCCGAACTTTTATTGACGGAACTATCACTAGATATTCTCTATGGAGCAGGTTCAAATATTTCTACAGTATTATTCGTATAATCTCTTTTAATAAACGCAAAAGGATTAGATTCCTTAAGTTTTCCGTTACTATCTGCAATTAATAAAATTGGAGAGAATGGTTTTTGAAGATAACTCATTGGAATACCGACTATCCTTCCAGCAACTTGTTTTTTTGGAAAATCAACAATTAAACTTTTAAATCGATTGTAAATTTTACCGGTTAAAATATACAGGCGCTTCTCCTTTTCAAGTGACGCACTAGGGTGATTTTTAAGAGATAACGTAAGCGCTAATTTCACCCCATCTTTGAATATCTGGAATACTCTGTAAACTCTCGTGAAGAGGTACAGAATGAATCGAAAATGCCAGACAAGGGATCATTTCTGCCGGTAAGAATAGTTTCAGAAAAAGATACGGATACA
>JBBRWY010000015.1:0-62302 GCA_038248875.1 Treponematales bacterium
ACCGAGTTTATCTTGAGGCTTTCGCCCCGCTCAGGTACTATTTTTTCCTGCCACTTTCGCTTTCGCTTAGCGGCGAGTGAATCGACTGTATCACATCTTTCTTTTTCTTGTCAACCACTTTCGCAGTTTTTTTGTTTCTTTTGCTTTGTTTGAAACGATTCCCGTTTTTTGTTGGTATGACAAAATGTCAACCAACCGTATAAAACCGTAATCAGCAACATTACTTTCAAAGATTTTTGCTGTTTTCTCTCTAACGAGCTGCAGCGCAACGTTGGAATTTATATCATTTATACTGATTGTTGGTCAATACCCTAAAACTCGATTTATTCGAATTCAATTTGTTTTCTTGAGATCCCGGAGCAGTGACGAAAAATGAACAAGATAATCTATAAAAGAACCCACAGAAACAAGAACAGCCAGAATGTAGAGCCCAAAATTAATCGAGCGCACAATAGACAGCAGGTTTCCCATATCGATTCCCATACGTACTGTCGATTCGATTGCAAGCGAAAAGCCGGCAGCTACTATATAGAGAACTGTTTTCAGTTTCCCGCCTTTGCGTGCGCCGATCACCACGCCCTTTCGGCTAGCAAGCATCCGCACAAACATGATACCCATCTCGCGATACAAAACAACCAGAAAAAGGATGGCTGAAAAATAACCGGCGAGGACGAAACAGAACAGAACAGTCAAATTAGCAAGGACATCGGCGAACGGGTCAAAAAGCTTGCCGAAATCGGTAACCAGGTTTTGCTTTCGCGCATAGTAGCCGTCGAGAAAATCGGTAAACTCCATGAAAATAAAAAGAGGAATCAGAATGAAGACCGAAATTCGGTTTCCGTATCCAGCCCATTCCGGGAAAAAAAACAGAAAAAAGAATATGGGGGCTAAAACAATTCGAATTGTTGTAAAAAAATCAGCTAATTTCATCTTTCAAATATCCTATTTGACAAAGGAAGTGTCAAGCTATAAGATATTTTATGGAAAAAAGTATACTGCGAACGATTTTATTCTATACCGTAATGCAACTGCTCTTTATATTCTTTTTCGGCCTGCTGTGCAGCGTCCCACCGTTTTCCCTATTCCTGTTTGCCGGTGCCGCGATCATCCTGCATATCTGCCTCTATTCTTTTCTCATCCATTTCAAGGTCAATTTTTTCAACGACTCCACGGGTCTGCCTCTGAAAAAAGTCAATATCGCGAACAGGATTACACTGCTACGAATCAGCAGCCTCCCGTCAATTGCATTTCTCCTCTGTCACATGGAGATCATCGAAATCAGGATGATACTACCGGTTATGCTCGCGCTGGTTTTCCTCACCGACTCTTTCGACGGGCAAATAGCCCGGCGAAAAAAGCAGTGCACGAAGATGGGGCAAATGCTGGATTCGATCAGCGATTACAGCCTGCTCGCGGTCATTTCGGTTGTTTACTACCAGAACAACATCGTTCCGCGTTGGTTTTTTTACCTGATTTTCTGCCGCTTATTCTTGCAGACACTCGGCATGCTATTTTTCATCCTGATACATAAACCGGTAGAAATCGGGTCGACTTTGGGCGGAAAGATCACCATTGCAATCACTATGACGCTCTATATCATGGAACTTGCACGCCTGTACCTGCCCCATGACCTTCCCGGGCTATTCAAAATTGTCGAATATGTCGCCGGCGCGATCATTTTCCTCTTTTCCTTCGAGAAATTATCTATTTTTTTCCGCCAGGGAAAAGAACTGCGAGCTGACAGAAAAAGCAGTTAATCCTCACCGGGCCGGCCTATCAGGGATAGGACTTGTAATCCTGCACGATGCTGATTCCCGAGGAAATCTTTTTTTCCGGAGCCATTGAGCGTGCAACACCTAGAACTTTTTCGATAATCGTAGCCGAGTCCGCCACACCGTGCAGCATAATCTCGGAGCCGTTCGATGTCGCTTCAAGGAAATGAACCGGGATTTTCAGGTCAAACACTATGTGATTGACGATTTTCTGCGCCTGTAACAACTCGGTAATCCGCACGAGACCTCCCGCCTCCTGGACAGAATCGATGATTAAATTACAGGCATTCTTGATGATCATCGCGCCGGTTTCCGGTGAAATGAGGTCGGTATTCAATACGATGTTGTAACTCGACGCTTCATCATGGTCGATATTGAAGAAACATTTATGAAATCCCTGCCGGTTGTTATCGCTTTCGACAATGAGAGCTTGGGCTTTTTTTTCGGTCCAAGAAAATTCCTTCATAAGCCGCGCTGTCCGGACCGGATCCGAGGCCACTAAACGGATCGCAAAGCAGCCGGAAATGTCCTTCAGGATAGCAAAACCGCCACGTCCAATGAACACACAGTTACCTCCCTTTACACGCTCGTAAACAGCTTCTCGCAAGTAGTCGAAATATTCATCCCGATCCCGTGCAAGAGACGCCCAAAAACCCGGTTTCCGCTCGTCATATTTGAGCAGTTTTTCTTCAGTGATACCATGTTTGAGCAAGTCACCTTCGAGCATTTTCCTGTTGATGAATGCATACCCGAGCTGGCGGGCTAATTCCATCGCAACTTCGTCCCCGTATGAGGCTATTTGCCTGGAAATCGTAATTATTGCCATACCGAACCTCCTGTATTTAGTGTATTCTCTACCTATAAGATACGACCTCACCAGGGATCTGTCAAAGGAGCATGCAAAATGGAAGTAAACCTACATCCCCTTGAATGGAAGCCGGTGAAACGGCACAGTATTTTTACGACCCGGGTGTTCGATGTGCATGAAATAACCAGCTGTTCGCCCGAGAACACAGAAAGGACATTCTATACACTGCATGCCGGTGACTGGGTGATCGTTATTCCGGTACTTACCGACGAGAGCGGGGAAGAATGCTTTTTGATGGTGACACAGTGGAGACACGGGGCAGGCACCATGAGTATCGAATTTCCTGGAGGGGTAATCGATCCGGGAGAAGCACCTGAAACGGCTGCGGCGCGTGAACTACTCGAAGAAACAGGCTTCAGCGCCGAAACGATTACCCACGCGGCGAGTCTGTCCCCCAATCCGGCAATCATGGATAATAACTGCCATGTGTTTTTTGCAGAAAATCTTGTCAATACACGGCAACTCGATCTTGACGATGATGAATTCATTTCTGCACAGGTCATTCCCGTCCGGAAGGTTATCGAACTTATGGGTAACGGTCCGTACATCCATGGACTGATGTCTGCAGCTCTTTTTCTCTACATCCAGAAAAAAGGACTGCCCGCAGCCAAAAAAGCAGCAGACAGCCCCCTGTAAACGGCCGGAATATTCACTCCGGCATGGTCATGTTGGTACAATTACTTAACTTGACTCTTGAAGGAATCATATTTGATCGAAGGACTGTACGTTCCGTCACGATATTCACCTTGTAAGCTCGGAATAGTAACAATCATGCCAGGCTTTACCAAGTCGGGATCAGACGGGCGCACAAGCATTTTCCGGTTTGCCTTGTACAGTTCTTCCCACTTGAGGGGATCTCCGTAAACAGCCGGATTCGCAGCGATATTCCAGAAACATTCTCGCGCGGATTCCCAAGTGGTCACGACGTACTTGGCTGGTAGCGGGATTATCTTGCGTACCAAAGCGAGGGCGTTGAGGGCCTTCTCGGCATACTTTTTCGAATCAGCATATGACTCGGTAGCAAACAGATCGTCGCCAGTTGCAAGAGCAGATGAAGATTCTTCCATGGCAGCGGGGAAAAACTTTTCGGCATTGATTCCTTTTGCCCAGGTAAGACGGGTATGTGCAGTCAGGAGCATGGTTTCGGTTTCGCTGCGTGCAATCATTTTCTCGATAAATGCAACCGATTGTTCGGCGTTTTGCTTAGCTTCCTTGGCATACAGCACCGCGTCTTCATACGCACCGTCATCGTAAGCACGTTCGGCAAGCTGGGAGAAGGCCCTACTCTTTCGCTGGAATTCATTATTGTCATAGGAGGCAGCAAAAAGAGGGATTGTTCCGGCAAGGCAGAGAACAAATACCGTTGTCAGTATGGATTTTTTCATTTTGTTTCCTCCCCGGATACAGTTGTTTCATCAAGAATGATCGGTTCATCCGAATATCCTTCGGCGTTCTTGGGGAGCGGAGCCAGTTCGTCGGCCTTGGCTGCAAGTTCCGAGCTTTCATCCTGTTTGTTTTTAGCCGCCGCAATTGCAACATCAGCCGCATTCCGCTTGAGGGTCACTTCCTGAAAAATGTCGGTAAACGCAGTAGTTGCATCTGAATACTTGCCGTACGCAGCTTCCCAATTTCCACGATTTCCTTGCGTCAAACCGGCCTCGTACATGAATTGGGCTTCTTTATACGGTGCGGGCATAGACTGCTGAGCCTTTATCGCATCGCAGAGCGCACGGATTTCGTCGGTCTTCGTGACCAACTCGGCAGTTAGTACCTTGAAACCAGCATTATTGACTTTATTATACAGTACAACCGAAGCTGTAGCGGATTCATAGGCAGCAGCATCGGCGGTTCCGTATGCGGCGGCGGCTTCGTCATACTTAACACCGGCACTGGCATAGTCGTCAGGAGCGTATTGCTCAAATCCGTTACGATCGATTTTCAGCTTGAGTGCAATCACTTCCATACCTTTCCGGAGCGTCTGGTAGCGAAGGAGGGCTTTCTGGCCCGCATCATAAGCGCCGCCAAAATCATTGGATTCTCGCAGGGAAAGAGCAGTATCTGCCGCGACATCTGCTTCGACAAACTGGTCAGGATAATACACATCGGCGCCTGCAAGTATCGCGGCGGCGCGGGCTTCCTTAATGGAGGATTCCAATTCGGCCGCAAGCTTTCCCATTCCAGTCTTCTGGATACTTTCGTACCGAGAAATAGCTTCCTCGAAGGATTTTTTAGCTACATCGTATTCAACACCATACGCTTTCAGGCCGGCAGCACGTGCGGCTTCAGCAAGAACCCATTCATCCGCTTTGTAGGAATCAAGTTTGTATTTTAGGCAATCGTTCCGGAGTGCTTCCATACGATCGCGGAGCGCAGTGAGTGCGTCATCCACTGGCTTGGAAACCGGTGCGGCTACAGCCTGTACGACATTTTCCACCGGAGCTGCAATCGGCTCGGGAACAGGTTCCGCTGGCGGTGTGCTTTTACAGGCGGTGACCGTTAATGCGAGCACAAAAAAAGTTCCCGCAAGGCTAAGCCATTTATTTTTTTTCATCAAATCCTCCATACATACTATACAAGATACACCCATCGAGTCGGAAATACAAGATTTTTTATGTTGGAAGCCGTTTACGATTTGAACCGTTTACCGGTTCAACGCGATTTCTTGCTGGGTAAGCTGGTCGCAAACCTCGTTGTAGTGGATGCCGGCGTGACCTTTAACCCAGACCCAGCGCGGATTGAGATGTGCAGCTAGTTCGTCAAGCGGCATCCACAAGTCCTGGTTTTTAACAGGATCCTTGGCAGCTGTGCGCCAACCGTTACGTTTCCAACCGGTGATCCACTGGGAGATGCCCTTCTGGACGTATTGCGAGTCGGTATATACGGCGACCTTCCGCGATGCAAAGGCAGGAGTCGAGAGGACAAGCCGAAGTGCCTCGATAACTGCGGTTAGTTCCATGCGGTTGTTTGTTGTCACTTTTTCGCCACCGGAGCCGATTGTCTCAATTGGTTTTTTACCTTCAGACTGGATGTCCACGATGACAAAGCCCCAGCCACCGGGGCCGGGATTACCTGAACAGCCGCCGTCGGAGTATATGATCAATTCGTTCATCCGGACACCTTGCCGTTTGCGGCGCAGGAAGGCGCATGATGTTTTTCGCCCAGAAGCTTATAGGCTTCCGCAAGTGCACTTGCAGTCATGTCCCAGCCGAGGCAGGGATCGGTGATGGAAAGTCCGTACTTGAGATCGGCAGGATCCGCAGTAATGGGTTGCGAGCCGGTTTCGAGATAGCTTTCGATCATACAACCGCACAGGGGCAGTAGCGGATTTTCCGAATCATTTCGAAGGCGGATTGTTTCGTTGAGCACACCGATCTGGTTTTCGGGCATCTTCTGGGAATTGCCATGGGAACAGTCCATAACTATAGAGGGGCGAATTCCTGCCTTTTTGAGTAGCGCGATTGCCGAAGACACCGAGTCACGGTCATAATTGGTGCCGTGTCTGCCACCCCGAAGGATCAGATGACTGTCGGGATTGCCGAGGGTCTGCATGATGCAGGCGGAACCGTCCCGGGTGATGCCAATGAAAGAATGGGACGAGCGGGACGAAACGATCGCATTAACTGCAATCTGTACGTCGCCGTCGGTGGCATTCTTGAAACCGACAGGCATCGAGAGGCCCGAAGCCATCTCCCGGTGAGTCTGGCTTTCCGTAGTTCGTGCGCCGATAGAAGCCCAGCTGACAAGATCGGCAGTGTACTGTGGAACGATGGGATCGAGCATTTCGGACCCAGCAGGAAGGCCGAGCTCGTTGACCTTGATCAAAAGCTCGCGCGCCATGCGGAGTCCGCGACTGATATCGGCGGTACCATCGAGACCCGGATCGACAATTAGTCCCCTCCAACCAACTGTCGTTCGGGGTTTTTCGAAATAGACACGCATGACAATGCACATCCGGTCAGCGTATTTCGTACGGAGATCGACAAGCCTTTTTGCATATTCTATGGCCGATTCGGGCTCATGGATAGAACACGGACCAACGACGACTAAAAAGCGGTCATCCTCGCGGCGGAGAATTCTCTGGACTTCTTCGCGTCCCCTGAGCACCGTTTCTGCCGCTTTTTCCGAGGCGTGAAAGGCTATTGCCATTGCTTCGGGGGAAATAAGGGCTTTCGATTCGAGGATGCGCACATCCCGGATTCTGTTGTCATTCATTGGCTGCTACCGTCCAGATATAATCAAGGATGTCCATTACCATAATGAATCAACCCCTGTTTGTACAGGGCTTTCAATTTGGATGCGATATTTTCTGTCGCAATGTTTCCCAATCTGGTCGTTTTCATAGTTGCCGATCCTCGTGTTTTTTTGTATTTTAGAGTGAAAGCGCCTCAAATAATAGTGGGGGCCGGATTATATATTTTTTAATACCCTAGTTGGTAAAGGAATAAGGAGAAAAGAAATGGCTAAACAGCTGATGTTTAACGAAGAAGCCCGGAAAAAATTGCTCTCTGGTGTAGAACAGATTTCCCGCGCAGTAAAGGTGACTCTCGGACCCAAAGGCCGCAACGTGCTGCTGGACAAGAAATTCGGTGCACCGACAGTAACGAAAGACGGTGTATCTGTTGCGAAAGAGATCGAACTCGAAGACCCCTATGAAAACATGGGGGCCCAGCTGCTGAAGGAAGTTGCCACCAAGACCAACGATGTAGCCGGTGATGGAACAACCACCGCAACAGTGCTCGCCTACTCCATGGTCAAGGAAGGACTGAAATACGTCGCCGCCGGAATGACTCCCATCGAGCTAAAGCGCGGTATGGACAAGGCCGTCATCCTTGCAGTTGAAGAAATCAAAAAGAATTCGAAAGAAATCAAGGGTTCCGACGAAGTTGCTCACGTAGCTTCGGTTTCCGCAAACAATGACGTGGAAATCGGCAAGATTCTCGCTGATGCCATCGAAAAGGTTGGAAAAGACGGCGTTATCACCGTTGAAGAAGCCAAGACCATGGAAACCACCACCGATTTTGTGGAAGGCATGCAGTTCGACCGCGGCTATATCTCCTCCTATTTCGTCACCGACCGTGACAGAATGGAAACCGTGTTCGACAACCCCTATATTCTTATTCACGACAAGAAAATTTCGAACATGAAGGATATGCTTCCCCTGCTCGAAAAAATCGCACAGTCCGGACGCCAGCTGCTCATCATCGCCGAAGATGTTGACGGCGAAGCCCTCGCAACCCTCGTGGTAAACAGTCTCCGCGGCACCCTCAAGACCTGCGCGGTCAAGGCTCCCGGATTCGGCGACCGCCGCAAGGCCATGCTCGAAGATATCGCCATCCTTACCGGTGGAGAAGTAATCTCCGAAGAACTCGGACTCAAGCTTGAAAGCGTCGACATCAGCCAGCTCGGACAGGCCAAGAGTGTGAAGATTGACAAAGACAACACCACACTCATCGATGGCGCCGGAAAAGCGAAAGAGATCAAGGACCGTGTTGCCCAGATAAAGGCACAGATCGAAGAATCCTCTTCCGACTACGACAAGGAAAAACTCAAGGAACGCCTTGCCAAACTCGCCGGCGGTGTAGCCGTCATCAACATTGGTGCAGTTACTGAAGTCGAAATGAAGGAAAAGAAACACCGGGTGGAAGATGCTCTTTCCGCAACCCGCGCAGCCCTTGAAGAAGGAATTGTTGCAGGTGGTGGACTCGCGCTTATCCAGGCTGCTAGCGCTCTCGAAAAGGCCGATATCACTGGACTCTCCGACGACGAAAAGATTGGATTCAAGATCGTCAAGCGCGCACTTGAAGAACCAATGCGCCAGATTGCCGAAAACGCAGGCCAGGACGGCGGCGTGATCGCAGAACGCGCTAAGAACGAGAAGAAAGGCATCGGATTCGATGCTGCCAAGAATGAATGGGTGGACATGGTCAAGGTCGGAATCATCGACCCGGCGAAAGTCACCCGCTCGGCTTTGCAGAATGCAGCATCTGTCGCAAGTCTCTTGCTCACCACCGAATGCGCGATAACCGACCTCCCCGAGAAGCATGCTCCCGCAATGCCCCAAGGTGGCGGCGGAATGGGCGACATGGGAGGCATGTACTAAAAAACGAAGTTTTTTAGTACATCGTAGAGAATTCGGGTTTCAACCGAATTCTCTACGCATAAAATACGTACGTATTTTTTATTACTGGAGGATCTTGCAAAACTTAGAAAGTTTTGCAAGAGGCTCACTGCTCGTAGAAAATCGATATTCCGATTTTCTACAGGGGATATACTAAAAACTGCGTTTTAAAACAAAAACGGACCGGATTTCCCGGTCCGTTTTTTGTATCTTAATAGGGAAAAAAATCAGCAGGACTCGATGCAATGTGCGCTGATAAGATTTTTCAGTTCAAGGGCATTCCAGGGTTTTTTCAGGATGCCGATGACGGACGTGTTGGTCCTGACCTTTTCGAGAGCTGCAGTATCCGCGTGACCGGTGATCATGATCGCCTTGATTTCAGGATTGTTCCGCTTGACTATATCGAGAATTTCATCACCCTTCATTCCAGGCATCAACCAGTCCGAGATGATCAGGATAAGGCAAATACCCGCCCGGGCAAGCTCCTCGATCACCTGTAGGGATGAATTTGCATCGGACGCCTTTTCATACACAAGGATGAGCTCGTCCATGAGTTTTATGTGTTGCTTTCGGGAAGGCTCCTTGATTCTGCTCATTCGATTCCTCCGAAAACGGCTGATCAGCCAAGAGCCACAGCTGTTTCCTTGAGCTGTTTGCGTATCTCGATTTTCTGGGGGCATTTTGTTTCACACTCGCCGCATCCAACACAGGCAGAAGCCTTTTCTCCTTTGAGCCACGCAACCGTTCCAATATTCTTGTATTCACCCCGCGCATAATCAGTCAGACTATATATCCGGTGATAGTTCATGAGCTGGAAGTTGAGCGGGATATTCACCCCGAACGGACAAGGCATACAGTAATTGCAACCGGTGCAATAGAGTCCTTCGAGTTTTTTGTTTTCGGCCATTGATACGTTGATAGTGTCGATCTCGATTTTCGAAAGAGATAATCCGTTGCCGGCAATTTCGGCGTTTTCGGTAACCATGGCCATCGAACCCATTCCGGAAAGGGCGCAGTCGACCATCGGATTGGACAACACAAACCGCATCGCGAGCTGGGGGCTCGATTTCACCTTTCCCGGCAGGAGACTGGCAATAGCCGGGGACGGGGCGCCGAGCCGGCCACCAGCGACCGGGCCCATGACAATGACCCCGAGTCCTTTCTCTTTCGCATACCGCATCCCCTCCTCGTTGCTTCGGTCCATGAGGTTGTACTGACATAAAACAGTCTCGAACATGCCGGTATCTATCAGCTTGAAGAGGTTTTCACTTTTGTCATGAAACGAGAAGGAAATGTGCCGAATGAGGCCTTCATCTTTTGCCCTGAGAGCCGCTTCCATCGGGCCGTCCTTGAGATCGATGCTGTTGACAAAAGTATCCCAGCTAATGCCCCACATGTGATAAAAATCGATATAGCTGGTATCGAGTTTCGACAGGGAGGATTCGAGCCGTTTACGCCAGTCCGAGCCTGACGGGGTTTCTATCGGATTTTTCGTCGACAGGTAGATACGGTCCCGAAAGCCTTTCAGGGCTTTTCCCACGATGATCTCGCTTTCTTTTTCGCAATAATAGGGTGCGGTATCGATATAATTGACCCCGAGATCGATAGCTTTATGGATTATGCGGATGCTTTCGTCGTGGTCGAAAACGGTTTTTCCATTGATTTCTGTTGTCGGAAGCCGCATAGCTCCGAAACCCAGAGCGGAAATTTTGATGCCTGTTGTGCCGAAGTCGCGATAGTTCATGGTCACCTCCCGGATTACCGGACTACGAGTAGAATCATTCCTAAAGTATCAGCCATAAAAAAGTGCCTGACAAGACAAAAAAGGAAGTCTTACAGAAATAACTAGAGTTTCCGGCTTTTTTGGTTTAAACTGATTTATATGAAAAAACATGCCGTTATCGACGGTTGTACGTATGTCGACATTCCCGAGGCAGGATTACGGATTCTGTGCGGTTGTCCGGAGAATGCCGTAAAGTTCCTCAAAAAAGCCGGTATTCTCGTAGCAAAAAATGAAAACGGCTATTTTTGCGAATCGGGCCCCAATATTATACTTTTATCGGAATTAGCCGTACAGAACGGCAGCTTTCGCAATCTCGCCGAATTTCCCGTTTTGCAGATGCTGTACCGGCAGGGCATGCTAGTTCCCGGCCATCCGGGCAATACCGGGGCAAAGCCGATTCTCATTGGCATCAAAGACCAGCTCGAAGCCCAAGCCGCATACATTTTTTACGGCAATTACGGCCTGCCCTCGCTTTCAGATCTCCTGGAAGCGGGACTTGACGAGGAAAAAGCCAGAGAACTCTACCGGATCAAGCTTCGGTTTGCTTTCGGATCTATCCATCCCACCGCCGAGCTTCTCGAACTCAAGCAGATAGACAATGACGCGATTGCGCTCGGTGGCGACGTATTCCTCCATCGCGAGGGCATAAACCGGTATTCTTTCATACGCAAGGGTGTATCGCTCAGCGTGGACCTGAACACCAAAAAGGGAGTCGAGCGACAAGCGCCCTACCAACTCGAGCGGGTGCGCATTGTGCCGGACGAATTCTCGGTAATCCATACCGGGGAAAGCGATGGCTGGGATCCCTTGCATCCCTGTATGGCGAGTATTATCTGCTGGCAGGGTGAATATTTCCTCATTGATGCGGGACCGAACATAGGAGCAAGCCTCAACGCACTCGGCCTCGTACCTGCCGACATCCGGGGAATTTTTCAGACACACTCCCATGATGATCATTTTGTCGGGTTGACAGAATTGCTCCGCATTGACCGCAGAATAGAATTTTACGCATCCCCGCTGGTTCGTAAATCCGTACTCCGAAAGCTCTGCGCTCTCACCTCGATGGTGGAAGGCTCTTTTTCACACCTGTTCGATTTTCATGATTTAATCGAAGAAAAATGGAACAAGATTGCAGGCCTAGATGTAATGCCCCGCAGCTCCCCGCATCCAGTAGAGACGGACATTTTCATTTTCCGCGCGGAAGCAAATGGACAGATGAAAACCTATGCCCATTTGGCAGATATCACATCCTTTTCAGTCCTCGATGCTATGAAAGAAGAGGATAGTACGAAACCTGGCATGAAAGCTGACCGGATTGCGGAGGTAAAGCGAATGTATCTCGCGCACGCGGACGTCAAGAAAATCGATGCAGGCGGGGGGATGATCCACGGCAATCCTGAAGATTTCCGGCCGGATACGTCCGGACAAATATATATTTCGCACACAAATACAGAAATAACGGCAAAACTGGACGAGATCGGCAACAGAGCTAAATTTGCGGAACGAAGCGTTCTGTTTCCGGCTATACGCGATTACCGACGTGAACACGGAATGGTGCATCTTATAAAACATTTTCCCGAACTGAACGAAAGAGACCTGGAAGAACTCGGGTCCTGTCCCCGTGTCCAGCTTGACGAAGGCGGATTACCCGCAGGAAAACGGGTTTCGTTGAAATCGGTATACCTGATCCTCTCGGGAAAAATCATCGCAACCGATGCACTTACCGGAACAGTCCGAAACCTGGATTCAGGGTCCTTTATCGGAGAGCACGAGTGCCTGACCGGGAAAAAATCGGCGTACGGCTATTCGGCAGCCTGCCAGGTAGACGCGCTTGAAATTCCCTTCGCCCTGTATGCCGAAACAGTTTCGCGCAACGGATTCGGGGAAGCGATCGAACGACAGCATCAATACCGCTCCATAATCCGTTCTTCCGACCTATTCCGTGAAGAACTGGGCGGATCGTCAATGGATGAACTTTCGCGCGAAGCCCGTCTGCTTGAATTTGCACCCGAAACAGAACTCGAAGGTGATGGGCTTTTTATCGTCGTCGCCGGAGAGATCAGGTTAAGTCTCGGTGATGACACGGTCGAAACGATCGGAGATGGCTGCATGTTCGGAGAAGAAAAAGTTCTTTTCCCGGGAGTCGGCCTTATGAAGGCGCATGCCGTCACCGATACGCGCGCGTTGTTCATCCCATCGACCGTCATCTCGACGCGTCCGATCCTCCTGTGGACTATTTTCGAAAACTACGAACGGCGAATGACTCTCGTGAACAATACATTTCAGTGCGTCTGGAAAAAAGAGTTTTCGGTCGGCAACGCAAAAATCGACCAGAACCACAAGCAGTTCTTCACTCTCGTCGACGGCATCCGGTGCGGCAGCCGCGGACAAAATTCCAACAAAGGCCTGATCGAAGCCCTGAACCAGCTCATTTCCTTTGCGCGCGAACATTTTGCTGTCGAGGAAGAGATGATGATTTTGAAGAAATATCCGCATACCGAAAGTCATAACAGCCATCATGCAGCTCTCATGGCCAAGCTGGAAGAACTCAGGCAGCAGTGTGAATCGGGACAGAAGGGAGTCTGCACGGAGGCTTTAATCTTCACCAAATCATGGATTCTCCGTCATGTGCTGCTGGTCGACCGGCAGTTCATCCCCTGGCTTAAAGATCCCGATCAAATAGTTCCGGAATAAAGCGCCTCATACTTGAGGCGCATAGCTTCCTGGTCAAAAAAGGTCCATGCAACAATCCGGCTTGTTTTCTGCCCCTGAGCCATGTCGATCGTCCTAACTTCCACAGCTCCTTTGCGAGTGAGTGTTTTAAGCACGCCGTCGAGGTTCTCTCGTCTTGAAACAAGGGTTGTGAACCAGAAACATTTTTTTGCAAATAGAAGGCTTTCTTCTATCATTGTATGAATGAACGAGGCTTCCCCGCCAGGGCACCAGAGCTCGCCTCCCATCCCGCCGAAATTACGAACGGGAGCAGAAAGCGGTGTATCGGAGAGCTGCACATCAGATACCGCGCCCTGCATCTGCTTGCCCAGGTTTCGAAGTTTCCGTGCGGTTCCTGCTGCGGCCTCTTCGGCAGAAGGATGAAACGGTGGATTGCAGATTGTAAGGTCGAAAAAATCGGTATCGCGGATAACACCACTGAAGATGTGAGAATCGGTATCCTGTAGCCGGACTTCAACCAGCTCCGAAAGGCCCGCATTGTGAGCAACGATATTTTTTGCCGCCGCAACAGAAACGGGATTGGTCTCTGTGCCGGTGAAGTGCCACCCGTACGAATGGCTGCCGATTATCGGATAGATACAATTTGCCCCGATACCGATATCAAGGACTGACACCGTTTTTCCTTCCGGTACAGCGCCGCCGTTGCAGGAAGCGAGCAAATCAGCGGCATAATGGATATAGTCTGCCCGTCCCGGAACGGGTGGACACAAATAGCCTGCGGGGATATCCCAAAATTGAATTCCGTAAAATTGTACAAGCAAGGCGCGGTTGAGCGCTTTGACTGCCCCGGAATCGGAAAAATCCACTGATTCACTGCCATAGGCATTCACCGATACAAAGGGCGCAAGTTCCGGGCAGGATGCAACGAGCGAAGGAAAGTCATAGCGGAACCGATGTGGATTGCGGGGATGCAGGAGCGTTTTTTCGGCGGCAGGTTTCGCGCGGCCGCGCGATGAGCGGTCAGGCTTTCGGTTTCTGTTCGGCATGTGGTCCGGATACGAGTGCAAAAAGGCGTGCTGTTTTCGTCATGCCGTTAACCGTTGCGGAACCGCATCGTTTCGATCTATCCAGGACGAAACACCCATAAAAACAATTCCATTGAGGAAATAGACGACCTGCATCCACCAGGGACAATGGAATATTTCGAGGTAGGGCCAACCAGGATAGGCTTTTCCCGCATCAAGGTGAATTCCGAGAACGTGATAACCGATTATTTCAAAAAGGATCAGACCAACCGAATATATGGTCGAAAGAACGAGCCAGCGAAGCATCCAGGGCTTGATGGTTACCCGGGGCAGCGCATAGTAATAGCCAAGCATCAGCCCAACCGGCCAGGCAAGCAGAGGAAACAGGGCGATCCCGAAAACATACAGGCGGAAAGTATTGTAGCCGGCATACATGCTTCCGCTGAAAGAAACCCATGTCACTGTGATGATACAAGCCGGAATCCAGCCCCGAAGTCGGTGCGGACGGAAAACGATGCCCACAACAAGTGCACAGGCGGCAGAAAAGAGGATGGTGGCATCATAAGAAACGCGCAACAACAAACCGGCAGACAGAAGAATCCCGAAAATGATGAACAATTCCATCATCTGCTTTTTTTTTGTCTCATACTTTTATAGTAGACGAGAAAAAATGGCATGTCAAGTTTTGCAAGCTCAAGGTCGATAGACCGCAGTGAAACCGGCAAGAAAATTGCGGAGAAACTGGTCTCCGCATGGACGATAATTGTCATGTCCTTTTTTGCGAAATAAGGCGTTCAGCTCCGATTTTCCGATGGTAACATCGGCCTTTTTCAGGATGGCCAGTACATCGTCGTCCTTAAGCTGCATGGCGATGCGCAAATACCACAACACATCATTGTTGGTCAACTCGCCCTTTGCGGGGACTACAGCCGGGATAGCAGTAGCGTCGCCCTCTTTTTTTCCGCGACGGAGGATGATCAGTCCCTCGAAAAAAAAGTGGGCAAGGGAATCGGAACAACGGACAAAACCGTCTTCTTCCTCTTTTTTAAACATACATACCAGTTCTTCCGGTGTAACGGCATGACCAGCAAGGGAAAACAGTTCCCGGACCATCGGATCGCCCAAATTGAGCGCGTAGCGCACCCGGCGCAGGATATCATTTGTAAGCATGCTGTATGATGCATAGAAAAGGCAGACTCGACAAGATCGGCTCAATCCATTACTATCCGCTGACAGCATAATACAGGGAGCATATATGGCAGAAAAAGAAACACTCGTAATCGCATCGAAAGTAAAAGCATTTATCAAGGAAGCATCCGAGCTGAAATGTTCGGCGGCAGTCATCGATGTCCTCTCGGACAAAGTTCGCGCCCTTTGTGAAGACGCGATCAAAAATGCGCAGGCCGACGGCCGCAAAACCGTCCAGGAAAAAGATTTTCACTGATTTTTCGGCCTTAATGGTCAAAAAAAAGAAAAGACCCGCTGGTTTCCCGGCGGGTCTTTTCTTTTCAGCGCTGTCTTATTTTACGGAAGAAACAATTTCGAGCAGGTCAACCTCGAACACGAGCGTTGAATTCGGAGGAATGGTTGCTCCGGCTCCGGATTCGCCATAAGCCAGTTTTGACGGAATGTAGAATTTGGTCTTTCCGCCTACTTTCATGGTCTGAATACCTTCGGTCCAGCCGGGGATTACGCCGTCAAGGGGAAATTCGGCAGGCTCGCCGCGCGCGATGGAACTGTCAAAGGTTTTTCCGTCGAGGAGGGTTCCAACATAGTCAACTCGAATGGTATCAGTCGACTTGGGGCTGACGCCAGTGCCTTCCTTGAGAATTTCATACTGCAAACCGCTTGCAGTCGTCACGATACCGGTTTTCTTTCCATTTTCTGCAAAGAATTCGGTTTCCTTGGCTATATTAGCCTCGGCTTTTTTTACCGTTGCCGCTTCGATCGAGGACTGGATTATTGCACCAGCTTCTTCGAGTGTCATGGAAGGAGCTGTTTTGCCCATTGCATCCTTGAGTCCCTTCAAAAACTTGCCATTGTCGATCTCGACTCCGGTTTCCTTGAGGCTGTTTCCAATTGCAATACCGAACGCGTAGCTTGGGTCAGCGGGTTTTTCGGTTTTAGCAGGTTTGTCAGATGCAACCGCTTCGGTTTTTTTGTCTGTACCTTTGCACGATACAGCAAAAATTGAGGTGACAACGATAAGTGAAAGAATAATCTTTTTCATAACCTGTCCATACATACAAGATTTTGGAGAATTCTCCAAACGTTTTGAAATCAAAACTGGATACAGGATACTTTTTTTTCAAAGAAACCACAAGAAGGCGACTGAAAACCTACAACATATCCAGCGGATATACGGTGTCGTCATGTATATCAACAAGCCCCTTGGTTTTCAGCTGTTCGAGATTTTCCAGAGATACGAGCGGATTTTCCCGGTTGAAAGCAAGAAACGCGCGGATTTTTATTCCGCCCTGTCCGGGCAGCAGGGTTTCCTGCAAAACATTCAGCAGACTGGCCTCGTCTGATTCCAACATACACTACCTCTTTTATACTTTTTTTTGTTTCAATTTTGAATTAATAGTAGAGAAGTTTATCCTCTCTGTCAAACCTGAAAAAGGCCCGCCCTCAATGGACGGACCTGTCTGAACAGTTCAAGGTTGTCACGTTACTTGACCCAGAGTGGCCGCGGTGTGTAGTGCGTATGCAGGAGATCGTGACATATCGGACTTAAGGGTTTTCCAAGAAAATCTCTGTAAAGCGCCTGTATCGCCGGATTGTCGTGGCTGCAGCGGATTTTCGAGTCTGAGTCATTCTTGTAGATGCCCCGGATCCGTTTAACGCGCACTTCGTCAGTCGATCCGTACGGCTGACCACCACCAGCGATACAACCTCCGCGACAGGCCATGACCTCGATGAAATCATATGGCCGTTCCTTTCCGGAAATCTTTGCATTCCGCACCTCATCCATCAGAGCCTTGACATTGGCCATACCATGAGCGACAGCGACTTTCACCTTGGTTCCCTTGATGTCAATAACTGCAGATTTTACTCCTTCCATACCGCGAACCATCTCGAGATCGACCTTCCCGATGTTTTCTCCGGTCACGAAATTGTAGGCGGTGCGGAGCGCGGCTTCCATAACTCCGCCTGTAGCACCGAAAATGACACCGGCACCTGTGTAGTCCCCGAGCGGAGAATCGGCTTCCTCGTCGGCAAGACGCAGGATATCGATGCCGGCCTGTTTGATCATGCGGGCAAGTTCGCGGGTGGTGATCGAAATATCGACATCAAGCTGGCCCGAGGAACTCATGTCCTCGGAACGGGAAATTTCGTACTTCTTGGCAGTACAGGGCATGACGGCTACCGAAACAATATTTTTCGGATCGATCCCGGCCTTCTGTGCATAGTAGGTCTTGATCATCGCGCCCATCATCATCATCGGGCTCTTTGCCGTCGAAAAGTGGGGAATCATGTCGGTGTGATATTTTTCGAGGTAGTCAACCCAGCTCGGGCAGCAGGAAGTTATCAGCGGCAGCTCTCCTTTTCCGTGGGCGAATCGTTCCACGAATTCACTCGCTTCTTCCATGATAGTAAGATCAGCCGAAAGATTGGTATCGAAAATCTTGTCAAAACCGAGTCTACGGAGCGCGGCGTAGATTTTGCCGGTAATTATAGTTCCCGGCTCGAGCCCGAACTCCTCACCAAGGGCGACACGGACGGCGGGCGCGATCTGGACGACCACGTGCTTGTCCTTTTCGCGGATGGCATTCCATACCTTGCGGGTCTCGTCCACTTCGGTTATGGCGCCAACCGGACAATGGGCCGAACATTGGCCGCACTTGATGCAGGGTGATTCCGACAGAAGCACATCGCCGGCGGGGGCAATACGGGTTTCATCTCCGCGGTACAGGAACTCGAGAGCCCAGACATTCTGGAGATTCTGACACACGAGCGCACAGCGGCCGCACGAGATGCACTTTGCGGGATGGAGCTGGACCGAGGGGGTCGAATTGTCCTCCGGAATGTCCCGGACACCGCTTTCGAACGGTACGTCGCGAATACCAAATTCGGCACACAGGGTCTGGAGCTCGCAGCAGCCGTTCCGCGGGCAACGAAGACAATCGTTCGGGTGGTTGCTCATGATGAGCTGGAGCACCGTACGCCTCGTCTCGACGATATCGGGATCGTGGGTGATGTAGTTCATGCCCTCGGTCACCGTTGTTGTGCAGGAACGGATCATCTTCGGGCTGGTTTCGGGCCTGACGATGCAGATGCCGCAGGCGCCCCAGGCTTTGAGGTCGGGATGTGCGCAGAGGGTGGGTATCTTGATGTCGGCTTCGAGTGCAGCTTTCAGAATAGAGGTTCCTTCGGGCACCGAAACGGGGACACCGTTTATTTTGCAGTTGACCATTTTCACTTTGTTTCTCCTTATCCTACGACCACGGCGCCGAACTTGCAGGCATCGAAACAGGCTCCGCACTTGATGCACTTCGACTGGTCAATTTCGTGCGGAAATTTCCGTTCGCCCGCAATGCATGGAACGGGACACTTGCGTGCACAGACGGTGCAGCCGATACACTTGTCCTTGTCGATCGTATAGGTCACGAGAGCCTTGCATTTTCCCGCCGGGCATTTTCTGTTCTTGATATGGGCGAGATATTCCTCGGGAAAATACTTGAGTGTCGAGAGCACGGGATTCGGTGTGGTGCCACCGAGCATGCACAACGATGCACGCTGCATGGCATACCCGATAGTCTTGAGTGTATCGAGGTCCTCCATAGTCCCGTTTCCCTTTGATATCTTATTCATGATATTGAGAAGCTTCCGGCCGCCGATCCGGCAAGGCGCACACTTTCCGCACGATTCCTCGACCGAGAAGGTCAAATAGAACTTGACGATATCGATAATGCAGTCTTCCTCGTCCATGACTATCATGCCGCCCGACCCCATCATGGAACCAAGGCTGGTAAGGGATTCGTAGTCAATGGGGTAATCAAGATATTCTTTGGTAATCACACCGCCTGAAGGGCCTCCCGTCTGAACAGCCTTGAACTCTTTTCCGTCCTTGATGCCACCGCCAATGTCGTAAATAATTTCGCGGAGAGTGGTGCCCATGGGTACTTCGACGAGGCCCGAATTGTTTATTGCACCGGTAAGGGCGAAAACCTTAGTTCCCTTGCTCGTCGCCGTACCGATACTTGCGAACCAGGCGCCACCCTTGGTGATGATGACTGGAATGTTGGCGAAGGTTTCGACATTGTTGATTGAGGTGGGCATTCCCCACAGTCCGCTCACAGAGGGGAACGGGGGCTTGGGCACGGGCATGCCGCGTTTTCCCTCTATGGACTGGATAAGTGCCGTTTCTTCACCGCAGATAAAAGCACCGGCGCCGAGGCGGATCTGGATATCGAAATCGAAGCCGGAACCGAGGATGTTCTTTCCGATGAGGCCCATTTCGCGGGATTGCTTCATCGCGATCTCGAGCCGCTCGATGGCAAGCGGATATTCCGCCCGGATATAGATATAGCCCTTGGTCGCGCCGATCGCATAGCCGGCGATGGTCATGGCTTCGAGCACGCTGTGCGGGTCGCCTTCGAGGGTTGAGCGGTCCATGTACGCCCCGGGATCACCCTCATCGGCGTTGCAGATGACGTATTTCTGCTCCCCGACAGCCTCGCGGGTATTCTTCCATTTGAGCCAGGTCGGATAACCGGCGCCGCCCCGTCCGCGGAGACCGGATATTTTCAGTTCCTCGATCACCTGCTCAGGCGTCATGCTGAAAAACACTTTTTCAAGTGCGGCATAGCCGTCGCGGGCGATATATTCCCGTATGTCCTCGGGATTGATGATACCGCAGTTCCGTAACACGATGCGCAGCTGTTTCTGGTAGAATTTGATATCCGCTTCGGTCTTTACGGTCTTGTCTTCCGGTGTTTTGTACAGGAGTTTCGTGACCGGTCGGCCTTTGAGTAAATGTTCGGCAACAATTATGTCGGCGTCCTCGGGCTTGACTTCAACATAGAAAGACTCGTCCGGCAAAATCTTGACGATAGGTCCTTTTTCGCAGAAACCGAAACAGCCGGTTTTGACGATCTGGACGGTGTCCTTTAGACCATATTTTTCGCATGCTTTTTGCAGATTCCGATAAATGTCGTCGGCTTTGGATGATTCGCATCCGGTACCGCCGCAAACCAGGCAGAATTGACTGAATCCCATGGTATTCTTCCTTATTTATTGGTGAGGATGTCTTTTGCAGGGCGATCGAACAGGTGGTTATCCACCAGTTTCTTTTCAATGATATGGGAACGGACTATTTCCTTCGCTGTCGCGACGTCCACGTTACCATAAATCGTATCGCTCATGCCGGGCATGCGAATCTCGACGGTCGGCTCTGCATAACACAGGCCCATGCAGCCGGTTTGCTTGATTGTCGCACCTTTTATATCGAGAGCTGTCAGCTGATCCACGAAAGCAGCCAGGGTTTCTTTCCCGCCGGCAGCTATGCCGCAGGTGCCCATTCCGACAATTATCTCGATCGTATTGCCATCCGTGCGGCGGCGTTCCATATCTTTCTGGCCTTCTTCCCGAATGGCCCGCAGTTCCTGTAAAGTCATGTTTCCCCCCTGAATTTGGCAAGTATTTCCGGCAGTCTGTCCGGGATAAGCTTGCCGAATACCTCTCCAGCTACGATGGCCACCGGCGCGAGTCCGCAGCAACCCACACACCGGACTGCCTCAATGGAAAATTCGCCGTCTGCGGTAACCTGGTTCACCCCGATTCCGAGCAAGTTTTCGAGTTCCTGAATGAGGTCCTCCCCATCCTTGAGATAACAGGCAGTGCCCATGCAGATCTGGATATTGTGCCGTCCCGGTTTCTGCAGCTTGAAGTAGTGATAGAAGGTCATAACCCCGTAAATTCGAGCCAATGGCGTATCCAGCTCCCTGGAAAGCTGGATCGCTACCTTTCGGGGCAAATATCCGAACTCCTGCTGGGTCTTGTGCAGAACCATGATGAGATTACCGGGCTGTCCCTTCCATTCTTCTATGAAGCTCCGCAAATCAGGACTGAATTCAACCGTTTCCGACAGTGTCGTCGCCATATAGCCTCCTCATGCATAGCGGGAACCAACTTACAGTATTGGGGCAAATTCATCAAAAATCAAATTAAAAAAGTAATTGGTACATTCCACTAAACTGGAATATAGTGGTGGGATGAAAACCAAGTATCTTGAGGATCTTGCAAAAGAAACCGACTTTTGCAAGAGGCTCTCTTGCCCTCCGAATTACCCTGAATTCCATACTAATGATCAATGCCGTATACCTGTTCATGTAAACAATAACGTTTTTCCTGGATAACTTCATTCGCGGGTATCATTCTTGCAATAAACCGTACCGGCTTCGCAGCCGGTTACATCCTTCTTAAGATCCTTTTGGGACGCTTGGCAGGACTGATAGCCCCGGCCGGACTGATCGTTCTTTTCTCGAATCTGTCAGGAGGTTCGGTTTATGCGACAGCACAAACATCCCGCGAATCATCGCAAGCAATGTAAGAAATCGACAAATCGGCCGTAAACGTACTCAAGGTAATCAAATCCCTCGATAAAATTGCGTCCGTTATCAATCTACTGGCGATGAATGCCGCGATCGAGGCGGCACATGCGAGGGATCAGGCAGGCGGCCTCGATATCAAGCGAAATTGCCGGCGATTCGCGATCGCGTGCCGAGGGTATCCGAAAACTGGAGTCTTCGTTTACGGCTACGGCTACGGCTACGGCTACGGCTACGGCTACGGCTACGGCTACGCGAAAGGAAATGAACAGCAACCTTGACGCCGTCAAGTCCCTGACTTCGGAAGTTGAGGGATTCAAAATCTAGACCAGCGCCCCGGTGCTTTTCATACTTGAAAATCCTCCTTAAAGACTTTTTATCCGAACAGGTGAAAAACCGCGATGACAGGTGCGAACAAACTCGACACGAGCGTCATTACTGTGATGAGCGTGTTGATTGAGGGTCCCGCGGTGTCCTTGAAGGGGTCACCGACCGTGTCGCCGACAACGGCTGCTTTGTGGGCTTCGGATCCCGGTCCACCGCAGTTTCCTGCTTCGACATATTTTTTGGCATTGTCCCACAGACCTCCGGCATTCGCCATGAAAAGGGCGAAGACGACCCCGACAAAAATAGATCCGCCGAGGAAGCCGCCGAGAGCGGCCGGTCCGAGTAAAAAACCGATACACAGGGGTAGCACAACGGCGAGCATCGCAGGAAGCACGAGGGCACGGAGTGCGCCTTCGGAGGCAAGGCCGACACAGGTGTTGTAGTCGGGATCCACTGTACCGAGCAGAATGCCGGGAATGTCCCGGAATTGACGGCGAATTTCTTCGATCATTTTGAAGGCATTCTTCGTCACCGCAAGCATCAGCAGAGCCGAAAAAATAGGTGGGACCATCGAGCCGAGCAACACACCTGCGAGCACCATCGGGTCCTGCAGGTCGAGAACCAGCTGTTGTCCCGCGGGAAGGTATTGCTCTATCTGTTCCTTATATGCCGCGAAAAGGGCGAGTACGGTGAGAGCTGCGGCGCTGATGGCAAAGCCTTTAGTAATAGCTTTCGCTGTATTGCCAGCCGAATCGAGCACGTCGGCCCGTTCTACGATTTCGTCACCCATGCCCGACATTTCTGCAATACCCTTCGCGTTGTCGACGATCGGGCCATACGCATCATTTGCGACCACAACACCGGTAAGCGACAGCATACCGACTGCGGCAATGCCTACCCCGTACACGCCGGGAAGCCCGAAAGCCTGTGCCGAAAAATACGAGACGAGCGTTGCGACGGCGATGCCGATTATTGACGGCGCCATCGATATAAGTCCGTAGGAAAGACCGGTGATGATGGTCAAAGCCGAGCCCGATTTCGCAATCTCTGCAGTCCGGCGTACCGGAGCAAAATTGTCGTCGGTAAAATAGTCGGTCGTAAATCCGATAAGGACACCGATTACCAGGCCGGAAACAGTCGCGATAAGGGCACCGATATTCCACCCCATAAACAGAAAGAGGGCTGTTGTGAGCGTGCCGAAAATGAGGCACGAAAATACCGTACCCAGATTGAGAGCCGTCCCGGGTTTTCCACTCTTGCCAACGCGCACGAGCTGCAGTCCGATAAAAGACGAAATGATTCCGATGATACACAGAATAAGAGGAAGCACAGTATAGAACACACGGGTTTCTTCCGGGAAGGAAAGAAACCCGGTAAAGCCGATCAGCATGGTAGCGACTGTCGCCGCCACGTAGGAGTCGAAAATGTCAGCACCCATGCCCGCCACGTCGCCGACGTTGTCGCCGACATTGTCTGCGATAACAGCAGGATTACGAGGATCATCCTCGGGTATACCCGCTTCCACCTTGCCCACGAGGTCCGCCGCGATATCCGCAGTTTTTGTATAGATGCCGCCGCCAGCCTTCGCAAGCAGGGCAAGGGACGAGGCCCCAAAGGAAAAGCCGAGTACGACTTCCGGATCGCCGGTAAGAAGATAGATAAGGCACATGCCGAAAACAGCAATACCCACCATTGCGAGTGCAAGCACAGAGCCAGCGCGGTATGCTATATCAAAAGCTTTATTGAGGGAGATCTTGGCTGCAACGGCGGTACGCACATTCGCGCGGACGGCTACCGACATACCGAGATAACCTGCTATCGCCGAGCAGAGCGCGCCAACGACGAAAGCGCCAGCAGTCTCGAGCCCGCGTAGAAGACCGAAGGATCCGCCCTGCCAGGAAAACACGACAGCCAGAATGACACCGAAAAGTGCCGCCACGAAAAAAAGAGCCCCATACAGATGCCGAAGATACGCCCAAGCGCCTTCCTTGATGGCCAGCGCGATTTTCTGCGCCTTCTCCGAACCGGTATCCTGTTTTTTGACCCACTGATAGATGACAAGCGCCATCCCGAAAGAGACAATGCCGAGAATCATTCCTGCATACAGCCAAATTTGCGTGTTCATGCTATTTTTCCTCCACCTTTTTGTAGAAATTGACCGAGTGAATCGGGCATACGGGGAGGATATCGATAACTATTCATGTACGGTTCCTTTACGGTATAGGAGCTCGGTACGTATGGTGCTTGGGACAAACCGTTAGTTCAGCTTAAAGCCGCATCGGGCAGACGTCAAGCTTCTTTTTTTCAGTGCAGGCTTTTACCGTTCGAGGCGATCACGTCGCGATACCAGAAACCGGAATCCTTGATGGTCCGCTTTTGGGTGGCGAAGTCGACATGTATGAGTCCGAAACGTTCTTTATAGGATTCGGCCCACTCGAAATTGTCCATGAGACTCCAGTAAAAATAGCCGGCGATGTTCGCTCCGTCGCCGATGGCTTTTTCCAACTCGAGCAGATACCGATGGGTAAAGTCGATGCGGGCAGGATCGTGCACCTTACCGTCCATATGCACCCAGTCGGTAAGCGAAAGACCGTTCTCGGTGATGACGATCGGTTTATTGTAACGCTCCGACAGAAAACGGGGTGCCCAGCGAAGGGTTTCGGGTTCGACGTTCCATTTGTTAGCCGTCTGCGCGATGCCTGCGGGAACCGGTGCACGACATGGTACGCCGTTTGCGTCCACTGTCAGATGGATACCCGAATACAGGTTGATCCCGCAAAAATCGATCGGTGTCGAAATGAGGGCCATATCCTTTTCCCAGTCCTTCGGGAGGTGCGAGCCGAAAGCGGCAAGTCCATCTTCGGGATACCGGCCGAAAAACACGGGATCGGTGAAAGAGGCAACCGTCCAAAGAGGGCCGTGATCGGCCCAATACGAGAAAAAGGCACCACGAGCGATATCCACATCAGAGGCACTTTCCGAAGCCGGAATAATCGCCTGCGACGTTGGTACATACCCGATACGGAAACGCGAGCCGCCTGAGGAACGGAGAATCTGTGCAGACTTGCCATGGGCGACCAGGTGGTTGTGGAGGCCGGTAAAAAGATCATTTGTAAGCAGTTTGAGCCCCGGAGCATGCACACCGGTTTCAAGGCCAAGACCGAGAAAACACTGCGGTTCGTTGAAGGTCATCCAGTCGTTGACCCGATCGCCAAGCACACCGACGACAGCCTGCGTATATTCGGCAAATGCGTCAGCTGTAGCACGGTTGAGCCATCCGCCCTCCTGTTGCAGAATGTGCGGCATGTCCCAGTGAAAAAGCGTAGCCCAGGGAGTAATGCCGGCTTCGAGGAGGCTGTCGACAAGATGCGAATAAAAATCGAGGCCTTTCTGGTTGATAGTACCGCGGCCGTCAGGAAGGATACGCGGCCAGGAAATCGAGAACCGGTAGGCGCCGAGGCCCAGCTCTTTCATGAGTGCGACGTCGTCCCGGTACCGGTGATAATGGTCACACGCGATGCGACCTGAATCATTGTTGTAGGTTTTTCCCGGTTGGGCGGAAAAAGTATCCCAAACTGAAGGAGATTTGCCGTCGGCATCATGAGCGCCTTCTATCTGATATGAGGAAGTTGCGGATCCCCAAGTGAAATCGGGTGGAAAAGCCATAAAATCTCCTGTATTATGTAGTATGGTGCGAGTGTACTGAAGGCACGGAAAAAATGGAAGATCGTTTACATGAATTAATTGCCTTTTCCAACAAATTGGACATCTTTTTCGACACTCTCCTCGAAGAGGCGGCTTCTCTGTATCCTGAAGGCAGTCTGCTTAAGCGGGCTGTTCTCGTGCATTCGTCGCTTTCCGCATTCGGCAAGAGCGGCACACAGGGAGGGCCCGAGACGGTGCTCGCTGCGCTTTTGAGGGCGTGCAGAAAAAAGGGAATGACGGTGGTGATGTGCGCCCATTCGGATTACACGGCTGACGAGACAGGCGGCGCTCCGGAACCGCTGGTCTTCAACCGCCGGAAGACACCCTGCTGCAGAATGGGAGCCATCGCCGAGGCTTTCCGCAATCGGCACGGCACGAAGCGCTCGGGGCATCCGTATCTCTCTTTCTGCGCACTGGGGCCGGCAGCAGGAAAGTTGACCCGGGGTCATCGCTTCGAAACCGGGCTCGGGATGAAATCTCCCTTAGGCACGCTCCACCGCATGGATGCACTCATCCTGATGCTCGGCACCGGATATGAAACCTGTACCGCATTGCACCTCGCCGAGTATGCGGAGGCCGACAGAGTACGTGCAGAAGGTGAAAAACCCGAAACGGTCACCTGCCACGCGGGTATTGTCCGCTCCTTTGGCGGAGGAATCGCATGGAAATGCCGGGAAGACATTGCTTTTCACCCGGAGCGTTTTCCGGAAGTCGGCCGAGCCTTCGAAACAGTATTCCCGGAAAAAATACGCACCGGAGCGCTCGGAAACGGAACATGGCGGCTCGTCAGGCTCCGGGACTTAACCGGTTTTTCCATAGACAGATACGGAGTTTTGGAGTAGTTTAAATCAGTATGTTTACTTTTTTCAAACGTCTTTTCGGTACCAAGCAGGAAGAAATCCAGGATCCTGAATCCATCGTTCAAGAATACTGGCATGCGGACTTCCGTAAAAGCGAAACATCCCGTTTTGCGAATGAAACCGGTGAATCCTATTCAGCAAAACTGGACACCCATTTTCTTTCTCTTTCCTTCGACAAAAAAAACGTTTACGCATGGACCATCAATCCGCTGTATCGCTACCGAGACTTTGTGCTCGAGGCCCTCGTCGAATTTCCCGGAAGAACCGAAAAATCCATAACAAGAACCGGCGACGATATCCCCTTCCTTTTTCAGGCCGGTTCCATGGCCGCTGGTTTTCTGTTCAGATATATTTCCGAAACAACATTCTACAGCGTGCTCGTTTCCGACCACGGTATGGTGCGCATGGATGTCCTCGTGAACGGCACGCCAATTCCCGTGCTCGGTTGGACCGAAACACGGCAGGCAACCGGGGAGGATCGTGAAGCCGACGAGGACGAGGAAAACACCCCGTATCGCCAGAATCCCGATGTCTGGTCAGTCCGCATCATTGCCCGAGGCACCAGTTTCACTATAATCCTCAATGACATCTGGGTGGCTGAATGCACCGACGATACCATACAGGCGGCAGGCAAATTCGCCTTCGCAGGACAGAACTGGGCAGTCAACGATACGGCTGAAACCAGGCTTGCAGCGCTTGCCCTCGACTCGCGACCAATGGAAGTCGAGACGATCTACGCACGCTGGAACCAGTACATGAAAATTACACCCGAGGCGCACCTCAATCTCGCACGCACCTGGTACGCGATGGGCAAGTACGTGCCTGCTATCATCGAACTGAAGCGGGCATGGAAAAACCGCGAACCTGGTACAGAAGAACTTCTTCTGTCTGCGCAGGTCTATCTCGCGCAGCGACTTCTGCCCGAAGCCGAAACACAGGTACGCAAGGCACTGACCCTTGACCAGTCGTACGAACAGGCGTCTGCGGAACTGGGTGGCATACTCTACCTTCAGAACCGCTTTGTCGAACTCGACGATCTCCTCAAAACACTTTCCGGTGATACTGTCTCCGATTCGTCCTTTTTATCAAACTTACAGGGTCACTTGTGCCATTGGAAGGGCGACCACGAGGCGGCGGCGGAAGCGTACCACCGGGCGGCAGTGCTGACTCCGGAACAGGGACTTTTTTCGCTCCATGAAGGAAAGGAATGGACAATAGCCGGCAAAACGGAACAGGCAGTCGCGGCATGGCTCGAGGCAGCCCGCATATTTTTATCCGCCGAAGAATACGACGATCTCGAAGAAATTATTCCCCTCCTCCGTTCGAGTGCTGAAGACGACCTGCGGGTGCAAGCTGTTGCAGGAAAATACTACTACGCGACCGACCGCACCGCAGAGGCACAGCTGGCTCTTGGCAAGGCAGTCGCCGGAGACACCTCCGATTCGGGTGTATGGTATTTGTACGGCATGATCCTCTCGAGCCAGGGCAGGACTCTGGACTCGATCGAAGCATACCGGAAAGCAGTCGCCCTCGAAGGCGATTATGGACCCTACAATTTCAGGCTCGCCGAAACTCTTTTCTTTACAGGCGAAGAATGCGGGACAGAAATTGCCCGCGCACTGGAAACAGGAAAAGACAACGGATGGGCGTATAACCTTGCGGCTCTGAAAGCAATAAAGGAAAACGACGCGGCCACGGCCGAAACATATATTCGTGAGGCAAGACGGCTCCTGGCACAGGAATTACCGGTACTCGTCAACTTTGCTGAAATAATGCGCATGCAGGGAAAACTGGATGAAGTTCTGCCCCTTCTGGACACGGACGATCCCGATTCACTGCGGGCCGGAGCGAATCTACTCGTGGAAGCCAAACGGCACGAAGAAGCCGAAGACTGGTACTTGAAAGCACTGAGGCGCCGCCCTTTTGACGCCGAGCTTCTGACGGACCGCGCGGCCAACTGTCTCGAGCTTGATTTTCTGAATGAAGCCGACGATCTTCTCGGTCGCGCGCTCGACATACAACCATCAGCGCGAATCTACGCTCTAATCGGATATCTCGCACTCCGCAAAGGTGAGTATTCCCGCTCCGAGGTTGCGCTTCAGCAGGGACTGTCCGAATTTCCGGGCAATGCCGATCTTCTCTACGACCTGACTGCACAATATGTTTCAACCCGCCGGCTTGCGAAGGCCGCCGAATCCGTACAAAAACTATTAGCCATCGAAGATTCGGAGCGGACCCGCGCCCTCGAAGCCGATATAACCGAAACAGGCACGACGAAAATCACGTGCTCCATCTGCAACCTCGTCTGGCGCGTCCCGAAGGAAATCGCCGCGCAAGGCTCTCTCCACCTGACCGCACAACCACCCGACGAACTTCCTGCCGGAACCTGCCCGAATTGCGGCGACATCTACTGTATCGGATGCGCGAAGGAAACACTCGGTGAGGACGGACGATTCCGATGCAGACACTGCGCGGTTCCACTCAAACTGATAGATCCGAACATCATCTGGCTTCTCAACCGCTGGCAGGCCGATCAGAACTGAACGATAGCAAATTCTCGTTTGCAGAATCAAGCATCGCCCGTGACGTTTCCCTGCCTTCAAGAAGCAATTCAGTTTCAGTATACGAAAGGTGTGCCGACTCCACGAAGCGATGAGCGTTTCCATAGTTGCGCTCAGCCATCTCTACAGCCTTGAACTGGCTGCAGGAACTCCAGAAGCGGGAGCAAACACGCATCGAGTTCAACATGGTCACATCTGCACGCACGCTCGCCAAAATCCTGCAGGAAGAACTTTTTTTTCTACCTTCTCTTTTACGTATTCGTCAAGAAGAACGTTCAAATATCGGGTTTACTTCTTGAATGGCGGCAAAACACCTTTGAAGAAATCCTCAATCCGGAGGGAATACAAGGATTCCTCGCAGCACCGAATTTAACCAGATTCGTAGATGCAAGAATCGATGATACCGATTCCGAAATCCGCATGGTTTTACTTATTTATGGAACGAAAGAAACCAGAAATAAAATTATCTGTGTGATCGACAAGGACATCCTGTTCCGAAAAGTGATGCCGGCCCTCTCGGAAAAAAATTTCAAAGCCTCGGACCTGTACGCATATAGGATTCTTGATACGAGCAATAGAAACATACTCTATGCAACGGCAGGCACTGTTCCATCACACACCTTTGCAAAGCCCGATATCGAACCTCCCGTCTTCGAGCAAATCCGGCTTCCGTCCTTCCTGCAGCCCACCCGACTTCAATCTGAATCATCTCCCCGAAAATACTTACAAGTCCATTTCATTCATCAAGTGACGAACACAAGATCCATCCGTCTCGCCTTCGCGGGACGAAACCGACAACCACTTTTTACATATCTGCTTCTTCAGATCCTGAATAGGGATGCCTCGCTCGCGACGTTTAACGGCAAGGCTACAACCAAAAACACACTTATCAGTTCTGCTGCACAAAACCTGTCCGATGGACTTATACGCGACCAAAAGATGGCAGAACAATACGGCACCAAAATACGATACAAACTCTATAAGCCGGATGAGCCCGTACCCTGTGATGTGGCTGCAGCGGGGACAGATTTGCGCTCGAGTCAGTATTTAAAAATCTGGTACAGAACGTAATTCGACATGCAGAAACAGGAAAATATCTTGGAATTATCGTATCATTAGAAGAGGGGACAAAAAAGGATCCGCGTGCAACTGTCGTATTCCGGATCAGAGACAAAGGGCCGGGAAACGGAATCGGACTCAATCTGGTAAGACGTATAGTAACCATGCATGAAGGTACCATTTCGGTCACGAGCAAAATCGATCAGGGAAGCACCTTTATCGTAATCCTGAAAGGGATTACCCGGCATGTCAATGGATTGACGCAGTTTGAAGGAGCATAAATGCCCGCAAAAATACTGATGATAGAAGATGAAAGAGGTCTGGTTCTGAACGTCGGCGACCGGCTCGTTTCGGAAGGGTACATATTCGAGTCCTGCAGCGACGGAATCGAAGGAGAAGCTAAAGCTTCGACCGGTACCTGGGACTTACTATTGCTCGACGTTAAGCTGCCGGGGAAAGACGGTTTTTCCATATGCAGATCCCTGCGGAGCAAGGGCATTAACACACCTATCCTGATGCTTACGGCACGCACCCAGGTAGCGGACAAAGTTTCGGGCCTGAAGCTCGGAGCCGACGATTACCTCGGAAAACCTTTCGACATGGCCGAACTACTCGCGCGTATCGAGGCCCTACTTCGAAGAGCCGAAGCTGCTGCCCAAGCGCTGGATACAAGCGAAAAAGTCGAAGGAGACATGGTCGTCGACCTGAAACGGGGCTTTATTTCGTACAAAGGAACCGAAACGTCCCTTTCGGCCCAAGAAATCAAATTGATGGATTATTTTTACCGGCACGAGGACACAATCATTTCCCGCGAGGAACTGCTCAACTCGGTGTGGGGCTATGATGCGGACATTACGACACGAACAATAGACGTACACGTGGCGCGGCTGCGCCAGAAGATGGGGGACGTCAAGGATATACCGAAGTACATTCATACTGTCCGCGGAATCGGCTATAAATTCACGGCTCACCCGAAGCCTTGAGCATGTCGGGTCGCCACAGACCCCGATTTGCAAACAGAAGTTGTTCGTTCCCACAATTGCCGAGGCTTTCGGACAGTTTTCGCAAATAGGCCGAACGGGAGATATTGCATCCCCCGAAACGGGCGATGTGATCGGTGTAAACCTGCGAGTCAATAATCCGTCCCTGCATCACTGAAAAAAAATGACGGGCGAAGACTGCAAAAGCCGTTTTCGAAGCATCGGGAACACGGGTAAACATGGATTCACCAAAAAAAATATCTCCAAGCAGCACGCCATAAAATCCGCCAACCAACTCGTTTCCGACCCAAGCCTCGACGGAATGGGCAATCCCCTCGCGATGCAGGCTCACATACGCCTCGATGATGTCGTCAGTTATCCAGGTCCCGTCCTGTCCCTCGCGGGATACACCCGAGCAAAAATTGATCACCCGTTCAAATGAGGTATCGGTCCGGATATCGAACCGATTTTTCTTAAGATCGCGAACGAGTCTTGAGGGCACATGAAAATTATCTGGCAATATCACGAAGCGCGGGTCGGGAGACTGCCAGTAGAGAGGATCATCTTCGTTGAACCAGGGAAATATCCCCTGGGAATACGCCGACACAATCATGCCCGGAGACAAGTTGCCCCCCACCGCGACGATAGTCCCCGACGTTTCGTCTGCATCGGGAAAACAGAAGTGTTCGTCGTACTCGAACCAGGGAAAGTCCGGATCCTTCCGCGATTCCGCGTCATACACGCGAGGAGAGTTTCCGCTCATCATGCAGTTTCCGCGCGTATCTTCACCGTTCCCGGCTCGGCATCATTGAGCGTGCATATCGCCATTCCGCCGAGCGAGAGTTCACCGAAAAGAACCATGTCAACGAGAGGTGTCGTTATCAAGTCCTCGATCATCCGGGCCACATTCCGCGCACCAAACGCAGGCGAGTATCCCTTTTCTGCGATCAATGCTACTGCTTCGGGAGACACCTCGAGATGCACCTTTTTTTCTGCAAGCCGGCTGCGCACCGCGTCTAGTTCTTTGGTGACAATGGAAACCATGATCTCTTTCGACAGATGGCCGAACCGTACGATCGCATCGAGCCTATTGCGAAATTCCGGGGTAAACGTTTTTTCGACAGCCTCGGTAATTGCTTCATCCGTCACTTCCCGATCACCAAAACCAATCATCGCCTTACCGAGCTCACGGGCACCCGCATTGCTCGTCATGATAAAAATGACATTTCGGAAATCTGCCTTCCGGCCCTGGTTGTCAGTGAGCGTGGCATAATCCATTATCTGGAGCAGGATATTGAAGATATCCGGATGCGCTTTTTCGATCTCGTCGAGAAGCACCACCGCGTGCGGCTGCTTCCGAACAATGTCGGTCAGTAGTCCGCCTTCCTCGAAACCCACATATCCCGGCGGAGAACCGATGAGTCGGCTCACCGTATGTTTTTCCTGGTACTCGCTCATATCGAAACGGTGCATCGGGATACCGAGCACAGAAGCGAGTGTTCGGGCGAGCTCGGTTTTTCCAACACCGGTCGGGCCGACAAACAGAAAGTTGGCCACCGGTTTTCCTGGTGCACGGAATCCAGCACGGGAGCGCTTGACCGCTTTCACGACAGCAGCGACTGCTGTTTCCTGCCCAAAAATCGAACGGGAGAGAACCGGCTCGAGTTCGCGTAAACGGTCCGTCTCACCGGTAGTTACCGTACGCTCGGGGATGCGGGCTATTTTCGCAACAACAGTTTCGATGAGGGCGCGGTCTATGAGCGGAATGGCTATTTCAGAGATTTCCGCAACCACCACGTGTCCCGGATACCCCGCCTTGATTCGCGCTCGGGCTCCGGCCTCGTCGATTATGTCGATGGCCTTGTCCGGCAGGCGTCGCTCGGTTATATACTGAGCTGATAATCGCACCGCCTGTTCGATGGCTTCGTCGGTATACGTCACTTTATGGAAATCTTCGTAGCGTTTCTTGAGTCCCTTGAGAATGGCAATCGTGTCTTCGGGCGAAGGCTCGACAATATCGATTTTCTGAAAACGGCGGGACAGTGCGTGGTCCTTCTCGAAATGCTTGTTGTATTCTTCGTAGGTAGTCGAACCGATACAGCGAATTTTTCCAGAAGTCAGCATGGGCTTCAAAAGGTTCGATGCATCGAGCGTACCGCCGCCGGTCGATCCCGCGCCGATTATGGTATGGATCTCGTCAATAAAAAGGATAACCTTTTCTTTTTTCAGGAGTTCGTCGACAACACGCTTGATGCGATCCTCGAAGTCGCCGCGGAATTTGGTTCCTGCGACGAGGGCACCCATATCGAGGCTGTATACTTCGTAGTCGAACAGAAGTGACGGCACATCGCGCGACGCGATGCGCTGGGCAAGCCCCTCGGTCACGGCTGTTTTACCGACACCAGCGTCCCCGACATGGATAGGATTATTTTTCATGCGCCTGCAAAGCACCTGTATAGTCCGCTCGAGTTCGTCTTCCCGGCCGATAAGCGGCTCGAGCTTTCCCTCACGCGCGAGCGCTGTCAGTTCTACGGTAAATCGATCAAGAGCGGTCTTCTTGACTGTTTTCTGGCGCCCAGCAGAATCGCTCGGGTCCAGGGATCCGTCATCCGTTTCGGCCGAATCGGGAATTTCTCCGGGTGCCGCCGAAGGGGCCGCGCCGTGTCCGGTTTCTGTCCGATTGTTCCGGGATTCGATCTCTCCGGAAGACGCTTCTTCTTCCAGACCGTTTATTCCACCATGACTGATGATTTCGATTAGCACGAGCCGGTCAAGACCGCCTCGGCGCATGTAATATGAGCAGTAATTTTTAGGCTCGTCGAGAAGGCTCACAAGGATATCCGTGATGTCGAGCACCGATTTTTCCGCGCTTTCACAGTGTATAACCGCCCGCTGGAACACGTTCTGGAAACCGATCGTCTGGAGCGGCTCCCTGCCGGCAAGGACAGGCATGTTTTTCTGGAGATACTCATCCACGCTGTCATGGATGAACGCTATATCGGCTCCGCAAAGCGAGAGCACTATCAGGGCGGGAGGGTGGTCAAGAATAGCCAAAAGCACATGTTCCGGCGTGACATATTCATGACCGCGTGTCCGCGCGTCGGTCCAAGCCTGATCCATCACCTTCTGTACAACAGTACTTATTTTTAGTTTCATAGCAACTCCATTACACATCGAAGCGGGAAGCCATTCTGGCGGGCCACTTCGTGCACTTGCAGACAGCGGGTTGCGGCTATATCATAGGTATAGGAGCCTACTACCCCACGGCCTTTCTTGTGCACATCTTCCATAATCACGTCGGCGTCTTCATGCCGCTTGTGAAAAACCGTTACCAGCACCGCGACAACAAAATCCTTGGTGGTAAAATCATCGTTCAAAAGTACCACTCGATATTGTGGAGGTTCCTGCACCTCTTCGGAGAAGGAGGCCTGTATGTCTGTCTGGTTTTCACTCTTATTCTCAAGTTCCATATATATAAAAATACTGCAAAACAGGTCAAGAAACAACATCTTTCCGGCTTGAAACTGACGCGCCGCCATGGCATTATACAGATATGAAATCTATAATTTCCTGGAACGTGAACGGCATCCGGGCTGCGGAAAAAAAAGGCTTTCTCGAGTTTCTTTCGACCGAATCGCCCGATGTGATATGTCTGCAGGAAACTAAAGCCCATCGTGGGCAACTGACCCAGGAATTGATCGAGCCCGTTTTGGGCGAAACCGCATACAAATCCTGGTTCAGCTCCGCCAAAAAAGCCGGTTATTCCGGAACTGCCATTTACAGCAAAACCGAGCCCCTCGACATAAAAACCATGGGCTATCCCGAATTCGATGATGAAGGTCGGGTCATCATGGCCGAATTCAGCGATGCAGTCATTATTTCGGCCTATTTTCCGAATTCCCAGGAAGCAGGCGCCCGACTCGGCTACAAACTCGACTTTTGCGCCGCCATGCTCGAAACCTGCAATAAACTCGTCTCTTCTGGCAAGAACATTATCCTGTGCGGAGACTACAACATCGCCCACAAACCGATTGACCTCGCGAATCCGAAATCCAATGAAGGAAATCCCGGATATCTCCCTGCAGAACGCGCCTGGATGGATACCTTCACCGACGCTGGCTACATCGACTCATTCCGCGCCTTCTGCGCGGAACCCAAACAATACAGCTGGTGGAGCTATCGCTTCCACGCACGCGAAAAAAATATCGGATGGCGTATCGACTACACCTGTGTCAATCCGGCCTTCATGCCAAAGGTAACCAGTTCCTCGATTCTCGCCGATGTGTACGGCTCCGATCACTGTCCGATAAAAATAACGTATGAAAATAAAATATAACGCCCCTACAACCCTTACCTACGCTTTTTTCTGTACCATGGTGGTCGCGCTCGACCAGTCGGTTTTGCACGGGCTGACCCGTGCCTTCTTCACCGTGCCGAACGCGCTCGCCTTCGACCCGTTCCTGCCGCTCAACTACGTCAGGCTCGTCACGCATATTGCCGGTCATGCGGACTGGAACCATTTGGTAAGCAATCTCGCCTATATTCTCCTCCTTGGTCCCATGCTGGAGGAAACCTACGGCTCGCTCACCATGTTTCTCATGATCGTCGTCACCGGTTTCGTCACCGGTGTCCTTAACGCCTGCTTTTTCCCGCACCCCCTACTCGGCGCTTCGGGCGTCGTGTTCATGATGATCCTGCTTGCTTCGTTCACCAATCACGGAAAAGACGATGTGCCACTCACCTTCATACTTATCGTAATACTCTACCTGGGTCGCGAAGTCCTCAACGCTTTCTCGGGTGACGATATCTCCCAATTCGCCCACCTTGCCGGCGGCCTCTGTGGCAGTCTCTTCGGCTTTTTCAAACCGGGAAAAAGTTCCGCAAATCGCAGCAGTAGCTCGCGAACTAACTACCCAGCGAACACCATATCTCCGGCAAGCCGGGCAACGGCGGCTAGAGCCGGCTCTGGCAGTTCCTCCGGTAAAGCTGCAACTACCACTAAGGCCACGAAAACCCCGCGAACTGACTCCAAAGCACGCGTTACCCTCAAAAAGACACCAACCCGTACACCCCGTTAGCGCAGATTGCAGTCTCCCCGCTATTCTGGTATATTTCTCTCATCCATAAAGGACCATCATGCAAGACCGACTTGAACGACTTAAAATCCGGTTTAACGAACTGGAAACTGAAATACAGAATCCCGATATCATCCGACAGGCAAAAAACTACAAAGAAACCATGCGCGAACATTCATACCTCGCGAGCCTGATGGAAGAATATGCACGTTTTGTCCAGACCGAAAAAGAACTGGACGAAACACGAACCCTTATCCACGATGCGACCGATCCCGATCTGAAAGAAATGGCGCGAGAAGAGCTTAAGGATCTCGAACTAAAACTAGAAGCAAGCGAAGCAAACCTGAAGGGGCTTCTCATCCCGCCCGATCCCCTTGACGAAAAAAACATCATCATGGAAATCCGCGGTGGAACCGGTGGTGACGAAGCAGCGCTTTTCGCGGCCGATCTCTACCGCATGTACGTCCGCTATGCAGAGGCAAAGGGCTGGAAATACGAAGTTCTTTCATCAAGCGAAACCGGCCTTGGCGGTTTCAAAGATATAACCTTCTCCATCTCGGGAAAATACGTATACGGCAGTCTCCGGTACGAATCAGGCGTTCACCGCGTGCAACGCGTCCCCACAACAGAAAGTTCAGGACGAATCCATACAAGCGCAGTTACCGTTGCCGTTCTTCCCGAAGCTGAAGAAACCGAAATCAACATCCGGAACGAAGATCTCCGCATCGACACAATGCGCGCAGGCGGACCCGGCGGCCAGTGCGTCAATACTACCGATTCGGCTGTCCGACTCACCCATATCCCGACGGGACTCGTTGTCATATGTCAGGATGAAAAAAGTCAGACCAAAAACAAGGCAAAGGCGATGCGAGTACTCCGTACCCGCCTGTTCGAGTTTGAAGATGGCAAAAAGAATGCCGAACGCGCTGCAGAACGGAAAAGCCAGGTTGGCTCGGGCGACCGATCTGAACGAATCCGCACGTATAATTTTCCACAAAACCGCCTGACCGACCATCGTATCAACTTGACTCTCTACAAACTAGATCTCGTCATGCAAGGAGATATCCAGGAACTGGTCGACGGCCTTTGCATCGCCGCGCGGGAAGAAATGCTCAAAGCCGAAGCAAGCTGATCCAGATTGGCACAGTTCGGCAAAACTGCTAGACTTCCCTGTATGATGACCGCTTCTGAAGCACGTTCACAAGCACTTAAAGTAAATTCATCTCCCGCCGATATTTCGGTCTTGCTTGCCCACTTTCTCGGCGTTAGCCGCTCATATCTTCTTGCTCATCCGGAAACACCGCTCGGCAACACCGAATCAGCTTTTTTTGACGCGATCGCACTTCGCGCACAAGGACTTCCCGTTGCCTACATAACCGGCATCAAAGAATTCTGGGGACTATCCTTCAAGGTAAGTCCAGACGTCCTTATCCCCAAACCGGACACCGAAATCCTCGTCGAACGCGCGATAGAAATCATCGCACAAATGAATCGGCCAATCGAGGTGCTCGATGTTTGTACCGGCTCTGGCTGTATCGCAGTCAGCCTCAAACACAGCTGTCCCGACATCTCGGTCACTGCAACCGACGTCTCCGCCGCCGCCCTCGACATAGCCCGTACAAATGGGCACAACCTGCTCAACCATACCACTGGAATCCATTTCCTCCAGGGCGATCTCCGGGAAGGTTTACCAGCGGCTGTACAACATGTAGGCTACCCTCTTGTCGTCTCGAATCCCCCCTATGTACCAACAGCTTTCACAACCGAACTGCTTGCTGACGGCCGAAACGAACCTGCGCTCGCTCTCGACGGCGGAACGGATGGACTCGACCTCGTACGTGCACTTGCCCGACAAGCCCGCACTGTGCTAGCCCCCAAAGGAGTACTTCTCATCGAAACGGGTGAATACAACGCAAAAGAGGCCGCCATCTATTTGAACGAACTGGGATTTCTGGATATAGTCATACACAAGGACCTCGAAGGCCAAGACCGGGTCGTAGAAGGAAAACTAGCATGAATGAACAGCTTGAAATTTTCTTTACTGAGTTTCCTCATTTTGCTCCGGAAGACCGACAGCGCATCGGTTCTGCCTGGGATCTCTTGGAAGTACGCAAAAAAGACACGAAGCGCAGTTGTGGCGAGTCTTTCATGGACCATCCACTTCGGGTCTCACGTATTCTCACAGGCCACGGTCTCGACGCAGACAGCATCATGTGTGCACTCCTCCACGGTTCGATGGATGATCTCGGCCTGACACCAGAAGACCTCGAAAAACGTTTTGGTAAGAATGTTGCACAGCTTGTCGAAGGCACCTCCCGCATTTCGGGTCTCCAACTCCAAAATAAATCCGCCCAGCAGGCCGAATCTATCCGCAAGATGTTTTTCGCGATGGTGGGCGATATCCGCGTCATCATCATCCGTCTTGCAGACCGGCTCGACAAGATGCGTAGCCTCCGTAACTTTCCCGAGGACCAGCAACGCCTCGTTGCCCAGGAAACCATCGATATCTGGGCACCACTTGCAAACCGCCTCGGTATCTCGTCTATAAAAGATGAACTGGAAGATCTCAGCCTCAAGTACATCAATCCTGATGTATACGAACAAATTAAGAATCTTGTTGCCGCAAAAAAAGGCGAGCGGGCAGGTTTTCTCGAGCATGCCGAAAAGGAAATTTACAAAACCGCACACAAAGCAGGTATCGAAATTTCGGTTCACTCCCGCGCCAAGCATTTCTGGTCCATCTACCAGAAAATGAAAAAACGAAATAAGGGTGCCGACGAACTCTACGACCTTCTGGCCATGCGTATCCTGTGCTCGACAGTCAATGAATGCTATACACTGCTCGGTCTCGTGCACACAATATGGAAACCCGTCGATGGCCGTTTCAAGGATTACATCGCTATGCCCAAGGCGAACGGATACCAGAGTCTCCACTCCACCGTCATTTCGATCGAAGGACGCCCCCTCGAAATCCAGATCCGAACCACTGAAATGCACCAGATTGCAGAAAATGGCGTCGCGAGCCACTGGCTCTACAAAAAGGGAACAAGCAAGGAAGTCGTCACTGCCGACCATCTTTCCATCATAAACCAGCTGAAGGAACTGTCCCAGAACCGTTTTACGGACGAGGATTTTCTCGCACAGATCAAAAGCGACTTGCTTGGCGACTCTATTTTCGTGTTCACTCCAAAGGGCGATATTATCGAATTGCCCGCCGGAGCCACTCCAATCGATTTCGCCTACACCATACATTCAGCCGTTGGAGAAAAAATAGTCGGAGCCAAGGCCGATGGTTCGATTGTTCAGCTTTCCCAGAGTCTCAAGAACACACAGGTAGTCGAAATAATTACCCATCCACAGGCGCATCCAACGCAAAACCAGTACAACAGCGTCCGCACGGCTAAAGCCCGTCAGAAAATCCGGGCCTGGCTACAAGCAAACGACCCGACAGGCGCCTTCGAAAAGAAGGAACCATCCGAGGCAGAAAAACTCGCTTCCCAGGCCCCGCCGCCTCCAAGCCATCACAAGGGTACCTTCGATGAAGAAAACGCCGACGAGCAGGAACGGGAATTCGACACAGCAGTTCTCAAGATACGCATCGGAGACACCACCAATTTTATGATCAAATTCGCTCATTGCTGCAAACCCGTGCCACCGATTCCTATCACTGGGTACGTCTCGCGCGGCCGAGGCATTATCATCCACCGTGCGGACTGTACCAATCTCGCCCGCATCCCCGAAATACGCCAGCGGAGTATTACTGTCGAATGGGAACTTCCACCGGAAGAAGTAAAAGGAAAGAAAAAGAAAAAAATCTGACCTTTTATAACTGCTCTCAATATTGTTCTTTTAAAAAAATTAAGCCGCATCCCGATTGCAACAGATATTGCAACCGGGATGTGGCCTTTTTATGCGGCCGGCAGCACATTTAACGACCGGCATATCGTATTTTACCGTACGTTTTAACGTATGTCGATTATTTCAAGTGCAAACGGTTCTACTGCCGCCTGTAGTTTTTCTGCGGTTACCGCGCCAACCTTGATGATGCATGTTTTGTTAGAGAAATCTCGCCCGTCGCAAATCACGAGGGAGATTATGTTACCGCCAGCCTCCACGATGGCATGAGTGATGTCGTGAAGTTCTCCGGGACGATCGGGCAGCAACATGGTAAGCCGTACGCCTTCTTTCCGGGCTCCGAACAGATTGATAAACAGGCGAAAAAGGTCTCCGTCAGAAACAATACCGACGAGCTTATCACCTTGAAGGACAGGCAATGCGCTGATGCTATTGTCAACCATGATACGGGCTGCTTCTTCAATGACGATATTTTCTGCTACCGTAATTACTTCTTTCTTCATAACCGACTCTACTTTCAACTTTGAAAGTAGATAGCTCATTTCATATATGTCGAGGGTGGTGGCAACCGATGGGCTCGCGTTGATCAAATCGCGCTCGGTGACGATGCCGACAAGCTTGTTGTTCTTGTCCAGAATTGGCAGTCGTCCTACTTTTTCTTTTTTTATGAGCGCCCGTGCATCGGGTACCGACATCTCCGGGTGAATAAACAGGGGATTACGAGTCATGACATCCGCTACTATCATCAAAGCCTCCTTATCGGATCCCTATCGGGGTCCAGTCACTGTTAAAATTATACCATATTTTGACCCTTCCCTGTTACTTTTCAGGAAAGGCGGTCACCAGTTTCCTAAATTCCGAGATATGCCTTCCTGACTTCAGCATTAGCCAGGAGATTCGCAGAGGTATCCTCGAGTTTGATGGTGCCGTTCTGCAACACATACCCCTTGTGCGCGATTTTCAGTGCCATGTGGGCATTTTGCTCAACAAGGAATATGGTAGTCTTGCGTTCTACATTTATCTTCTTGATGATCTCGAAAATATGCTGGACAAAAATCGGTGCAAGGCCAAGAGAGGGTTCGTCCAAGAGCAGGATACGGGGACGCATCATGAGTGCACGCGAAATAGCGAGCATCTGCTGCTCACCGCCAGAAAGGGTGCCCCCAGCCTGGTGACGCCGTTCGGCGAGGCGGGGGAAAAGTGAAAACACCTCGTCGAGGTCTTGCTTGATACCCACCTTGTCGGTTCGCAAAAAAGCGCCCATATCAAGGTTCTCGGTAACAGTCAGCTGCGGAAAAATGCGGCGGCCTTCCGGTACCTGCGAGATTCCTCGCTCGACGATCTTGTTTGGCAACACATGAGTAATGTCTTCATCGTTGAGAAGCACCCGACCACTGCGGATCGGGGTAATGCCGCATATCGACATGAGCGTGGTCGTTTTTCCGGCACCATTCGCTCCAATGAGGGTGACGATCTCACCTTCATTGACGCTTAAGGATATGCCGCGGAGAGCCTGTATATTTCCATAGTAGGTGCACACATTTTCCAGTTTCAGTAATGCCATATTATTCTCCCAGATATGCCTTGATAACTTCAGGATTGCTCTTGATCTCTTCCGGATTTCCTTCTGCAATCATGCGTCCATAATCGAGGACGTAAATGCGGTCAGAAACACTCATGACAAGGCTCATATCATGCTCGATCAGGAGAATGGTCACTTTTTCCTGGTCACAAATCAGATGAATGGTTTCTTCAAGCTCACGGGTTTCATGCGGGTTCATTCCGGCAACCGGCTCATCAAGCAGCAAAAGGAACGGTTCCGTTGCGAGGGCGCGTGCAATCTCGAGCCTTCGCTGAGCGCCATATGGAAGATTTTTGGCCATCTCGTTAACGAACATATGCAGGTTCATCTTCTTGAGGATGGCATGGCTGTCGTATATTACCTGCTCTTCTTCGGCTCGGGTCAGCCGGTCTCGAAGGATCGAGCGGAAAACGCCAGCCTTAAGCGAGTTGTGCCGCGCAAGCATAACATTTTCGAGGACGGACATGTTGCTGAAAAGTCTGATGTTCTGAAAAGTACGGGCAAGTCCTTTCCGGTTGATGACATTCGGTTTCAAGCCCTGTATGGTTTCATTTTTCTTTCCATCCGGATTGATCGAAACAGTACCCGAAGTCGGTTTATACACGCCGGTAATGCAGTTAAAAATGGTCGTCTTTCCGGCACCGTTCGGACCGATCAGAGCGGTAATCTCGCCCTTCTGTATGTCCATAGTGGCCGAGTCTATTGCACGGAGGCCGCCAAAAACCATGGCGAGATCCCTGATTTCAAGTATCGCTTGTGTCTTGTCGTTCATCAGAGTTTCCCTCCCGTTTCTCCGGACATATCCGCGTCCTTGAAGGTGTATTTTTTGCGATTGCGAGGAATAAGCCCATCCGGCTTGAAAATAATGATGACAATCATCGCTACTCCGTAAATTAGCATTCGATACTGCGCGAGCGCGCGGAAATACTCGGGAAGCAGTTTTAAAAGGAGTGCACCGCAGATGACGCCCGGAATTGAGCCCGTCCCTCCGATAACAACTGCCATCAGAATCATGATCGATTCCCAGAGGGTAAAACTATCAGGATTGATGAATGTTGTCTGTGCAGCAAGGATGACACCCGCGATTCCGGCGAAAAAAGCACCGAGGGCGAAGGTGATCAGCTTATTGCGTACCAGGTCGATACCCATAGCTTCGCAGGCGATTTCGTCTTCCTTCATCGCTTCAAGGGCGCGGCCGACGCGGGAATCCTCGATCCGCCGCACGACAATAATAGTCAGAATAACGAGAACAACCACTATGAAATAGATGTAGGTCGCGGCATCTGCCGGTTTTAGTTTAAGGTTGAAAAACCAGGGGCGTGGAATCAGACTGATACCCGAAGCACCGCCAGTCAGTTCGCCCGAATTCTGCAGAAACATGCGGAGGATCTCGCCAAACGCAAGGGTTATAATCGCAAGGTAATCGCCCTTCAGACGAAGCACGGGAAGACTTAAAAGGATACCGAACACGGTTGCTAAAATACCTGCGAGAGGCAAAGCGATCCAGAACAGCCAACCGGCCTGAATACCTGCGTCGATGAATATCGGGCCCGCGTATTTCCACAGAAGTCCGTATGTGTAGGCACCCACCGCAAAGAAGGCGGCATAGCCGAGGTTCAGCAAACCGCCGAGACCCACGACAATATTGAGGCCGAGCGCGAGAATAACATAGATAAGTGCGGTAATCATGATGTTCGTGTGGTACATGCCAAGGACATACGGATAGGCAACAATGGCCACAAGAATAAGTGCGAGGGTTCCGATACGGACTTGCTTAAGCGACGAATAGGGTGCAAGCCATGTTTTGAAACGGCTGAAAGGTGTTTCTGTAGGAGAAACAGACGCGCGGTTCTCGTTCCATTCAAGAGCGATCTTCCACAAATACGAGAGAACGAAAGCAAGAATGGCAACTAGGGGAATTGCACCCCAGCGGAACCGTACAGCTACCGTTCCTCCCGCTACCGAAACCTTCATCACCGTCAGCGGAAACAGCAGTACGACAAACCAGAGAGACACCCGAACAGTTGCAAGCAAGTCAGTAACTATTTTTTTGCCGTTCATATATCACACCTTCTGTTTCTGGTTTTTGCCCAAGATGCCTGCAGGTTTCAAAACAAGGATAAAAATGAGGATGATGAACGCGAACGCGTCTTCGTAATCGCTCGATATATATCCGGTTCCGAGGCTTTCAGTCCAGCCAAGAATGAAACTGCCGAGCACCGCGCCTGGGATGCTTCCGATTCCGCCAAGGACGGCTGCAACGAACGACTTGATTCCTACGACAAAACCGATGTAATAGTTAATTTGTCCCATGTACGAGCAGATAAGAACACCGCCGACCGAAGCAAGGGCTGAACCCATAACAAACGTAAATGAAATCACTTTGTTAATGTTGACACCAAGCAACTGAGCCATATCTTTGTCTTGGGCAGTCGCCCGCATGGCTTTCCCGATCTTGGTAAACTTGATTACCACAATCAGTAGCAGCATGATAAAGGCAGTCGTGACCATTATGATAAATTGTGTCGAATTAATGTACTCCCGCACCGGATTGAGAAATGGCAGCTCGGGAAGATACGAGGGAAATGACAAATATTTTTCTGTTTGGGAAAGCATAACGAAGTTCTGGAGAATCATCGAAATGCCGATTGCGCTGATGAGCGCGGAAAGTCGCGGTTTGTTGCGCAGCGGTTTGTATGCGATAAGTTCAATGGTATAACCGAAGGCCGACGAAAAAACAATCGAGGCCAGGACCGAAATGATCAGTACCCAATAAACGGGAATCCCCATTGTGAACAGAAATCCACCGAGAATGAGGGCAGTAAAGCCCCCGATCATGTAGACTTCACCATGTGCGAAATTGATTAGCTGGACGATTCCATACACCATTGTATATCCCAGCGAAATCAAGGCATAAATACTACCCTTGGCGGTTCCACTTAAAAACAGCTTTATAAAATAGTCCATGTAGAATCCTTGATTTTAGAAAAACGTGTTCCCTCCCATGACAGCAAGCCACGGGAGGGAACACTAGTATACCGCAAAACGGTATGAAAAGGAACTATTACTTGAGCTCCACGAAAACGCCGTTTGCTACCTGGAATACAGAGAAACCGAAACCGATTACGTCGCCTTTTGCATCGAAGCTGATGTTGCCGAGGGAAGTATCGACATATTCGGAGCGAAGAGCCTTGGTTATTGCTTCATAGTCAGTCGACTTAGCCTTTTCGATGGCGTTTGTCAGCGCAAGTGTTGCTGCATAGGCTTCTTTGAAAAAAGCACCCGGTTCTTCGTTATACTTGGCTTTGTGTGCTTCGATCGCCTTTACTGCTATAGGAAGAGCAGAGGTGTCCATCGGACCGGTGGCATACACGCCTTCAGCATACTTTCCAGCAACTTCGATAAAAGTATTGTCTTTTACGCCATCGTCAGAGATGAACGGAGTTTTCATACCCTTGTCGCGCATCTGCTGGACGAGCTTGGACGCTTCCGGGTGATAACCGCCCCAGACAACACCGTCCGGAGCTGCATTACCGATTTTGTTAACAACTGCGGAGTAGTCAGGTGCGCCGGGATTGACGCCTTCAAACAGAAGAACCTGGATTCCAACTTCTTCAGCATATGTCTTGACGAGATCGGCAAAACCCTTACCGTAATCGCCCTTGTCATGAAGGATAGCAAGAGTTTTGAGATTGAGTTTTTCCTTTATGAAAGTAACTGCAAGTTTGGCCTGTGCATCATCCGGAGCAATTGTCCGGAAGAAGTTCGGGTATTCGCCGCTCTGGGTGAGAGGAGGATTGGTGGCTGAAGGAGAAATACACACAATGTTGGAATCCTTATAAATTCCGAGTGCGCTTTTTGTCGCGCCGGAGCAGATGTGTCCGATAACCGCAACAACTTTGTCGCTTACCAGTTTGGCAGCGGCGTTGGTTGCAAGCTCGGGTTTACACTGGTCGTCAACAATTACCAGCTCGATCTTGCGTCCGTTAATGCCACCCTTGGCATTAATTTCTTCCATAACCAGAGTAGCCGCGTTGACGGTTGGAAGACCGTAAGAGGCGAGGTCTCCGGTATGAGCGCCGGCGACACCAATCTTGATAGTTGCTGTTTCTTTCTTTGCGCATCCTGTAACCCCGACAACCAGGGCGAGAGCCAGGACTACAAACAGTACGGGACTTCTTTTCATTTGTCTCTCCTCTTAAAATTATATGCTGAACATATACTCTTATTTTATTTACGGATACATTTCTTGTCTAGATTCAGTAGCTTAATAAATGCTAAAGAATCAGTAAAACCGCATAATAAAAGCAGTTTTTTAATACATTTATTACCTTTTTCTACATACTGAATTAAATAGTTTAAGTAACGCTTATTTTATCGATACATAAAGCGGGCAAAAAAAAACCGTCCCGGAGGACGGCTTTATTCAAGGCTTCCGATTACTGGAATCAGACAGCCTTTCCGTTTTTGATTGCGGCTTTGCATACTTTGCAAATTTTGGACTTTACGCCATTTATTTCCTGCTCGTACAAAACCTTGATGGAATCTTTGTTACAAACGGGACATACTCCGCGACCACGGTTCGGTGTACCGCGAATACCTTTTCCACGATGTGCTTTCGACATAGTTATTCCTCCGCGCTTGCAGGAGCTTTTGCTTTCTTGGCTGCAGGCTTCTTTTCTGCTGCGGCTTTCGGAGCAGCTGCGCTCTTTTTCTCACCTGCGGTTTTCTTGGCTGCAGGCTGCTTCTTTTCGGAAGCGGGCTTCTTTTCTACTGCCGGTTTGGCAGTATCTTTTTTGGCCTTTTTGTCTGCTTTTTCTTCAATCTCGAGCTTGTAATCTACCAGTTCGAGAATGGCTACTTCAGCGGCATCTCCCTCGCGGAAACCAAGCTTAAGAACACGCGTATAACCGCCGTTGCGGTCCTTCATGCGGGGGCCGATTTCGGTAAACAGTTTTGCGAGTACAGCTTCGTCCGAAATGAACCGGGCTACCTGTCTGCGGTTATGTACCGTATCAACCTTACTGCGGGTAATGAGCTTTTCGGCCGTTCTCCGTACTTCAAGCGCTTTCGGTTGTGTTGTGGTAACACGTTCATATCTGAACAGGGATGTTACCATATTGCGATGCATCGCCTTAAGGTGAGATGCATTGCGTGAAAGCGGATTAAAGCCATTTTTATGCTTCATCTGTTTCTTCCTTCTGCTTGGGCAATTTGATGGAGTTCTTGAGATGGCTGTAATCAGTCATTCCGAGACCAAGGTTCCATTCAAGGAGTTTCTCCCTGATTTCTTGAAGACTTTTCTTGCCAAAGTTGCGTGTCTTGGCGATGTCGTCTTCGGTTTTCCTGGTCAGTTCACCAATTGTCCGGATATTTGCGTTTTTGAGACAGTTCGACGAACGTACCGAAAGCTCCAGTTCTTCAACCGGGGTATTCAATAACTGGCGTACACGCTCATCTTCTTCATCGAAATCATCATCTTTTCCTACTTCGTTTTCGTTGAAGTTCACAAAGATCGAGAAGTGGTCCTTCGCTATCTTGGCTGCTTCGGCGAGCGCGTTTTCGGGGGAGATGGTACCGTCTGTCCAAATTTCGAGGATAAGTTTGTCATAGTCATTCCGCTGTCCGACACGGCACGGCTCGATGAAGTATTTCACCTTGATAACCGGGCTGTAGATGGCGTCCATCGGGATGGTTCCGACTACTTCAATATATCGTTCGTTCACTTCGGCAGGGACATAGCCCCGGCTGAAATCAACCTGTACCTCAAATTCTACACGGCCGCCTTCCATCATAGTGAAAATTTGGAACGGTTTGCTCAGTATTTCGAGCTGACTGTCCCGGGCAAAATCATCACTCGTAACGGTCGCCGGTCCCTTAAATTCGAACAGGAATGTATCCTGCTCGACATCTTCAGGAAGCCGCAAACGAATCTGTTTCAGATTATTCAGGACTTCCAGTGTATCTTCTACAACATTCGGAATCGTCTCAAACTCGCTGGAAATGTTGTGTGGCACTCCGTCTGCATCATACGAGGTTATCTTGACCGCCGAGATGGCGTAACCCTGGATAGAAGAGAGAAGTACACGACGCAACGTATTTCCAACCGTAGTTCCAAAACCGGTTTCGAAGGGAGAAGCCACAAATTTTCCGTAGTCAGACGTGGAAACATCATGCTCGAAGGTTAATCCCTTCGGCTTTTTGAATCCCTTTAGCAGATTTTTGCGGGCCATTCGAACTCCTCTTATTTAGAATAGAGCTCGACCACGAGCTGTTCTTTAATATCGGCCAAGTCGGTCACATCGCTGCGCCGGGGCACAGAAACGAACGTTCCTTTAAGAGCGTCTGCATCGAGTGTGATCCAGGGATAAGTACCGGATTTGGTAACTTCCTTGAGGGCATCCTTGATCACGATGAGCTTCTTGCTGTTTTCCTTGACTTCTACTACGTCTCCAGCCTTGACCGAATAGCTCGGAATGTTTACCGGCTTGCCGTTGACCATAATATGGCCGTGACCGACGAGCTGGCGAGCCTGATTGCGGTTGACCGCCAGGTGCATTCTGAATACAACATTGTCCAAGCGGCATTCAAGAAGACCGATGAGGTTTTCACCGGTAATTCCGGGCATGCGAAGAGCACGGGCAAAGAAAATCCTGAACTGGCTTTCGAGCATGCCGTAGGATCTCTTGAGCTTCTGCTTTTCACGGAGCTGTACACCGTAATCCGAACGTTTACCGGTACGGGCCTTGGGGTCTTTACCGGGAATCGGACGTTTTTTGTTAATCGGGCATTTATCGGTCTTGCAGCGATCACCCTTAAGAAACAGTTTTTTCTGCTCAACGCGGCAGAGTCTGCAAAGGGGTCCTGTATATCTAGCCATTTATCTCTCCTTTGTCAGATGCGCCGTGTTTTGCGAGGGCGGCAGCCATTGTGCGGAATGGGAGTGACGTCGCTGATGGACTTCACTTTCAAACCGAGAGCTCCGAGCGAGCGGACTGCAGATTCGCGTCCAACTCCGGGTCCCTTAACAAATACGTGCACTTCGCGGAGACCATATGAAAGGGCCTTCTGAACTGCAGTTTCCGCAACAGTCTGCGCCGCGAACGGAGTAGACTTTTTTGCGCCATTGAATCCAAGACCACCGGAAGACGCCCATGAAAGCGCGTTTCCCTTGAGATCTGTTATAGTAACGATCGTGTTATTGAACGTTGCCTGAATGTATACATTACCTTCGTATACACTTTTCTTTTCTTTCCGTTTTTTTACGGTTGCCACGTTATTAGTCCCTCCAATCCAGATTACTTCTTCTTGCCGGCAACGGTCTTTTTCTTACCCTTGCGCGTGCGAGAATTTGTCCGGGTACGCTGACCACGAACAGGAAGACCCTTTCTGTGCCGGAGGCCCCGGTAACAGCCAATATCCATAAGGCGCTTGATATTCAGACCAATTTCGGTCCGAAGCCGGCCTTCTACCTTGAATTCGGTTTCGATCAGAGTTCTGATCTCTCCCATTTCTTCCAGGCTGAGATCGTTTATCATCCTCATGGGATCGATTTTCGTCTTCTCGCAGATTTCATCTGCAGAAGAACGGCCGATTCCGTAGATGTAGGTCAATGCAATATTGACATGCTTGTTAGGGAGGTCGACTCCCGCAATTCGAGCCATTCTCTATTCCTCCATCAGCCCTGACGCTGCTTGTGCTTGGCATTGATGCAGATAATCCGCACGATTCCGTGACGTTTAATTATCTTGCATTTATCGCATATGGGCTTAACGCTCGTTCTTACCTTCATAATAAACCCCCCGAGAAAGATGTAATGTACACCTTTCTCAATTCTTTTTCTACAGGTTACGTGACCTGATCTTTCCTTTTTTCACCAAGCCTTCATGATGATGCATCTTGAGCTGGGCTTCAATCTGACTCATTGTGTCGAGATCGACGCCAACAAGGATCAAAAGTGAAGTTCCGCCCATCAACATCGAGATTGACTGGGGAAAACCGAAAAGGTTTTGTATGATCGTCGGCAGAACCGCGATCACCGCGAGATACAGAGAACCCGGAAGAATCAAACGATTCAAGATTCGCTGCATGTACTCTTCTGTCTTATCGGTCCTGATACCAGGAATGGAGCCACCATTTTCCCGGATCTGCTTTGCTATTTCGGTGGGGTTCAGGGTTACCTGTGTGTAGAAATAAGCAAAAAAGACGATAAGAATAACATAAAACACGTTGTACCAGATTCCATGCGGACGGAGGAACGTCGCGACTCCATTGAGCCAACGCACATTCGGACCGATACTGCTGGCAATCTGTAAAGGGAAGGTCAGGAATGAGGAAGCGAAGATTACCGGAATTACTCCAGAAGGATTAATCTTGAACGGAATATAGGTATTCTGTCCGCCGTACATCTTTCTTCCGACGACCCTCTTTGCATAGTGCACCGGAATCTTGCGCTGACCTTGCTGTTCATACACAACAAGAGCGATGATTCCGACAAACATGATCAGAGCGAGAATTACAAAAACCGGATTGACGTCACCGGTTTGCACCAGCTGAATCAACTGCCAGGCGGCATGAGGCAGGCGGGCAACGATACCGGCGAAAATCAGCATGGAAATACCATTTCCGATTCCGCGGCTTGTTATCTGCTCGCCGAGCCATACTGTCACCATGGTTCCCGTCGTAACCGTTAGCATCGCGATAAGCGTATAAGGAAGCTTGGCGATCACGATGGCGTTGGGGATACTCGAGGCATACACGGTAACCGCATATGACTGGATAAGCGCAACTCCAATGGTAGCAAAACGAGTCCAAGACTGGATTTTCTTGCGTCCACCATCTTCCTCGGCTGCCTTTTTGAGGCTCGGGAAAATGATGAGCGCCAGCTGCATCAGAATCTGGGTGGAGATATAGGGCATTACGCCAAGCATTAAGACAGAAAAGTTGGAAAAAGCTCCACCGGCAAAGAAGTCCATGTAATCAACAAATGCATTTCCCTGCAGTTGTGATTTGAAGAACACCGTCAATGCATGAGGATCAATACCAGGAATTGTCAGTACCGAACCAAGGCGAAACACCGCAAGAATGGTGACAGTGAAGATGATTCTTTCGCGGAGTTCCTTGATTCTGAACATATTTACAAAAGCATTGTTTGCCATGTTTCTACACCCGCTCCCGGTTATTTAGCAGTCCGGTTTTCCGGACTGCCGGCCTGTACTACAGTTCCACCGACCTTTTCGATCTTCTCCTTCGCAGAAGCAGAAACCTTGTCAACGTCAACAGTCAGCTTTTTAGTGAGATCCCCGTCGCCGAGTACCTTAACAAGAGCACAACCTTTTTTCAGAAGACCTTTCATAACCAAGGATTCACGATTGACCGTTTCGCCGTTTTCAAAGCGAATTTCGATATCACTCAGGTTAAATATTTCGTAATCCTTACGGAACGGGTAATTGGAGAAACCACGCTTGGCGATACGGCGGTACAACGGCATCTGGCCGCCTTCAAAACCGACATACACCTTGCCGCCGGAACGGGACTGCTGTCCCTTATTACCGCGACCAGCGGTTGTTCCGCGTCCGGATGACGAACCACGTCCTACGATACGCTTTTTCTTGTTCGCTCCCTCGGGAGCATACAGATTGAAATCAGACATTATTTGATCTCCTTGACTTCGACAAGGTGAGCAACAGCGGCAACCATTCCGAGAATCGGAGCAGTAGCTTCTTGTTCAACCGTCGAATTGAGCTTTTTCAAGCCCAGAGAACGAACTGTTGCCTGGACTTTCGGCTTCTGGCCGATAGTACTGCGAACAAGCTCTATACTAATCTTGTTTGCCATAGCTTAACCCCACAGATCTTTGAGGGCTTTGCCTCTGTTTTTAGCAACAGTTTTCGCATTCATCAATTGCTTGAGGGCTTCGAAAGTTGCACGGATAACATTTACCGAACTGCTCGATCCAAGTGACTTGGAAAGAACGTCCGTAGCTCCGGCAGCCTCGAGCACAGCACGAACTGCACCACCGGCAATAATACCGGTTCCTGAACAGGCAGGTTTCAACAGTACGCAGGAGCTCTTGAAGTCAGCCTGGATTTCATGGGGAATCGTTCCGTTTTTTATCGGGACGAAAACCATATTCCTCTTGGCTTTGTCAATGCTCTTGCGGATTGCCTCGGTAACGTCGTTAGCCTTACCGAAACCAAACCCAACTTTACCTTTCTGGTCGCCGACTACAGTGAGAGCCGAGAAGGAAAAGCGGCGTCCGCCCTTTACAACCTTCGCGGTCCGGTTAAGCTTAACCAGTTTCTCGACAAATTCTTTCGGCGCATTTTCTCTATTATGATCTTTACGGTATTCCATAGCGTCTCCTAGAAGTCGATCCCGGCTTTGCGGGCACCTTCAGCTATAGCTTTCACTACGCCATGGTAGAGATAGCCGTTTCGGTCGAACACAACGGAATTGATGCTCTTTTCCTTGAGGCGGCGACCGATTTCTTCACCAACCTTGGTTCCCGAGGCTAAGTTATGGCCGAGGGTCGCAAGATCTTTTTCGAGTGTCGAAACAGAAGCGAGAGTACATCCGGTGTCGTCATTGATGATCTGAACAGCGAGATTGCTGTTGCTTCGTGTCACCGTCATGCGGGGACGTTCAGCAGTACCATGAATTCTCTTGCGGATATGAACCTTTCTCTTGAGTCTCTTTCTGTCTTTGTCATTAAGTCTCTTGAACATATCGCCTCACCCTTATTTAACGCCGGATTTTCCGACTTTCCGTTTGATAACTTCGGTTTCATAACGAATACCCTTGCCTTTGTAGGGCTCGGGCTTGCGAAGTTTACGAATCTCGGCAGCAAACTCGCCAACCGCGTCCTTGCGAACGCCTGAAATGGTGATTTTGCCCTGGGCATCGGCTATTACCACAAGACCTTCCGGAATCGCAGCGATGAAGTCGTTCGAGAAACCGAGATTAAGAACCAGGAGCTTGCCCTGGACCTCAGCGCGGTATCCAACGCCATTTACGATAAGGCTTTTCGAGAAGCCGTTGCTCACTCCGAGAACCATGTTATTCAGCAGATTCCGGTAGAGACCGTGACAGGAACGACCTTTCTTGGAATCTTCCTTGCGGCTTACAACCGCTTGGTTTCCCTCAACCTTAATCTCAACGATGGGATCATAGGTCTGTGAAAGTTTCCCTTTCGGTCCTTCTACCACGAATGAATCGGCAGTAACAGTGACCTTTACTCCCGCCGGTAAAACAACGGGAAGTTTTCCAATTCTTGACATAACTTCCTCCTTTTACCAGACGGTGCAAATCAACTCACCGCCAACTTGTTTCTCGAGGGCTTTTTTACCGGTAGTAACGCCCAGAGATGTTGAAACGATAAGTGTACCATACCCGTTGTAAACGCGGGGCAGGTCTTTGTAACTAGAATATACACGACGTCCAGGTGTTGAAACCTTTTCGATACCATGTATAACCGGCGTATTTTTTTCGTCATATTTCAAGAATACACGAATGCAGTTAAGGCCATCCTGGTTAACTTTCTTGAAGTTCTTGATAAACCCTTCGGTTTTCAGGATCTTCACGATTTCCAGCTTGAGTTTGGAGGCGGGAATGTCAACCTTTTCGTGGCGGGCCATTACCGCATTCCGGACCTTGGTAAGCATATCTGCTACGGGATCTGAAACGCTCATTTATAATCCTCCCTACTACCAGCTCGACTTAGTAACGCCTGGAATCAGACCTTCACTAGCCAACTTGCGGAAACAGATACGACACATCTGATATTTCCGAAGATATCCGCGCGGCCGACCACACACTCTGCACCGGTTATACTTCCGGCTAGAATACTTAGGTGTGCTGTTGGCCTTATTAATCATCGCTGTTGTAGCCATGAACTCCTCACTTACTTCCTGAAGGGCATACCAAACTTGAGCAGGAGTGCTTTCGCTTCCTGGTCAGTTTTGGCTGTAGTTACCACGTTAATATTCAATCCGGCAATGCGTTCGATCTTGTCGAAGTCAATTTCCGGAAAGATAATCTGTTCGGTGATACCCAGTGAATAATTCCCGTGTCCATCAAACCCATTGGGATTGATACCGCGGAAATCCTTGACGCGCGGCAACGCAACGTTCACAAAGCGGTCGAAGAACTCGTACATCTTTGCGCCGCGAAGTGTTACCATAACGCCTACTTCATTACCCTGACGAAGTTTGAAGTTCGCTATACTCTTTTTAGCCTTTGTTTTAACAGCTTTCTGTCCGGTGATAATACCCAAGTCAGTTGCTGCGGCGTCAAGGAGTTTCTTATTAGCGAGAGCTTCGCCAACACCCATGCTGACCACAATTTTGGAGAGCCGGGGAGTCTGCATAACAGACTTGTATCCGAGTTCTTTGAAGAGCTCGGGGGCGATTTTTTCTACATAGACTTTCTTAAGCCGAGGTACGTAATTACTCATTACAGTGCTTCCCCACATTTCCGGCAGACGCGAGATTTCTTGTCGCCTTCAATTTTGTAACCAATTTTTGTCGGACCGCATTTCTTGCACACGATCATAACATTGGAAACATGAATCGGAGCTTCGATTTCGACGATTCCGCCGCGATCCTGCTGATTACGCTTCTTCATCGCCTTTTTGACGAGGTTGGCGCCGGCAACGAGAACACGATCCTTATCCCGAAGGACACGAACGATGCTTCCGCGCTTCCCCTTGTCCTTTCCAGCAATAATTTCAACGGTGTCGTCCTTCCGGATTTTGAATTTCTTTTCCATACTCAATCTCCTTACAGAACTTCCGGAGCCAGAGATACGATCTTCATGTAATCCATATCACGAAGCTCGCGGGCCACCGGTCCAAAAATACGCTTGCCCTTGGGGTTCTTGTTTGCGTCGATGATAACGCAGGCGTTGTCATCAAAACGGATATAAGTTCCATCGGGGCGACGATATTCTTTAGAAATCCGCACGATAACGGCCTTTTCTACAGAACCCTTTTTGATTGTAGATGTCGGGAGTGCATCCTTGACAGCTACAACAATGATGTCACCAATACTGGCATACCGGCGGTGTGAACCACCAATAACCTTGATACACTCGACGAGCTTAGCGCCCGAGTTGTCGGCAACATTCAATCTTGATTGCATCTGAATCATGACGTTACTCCTCGATCACTTCGCCCGGGCGACGATTTCAACAAGCCGCCAGCATTTTTCTTTGCTGATCGGTCGTGACTCAATGATGCGAACGGTGTCACCGAGGTGAGCTTCGTTGTTTTCATCATGCGCCTTGTATTTTTTACTGCGAGACACATACTTCTTGTACAGTATGTGAAGTTTCTTGGTGTTTACCTGGACAACAATGGTTTTCGCCATTTTGTCGCTGGTAACGATACCAACTAACTCGCGGTTCCCGGTCTTTGTCTGGATAGCTTGATCTTCCACAGGCATATCTCCTACTTGGTTCCCAATCCGGCGAGCTCTTGCTGCCGGATAAGCGTATTAAGCGTCGCGATTTCGCGGCGCATCAGGCGCTTTTGAAGGGGATTTTCAACATGTCCGATTACCAGCTGGAAACGGAGATCCATATACTTCTTGTTGAGTTCGTTACGCTTGAGCATAAGTTCGGCGTAAGACAAGTTTTTCAGTTCTTTAGTTTTCATCTTCTACCTCCCTTATTCTTCAATGTTGCGTTCTGCGAATTTGGTCTTGAACGGAAGTTTGCTTCCGGCAAGGTGCATCGCTTCTGCGGCGAGCTCTCGGTCTACACCGGCCATTTCAAACAAAATGGTTCCCGGCTTGACAACTGCTACCCAGTATTCCGGAGCTCCCTTTCCCTTACCCATGCGGGTTTCAGCCGGTTTTTTGGTATACGGCTTGTCAGGAAATACGCGAACCCACAGTTTTCCGCCGCGTTTTACCTTACGGTTGAGCGCAACACGGGCAGCTTCAAGCTGACGATTTGTAAGCCAGAAAGGTTCCAGTGAAACAAGGGCGAAGTCGCCAAAGTCAATATTATTGCCTCTGGTTGCGTTTCCCTTGACTCTACCGCGTTGAACCTTTCGGTATTTTACTCTTTTAGGGCTGAGTGCCATACCTAACTCCTTCCAGCGGGAGCTGTACGTTCTGAACGTTCTGAACGTTCAAAGCGTTCACCACGCTCTGACCTTTCACCGCGTTCGGGACGATCACGCCGCTGTTTTTTGAGGAGTGCACCGGCATCCTCTTTCTGTTCCAGTCCATACATCATTCCGTTAAACACCCAAACCTTGACACCGATCTTACCATACGTGGTATGAGCTTCAGAGAAGCCGTAATCGATGTCTGCACGAAGGGTATGAAGAGGAACTCGTCCTTCCTTGTGCTCTTCGGTACGAGACATTTCTGCTCCGCCGAGGCGTCCGGAAACGCGAATCTTCACACCCTGAGCACCGGCTTTCATGGCACCGGAGGTTGCTTGCTTAAGAGCTTTGCGGAATGAACCGCGGCTCATCAGCTGACGGGCGACGTTCTGGGAAATCAGGGTTGCGTTTGTTTCAGCGCGCTTGATTTCCTTGATCTTTATCTGGACCTTTTTCGTAAGGGTTTTCTGGATTTCCGCACCGATCTGTTCGATGTTGGCACCCTTAACTCCGATAATTACACCGGGGCGTGCAGTGTGGATAACGATAGTTACCCGCTGCGGATGACGTACGATTTCGATCTCGGCAATGTCGGCGTTCTTGCATTCCGGCAAGTCCTTAACCATCTGACGAATTTTGAGATCCTCATGCAGAAGGTCTGCATATTCGCGAGGATCAGCATACCAGCGAGATAGCCAGGTCTTGTTGATTCCAAGTCGCAATCCGATTGGATTTACTTTCTGTCCCACTTTATTTCCCCGCCTTTTCGTCTACGATGACGGTGATATGACACATTCTCTTCATGAGCATATCCGCACGACCTCGTCCACGGCACCACAATCTCTTGAGGCGCGGGCCTTCGTCGATACGAATTTCTTTGACGAAAAGCATATCTTCATCGAGTTTTTTATTCCGGTCCAGTGCATTTGCAGCAGCCGATTTCATGGTCTTGCTCAGGAGACGTGCACCCTTGTGGGGCATATTCTCAAGAATAGCAATTGCCTCGGAATACGATTTAAGCTTCACTACATTCGCTACAGGACGAACCTTGGTAGGCGACGCAATGAGGAATTTAGTAGTGGCTATATATCCGCTTTTATCAGCCATCATATCCACCTATTTATTTACCTGTTTTCTTGTCTGAACCTGCGTGACCGCGGAATACGCGGGTCGGCGAGAATTCACCAAGTTTATGTCCGACCAAATTCTCGGTGATATACACCGGAATAAAAGTCTTGCCATTATAAACAGAGATGGTATTTCCTACCATTTCAGGGATAATAGTCGAGCAGCGCGAATATGATTTAATCATTTTCCGGTCGCTCGCCTTGTTCATCTCGATTACTTTCTTGTAAAGGCTCTTCTCGATGAAGGGTCCTTTTTTAACAGATCTTGACACGGTTCATCTCCCTACTTGCGTCTCGAGACAATAAACTTGTCCGAAACTTTGCGTTTATTACGGGTCTTGTAACCGCGACAGGGCTGTCCCCAAGGCGTAACGGGGTTATGTCCTTTACCACGGCCTTCACCACCACCGAGAGGGTGATCGACAGGGTTCATCGCCATACCGCGTACGGTCGGTCTGATACCTCTCCATCGTGAACGTCCTGCCTTACCGAGGCTGGTGTTCATGTGATCACCGTTTCCGACTTCACCAATTGTTGCATAGCAGCGTTTGTGCACCAGGCGCAATTCACCGGAAGGAAGCTTTATGGTTACATATTCTCCTTCTTTCGCTGCAACGAGGGCGCTTGCACCGGCGGAGCGAGCCATCTGGCCACCTTTGCCGAGCGTAAGCTCGATATTATGAATAGTGAAGCCTACCGGGATTGCTTCGAGCGGAAGCGCGTTGGCAAGTTCAAGTGTTACGTTGTCTCCGCTAACGATTTTCCGTCCTACTTCAAGCCCTTTGGGCGCGATGATATATCTTTTGTCACCGTCTGCATAAAACACCAGAGCAATATTGGCACTGCGGTTCGGATCGTATTCTATGGTCTTTACAGTACCTGGAATACCATACTTATTGCGCTTGAAATCAATATCGCGATATCTTTGCTTGTGTCCACCACCCTGATGCCGAACTGCTGTCCGGCCACCAGCACCGCGACCGCCATGTTGAGATTTACCTTTCGTCAGACTCTTTTCAGGCCTATCCGCTGTAATATCATCTCGCACTAGGTCAATACGTGTTCTGGTTCCCGGCGTATTAGGCTTATATACTTTAAGAGCCATTTGGTTTCCCCTTCTTTAACGCGGACTCGAAAGCGTTCACACGCCTTCGAACACCTTGATTGTCTCGCCGGGCGCAAGCCGTACGATGGCTTTTTTCCAGCTGGAAGTACGACCGGCACGAGAACGCACACGTTTCATCTTTCCAAATACATTGATAACAGTACAATCAATTACTTTAACATTGAAAAGCTTACGTACCGCTTCCTTGATTTCAATCTTGCTTGCAGCAGGGTCAACCTTGAAAACATATTTTCCCTGTTCGCGAAGCGAGTTCGATTTTTCGGATAACACCGGCTCAATGAGGATTTGTTCGTATGTCATTTGTCGCTCCCCTCATCTGTACCATAAAAACCGGCGAGGTTTTTCGCAGCGGACTCGAGCATGAGTACTTTCCGTCCATAGAAAAGGTCATGAGCGCGAAGTCTGTTGTACGAAAGGAAAGACAATGTCGGAATATTGCGTCCGGCCAGCTTGATGCGTGCATCGTCATCCTTGAGGATAAGAACGGTGCGTTCATCCTGAACGAAATTCTTCAGGATCTTGATCAGGTCTTTTGTCTTGCCGCTTTCAACGGTAAAATCTTCGATTAAGGTAAGTCTTTCATCCTGTGCCTTGAGACTCAGAATGGACTTCATTGCGAGACGCTTTACCTTTTTGGGCAAAGCAAAACTATAATCACGCGGTCGGGGCCCGAATATGATACCGCCACCGACAAGAATTGGAGATTTCTTGTCACCTCGGCGGGCACGTCCTGTTCCCTTCTGCTTGTACGGCTTGGCATTAGAGCCATGAACCTCAGCACGGGTTTTTGTACAAGCGGTTCCGACGCGCAGATTCGCTAATTCATTGTTGATGGCGTAGTAGATCACGTCTTCATTGACCGGAAGGCCAAATACGTTATCATCGAGATTTATCGTCCTCAGTTCTTTGCCATCGACCGAATAGACTTTCTTTTCCATCGTCTTCTCCTGTCGTTAGAATTCTTTCTTGACTGCGGACTTGATGACCAGCGTACAGTCCTTATTCCCGGGTACTGACCCGCGAACCATCAACACTTTCATTTCAAGATCAATCTTCTGGATCTTCAAGTTTTGAACAGTCACCCGTTCTCTACCCATGCGGCCAGCCATCTTGATATTCTTGAAACAATGTCCAGGAGTCGTACTGTTTCCAGTACCACCGGCTTCACGATGAAACTTGGAACCATGCGATGCACGACCGCCATGGAAACCCCAGCGTTTCATAACGCCCTGAAATCCCTTACCTTTGGAGGTCGCGGTAACATCGAGGAATCGGGTTGATTCAAAGAGTTCCAGACCAAGCTGATCACCCACGGCTACTTCGCCTTCAAAATCGCGAAATTCTTTGAGGTGCCGTTTAGGAGCAATCCCTTCAGGAAACTGACCCGCATATGGTTTGGTAGTGCGGGTAGTCTTGAGATCATCAAGACCGAGCACTACGGCATCATAGCCGAACGTTTCTTCTTTTTTGAGCGACACGACAGTGTTAGGTTCGACCCGGATCACGGTAACTGGTATCAAGTTGCCGCTTTCGTCAAAAACCTGTGTCATGCCTACTTTTGTTGCCATCAGACCTATCATTCTGAATACACTCCTCATGGTACGTTATCCCCTGATCCGGGGGACCGTCTACCAAATAAATACTACTGCTTGATCTCTACATCTACGCCAGCGGGAAGTTCAAGTTTCATAAGAGAATCCATCACTTCGGCTGTGGGCTCGATAATATCGATAAGGCGCTTGTGTGTCCGCATTTCAAACTGCTCACGTGATTTCTTGTTAACGTGGGGAGAGCGAAGAACAGTCACTTTGTTAATACGTGTGGGAAGCGGAATCGGGCCCGAAACCTTAGCTCCGGCTTTCTGCACTGTCTGCACAATTGCTTTCGAGCTCTGGTCAATCAATTCTACATCGAATCCGCGAAGTCTTACGCGGATTTTTTCCTTAGCCATTTTTCCTCCAGACAGAGACTCGCGGAAACCGCCTCAGCGGCTTCCGCCCGGAGAACGCTTACACGTTCTCCAACTTGTCTTCTGTTCAAATATTACTGAATGATCTCGACAACCTGGCCGGAAGCAACGGTGCGTCCGCCTTCGCGAACTGCCAACTTAAGTCCCTTTTCCATAGCGATCGGGTGAATAAGTTCACCGATGATCTTAACATTATCGCCGGGTTTAACCATGTCGATGCCAGCTGGCAGCGTGATGGTTCCAGTGATGTCGGTAGTCCGGAAGTAGAACTGAGGGCGATAACCAGAGAAGAATGGACTATGGCGCCCACCCTCTTCTTTGGACAGAACATAAATCTGTGCTTCAAATTTGGTATGAGGAGTGATCGAACCATTCTTTGCAAGAACCTGACCGCGTTCAACATCTTTCTTGTCAACACCGCGAAGCAGAAGTCCAACGTTATCACCGGCCATTCCCTGATCCAGCAGCTTGTTGAACATTTCGATACCGGTTACGACAGTCTTGCGAGTCGGCTTGATACCAATGATTTCAATTTCTTCGTTGATATTGATAATACCGCGTTCGATACGACCGGTAACTACAGTACCACGACCCGAGATCGTGAAGATATCTTCGATCGGCATAAGGAAAGGCTTATCAACAGCGCGTTCGGGATCAGCGAAATAAGTATCCATCTGATACAGAAGCTCATCGATACATTTCACGTCTTCGGCACTCGCACCGTCAGCCATGGCTTTGAATGCAGAACCCTTGATAATGGGGGTTTCGCGGGGGAAGCCATAGTAGGCGACAACGTCACGAACTTCTTCCTCGACCAGTTCCATGAGGTCCGGGTCGTCAAGAAGATCGATCTTGTTGAGAAACACTACGATCGCAGGAACACCTACCTGACGGGCAAGCAAGATGTGCTCGCGAGTCTGGGGCATAACCGAGTCAGGAGCAGAAACAACAACGATTGCTCCGTCCATCTGCGCCGCGCCGGTGATCATGTTTTTAATATAGTCGGCATGTCCCGGGCAGTCGATATGAGCATAGTGACGTTTGTCTGACTGATACTCCATGTGACGGGTATTAATGGTAATACCGCGTGCTTTCTCTTCCGGCGCATTGTCGATGTCATCGTACTTGAGCGCCTTGTCTCCGTACTTTTTCGCGCAATGCATGGTGATTGCAGCAGAAAGAGTGGTCTTACCATGGTCAACGTGACCGATGGTACCAACGTTCATGTGGGGCTTCGTTCTTTGGAACTTGTCCTTTGCCATTTGATCCTCCTGAAAGATTATAGGCAAGTAATAAAAATATTTCTCGCATTATAAGTAATAAACAAGGCTTATACAAGCATTGCATGTATACCCGAACGCGCATAAACCGCAGAAGAATTGACTCCGCAATTGCTTCAAATCATAAAAATGTGGAGGATTAATGATAAACCAGATTGGACACACGTCGAATTAACCGACATTGTGCGAGTTTAGACTAAACCGTTCATATTTATTCGAACGGTTTTGGCCGGTACCACCTGATCATCATCGAAACATCACGTTTTGATGACTGGTTTGGTATCCAAAAGAGCCTTGCGAACCGATAGGTTCGCTTCGAGATTCTCCGAATCTCGTGAGCCCAAAAAGCCCACAAGGAACAAAAAAAACCCGCTCCAGTTCTCCCTGATACCTGTTTATATCTTCAAAAACGCCAACGGCGTCTGAATACCGACATCAAGGGCCGCGCAATCCTTCCAGAAAATTTCTCTTCGGTTTTACGGTTACGCCCTGGACTCTCAAAGAACACCGAATTATCTGCTTTGGGCAGACACTTCAATATAGATACTTTTATACACGGTTGAAAGAAATTAATCAAGTACTCAGAGTGTCTGTACCCGTAGAATGTGCTATAAAGCAAGAAAACCTCCGTTTAAGGAGGTTTTCATTAGCAACACCCGCAGTTTCCTACGATTTCCCTTCATAGGAGAATTGCCTTCAGGCAATTCTCCAGAAGAAACCACGCAGTTTCCCTTCATAGGAGAATTGCCCTCAGGCAATTCTCCAGAAGAAACCACGCAGTCTACCTTCATAGGAGAATTGCCCTCAGGCAATTCTCCAGAAGAAACCACGCAGTTTCCCTTCATAGGAGAATTGCCCTCAGGCAATTCTCCAGAAGAAACCACGCAGTCT